>NZ_CP059851.1:1448750-2173125 GCF_014117445.1 Sandaracinobacteroides saxicola | reverse complement strand
TGGTGTGGCGGTGGGCAGTGGTGCCGTCGCCAGCGGTGGCAACGCCGTGGCGCTGGGGCAGCAATCGGCCGCGGCGGGTGCCGATGCGGTGGCGCTGGGCAACAGTGCCAGTGCCAGCGCCGCGGGCGCGGCGGCGTTGGGGATTTCGGCGGAGGCCAGCGGTGCCAACGCGCTGGCACTGGGCGCGAACAGCCGGGCGCTCTACACGGGCGCGGTGGCGATCGGGCGGGGTTCCGAAACCGGAGCATCGGCACCGTCGGGAACGGCTTTCCTCACAGGGCAGGCCGCGCCGGCGAGCGAGGTTTCGTTCGGAACCGCGAGTGCAGCGCGACGGCTGACCAACGTGGCGGATGGCAGTGCCGCGAGCGACGCCGTGACGGTGGCACAGCTGACCGCGGAGAACAGCGGGCGCAATGCGCTGGGCGACAGCGCGGCGACGCTGTTGGGCGGCAGCACGGTATATGATCCGGTAACGGGTGTGCTGTCGGGCGCGAGCTTCACGGTGCAGGGGTCGGCCTTTGGCAATGTGACGGCGGCCTTCAGCGCGGTGGATGCGTCGCTGACGAATGCCAACCGCGGGTTTGATCTGACGACGGCAGTGGTGGGCGGCTCGACGGGGGCGGTAAGCGGCAGCAGCGTCACGAATATCACGCCGGGTTCGACGGCGACGTTCAGCGCGGGCAACAATGTTGTCATTACGCAGAACGGGGCGGAGGTGCAGATTGCGACCAGCCTGACGCCGAGCTTTACGAGTGTGACGGCAGGGGGCAGTGTGCTCGATACCAGTGGTCTGACGATCAGTGGCGGTCCGAGCGTGACGGTGGCGGGGATCAACGCGGCGGGGACGATCATCAGCAATGTGGCAGCGGGCGTGGCCGCAACGGATGCGGTGAACGTCGGTCAGTTGCAGGCAATGACGGGCAATGTCGTGGTGTATGACGACCAAGTCCGGAATGGCGTGACATTCAACCCCGGTGGCTCACCCGCGAAGCTGAGCAATGTGGCGCCGGGCGCGCTGAACGCGACGAGCACGGATGCGGTCAATGGCAGCCAGTTGTTCGCGACCAATACGCAGGTGGCCACCAACACGACGGACATCGCAACGAACACCGCCAACATCGGCACGCTGACGACGAACCTGGGCACCTTTGGCAACAGCACTGCAACGCTGCTGGGGGCGGGGACGGTCTATGATCCGGCGACGGGGACGCTGTCGGGCAGTTCGTTCACGGTGCAGGGTGCGCCCTATGCCACGGTCGGCGCGGCGTTCAGCGCGGTTGATGCCGGACTGAACACGGCGAACAGCAACATCGGAACATTGAACAATGGCCTGGCGGCCGCGAATGCCAATATCGCCGCGAACACGGCGAACATCGCGACCAATACGGCGGACATCACCGGCCTGTCGGCGGGGACCCTGGGGCTGGTGCAGCAGGCGGGGGGCGCGCCGGGAACAGGATTGCTGACGGTGGGCGCCGGCACCGGCGGGACGCAGGTGGACTTCACCGGCGCGGCCGGCACGCGGACGCTGACCGGGCTGACCGCGGGCGTCAACCCGACGGACGCCGTGAATGTCTCCCAGCTGTCGGAAGTGGCAGCCGGTGCGGTGGTGAACTATTCCAACGTGAACAGCAGCCTCTCGGGGCCGGGCAGCAATACCAAGGTCAATCCGGGCGCCACCGGGGCTGAGTCGATCGCCATCGGCGGTGCCGCCAGTGCGGCGGGGTCGTCTGCCATGGCGCTGGGGTTGCGGGCCAATGCCTCGGCCGCGGATGCGGTGGCCTTGGGCAATGGCGCTGTGGCGGATGCCGCGGAGGCGGTGGCGATCGGCCTGAATGCCACGGCAACGGGTGGCAAGGCGGTGTCGATCGGATCCGGCAATATCGCGACCGGCAATGGCGCGGTGGCGATCGGTGATCCCAATGTGGCAAGCGGCACGGGCGCGATCGCGCTGGGGGCGGACAACACCGCGCGCGGCGTGGGTGCGGTGGCACTGGGCAACCAGAGCCAGGCCAATGCGGCCGGTGCGGCGACCGACGCCGGCGCGGTGGCGATCGGCAACCAGGCCAATGCTCGCTATGCCAACAGCCTGGCGCTGGGCAGTGGCAGCACGACGGGCGCAACGCTGGCGGCGCTGACGGCGCAGGCGGCGTTCAACCCCGGAACGGCGGCGCTGTCGGGGACGGCGCCGGTGGGCGAACTCTCCGTGGGGGCGGGCGGCAGCGAGCGGCGGATCACCAATCTGGCGGCCGGCAGCGCGGCGACTGATGCGGTCAATGTGAGCCAGTTGCAAAGCCAGAATGCAAAGGTGAACCAGCTGGGCAATGATGCGGGGTTGGCATTGGGGGCCGGCTCCACCTACGATCCGCTGACAGGGGGTCTGTCCGCGCCATCATTCACCGTGGGGGGTGCGTCGTTCAGCACGGTCGGCTCAGCGGTCGCCCAGCTGAACGTCATCAACAACAACCAGGGCACAAGCACGGCCACCCTGCTGGGCGGGACGACCGCCTATGATGCGGCGACGGGCCTGCTGTCGGGCTCGAGCTTTACCGTGCAAGGGTCTTCGTTCGGCAATGTGACGGCGGCGTTCGGCGCGGTCGATACGGCGTTGAGCACGGCGAACACCAACATCGGCAATTTGCAGACGGATCTGGCGGCGACTGATGCGCAGGTGGCGGTGAACACCACCAACATTGCCGGCAACACGGCGAGCATCAATGCATTGAACAATGGCACGGCCGGTCTGGTGCAGCAGGTGGGTGGCGCACCGGGCAGCGGCAATCTGACGGTGGGGGCTGCGACCGGCGGGACGCTGGTGGACTTCACCGGCACGGGCGGCACGCGGACGCTGACGGGGGTGAGCGCCGGTGCTCTGAATGCGACGAGCACGGATGCGGTCAATGGCAGCCAGCTGTTTGCGACCAACCAGACGCTTTCGACCGTGCAGGCGACGGCGAACCGCGGGTTCGACTTGACGACGGCAGTGGTGGGCGGCTCGACGGGGGCGGTAAGCGGCAGCAGCGTCACGAATATCACGCCGGGTTCGACGGCGACGTTCAGCGCGGGCAACAATGTTGTCATTACGCAGAACGGGGCGGAGGTGCAGATTGCGACCAGCCTGACGCCGAGCTTTACGAGTGTGACGGCAGGGGGCAGTGTGCTCGATACCAGTGGTCTGACGATCAGTGGCGGTCCGAGCGTGACGGTGGCGGGGATCAACGCGGCAGGGACGATCATCAGCAATGTGGCGGCCGGCGTGAATGCGTCCGACGCGGTCAACCTGGCGCAGTTGCAGGCGGTGGGCGGCCAGGCCGGCAATTCGGTGCAGTATGACAGCGCGGCGCGCACGAGTGTGACGCTGAACCCGGGCGGGGTGGCGGCGACGCTGACCAATGTGGCGCCGGGCGCGCTGAATGCGACCAGCAGCGATGCGGTGAATGGCAGCCAGCTGTTCGCGACCAACAATCAGGTGGCCACCAACACGGCGGACATCGGCACGCTGAACACGGGGCTGGCGGCGGCGAATGCGGGCATCGCGGCGAACACGGCGGGAATCGGTGCGCTGACGACGAACCTGGGCAATCTGGGCAGTTCGACGGCGACGCTGCTGGGGGCGGGGACGGTCTATGATCCGGCGACGGGGACGCTGTCGGGCAGTTCGTTCACGGTGCAGGGTGCACCCTATGGCACGGTCGGCGCGGCGTTCAGCGCGGTCGATGCCGGACTGAACACGGCGAACACGAACATCGGCACGCTGACCAGCGGGCTGGCGGCGACCAATGCGCAGGTGGCGGTGAACACCGGCAACATTGCGACCAACACGGCGGATATCGCGACGCTGAACAGCGGGCTGGCGACGGCCACCACCAACATTGCCGGCAACACGGCGAGCATCAATGCATTGAACAATGGCACGGCCGGTCTGGTGCAGCAGGTGGGTGGCGCACCGGGCAGCGGCAATCTGACGGTGGGGGCTGCGACCGGCGGGACGCTGGTGGACTTCACCGGCACGGGCGGCACGCGGACGCTGACGGGGGTGAGCGCCGGTGCTCTGAATGCGACGAGCACGGATGCGGTCAATGGCAGCCAGCTGTTTGCGACCAACCAGACGCTTTCGACCGTGCAGGCGACGGCGAACCGCGGGTTCGACTTGACGACGGCAGTGGTGGGCGGCTCGACGGGGGCGGTAAGCGGCAGCAGCGTCACGAATATCACGCCGGGTTCGACGGCGACGTTCAGCGCGGGCAACAATGTTGTCATTACGCAGAACGGGGCGGAGGTGCAGATTGCGACCAGCCTGACGCCGAGCTTTACGAGTGTGACGGCAGGGGGCAGTGTGCTCGATACCAGTGGTCTGACGATCAGTGGCGGTCCGAGCGTGACGGTGGCGGGGATCAACGCGGCAGGGACGATCATCAGCAATGTGGCGGCCGGCGTGAATGCGTCCGACGCGGTCAACCTGGCGCAGTTGCAGGCGGTGGGCGGCCAGGCCGGCAATTCGGTGCAGTATGACAGCGCGGCGCGCACGAGTGTGACGCTGAACCCGGGCGGGGTGGCGGCGACGCTGACCAATGTGGCGCCGGGCGCGCTGAATGCGACCAGCAGCGATGCGGTGAATGGCAGCCAGCTGTTCGCGACCAACAATCAGGTGGCCACCAACACGGCGGACATCGGCACGCTGAACACGGGGCTGGCGGCGGCGAATGCGGGCATCGCGGCGAACACGGCGGGAATCGGTGCGCTGAACACGGGGCTGGCGACAGCGAACAGCAACATTGCGGCGAACAGCAGCGCGATTGCCACCAACACGGGGGATATCGCGACGCTGAACAGCGGGCTCGCCTCCACCAACGCGCAGGTGGCGACGAACACCACGAACATCGCCAGCAACACCAGCAACATCGCCGCGCTGAACAACGGCACGGCGGGGCTGGTGCGGCAGGTGGGCGGCGCGCCGGGCAGCGGCGAGATCACCGTGGGCGCGGAAACCGGCGGCGCGACGGTGAATGTCGCGGGCACCGAGGGCAACCGGCGGATCACCAATGTCGCCGCCGGGGTGGCGGCGACCGATGCGGCGAATGTCGGCCAGTTGCAGGCGGTTGCCGGGGTGGCGGCGAACGCGGTGGCCTATGACGATCCGTCGAAGACGACGGTGACCTTCAACCCGGGGGGCGCGCCGACCAGGCTGGGCAATGTGGCCGACGGCAGCGCGCCGAACGATGCGGTGAATTTCGGCCAACTGACGGCAACGAACACCCAGGTCAGCATCAATACGGCCGGCATTGCCGCGGCGACGGCGGGGCTGGGCAGTCTGACCAACAACATCAACAACGGCACCATCGGGCTGGTGCAGCAGATCGGTGGGGCACCGGGGACGGGCACGCTGACCGTGGGTGCGGCGACCGCCGGTTCGACCGTCGATTTTGCCGGCACGGCGGGCACGCGGCGGCTGACCAGCCTGAGCGCGGGGCAGGATGCGAACGACGCGGTCAATGTCAGCCAGTTGACCGGCCTGTCCAACGCCGCGGCGGCGGCACTGGGCGGCGGGGCCGCGTTCAATCCGGTGACCGGCGTATTCACGCCGCCGAGCTATGTCATCGGAGGCGTGGCCTATGGCAATGTCGGGGCGGCGTTGGGGGCGCAATCATCGATCGTCTCCTCGCTGGGGTCGTCCTTGGCGAGCAGCCTGGGCGGGGGCAGCGGTTTCGATCCCGCCAGCGGCACGCTCAGCCTGTCCTTGAACTATAACGGCAGCAGCTATGGAAGTTTACAGGCGCTGATCAACACGCTGCCGACATCCGGCGGCGGGGGTGGCGGCAGCGGGCCTTCGCCCATCGCCTACAGCAATCCGGCGACGCCGACGGTGCCCAATGGCGGCACGGCGACCAACAATGCGACGCTGGTGGGGGCCAACCCGGCGGCGCCGGTGGCGCTGACCAATGTGGCGGCGGGCAATGTGGCGGCGGGATCGACCGATGCGGTCAACGGCGGGCAGCTGAACGACACCAATGCGACGGTCAGCGCGCTGACCGCGGCGATCACGCAGGGAACGATCGGCCTGGTGCAGCAGGCAGCGCCGGGGGCGCCGATCACCGTGGGGGCCGCGACGGGCGGCAACAGCGTGAATGTCGCGGGCAGCGCCGGCAACCGCACCATCGATGGCGTGGCGAACGGCGCGCTGGCGGCGAACTCGGTGCAGGCCGTCAACGGCAGCCAGCTGTTCGGCGTGGCGCAGCAGGTGGCGTCGAACACCACGACGCTGAACGCGCTGAGCAACGGCAGCGCGGGGGCGTTCCAGGCGAACAATGCCGCCGGGCGGCCGGCGCCGGTGGCGAGCGGTCCGAATGCGGTGGCGGGCGGGTTCGGCGCGGTGGCTTCGGCCGCGAACGTGACGGCGCTGGGCAGCAATGCCAGCGCGAGCGGCAGCAATTCGGTGGCGCTGGGGGCGGGTTCCAGCGATGGCGGGCTGGCGAATGTGGTCTCGGTGGGCGCGGTCGGGGCCGAGCGGCAGATCATCAATGTCGCGGCGGGGACGCGGGCGACGGATGCCGTCAACCTGTCGCAGTTGCAGGGCGGGCTGACCACGGCGGTGAACCAGGCGCAGCAATATACCGATGCGCGGATCGCCGGGCTGCGGTTCGACCTGCGGGACCTGTCGCGCAACGCCTATGCCGGGACGGCGAGCGCGATTGCCTTGCAGCCGCCGATCTTCGCCGAGCCGGGGCAGATTTCGATGCGGCTGGGCACCGGCTTCTATCGCGGCCAGACCGCGCTGGGGGTGAGCGTGCGGGCGACGGCGGACAATGGGCGCTGGAGCCTGTCTGGCGGGGTGGCGGGCAGCCGCTATGGCGGGGTGGCGGCGAGCGCCGGCATCGACCTGGTGCTGGGGCAATGAGGGCGGCGCTGCTGCTGATGCTGGTGGCGGCGCCGGCGATGGCGGATGACTGGCCGGCGGCGGAGGGGGCGCGGGGCGGTGTGCTGAACCTGCCGGTGGCGACGTTGCGGGCGCTGGAACCGGGGCTGTCGAAACGCTCCATCTATCCGCTGCTCGGGCCGCCGCAATATGCCGCCGGGCTGTTTGCCCGGACCTGGCATTACCGGATCGGGATTCGCAATGCGGCGGACAATGGCATGCTCGACTGTTTGCTGCGGCTGCGGTTCGAGGGGCGGACGCTGAAGGCGGTGGAGTGGCAGGAGCCGAAATGCGCGGCCCGGCTGGCGCCGCAGGGACGGGCGCGGTTCGTACGGGCGGTGGCACTGCCGACGCCGGTGGCGCTGGCGGGACCGGGGGCGAAGGGCATGACCCAGGTGGAGCTGCGGTTCGCGCCGGGTTCGGCGGCGCTGAGCGCGGCGGCGCAGCGGGTGGTGGCGGATGCGGCGGCAAAGCTGGACGCGCCGGTGCAGCGGGTGATCGTGGTGGGGGGCGGCAAGCCGCCGTTTGACGCGCCGCTGGCGGAAAAACGCGCGGCGGCGATCGCGGCGATGCTGAGCGATCCCGACGGGGCGCCGCCGGCGACCGGCGTCGAGATGAGCGGGGAGCGGGTGGCGGTGATCCTGTCCCGCGATTTCTGAAACCGCTGGCGGGCGTGTCCGGACAGGAAGGCGTTCGACAAGCCCGATGATATTTGCCCCGACCGCTGCTTAGGTTCTCGCGGCTTGGCCTCGCGGGGGGCTGTTGGATTATGGAAGGTTGGTCGAAAAAAGTGGCGGCCTGAATCAAGGGGTTGGCGGAAATGGTCGGTTTTCTGCGCCACGTTGGGTGTTGGCGGCGCCATGGATGCTGAACCAAGTTCAGCATGACGGGGGTGTGTGGGACGGTGAGGCCATTATCGGCGGGTGAGGGCTCAATGGGCCCCGGGTCGAGCCCGGGGTGACGGGTGGGGTAAGGCTGTTGGTTTGTTGCGGGTAGGAAATCTGGAAGGTTTTGCGCAAAAAGTGACAGCCTGAATCAAGGGGTTAGCGATTTCGGGGGTTTTGGGCGGGTTACGGGCTGCTTGGCGCTGTTGTCGATGGACTCGGACAATTCCAATATGGTTATCATAGACCCGGCCCGATGGCAAGCCTTTTGTCGGAACGGGCGAGGGGCGACGGAAGGGCGCCCGGGGCGGGGTGCTGACAGGGCGGTGGCACTTCCCTATGGGGGGTGTTTATGGCGAGCATCGACGACCCCTTTCCCTATCGGCACCTGCTGGCGATCGAAGGGATGAAGCCGTGGGAGATCGGCTTTCTGCTGGATGAGGCGGCGCAGTGGGTGGATGTGGGGCGGCGGGCGCGCAAGCATGACGACCGGCTGGCGGGGCTGACGCAGATCAACGCCTTTTTCGAGAACAGCACGCGGACGCTGTTGAGCTTCGAGATTGCGGGGAAGCGGCTGGGGGCGGATGTCGTCAACCTGTCGGCCGGGGCCAGCAGCCTGAAGAAGGGCGAGACGCTGCTGGATACCGCGCTGACGCTGAACGCCATGCGGCCCGACGTGATCGTGATCCGGCATGAGGCATCGGGCGCGGTGGGTTTGATCGCGGAAAAGGTCGATTGCCCGGTGCTGAACGCCGGCGATGGCCGGCATGAACATCCGACGCAGGCGCTGCTGGATGCGCTGACCATCCGGCGCCGAAAGGGCCGGCTGGAGGGGCTGGTGGTGGCGATCTGTGGCGACATCCTGCACAGCCGGGTGGCGCGCAGCAATTTCCACCTGCTTGCCGCCATGGGCGCGGAGGTGCGGGCGGTGGCGCCGCCGACGCTGATGCCGGCGGGCGTGGCGGCGCTGGGGGCGGTGCCGTTCACCGACATGGAGGCGGGGATCGCGGGCGCCGACGTGGTGATGATGCTGCGCCTGCAGCTGGAGCGGATGGACGGCGCCTATGTGCCCAGCACGCGGGAATATTTCCGCACCTTCGGGCTGACGGTGGAGCGGTTGCGGGCGGCCAAGCCCGATTGCCTGGTGATGCATCCGGGGCCGATGAACCGCGGGGTGGAGATCGACAGCGCGGTGGCGGACGACATCCAGCGGAGCGCGATCAGCGAACAGGTGGAGATGGGGGTGGCGGTGCGGATGGCGTGCCTGGACGTGCTGACGCGCGGCCGGCGGGAGGAGGGCCGGTGAGGCCGCTGCTGATCCGCGGCGCGCGGCTGGTGGATGGCGATGGCGAGCGCGCCGGCGACCTGTTGATCGTGGAGCGGCGGATCGCGGCGCTGGGGACGGTCGATGCCGGCGGGGCCGAGGTGATCGAGGCGGCGGGCAAGGTGCTGGCACCGGGCATCATCGACACGGCGTTCCGGGTGGACAAGGCGGCGACGATTGCTGGCGGCATCACCGGCGTGCTGCTGATGCCCGACCAGTCGCCGGTGCTGGATGAGCCGGCGCTGGTGGAGCGGGCGGAGCGGTTGGGCAAGCCGCAATTGTGGGTGCATCCGCTGGCGGCGGCGACGCGCGGCCTGCGGGGAAGCGAGCTGGCCGAACTGGCGTTGCTGCGGGAGGCCGGCGCGGTGGCGGTGGCGACGGGACGCGCCGCGATCGAGGATGCCAATGTGATGCTGCGGCTGCTGCGCTATGCCGCCGGGCTAGGGCTGGTGGTGGTGAGCCATGGCGAGAATGTGGCGCTGACGGCCGGCGCCGCGGCGACCGAGGGCGAGGCGGCGATGCGGCTGGGGTTGCCGGCGGCGCCGGCGGTGGCGGAGGCGATCCAGATCGCGCGTGACCTGCGGCTGGCGGCGCTGGCCGGCGCCAGGCTGCATGTGGCGTGCGTGACCACCGCCGAGGGTGTGGCGCTGCTCCGCGCCGCGCGGGCCGCGGGACAGGATGTGAGCGCCGCGACCACGCCCGACTATCTGCTGCTGAATGAGGGCGCGGTGACGGGATACCGCAGCTTTGCCCGGCTGTCGCCGCCGCTGCGGTCGGAGCGCGACCGGCTGGCGCTGCGCGAGGGCGTGGCGGATGGTACGGTGGCGATGCTGGTGAGCCGGCATGATCCGCGCAGCGCGGAGGAAAAGCGGCTGCCGTTCGCGGATGCGGCGCCGGGGGCGGCGGGGGCGGCGACGCTGCTGCCGCTGGCGCTGGCGCTGGTGCGGGACGGCGTGCTGGATTTGCCGGGGTTGATGCGGGCGCTGAGCGCCACGGCGGCGGCACGGTTCGGGGTGCCGGGCGGCCGGCTGGGGGTGGGGGAGCCGGCGGATCTGCTGCTGTTCGATCCGGATGCGCCGTGGCGGATCGAGGCGGATGCGCTGCCCGGCAAGGCGGGCAACACGCCGTTCGATGGTCTGCCGGTGCAGGGACGGGTGCTGTTAACCATCAAAGGTGGCGAGGTGCAGCGATGAGCCGTGCGCTGGTGTCGCCGGATGGTGGCCGGGATGCTGCCGGTTCAGCCGCTGACTGATACAGGATGAGGATGGTTCGGGCTGTTCTGTTGGCGTTGGTCGCGTGGGGGCTGCATGCGCCGGCGATGGCGACGGTGGCCGAGGGCGTGGCGAAGTGGCGCGCGCAGGACTGGGCCGGCGCGGTGGCGGAGTGGATCACGCCGGCGGCGCGGGGTGACGCGGACGCGCTGTTCAACCTGGGGCAGGCCTACAAGCTGGGGCGCGGGGTGCCGCAGAGCATGGCCACGGCGCAAGATTATTACCGGCGGGCGGCGGAAAAGGGGCATCTGGCGGCGACCGCCAACCTGGGGATCACGCTGTATCAGGATGGCCGGAAGGGCGAGGCGCTGACCTGGCTGCGCACGGCGGCGGACAAGGGGGACACGCGCGCCGCCTATGTGCTGGGGGTGGCGAGTTTCAACGGGGATGGCGCGCCGCGCAACGGCGTGCTGGGCTATGCCTATATGCTGCTGGCGCAGCAGGGGGGATTGACGCAGGCGGACGGACAGGCGGCGCGGATGGCGGTGATGCTGAGCCCGGCGGAGCGGGCGCGCGGCGAGGCGGCGGCGGCGGCGCTGGCGGCGGGCGAGCCGGTGCCGGTGGAGCTGCTGGCCGGCGGGCGGGCCATGCCGGTGCCGCGGGAGGTGGCGGCGACGGCGCCGGCATCGGAGGACCAGGCGGAGAGCGCCGAGGCGAAACCGGCCGCGGAGGCGGCGAAACCGGCGCCGCGCCCGGGCCGGACGGAGGAGGCGAGGGGCACCACCGACATGCTGGGGTGGCGGGTGCAGCTGGGCGCCTATAACAGCGAATTGGTGGCGCGGAATGCCTGGGCGACACTGGTGGCGCAGCAGGCGGAGGCGCTGGAGGGGGCGAAGCCGGTCTATCTGAAGCGCGGCGGGCTGGTGCGGTTGCAGATCGGGCCGTTCGAGGAGCGCGGGCCGGCGCGCGAGCTGTGCGCACGGCTCGCGGCGGCGGGGCGGCCCTGTTTCGTGACGGATAAATAGGGGGCGGGTCGTTGCGGGCCCCCTCCGTCAGGCTTCGCCTGACACCTCCCCCGCAAGCGGGGGAGGGGCTTGGACCCGCAGGTTCGATAAGCGCTGTGAGTTTCAAAGGGCCCCGGTGCGAGCCTGGGGTGACGGGGGCTGTCGTCAGGAGCGATTGTTGCCGGTAGGGAAGGTCGATGCAGCCGGTTTATGATGCGATCATCCTGGGCGCCGGGGGTGCCGGGTTGATGTGCGCGGGGGTGGCGAGCCGGCGCGGCCGGCGGGTGCTGGTGGTGGACCATGCCGAGGCGCCGGGGAAGAAGATCCTGATCTCGGGCGGGGGGCGGTGCAATTTCACCAATCTGGGGGCGATGCCGGAGCGCTATATCTCGGCGAACCCGCATTTCGCGCGCTCGGCGATGAGCCGCTATACGCCGGCGGATTTCCTGGACCTGGTGGAGCGCCATGGCATCGCCTGGCATGAGAAGACGCTGGGGCAATTGTTCTGCGACGGCAGCGCGCGGCAGGTGGTGGCGATGCTGCTGGCGGAGGCGGCGGAGGCGGAGATCGCGCTGGGACAGGCGGTGACCGGGGTGACGCATGCCGACGGGCGGTTCCGGGTGCGGCATGGCGGGCGGGAGAGCGAGGCGGCGTCGCTGGTGATCGCGACCGGGGGGCCATCCATTCCGAAGATGGGGGCGACGGGGTTCGCCTATGAGCTGGCGCGGCAGTTCGGGCTGAAGGTGGTGCAGCCGCGGCCGGCGCTGGTGCCGCTGACGCTGGCCGATCCGCTGTTCCAGGGGCTGTCGGGCGTGGCGGCCCCGGTGGTGGCGCGGGCGGGGGGCGCGGCGTTTGCCGAAGCGGCGCTATTCACGCACCGGGGGCTTTCGGGGCCGGCGATTTTGCAGGTGTCATCCTATTGGCGGCATGGCGAGGCGGTGGCGGTGGATTTCCTGCCGGAGGCGCCGGCGGACTGGTTGCGCGGGGTGAAGCGGGCCCGCGGGCGGGTGGGCTTGCGGACGGTGCTGGGGGAGGTGCTGCCGGGGCGGCTGGCGGATGCGCTGGTGGAGCGGCTGGGGGTGGCGGGGGAGCTGGCGAATGTGGCGGATGGCGCGCTGGCCGCGGCGGAGGCGCGCTTGCGGGGGTGGGCATTCGTGCCGACCGGGACGGAAGGCTATGCCAAGGCGGAGGTGACGGCGGGCGGGATTTCGACGGCGGGATTGTCTCAGAAGACGATGGAAGCGCGGCATCTGCCGGGGTTGTACGCGATCGGCGAGGCGGTGGATGTGACGGGGTGGCTGGGGGGGTATAATTTCCAGTGGGCGTGGGCGAGCGGCGTGGCGGCGGGGGAGGCGGTGTGAGCGAGGGGCCGACACGTCGCCAGACCCGGGCATGAAAAAAGGCCGCTGCGCGGGGCGCAGCGGCCAGGGTTCAGGGAGGGGGCGCGGCCGATCCGAGGGACCAGCGGCGCCCATCGGACGGGGTGAAGGGGGAAATCAGCCCGTCCGAGTGTCTATTTGGTAGTGGGGGCGGGTTACGTCAACCCATCGCTGTTGGTTAAAACCGTGAAAAAGCGTTAGAGCCTGATTGGTAAATCGCCCATGCCGGGCTGCGAACGCCGATTTTCTGCGCTCCGATGCTCACGACCCTGAAGGTCGCTGCGCTTCGGTGCTCGAAAATCAACGTTCTCGCCACGGCCTGAGCAGTTTCCCAACAGACTCTCAGCTGCGGATGAAGCGGTCCGTCGCCTTGTCGGGCAAGCGGCGCAGGCGGTTGCGGCGTTCCAGCCAGTGGAGGTGGGCGAGCGCTTCGCCGGTGGCCATCTGCAATTCGCCGGGCTGGACGGGGCGGCGGAACAGGGTTTCGAAGCTGGCATGGGCGGTGCGGGGTTCGGTGCAGAAGCTCTCGAGCGCGTCGAGCTTGCGGTGGTGGTCGGCGGCGAGCTGGTCGAGGCGGGTGTGGGCGCGGGTGAAGGGCTCGTTGTGGGCGGGCAGCACCAGCGTGTCGGCGTCGATCTGCCGCAGGTGGTCGATGCTGTCGAGCCAGTCGCCGAGCGGGTCGGCCAGCGGTTCGGTGGGATAGACGCTGACGTTGGAGGTGATGCGCGGCAGCAGCTGGTCGCCGGCGATCAGGATGCGATCCGATTCGCTGTAGAGGCAGGCATGTTCGGGGCTGTGGCCGCTGCCCATGATGAGGCGCCATTGGCGGCCGCCGATGGTGAGGATCTGGCCTTCGCGCAGGCGGGTGTAGCCGGCGGGGAGCGCGTGGACGGCGCGGCCGAAATTGCCCCAATTCTGTTGGCGCAGGGGTTCGACGTCGGCGTCCGGCCAGCCGGCGCGGGCGTAGAAGGCAATCGCTTCCTCCGGCCAGGCGGGACGGACATCGGACGTGAGGGTGCGGGCGAGCAGATATTCGGCGCGCGCCATTTCCAGCGGCACGCCATATTTGCGGCAGAGCCAGCCGGCGAGGCCGAGGTGATCGGGGTGGTAATGGGTGACGATGACGCGGCCGACGGGCTTGCCGGCGAGCGGGCCTGCGAGGGCAGAGCGCCAATGGTCCTTGAGCGCGGTGAGGGCGACGCCGGTGTCGACGACGGCCCAGCTGGCACCGTCATCGAGCAGCCAGAGGTTGATGTGGTCGAGGCTGAAGGGCAGCGGCATGCGCAGCCAGAAGATGCCCGGCGCGACCTCGGCCAGGCCGCCGTTGTCGGGCGTGAAGCGGCCGTGCGGGTAGGCGAGGCCGCGCAGCTCGTCCGGCGTGCGGGGGGCGGCGGGGATCAACTCTTGAACAGGGTTTCGGCGGTCAGTTCCTCGCCGCGGAGGATGCCATCAGCGGCGCGCGCGGCCGCCTCGCGCTCCGTGCGGAGCTGTTCGAGCATGGCTTCGCGGTCGCTGCCGAGGCGGGTGTCCTCGACGGGGGCCAGGCCGGCGCGCTTGGCGGCGAGCGCCACGGTCGCGTCCAGCTCGCGCTGGCTGCACAGGCCGAGGGTGACGGGGTCCTTGGGCGTGATGTTGGCGATGTTCCAATGCTCGCGGCTGCGGATGGCGGCGATGGTGTGCTTGGTGGTGCCGATCAGCTTGCCGATCTGGCCGTCGCTGACTTCGGGGTGGTTGCGGATGATCCAGGCGATGCCGTCGGGCTTGTCCTGGCGTTTCGCCAGCGGCGTATAGCGGGGGCCGGTGGTGCGGCGGATCTGCGCCGGGCCCTTTTGCAGTTGCAGGCGGTAGTTGGGGTCGGCCTGGCCCTTGTCCAGCTCGGCCTGGGTGAGTTCCATGGCGCGGATGGGATCGCGCGCGGTGAGCTTGGTCGCGGCGGTTTCGTCGGCGATCGCCTGCACCTCGAGGATGTGGATGCCGCAGAAGGCGGCGATCTGGGCGAAGGTGAGGGCGGTGTTCTCGACGAGCCAGGTGGCGGTGGCGTGCGGCATCAGGGGGGTGGCTTGCGTCATGGCTGTGCTCCGGTCACGAAAACGGCCACCCCTTGCGGGATGGCCGGACACCTCTCCATGACGCAATGCACTCTTGGAATCAAGCCATGCATTGTGTCATCGACATTGACAGCTGTCGGATGGACAGTATGAAAGAAGGAGGGATAGACTGGGGGAAGTAAAAATGTTTATTAGTCGTGCAGCTGCAATTCTGACCGCTGGTCTGACACTAGCGTGTACATCGCCTGCAATGGCGCAATACACGGCGTCGGTTGTACGTCAAGAATTGCCTGCTGGGCAGATGATGCTTCGCGAGGGTACAGTTATTAGGTTGAAAACGCTTGATCCGCTTAATTCTAAATTCTCGAAAGTTGGGGATCGTTTCAATCTCACAGTAGAAGAAGCGGTGAAGGTCAACGGTATAACGATTATACCGGCTGGCGCCCGGGCTGTTGGTGAAGTAACCAATGTTATAAAGAAGGGCTCATTTGGTCGTTCAGGAAAAATGAACACTCAGCTTTTATACGTTATGCTTGGAGATCAAAAGGTAAGGATCGATGGAAAATCGTATGATCAAGGATCAAGCGGAACGGCTGCAACCGTTGGCGTTGCCATTGTTGCAGGGGTCTTCTCCGCTTTCGTGACAGGAAAGTCTGCGGATTTCCCGATAGGGACTGCGATGAATGGATATACGGCGGAAGATACAGTCGTCGCCGTTGAAAGTGCCCCTATCGCTCCAGTGACAATTTCGGCCACGCCGACCGCGGCTGTTCCGACAGCAATACCGGCGGCTGCGCCTGCTTCACCGGCGGCTGCGCCACCTGCGGGTGTGTCAACGCCTGCGACGAAAGGAAATTGATCAGCCGCCGCTGACCTTTGCCATGTCGGCGGCGATCAGGGTGGCGGTGCGTTTGAGGTCGGGGATGAACTGGGCCTCGGCGCGGGCCATGGGCATGGCGCTGGCGAAGAAGATGAGGGCCATGGCACCGACCAGTTCCTGGCCGCCGCCGGCGTGCTGGCGGAACAGCGGGACGGCGAGGCTGCTGGTCTTGCCGGGGGTGGCGGTGTAGCTGTTGCGGGCTTGCGTCGCGTAGCCGCGGGTGCGGATGTCCTCCAGCGTGCGGCTGTCGCGGGTGAGGAGGGTGGCCATGCGCTCGGCCGGTCCGTCCAGCCGTTTCAGGCCTTCGAGGACGCGGGCGCGCTCGTCCGGGTCGGCATGGGCGAGCCAGGCCTTGCCGGTGGAGCATTCGGTGAGGGGCAGGGTGTAGCCCGGCGCGTAGTTGTTGAGGGTGAGGCTGGTGAGGCGGTGCGTGCTGTCCCGCACCATCATGCTGTTGCCGACGCGGGTGCAGACGCTGATCGGCCAGCCGACGGCGCGGCAGAGCGCGACGATGTGGGGCCTCGCGGCGTGGATCAGGTCATCCTCCTCCTGATAACCGACGGCGAGTGTTTTCACGAGGGCGGTGGGGCGGTAGCGCTTGCGGGCGGGTTCGCGTTCGATCATGCCTTCGTCGATGAGCGTGGCGACGATGCGGCAGGCGGTGGGGTAGGGCACCTGCGCCTCGCGGCAGATCTGCATCATGCTGATCGAGCCGCCGCGGTTGATGGCCTGGAGCACGGCGAGGCCGCGGCCGATCGAGCGGACATGCTCGCGCGGGCTCTCGGAGGTTTCGCTATCCGCCATGCGGTCAGATAAGCGGCATCGTGCGCTTGCGTCAACGGGCCGGGCCTATCAGCATGCCATGGTCTGGTGAAGGATGACGGGTATGGATCGGCGGGATTTCCTGATGGGCAGCAGCCTGATGGCGGCGGTGGCGCTGGGCGGGACGGCGGCGAACGCGCAGCGGACGTCGCGCGCGCTCGCTGACCCCGCCAGCCTGAAGGGGCCGTTCCTGGACCTGACCACGCCGGCGGGGAACCGCGAGGCCTGGGCGCGGCTGTTGGGCAACACCGACATGAAGAGCACCAAATATGGCTGGGCGCAGGGCATCGTGATGGGCGTGCGGCCCGGCGAGGCGGTCCGGGACCTGTGCGGTTTCACCATGCTGAGCACCGCGCGGCTGCTGCCGAACCCCGGCCCCGACGGCGGATACCGCAAGGTGTTGCGGGAGATCGGCTATTACACCGACCTGGCGAGCGGCGAGATCATCACCGAGTGGAAGAACCCCTATCTGAACGAGACGGTGAAGGTGGTGCCGATCAAGAATGATCCGTTCAACCACACGATCACCGATTTCTTCCCCGATCCGCCGAACTATGGCGGCCTCAACACGTTCAAGCCGCCGCGCCGGCCGTTCCAGCTGCACTGGACGAAACGGCGCGGGCTGCTGAGCCTGGAGAGCCACATCAACCTTTTCTATCCGAGCGCGTTGCAGCCGTCGAAATGGCCGCGCGAGAGCGCGTCGCCGTTCGCGCAGGTGACGGAGATGTTCAACTATGTCATCAACTGGGCCGACATGCAGGACAAGCGCCGCACCAGCGTGGAGTATCAGGGCAGCTGGCACCGGGTGACGCCGTGGCTGCCGTGGATGCTGATGGGGCCGACGCCAGGGCATGCCATGTACAATACGGTGATGGGCAGTTTCGACGACATCAACCAGATCGACCGGCGCACGCTGGATTATGTGGCGAAGAATGACCCGCTCTATCTGAAGGCGCCGGAGACCTGGGAGGAGCCGAGCCTGTCCAGCCTGGAATGGTATGCGCGGCAGCAGAAGCCGGCGCCGGTGCCGGAAGGCCAGCCGGTGCCGCGGGCGCCGGATCCCGAGCTTCCGGCGTGGTTTAAGGCGATTCAGGCGAAGATGAAGACGGGGGCTTAGGGCGCGAGTCGTCGGACGGGTCAGACCGACGCGGGCGACGGCAAAGCCGCCGCTCTCGCGTCGGCCTGCCCGCCGGCCGGGCTTGCGCCTGTCTGTGCCTTACGCCTTTGGCGACGGCACAGCGGCGCTGCGCCTAGAACTTAAACCCCGCCTGCACGCCGTAGGTGCGGGGGATCGCGAAGCTCGCCTGGAGCGTGCGGTTGCTGGCATAGACCGCGCGGGTGATGACCGCCGTATCCTCGATATTGTTGACGAAGGCCTGGATGCGGAAGCGCTCGTCCGCGCTGCGCCAGGTGAGGCGGAGGTCGGTGCGGGTGAAGGCCTTCTGGTTGCCGAAGTCGGGCGTCAGGTCGGTGAGGATATAGTCGCTACTGAAATAGGTCTGGACTTCGGGGGTGAGGCTGCCGGCATCGCCCATGTCGATGCGGTAGGCGATGCCGACCTGGACGGTATAGTCCGGCTGGAACGCCTTGCGCGATTGGTACACGGTGCCGTCGCGGCCCTTGCCGGCGATGACGTAGCGCCATTGCGGCACGCCGCCGACCGTCACCTGGCTGCCATCGGGCGCGACGACCGGCACGAAGCGGTTGGGATCGGTGCGGACGTTGGGGAAGGGTGTGCCCTGCACCGTATTCTGCTCGCCGGTTGAAAGGTTGCAGTCCGGCGTGACGGTGGTGGAGCAGAAGGAGGCGATGCCGCCGAAGTTGAAGGTGTTGACGGCATATTCGATCTCGCGCGCGTGCAGCCAGTTGAACGCGAGGTTGAAGGTGAGGTTGGGGGTGGGGCGGGCGACCATTTCCAGGTCGACACCATAGGCGCGGTCCTTGCCGATGTTCTGGACGAGAGCCAGAACGGCGGCCGGGTTGGCCGGGTTGGGAATCGAGGTCTGCGCCTGCAGGTCCCGGAAATTGTTGAGGAAGGCGGCGGCGTTGAGGGTCAGCTTGCCGTCGAGCAGCGTGTTCTTCGTGCCGATTTCATAGGCGGTCACATATTCCGGCGCGAAGGCGAGCAGCGTGTTGACGCCGCCGATGTTGACGACGCCGGTGTTGAAGCCGCCGGAGTGGGCGCCGGTGGAGACGCTGGCGTAGATCATGTGGTCGCGGCTGAACTTGTAGTCCACGGCGGCGCGCCAGGTGACGAAATCCTGCGTGAGGTTGTTGCAGACGAAGTTGTAGGCGGAGGCGATGGCCGAGGCGGGCGCGTTGGAGGCGCTGTTGGCGGCGATCAGCCCACCGCAGGTATAATTGATGGGATCGTCGATGCTGTGGGCATAATAGAGCGGCGACGAGCCGGGGAAGGTGTTGAAGCGGCTGCTGAGCTGGGTCTTGCGGTCGCTGGTGTAGCGGATGCCGCCGGTGACCGTCAGCTTCTCGGCGAAGGTGTAGGAGAGCTGGCCATAGGCGGCGAGCGACTTGATCTTCTGCTGGTAGGCGGTGAGGCTGTCGTAGGCGAAGGTCTGGTCGATGTTGCCGACGGTGGTGCCGTTCGCCAGCGTCGGCAGCGCGGTGAAGCCCCAGTTGTAGAGCTTCTGGCCGGCCGGCGCGCCGACCGTGTTGTAGGCGCGGTTGACGTTGGTGACATTATGTTCGGTGATGTTGTCGTTATAATAATAGCCGCCGACGATGTACTGGAAGGGGCTGGTGGTGTCGCTGGAGAGCAGCTGCACTTCCTGGGTGAAGGTCTTGGCGCGGGTCCGGATATAGGAGAAGTTGAGCTGCACCGGGGTCAGGCTGTTGCCGGTGACCAAGTTGTTGAAATCGGTGTAGCTGGTGATGGAACGGAGTTTCACCGCGCCGACGTCGTAGCTGATGGTGCCGCCCCACTGGTGCTGACGCGTGCGGCGGAAGGTCTTGCCGGCGAAATCGATGACATAGGGGTCGGCATCGACCGGGATGCCGACATCGACGCCGTTCACGTCGGGGATGCCGTCGCGGTAGCGGGAATCGACGTTGAGCGGGGTGCCGGTCCAGCTCTGGCCGTTGAAGCCGTTGGGAAAATTGTAGGTGACGCCGTTGCGGGTGATCGAGCCGCCGGGCTGGCGGATCAGGTCGCGGTCGACGAGGACGCCGACTTCCTTGTAGCCGAAGCCGTAGATGCCGTTGCCGCCCTGCCACAGGTAGGAGCCGCGCAGCAGCACCTCGAGACCCTCGATGTTGCTGGGCGCGATGCGGAGCGTGCCGCGGACGAAGGCCTGGTCATTGTCGCCGGCGTCGTTGCCGTTGGGGTTGCGGTTCCTGATGTAGCCGTCGGACTGCTCGCCCATGCCGGCGATGCGCAGCGCGACGCCGTCCGAGATCGGCAGGTTGACGAAGGCCTCGCCGCGGATGTGGTTGTAGCGCCCGTAGAGCGCGTCGATGCCGGCGGCGAATTCGTTTTTGGGCAGCGCCGAGTTGAAGGCGATGTTGCCGCCGAAGCTGTTGCGGCCGTAGAGCGTGCCCTGCGGGCCTTTCTGCACCTCGACACGATCGAGGTCGACGATGGGCGGGATCTGCTGGGTGCGCGACTGGTAGATGTCGTCGACATAGATGCCGATGCGCGGGTCGCCGTTGACGGCGACATTTTCGGTGTAGGTGCCGCGGATGGCGGGGCGGAGCGCGGCACCGGAGCGGCCGAAGCGGACGCCGGGGACCAGCTGCTCGATGCGTTCGACATCGGTGACGGCGGCGTTCTTCAGCGCGTCGCCCGAGATGGCGGAGACGGAGAGCGGGATGTCCTGCACGCGCTCGGCGCGGCGCTGCGCGGTGACAACGATGTCGTCGCCGACATCCTCGGCGGCAGCGGCGGTGGCCGGGGCGGCAACGGTTTGCGCCAGGGCGGGGGAGGCGAGGGCCGCCAGCATCGTCGAGGAGATGAGTGCGAGACGGAAAGCGGTGCGTGCAGTTGCCATGATGGCCCCCCTTTGTTGGTTCGGCATCAGTGCATCATGCAGGTGCATCCGCAGTCAATATCGATGAAACCGGTTGCATTGATTTATTTCGGATCGGGGCGCTGGATGCGGTCGGATGTTGCAAATACGCCTCAGCGGGGCCAGCGCGGTTGCGCCGGGTTGGTGATGAAGCCGAGGTCGTGGAAGAGGTCGAGGCCCATCTGGTGGACGATGTGCGGGATGTCCATCATCACCCAATTGTCGATGATGCGGTTGTCGGCATCGAGCCGATACCAGTCCGCGACGCGCATTTCGATGCGGCGGCCGGTGGGCGGCAGCCCGAGCCATTCGCCGCCCAGATGCGTGGCGACAAGCGACGGCCAGCCGCCGGTGACGGCGTAGCGGCCATCCCCCAGCTGCGTGTAATGGCCGGGGCCATCCTCCGGCCCGTTCGGGTCGCGCGGGCGGCCGCTGCGGTCGGGGAAGGCCTGAAGGAAAAGGGCGCCGTGGAAATCGCGGAAGCCGCGCTGGCCGCGCATCGAGCCGATGCCGGCGGGGCCGTACCAGTTCATGTCCGGGTGCCAGTGGTGGCTGTGGCGGCTGGGGCTGGTTTCCAGCGTGGCGAATTCGGCGGGTTTCGGCAGGCCCATCTGCATTTCGCGCACGATGGCGAGCGTGGTGGCGCCCTGTTCCGGATCCGCGCCGAGCGCGGTGGCGCCGGTGTCGCAGGGGGGGAAGGCCCATTGCGCCGGGCTGCCGGGCATGCGGCGGAAGGGGTAGAGGCCGGCCTGGGCCATCAGGTCGACGATGTCGAGCAGGACATAGGCCTTGGCGATGCGGCCGTCGCGGACCAGGGCGTTGACGCCGAAGCGGAGCGCGATCAGCCCGTGGGTGGGCGGAATGCCGAGCCAGGGGGCGTCGAAGGTGGCCATCAGATGGCCCCAGCTGCTGACCTGTTCGCGGCCCTCGTAGGTGCCGCCGATGACGAAGGCGAGGCGCTGTTCGGCGTTGGGGAAGGCGGTGCGCAGCGGTTGCCAGAAGCGTTCGGCGGCGGCGTGGATCCCTTCGATGCGGTTGAAGGGATGGAAGATGTCGAAGATGCAGTCCGGGTGGCAGTGGCGGGCCAGGGCGGCGGGGATGTCGCCTTGGGCAAGCTCGGCCAGCAGGGATGCGAGCATCGCCTTGTTGGTTGCGTGGCGGACGGGGAGGGCAATGGCGTTCATGCGGGGGTTCCGGGTGCTTTTTGAACTGTCGCGCTTTCCACCGAACCAGCTTCCCCTTTTGTGGAAAGCGCTCTGGCGTCGAGGGCGGCGCGGGTGGCGGTGTAGCTGCCGCGGGTGACGCGGAGCATGGCGTAGAAGATGCCGGCGACGAGGCCGGGGATGGTGGAGAGGACGAAGGCGGCGGCGAGGCCCATCAGCACGGGTTCGGGCACCTGGCCGGGGGTGGCCTTTTCCGGGAAGGCGATGAGGGTGAGGACGAAGCCGGCGAGCGCGGTACCGAGCGCCTGGTCGACGCGGGCGAAAAAGGTGCGGGTGGCGTAGAGCACGCCTTCCTGGCGCAGGCCATGTTTCAGCTCATTCTCGTCGGCAATGTCGGCGAGCGCGGAATATAGCGTGGTGGTCATCAGGCTGTAGGGGGCGTGTTGCAGGATGGAGAAGCCGATGAGGATGGGCAGCAGGCCGGGCGTGTCGGCGCTGAGGATACCCAGCCAGCCGAGCGCCAGCGGGATGGCCGGGCCGATGGCGTAGAGCAAGAGGGCGCCGGCGCCGGTCCAGCGCTTGTCCAGCCGGGCGTGCAGCGGTTTGACGGCGAAGGCGGCGAACAGGTAGCCGGCGAAACTGCCGAGCGCGAACCAGCTGATCTGGTCGTTGGTGAGGCGCCAAAAGTAGGTCGCGCCGTAGAGCCACAGGCCGGAGCGGACGCCGACCATCATCGACAGGAAGAAGAGGCCGACGAGGAGCACGACATAGTTGCGGTTGGAGAGCGCGCGGCCGATGTCGCGGAAGAGTTCGCGAAGCCCGAAGCGCGGCGTGTCGGCGGCGGGCTGTGGCAGGAAGGGGATGCGGCTTCGCGTGGCCCAGCTGCTGTAGCTGAGCATGACGAGGATCATCAGCGCGATGGTGATCGAGAAGGTGGGCCAGCGGCTGGGGTCGAGCGCGCCGTTGGGGAATTGCTCGGTGGCGGCGAAGAAGACGCGGAAGGAGAGCAGCCAGCCGAGCGTGTCGCCGATCCACAGGAAGAAGCTGTTGTAGGCCATGACGCTGGTGCGTTCGAGATAGTCCTCTGACAGCTCGCCACCGAGGGCGAGGTGCGGTGTGTGGTAGAGGGTCATCGCCTGGAGCAGCATGGTGTTGGCGAGCGCCAGCCAGATGAGCTGGCCGAGTTCGCCGATGTCCGGCGGGTTGAAGACCGCCCAGAACAGCAGGGCGGCCGGCAGGATGGAGGCGAACAGGAAGGGGTGGCGGCGGCCCCATTTCGAGCGGGTGCGGTCCGACCAGCTGCCGACCAGCGGATCGAAGACGGCGTTGACGATGAGGCCGGCGGCGAGCGCCAGGCCGACATGCGCCGCGGGCAGGCCCTTCACCTGGTTGTAGAACAGCAGCAGGAAGCTGGTGGTGGCGGTGATGGCGATGGCTTCCGCGGTGCTGCCGAGGGCATAGGAGATTTTCAGCCGCTTGCTGAGGGCTGTCATGCGACGATCCGGATGCGGAGATCGCGCGGTATGAGTGGATCGCACAGGGTCTGGCTGTCTTCGCCGTCCCAGCGCAGCGCGGCCATGGTCAAGCTGGGGGCGCGGACGGGGTTGGCGGCGAGGGCGTGGAGCGCGAGCAGGGCGGCGCCCTGCCCGGCGGTGCCGAAGGCGCGGACGGCGAAGGCGCGGGTGCGGAAGCCGGGGCTGCCGGCGAGCAGGGCGAGGGCGAGGCTGCGCAGGCGGGGGAGCGCCGCGGGATCGAGCGCCGGATGGTCGGTGGCGGCGATGAACAGGTCGGCGCGGGCCTGGTGCAGGTCGGTATCGAAGGCGACGCTGACGGCGGGTTCGCCTGCGCCCGGATCGGGCTGGCCGATGCGCCACAGGCGGGCGATGTGCGCGCCGTGCAGGTCGGCGAACAGCGCCTGCGTTTCACCGAACAGGGCGAGATGGCCGGGGGCCTCGAGCGCCACGGCCAGGTCGGTGAGGGGGGCGCGGCGGAAGGCGTCGGCGATGGCCTCGGCGCCGAAATGGTCGGTGTTGCCGCTTTCCAGGCGGCAGGCGGGGAGGACGGGCGCCGCGGTGCCGGCGGCGAGCGCGCGCAGCGTATCGCCGGCGGTCATGCGCCCAAGCCCCCGGCGATCTGGCGGAGGATGGCGAGTTCGTCGAACACGGTGATGTCCTCGAGGATCGATGATGCGCGCAGCCGGTAGTGGGAGACGGCGAGGATCAGGATCTCGCGGTTGGTGGCGGGGCCCCAGAGGCCGGGGCTGCGGTGGTGGCCCGTGAGTGCCCAGCGCAGCGCGACCGCGATGTCGCCGGCGGGGAGCGGGCGGGCGGCGATATGCTGGAGCTGGAAGGCGGCGGCGTGCAGCAGGCCACGAAGTTGCGTGGCGCAACCGATCCAGTAGCCGCGACCGAAGCCGTGGCGGTTGGAGGGCCAGCGGATCTCGGCGGAGGGGGAAAGCCGGGCGGCGGCGTCGCCATAGAGGTCGTGGCGGAAGGCATCGGCCAGCAGCGCGGCCGGGATCGCGGCGGGGTGGTCGGTGGGGATGGGACAGTCGCCGCCGGCGCGGATGGCGGCGATGGATTGCGCGCGCCAGGCGTGGCGGCGCGTATCGCCCTCGCGGTCGGCGGTGGCCTGGGCCTGCGCCAGTGCCCAGGGGTCGCCACCGACCTGGGCGACGGCACGCCAGTTGTCGCGCACCAGCCATTCCTCGACGATGCGGTTTTCGCGGCAGGCGCAGTCGGCGATGGTGGTGACGCCGGTGCCGCGCAGCGTGGCCGGCCCGAGCATCGCGTCGTCGCCCATATGCGTCATCTGGCTGGTGATGCGGTGGCTGCTGTAGAGGCGGCCGTCGGCGTCCTCGCTCCAGATCACATCCTCGCCGATCACCTGCCGGTCCGATGACATGGCAAGGGCGGCGATGGTGCCCTGGGTGACGGCGTCGGCGCCGACGGCGGGCCCGGCGAGCGTGTGCATCGTGCAGTCGTCGCCATAATGGCTGCGGCAGAGGCCGATGTTCTTTTCTTCCCAGATGCGGTGGGTGCAGCGCATGATATAGTCGACGAAATCGCGATAGACGGGTTCGAAGCCGGGCAGGTCCTGGCGGCGGGGGCCGGGTTCGAGGATGTCGGCGAGCGGGCGCCCGACCGGCGACAGTATCTGGGGGTGGGCGTTCCAGGCGGTCATGCGCACCAGGCCTGGGCAAGGGTGCCGATCTCGTCGAAGATCATCCATTCCTCCGCGATTTTGCCGCTGGCATCGAGGCGCAGGTGGCTGACGCCGAGCATGAAGACGGGTTTGCCCTCCGGACAGTCGCCGAGCACGCCGCCAGCCTTGCTGCTGCCTTCGAGTACCCAGCGGACCGCGACGATGACCCCGTCGGTCTCCTCCGAATGGCAGACGTGCTGCACGCGCATGATGGCGTCCGGCATGGCGGCGAGGATGTGGATGAGCAGCTGGCCGATGGCGCGAAGGCCGCTGGCGACGCGGCCGCCGCCGGCGTGGACGGTGGCGTCCGGGGCATAATGGTTGGGCAGCCAGTCCAGCCGGCGCAGGTTCCATAGATTGTGGAACAGGTGGCGTGCCCAGCCGTCGGGCGTAGTTGGATCGAGCGTGAGGGCGCCGCGCGGGGCCTGGCCCTCGAGGCGGGTTTCAGGGGCCAGCAGGACGGTTTCGAAGCCGGGGCTGGCGGCGACGCGGCGGGCGCAATCGTGCGGATCGAGGCCGAGCTGGCGCACCTGGGCGCCATTGTCCCGCACCAGCCATTCGGTGTGGATGCGGTTGTCGCGGCTGATGCAGTCCGCGGCGAAGCGGATCGAGGCGCGGCGGCCGGTGGCCGGCCCCCAGCCGCTGCGGCCGAGGTTGGTCGAGCGGCTGTGGCCAAGGTGCGAGGTGTAGAAGCCGCTGCTTTCATCGCCGCTCCAGGCGACGTTGAGGTGGTGGATCTCGCCGTCCGGGAAGGCGTTGAGGGTGGTGACGGTGCCGGCGATCACCTCCTCGACCGAGCGGGTGACGCCATAGTGGGAGAAGATGACGCAGCTGGCATCATAGGTGTCGTAGATGCGGCCGATGGCGCGGTCCATCCAGATCTCGTCGGTGATGCGGACGATGTAATCGACGATGTCGGTGAACTGGGGTTCGAAGCCTGCCATCGGTTGCGTGCGTGCGTCGGCGGGCGTGTCGTGCCGACGCGCGCGGTGGCGGATGCGGGTGACGGGGGGGCGTTCGGGAAGGGTGAAGGGCAGCATCGGGGCCTCTAGGCGGGGACGGCGAGGATCGGGTCGCCAGGGGCGAGGGCGAGGGTGTCGGCGAGCGCGGGATCGATGGCGGCATCGGCCGTGGTGGCGGGGGTGACCGCGCCGCGCGCGACGCGGAAGCTGGCGCCGGTGCCGGTGGCGACGAGGTGCGGCGTGCCGCCGGCGAGGATCGCGGCGACGGTCAGCGCGCGGGCATCGCGGACGGTGCGGAGTTGGTCGATATCGGCGTGGAGGGTAGGGCCGCCGTCGAAGATGTCGACATAGTCGCCGTCGGCGAAGCCCTCGGCCAGCAGCATCTCGAGCGCCGGGCGGCCATCGTCGTGCGGCCGGCCGAGGGCAGCCTGGGCGGCGGGTGGCAGCAGCGAGACATAGAGGGGGTAGCGCGGGCCGAGGTCGGCGATGAACTGGTTGCCCTGCACGGCGCCGGTGCGGTCGGCTTCGTGAAACTCCATGTCATAGAAATGCCGGCCGATGGCATCCCAGACGGGGGAGCGACCGTCGGCGTCCTGATAGCCGCGCAGCTCCGCGATGACGCGGCGGCGGAACCAGGCGCGGTGCTGGGCAATGAAGAGGTAGCGGGCGCGGGCGGCGAGCGCGCCCAGGGCGGCGCCGCGGAAGGCGGGGTTGATGAACAGGCCGCCGACTTCCGCCTCGCCATCGAAATCATTGGCGAGGTTGAGCAGGGTTTGCGCCTTCAGGCGGTTGACGGCGCGCGAGCGATTGGCCTGGCGGGTGAGGCGATAGCTGTAGAAAGGCCATTCGGCGCCCACCCGGGGGAAGATGCAGGAGGTGCCGGCGATCTCGCCCGCCTGTTCGATGATGAGCAGGATGGCGGCGCCGGCCTCTCGCGCGGCGGGATCGGTGAGCGCGCGGGCGCTGGCAGCGAGTTTCATCGCCAGTGCCCCGCGGTCCGGCGGCAGGTTGGTGAGGCCGCTGCCGCCGGAACAGGCAAGCGCGTAGAGCGCGTCGAGATCGTCGGGCGTCGAGACTCGCGCGTGGGGTGCGGCGATGCTTGCAGCCTGACGATGGACGGTGACGGTGGACACGGGGGCCTCTTGCAATTTCTGCAAGGCTGCCAGTGCAAAAAGGGGAATGCAAGCGATGTTGTTCTTGCAACCGGTTTCATCCATGCGATAATCGATGCTGGGGCCTGGCGGGAGTGCGGCGATGGTGGAACGGGGACGGCGGCGGGCGCGGGTGGTGCCGGAAGAGCCGAAACGGACGCGCGCGGCGGACGTGGCGGCGATTGCCGGCGTGTCCGAGTCGGCGGTGTCGCGGACGTTCCGCGATGGCAGCGTATCGGCGCATGTGCGGCAGCGGGTGCTGGCCGCGGCGCGGGAGCTGGGATACCGGCCGAACGCGATGGCGCAGGCGCTATTGACGCGCCGGTCCAACGTGATCGCCATTCTGATGACGACCAACACCAATTCGCATTTTCCCGAGGTGCTGTCCGCGCTGTCGCATGCTGCCGACGCGCACCGGATGCGGGTGATGCTGTTCACGGTGGATGATCCCTTGCAGGTCTCCGACGTGGTCGATCAGATCCTGTCCTATCAGGTGGATGGCGTGCTGTCGTTGACGGAGGTGCCGGCGGCGGATGCGCGGATCCTGGAATCGCAGGGGGTCGAGCTGGTGCTGTATAATCGGGCGCGGGCGGATTATGCGGCGAACCTGGTGAGCTGCGACCATCGCGCGGCGGGCCGCGTGCTGGGGGAGCATCTGCTGGCGCTGGGGCACCGGGATTTCGCCATGGTAGAAGGCCCACAACGGTCTTCGCTGGCGCTGGACCGGGCGCAGGGGGTTTATGATGCCCTGGCGGAGGCGGGGATCGAGCGGCGGGCGGTGCCGGTGGCGATCGGCGATTTCGGCTATGAATCCGGGCGTGCGGGGGCGTCGGCGCTGCTGTCGGGCAAGGCGAAGGTGACGGCGCTGGTTTGTGTGAGCGACGTGATGGCGATCGGGGCGATCGACGAGGCATCGAGCCGCGGGCTGCATGTGCCGGATGACCTGTCGGTGGCGGGATTTGACGGGGTACCGGCGGGCACCTGGGACCGGTACCGGCTGACGACGATGCGGCAGCCGCTGCCGCAGCTGGCCGATGCCGCGATCGAGACCATCGTGCGCAAGCTGGCGAACCCGACGCGGGCGCGGGAGACGCGGCTGCTGGTGTGCGACTTGCAGATCGGCGCCTCGACGAAGGCGCGGGCGGGATAGGGGATGTCGCAACCGTGATATTGGTTATCGCACCTGACCGGCCGAAGGCCGCAAGCGCGACTGCGCGCCGGCGCGGGTGCGCCGCCTTCTCCGGGCGCAGCCCGGCTCATGAAGAATCCCGAAGGTCGCAAGCACGCCTGCGCGCCGGCGCTGTCCTTCTCTGGGCGCTGCCTGATCAACGAAAATGGTGCGGATGGCGGGACTCGAACCCGCACTCTGAAGCCAGAAGCGGATTTTAAGTCCGCTGCGTCTACCGGTTCCGCCACATCCGCGGGCGCTGTCAGCCGAGGTTGAGCTTCTCGCGCAATTCCTTGCCGGGCTTGAAGTGGGGCACACGCTTGGCGTCCACCCTGACGGCGACGCCGGTGCGCGGGTTGCGGCCGGTGCGGGCATCGCGCGCGCGGGTGGAAAAGGCGCCGAAGCCACGCAGCTCGACGCGACCGCCGCTGGCCAGCGTGTCACTGATCGAATCGAGGATGGTGGCGACGATTCGTTCGGCGTCTTTCAGTCCCAGATGCGGGTTGGCGTCAGCGACCTTCTGCACCAGTTCAGAGCGGATCATGCCTTTGGCCCCCCAGACCGCGTCGTTTCCGTCAACAGCTTTGTATAAGTGGGAAATATGCCGCTGCGAAGAGGCTTTGGTCAAGCGAATGCGGCGGTGAGCAGTGCAAAACAAAGGCGCGGCGGTGCGCAATGATGCACCGGCCGCGCCATTTTCAAGGCGGCTGCCTTTCGGCAGCGCGCCATCAGTTGCTTTCGCGTGCCTTGTTGAGCGCGGCGCCCAGGATGTCGCCGAGCGAAGCGCCCGAGTCGGACGAGCCATATTGCGCGACCTGCTGCTTCTCCTCGGCGATCTGCATCGCCTTGATCGACAGCATCGGCTTCTTGCCGCGTTCGAAACCGATCACCATGGCATCGACCTTCTGGCCGACTTGGAAGCGTTCCGGGCGCTGCTCGTCGCGGTCGCGGCTGAGGTCGCCGCGCTTGATGAAGGCGGTCGGGCCATCCTCGCCGATCTGCACCTCGATGCCGCCGTCGCGGTTTTCCATGACGGTCGCGGTGACGATCTCGTTCTTGCGGAAATCGCCGCCGCCGGCAGGCGCGGTGGAGGCGCCGGCCTGCGACACCTGCTTGATACCGAGCGAGATGCGTTCGCGCTCGACATCGACTTCGAGCACCTGCGCCTGGACGACTTCACCCTTGCGGTGCAGCGCCAGCGCGGCTTCGCCGGTGACACCCCAGGCGATGTCCGACATGTGGACCATGCCATCGACGTCGCCGTCGAGACCGATGAACAGGCCGAATTCGGTGGAGTTCTTGACCTCGCCCTCGACCGTGCTGCCGACGGGGTGGTTTTCCGCGAAGGCTTCCCAGGGATTGCGCTGCGCCTGCTTCAGGCCGAGCGAGATGCGCCGCTTCTCGCCATCGACCTCGAGGATGACGACATCGACTTCCTGGCTGGTCGAGACGATCTTGCCGGGGTGGACGTTCTTCTTGACCCACGACATTTCGCTGACGTGGACGAGACCCTCGATGCCCGGCTCGAGCTCGATGAAAGCGCCATATTCGGTGATGTTGGTGACGCGGCCGCTGAACTTGCCGCCGACCGGATATTTGGCTTCGGCGCCTTCCCAGGGATCGGTTTCCAGCTGCTTCATGCCCAGGCTGATGCGCTGGGTGTCGCGGTTGATGCGGACGATCTGCACCTTGACCACATCGCCGATGGCGATGACTTCGCTCGGGTGGCCGACACGCTTGTAGCTGATGTCGGTGACATGCAGCAGGCCGTCGATGCCGCCCAGGTCGACGAAGGCGCCGTAATCCGTGATGTTCTTGACGGTGCCGTCGATGATCTGCCCTTCGGCGAGCGACTGGATGAGGCCGGTGCGGGCCTCGGCGCGCGATTCCTCGAGGATGGAGCGGCGGCTGACGACGATGTTGCCGCGCTTGCGGTCCATCTTCAAGAGCTGGAAGGGCTGCGACATGCCCATCAGGGGGCCGACGTCGCGCACCGGGCGGATGTCGACTTGGCTGCCGGGCAGGAAGGCGACGGCGCCGCCGAGATCGACGGTGAAGCCGCCCTTGACCCGGCCGAAGATGATACCGTCGATGCGCTCGCCGGCTTCGAACTGTTTTTCCAGGCGATCCCAAGCGGCTTCGCGGCGGGCGCGGTCACGCGACAGCATCGCTTCGCCATGGGCGTTCTCGACGCGGTCGACATAGACATCGACCTCGTCGCCGACGGCGACTTCGGGCGGCTGGCCCGGGGGGGTGAATTCGCGGATCGAGATGCGGCCTTCGCTCTTCAGCCCGACATCGATGACGACGAGATCGTTCTCGATGGCGACGACGCGCCCCTTGACGACTTTTCCTTCGAAGCTCTGGCTTTCGCCGAGCGACTGGTCGAGGAGGGCGGCGAAATCATCGCGGGTGGGCATTGCAGCGGTGGCCATGAAAATCCTTGTCTTGTCGTTGCAGGCCGGCCGGTTGTGTCCGGCGGTCTTGCGGGTTGATGTGAACAGCCAAACGCGCAGCCAGCCGGGGCATTCCCGTCTGCTGCGCGGTTGCGGCTGCTATGCGGTGCGTGATTGAACCAGGTGAATCGCGCGCTGCACGGCGCCGTCTATAGTCATTTCGCTGGTGTCGAGCAAGTCGGCGTCTGGCGCCTGTTTGAGCGGGGCGTCGGCGCGGCCGGAATCGCGCGCGTCGCGGGCGAGGATGTCGGCGAGGACGGCGTCGAGGTCGCTGCCGGGGAGTTCGGCGTGGCGGCGCGCGGCGCGCACCTGGGGGCTGGCAGTGACGAACAGCTTGGCCGGTGCGTGCGGGGCGATGACGGTGCCGATGTCGCGGCCATCGAGCACGGCGCCGCCGGGCTGCGCGGCGAAGGATCGCTGCAGCGCGAGGAGCGCGCCGCGGACGGCCGGGAGTGCCGAGATGCGGCTGGCCGCGTCGGCGGTGGCGGCGTGGCGCAGGCGGGGGTCTTCGAGCAGCGACAGATCGAGCGCGGCGGCGAGGGCGGCCAGCGCGGGGCCATCATCGAGGGATGTGGCGCGGTCGAGCGCGGACAGGCCGACGGCACGGTAGAGCGCGCCGGTGTCCATGTGCGGCAGGCCGAAGTGGCGGGCGAGCGCGCGGGCGATGGTGCCCTTGCCTGAGGCCGCGGGACCGTCGACGGCGATGAGCAGCGGTTTCAGAGCAGCGCCTCGACCTTGGAGGCGAGGTCTTCGGGCTTGGTGGTGGGGGCGAAGCGGTCGACGACCTGGCCGGCGCGGTTCACCAGGAACTTGGTGAAATTCCATTTGATGCCGGTGCTGCCAAGGAGGCCGGGGGCATCCGACTTCAGCTGCTTGTAGAGCGGGTGTGCGTTGGGGCCGTTGACCTCGATCTTGGCGAACATCGGGAAGGTGACGGGGTAGGTGAGCGAGCAGAAATTGGCGATCTCCGCGGCGTCACCCGGTTCCTGGGCGCCGAACTGGTTGCAGGGGAAGCCCAGGATGGCGAAGCCGCGGTCGGCGTAGCGTTTATAGAGCGCTTCGAGGCCGGTGTATTGCGGGGTGAAGCCGCATTTGGAGGCGGTGTTGACGATCAGCAGCACCTGGCCGCGATAGTCGGCGAGGCTCACGTCCTTGCCGTCCAGCGTCTTGGCGGCGTGGCTGTAGATGTCGGTCATGGTCGCGTCCCCGGTTGTTGTGGCGTGGTTTTGCCGGAGGGGACGGGGAAAGGGAAGGGGGGTCCGGGCTTAGGGATTGTCCCACGCGCGGCCAGCGTAAAGGATGCGAACAACGATGATGCTGTCGCCATCGATCCGATAGGCAATTGTCGCGCGCCGTTCGAATGCGATCGTACGGATGCCCGGGCCAAGGTCCTCGCGAGGGTTACCGGTATGCGGAAAGCTGGTCAGGATAGCCGTTCGACGGTCAATCCTTTCGGCGTATCTATAGGCGGTATCGGGATCAGACCGGGCGGCAATGTAAGCAATGATCGCGGCGAGATCGTTCGTTGCCGTTTCTGCGTAAAGGATCCGGAATGTCACGCCACCTGTGCCGCCCGCAGCGCGGCGATTTGCGCATTCACCCGGCGTCGCACCTCTTCGATCGGGACTGGCGGGCGCGGGTCAGCGAGCGATTCGGCGATCTTCTCGCGCCAGATGTGGGTGAGCGCCTCCTCCTCTCGATCCAGCGCACGCAGGCCGGCGCGGATGACTTCGCTGGTGGAGGCATAGTCGCCGGAGCGGACGCGGGCGGCGGCGCGTTCGGCCATGTCGCCGAGCGAGACGGTGATGGTTCGGGCTGCCATGGACGGAATTGTAAGACATTGTCATGGTGGCGGCAAGGCTGATTTCGCAGGAGCGAAAAGAAAAGGGGCGCGGCCAAGCCGCGCCGTCGGACGAATCGAAATAGGGCGGGAACGATGCCCGCCCTTTTCGTTCGCCGTCCGGGGAGACGAGAGTCTGAGCACCTTCGGCGGGTTGCGTGGCAACCCGCCTCCAGGCCGCAGCCGCTTACTCCCTATTGCCGAGGATGCTCAGCAGGAAGGTGAACATGTTGATGAAGTCGAGGTAGAGGGTCAGCGCGCCCATGATGGCGGTCTTGCCCATCATGTCGGTACCCGCGACATAGTCATACATGTTCTTGATCTTCTGCGTGTCATAGGCGGTCAGGCCGGCGAAGATCAGCACGCCGACAAAGCTGATCACCATGGCGAGCGCGCTCGACTGGATGAAGATGTTCAGCAGCATCGCCACCAGCAGGCCGACGACACCCATGATCAGGAAGGTGCCCATGCCGGACAGGTCGCGCTTCGTGGTGTAGCCATAGAGGCTGAGACCGGCGAAGGAGGCCGCCGTGGCGAAGAAGGTCGTGGCGATCGAAGTGCCGGTGTAGCGCAGGAAAATGGTGCTGAGCGACACGCCCATCAACACGGCGAAGATGTAGAACATGCCCTTCGCCGTCGAGGTGCCCATCGACTGGATTTTGAAGCTGAACAGGAACACGAAGGCGAGCGGCGACAGCATTGCCACCCAGCCGAGCAGGCTGGCGCCGCCTTCCGGATTGAACAGCGCATTGACGGCGCCGGTATAGGCCATGCCGAGTGCGACCATCCCGGTGAGCAGCACACCCGACAGCATGTAATTGTAGACCGACAGCATGTAGCTGCGCAGGCCCGCGTCATAGGTGGCGGTGTCCGTGCCGGAGCGCGACAGCGCCGGGTTCCACCGCGGATCAACCTGATTCACCATTGTTCGTCTCCATGGGCCGGATGATTCCGGCTTTCCGCGCCAATATCGGGCATGTTGGAGACGGTTTCAAGACGCGCAATAAGTGTCAGTACTGAAATATCGCGTCGACGTCCCTACAATTCCCGCAGGACGCCATTGACCTTGGCGCCCAGCGCGCGGGCGGCGCCCGCCATGCCGAACAGCAGCGTAACAGCGGCGCCGGCGAAGACGGTGAGGAGCGCGACTCCCCAATCGGGCTGCCAGGTGAATTGCAGCACCCTGGTGACCGTGAACCAGCCGGCGAGCGTGCCGAGGCCGAGGGCGAGACCGGCGACGATGAGGCCGAGGGCGGCATATTCGAGCAGCGCCGAGCGCAGGATCTGGCCGCCCGTGGCACCAAGCAGTTTCAGGATGACGCTGTCATAGATGCGGGCGCGGGCCTGTGCCGCGAGCGCGCCGATGAGAACCGCGATGCCGGCAAGGATGGCGACGCTGGCGGCGGCGCGGATCGCGGTGCCCATCTGGGTGAGCAGCGTGCTGACCTGGCCGAGCACATCCTTCACCTTCACGACCGAACTGGTGGGGAAGGCGGCGCTGATGGCGCGGGTGAAGCCGGCGTCCTGCGACGCCTCCGGGCTGACGGTCGCCATCCAGGTGAAGGGGGCGGGTGCCAGGGTGTTGGGGTCGAACACCAGGACGAAGTTGAAGCCGAGGCTGTCCCAGTCGATGCGGCGGAGGTTGGCGATGGTGGCGGTGATCTCGGTACCGAGCACGCTGACCGTGATGCTGTCGCCGACCTTCAGGCCGAGTTGCGCGGCGGCCTCGGCATCCAGGCTGACGAGGGGCGGGCCGGCGTAGCCAGGGGACCACCAGCGGCCGGCGACCACGCTGTTGCCCGGCGGGATATCGGCGCTGAAGGTCAGGCCGCGGTCGCCGCGCAGGATCCAGGCGCCTTCGGGGATGTTCTTCATCTCGCTGACCGGCGTGCCATTGACGGCGGTGACCGGGCCGCGGAGCGAGGGCACCATGCGCAGGTCGGCACCGGGCGCGATGCCGTTGACCTTGGCGCGGAAGGCGGCCTCGTCTTCCTTGGGCAGGTCAAGAACAAAATAGCCGGGGGCTTTTGCCGGCACGGTGCGGGCGATCTCGCCGCGGAAACTGGTTTCGATGAGCGCCAGTGTGGCGAACAGGGTGAGACCGAGGCCGAGCGCGACGACGAGCTGCCGCGTCATGCTGCCGGGGCGGTGCAGGTTGGCGAGCGCCAGGCGGGCGAGCACGCCGCGCGGGCGGGGCAGGGCGGCAGCCGCGCGGCGGATGGCCCAGGCAAGCGCCCACAGCAGCAGGAGGAGCGCGGCGGCGGCGGCGAGGAAGCCGGCGGCGAACAGCGGCTCCGACGATTGCGCGATGGCGAGCGCGCAGACGAGCGCCGCGGCGGCGAAGGCGAGCGCGAGGGTGCGCCGGCTGGGCCAGGGCCATTGCTCGACGCCGCCGCGGAACAGGCGGGCGGCAGGAAGCGCGCCGGCGCGGGCGAGCGGCGGCAGGGCAAAGGCAAGGGCAACGAGCAGCCCGAAACCGATCGCGGCGAGCAGCGGCAGCGGGTAGAAGCCGAGCGCCGGCGGCACGGGGAGGGCATCGCCGGCGAGCGCGACGACTAGCTGCGGGATGAAGGCGCCGACCAGGGCGCCGGCTGCGGCGGCGACCAAGGCGACGCTGCCGATCTGAAGCAGGTAGCTGCGCACGATGAGTTTGCTGGAGGCGCCCATGGTTTTCAATGTGGCGATGGTGGTGGATTTGCGGTCGAGGTAGCTGGCGACGCCGTTGCCGACGCCGACGCCGGCGACGGCCAAGGCGGTCAGGCTGACCAGGCTGAGGAACTGGCCCAAGCGTTCGACAAAGCGGCGCACGCCGGGGGCGCCGTCGCTGCGGTCGGCGATGCGCCAGCCGGCGTCGGGAAACTGCGCCTTCAGCCGTTCGGTGGCGGCGGCGACGTCGGCGTTGGCGGGCATTTTTACCCGGATGTGGGCGCGGTAAAGGCTGCCGGGTTGCAGCAGGCCGGTGCGGGCGAGGGCATCGGTGCGGATGAGCACCGTCGGCCCGAGGGTGAAGCCTTCGCCGGCGCGATCGGGTTCGGCGTCCAGGATGCCGGTGACGGGAAAGCGGGCTTCGCCAAGCGCGATGGTGTCGCCGACCTTCAGGCCGAGCTGGTCGGCCAGCCCCTCGCCGATGACGGCCCCCTTTGAGAGGGCGGTCTGGACCGTGGCGTTGGAGGGAGCGCTGCCCCGCAGCGAGGCGGTGCCGTAGAGTGGCCAATTGCCGTCCACGGCTTTCAGTTCGCCGAGCAGTTCCTTGGCCGAGATGGTGCGCACCATGGCGCGCATGCGGATCACGTCCGCGGTCTGGCCGAGCTGGCGGATCGCGGCGCGTTCGGCGGGCGTGGCCTCCCGCTGGGTGAGGCGGACTTCGAGGTCGCCGCCGAGGATGGTCTGGCCCTGTGAAGACAGGCCGCCGATGATGCTGGAGCTGAGGCTGCCGACGCCGGCGAGCGCGAGCACGCCGAGGAAAAGGCAGACCGCGAGCAGGCGCAGCCCGCCGAGGCCGCCGCGCATTTCGCGCCGGGCGAGGTTCCAGGCCAGGGTCATGCCGCGACCGGGTCGGTCAGCGTGTCGCTGGCGATCAGCCCATCGCGCATGGTGATGATCCGGTCGCAGCGGGCGGCGAGGTCGCGATCGTGCGTGATGAGGATGAGGGTCGCGCCGGTTTCGGCGAGACAGCCGAACAGCAGCTCGACGATGGTATCGCCGGTGGCGGCATCGAGGTTGCCGGTGGGTTCGTCGGCGAACAGGAGCGCCGGGCGCGGGCCGAGGGCGCGCGCGATGGCCACGCGTTGCTGTTCGCCGCCGGAGAGTTGCGTGGGATAATGGTGCAGGCGGTGGCCGAGGCCGACGGCGGTCAGTTCGGATGCGGCGGCGGCGAAGGGGTCGGCGTGGCCGGCGAGTTCAAGCGGGACAGCGACATTTTCCAGCGCGGTCATGGTGGGAATGAGATGGAAGGCCTGGAGGACGACGCTGATTCGGCCGCGGCGGGCTTCGGCCAGCGCATCCTCGCTGAGGCCGCGCAGGGATTGTCCGGCGACGACGACCTCGCCGCCACTGGCGCTTTCGAGACCGGCAAGAACCGCCATCAGCGATGATTTGCCGCTGCCCGAGGGGCCGAGCAGCGCGACCCGCTCGCCCTTTCGCACCGCGACATCGACCCCGCGCAGGATGTCGACCCGGGCCTCGCCGCTCCCCAGGCTGAGCGTGACATTGCGCGCGTCGATCACCATATCGGGGGCGTGAAGCATGGAGAGTCCAGTGGGTTTGCGTGATGCTGCGGCGCGATATGGGCGCGGGGTTGCCGTTTTGCACCTGCTGATTGCGGGGATGCTGTTGTTTTTCAGCGGGGCGGCGCGGGCCGAGGCGCTGGTGCTGGCGTTTGGAGACAGCCTGACCGCCGGCTATCAGCTGAAACCGGCTGAGAGTTTTCCGGCGCAGTTGCAGGCGGCGCTGCGCAAGGAAGGGCGGGCGGTGACGGTGCACAACGCCGGGGTCAGCGGTGATACCACCACCGCCGGGCGGGCGCGGGTGGACTGGGTGCTCCGGGGGCTGAAGCGGAAGCCCGACCTGGTGATCCTGGCGCTGGGGGCGAATGACATGTTGCGCGGCCAGCCGGTGGCGACGGCGCAGGCCAATCTGGATGCGATGATCGGTGGTTTCCGCAAGGCGGGCATTCCGGTGCTGCTGGTGGGCATGCTGGCGAGCCGCAACCTGGACGCCGCCTATCGCCGGGCGTTCGAGGGCATGTATCCGACGCTGGCGAAGAAGCATGGGGTACCGCTCTATCCTTTCTTCATGCAGGGAGTGGCGGGACAGCCGGGCCTGCAACTGGCCGACGGGATGCATCCGAATGCGAAGGGTGTGGGCGTCATGGTGCGGGGCATCCTGCCGAGCGTGCGCAAGGCGCTGCCGCGCTGATGCATCGGCTCTTCGTGGGCCTGCCGGTGCCGGAGCCGGTGGCGGATGTCTTGGTCGATCTGATGGAGGATGTGCCCGACGCGCGCTGGCAGTCGGTGGAGCAGCTGCACCTGACGCTGTGTTTCATCGGCGAGGTGGATCGGCGGCTGGGCAATGCCGTGGCGGAAGGGCTGGCGGACGTGCGCGGTGGCGCGCTCGATCTGCGGCTGGGGCCGTTGGGCCTGTTCGCTCACCGGGGGCGGGTGCATACGCTGTTCGCAGGGGTCGGGCCGAAGGCGGGGTTGGCGCTGCTGTCGGCGAAGGTGACGCAGGCGGTGCGGGCGGCGCAGGCGATGCCGGAGGCGCGGGCGTTCGTGCCGCATGTGACGATCGCGCGGTTCGGCGGGCGGGGGCCGGCGGAGGCGGCGATGGCGCCGGTGCTGGCACGGGCGGTGCCGGCGGTGGCATGGCGGGCGGACGAATTGGTGCTTTACGAAAGTTTCATGGGAAGCGGTGGCAGCCATTATGAGGCGGTGGCGCGCTGGCCGCTACACTGAGGGAAAGTGCGCGGTTTCGTTGAGGCTGAGGACTGAAAGGCGGTCCCATCCAAGGACGATGAGGCGGGTGATCGAGCCATAGGCGGGGGCGAAGCGAAACTTGCCATCCAGCCCGAGGGCGTGGTTCAGCAGGATGTTGATCGGGAAGCCGTGGCTGAAGGCGACGGTGGCGCGACGTTCGGCCGGATTGGCGAGCATGGTCTCGATGATGGCATGCCAGCCGTCGAGCGTGTCCGACAGGAAGATTTTGCCGTCGCCACCGAAATAGCCGACCGGGTCGGCGAGGAAAGCGTGCCAGGCCTCCCGGCCTTCGTCACGGATCGCCTCGATGCGCTGGTAGCGGCCGCCGTCGCGGTCGATCTCCCCGATGCGGTGTTCGGTGGCGAGGGGGAGGTTCAGCGCGGCGGCGAGCGGGGCGGCGGTCTGACGGGCGCGTTGCAGGCTGCTGGCGACGAGCGCCGCGATCGCTTCGTTGGCCAGGCGCGCGGCGGTGGCCTGGGCCTGGGCGTGGCCGAGTTCGGTGAGCGGTGGGTTGCCGGTTTTCGGGTCGGCCATGTCCATGGGTTGGCCGTGTCGGACAAGAATCAGCTGCATGAGCAGGGCTTACAGGAAAGAGTGCGGATCGACATCGATGGTGACGCGGACGCTGGCCGGCAGGCGCAGGGGCGCCAGCCAGCGGCGGATGTAATCCTGGAGCGGGGCGCTGCGACGGGCGTGGATCAGCAGCCGGTGGCGGTGGCGGCCGCGCAGCATGGCGAGCGGCGCGGGGGCGGGGCCCCACACCTCGAAACCGGTGGCGGCCGGGGCCGTGGCGCCGATGGCGCGGGCGGCGTCGGTTGCAGCGGCTTCGTCCTCGCTGCTGATGACCAGCGCGGCGAGGCGGCCGAAGGGGGGCATGTGGTGGCGCAGGCGGGCGTCGCGTTCGGCGGCGTAGAAGCCCTCGGCATCGCTGGCGGCGATGGCGGTCATGACGGGCGCTTCGGGCATGTGGGTCTGGACGAAGACGCGGCCGGCGGTTTCGCCGCGGCCGGCGCGACCGGAGACCTGGGCAATCTGCTGAAAGCTGCGCTCGGCGGCGCGCAGGTCGCCGCCGGAAAGGCCGAGGTCGGCGTCGATCACGCCCACCAGCGTCAGGCCGGGGAAATCATAACCCTTGGTGATCATCTGCGTGCCGATGAGCAGGTCGAGCTCGCGATTCTGCACGGCGGTGACGAGCGCGGCGGCATCGTCGGCGCCGCGCACGCTGTCGGAGGTGACGAGCGCGGTGCGGGCGGCGGGGAAGCTGGCGGCGACCTCCTCGGCCAGGCGCTCGACGCCGGGACCGCAGGGGACGAGGCTGTGTTCCACGCCGCAGCTGGGGCAGGCAGGCGGCACGGGGGACTGGTGGCCGCAATGGTGGCAGAGCAGGCGGCGGGTCAGCCGGTGTTCGACCATCCAGGCGGTGCAGTTCGGGCAGTTGATGCGCTCGCCACAGGCGCGGCAGAGGGTGAGGGGGGCGTAGCCGCGGCGGTTGAGGAAGAGCAGGGCCTGCTCGCCACGGTTGAGGGTTTCGGTGAGCGCGGCGAACAGCGGTGGCGCGATCCAGCGGCCGCGGGGGGGTGGCGTGCGGCGCAGGTCGATCATGGTGATGGCGGGGAGCTGCGCGCCGCCGAAGCGGGCGGGGAGGGTGATTTCCTGGTAGCGGCCGCGGGCGACCTGTTCGCGCGTTTCCAGTGCCGGGGTGGCGGTGGAGAGGATGATGGGAATCCCGGCGAACTGCGCGCGCATCACGGCCGTGTCGCGGGCATGATATTGCACGCCTTCTTCCTGTTTGAAGGCGCTGTCATGGGCTTCGTCGACGATGATCAGGCGGAGGTTGGGGAGCGGCAGGAAGAGCGCGGAGCGGGCGCCGACGATGACCTTTGCCGCACCGGTGGTGGCGGCGCGCCAGGCGGCGCGGCGGGCGGCGGGTTTCAGGCTGCTGTGCCAGACGGTGGGCGGCACGCCGAAGCGGGCGGTGAAGCGGGTGATCCAGGGTTGGGTCAGGGCGATTTCCGGCAGGAGGACGAGGGTTTGGCCTTTTCCCCCGCCGTCAGCTTCGCTGACACCTCCCCCACAAGCGGGGGAGGAGCTTTGCGCTGAAGCCTCGTTGTCCTCGGCTCGCCTGGAGTCACCAGGCGGTCCTTTTCCATCCGGAAAGAGGGTGGCGGCGATGGCTTCGAAATAGACTTCGGTCTTGCCGCTGCCGGTGACGCCGTGGAGCAGCAGGGGGGCGAAGGTTCGGGCGGTGACGGCGGCGCGCAGCCGAGCGGCGGCGGCGGTCTGCGCCGGCGACAGGGTGGGGGGCGCGTGGTGGGGGCGGGGCAGGGGTGGCGCGGGTTCGGCGGCAGCGATGGTGTCGAAATGGCCCGCCGCGGCCAGCGTGCGCAGCATGGCGGGCGTGGTGTCGGCGAGGCGTGCCCACTCGGCGAGGGGGAGGGCCCCGGGTTCGTCGAGGTCGGTGAGGCGTTCCAGCACCTCGGCGCGTCGGGCGGTACGGGGGGGCTGGCCGGGCACGAAGCGCCAGTGCGGCACGCGGCGCGGCGGTTCGAGGGCGGAGAGCGAGGGCATGGCCATGCGCAGCACCGCGGACGGCGACGCGATGTAATAGTCGGCGACCCAGTCGATCAGGCGGCGCAGCGGTGCATCGAGCGGGGCGATGTCGAGCCGGGCGATGACCGGTTTGAGTTTGGCGGGGTTGACGGGGGGAGCGGTGGTGTCGTCGTCCCACACGACGCCCATGACGCGGCGCGGGCCGAGGGGGACCATGACGACGTCGCCGGGTTGCAGGGCCATGCCGGCCGGCACGCTGTAGTCGAAGGCGGTGACGCCATGTTGCAGCAGCAGGACGTGCACGCGGGACATTGACCGGATGTAGAGGCTGGGGGAGAGAGGCTCAACTTTGGTTGGAGTCCGTGCCCATGAAATTCTTTGTCGATACCGCCGATGTGGCCGAGATCGCCGATCTGGCGGCGACCGGCATGGTGAACGGGGTGACGACCAACCCCAGCCTGATCCAGAAATCCGGCCGCAACTTCCTGGAGGTGGTGCGCGAAATCGCCGGCATCGTGCCGGGACCGGTGAGTGCCGAGGTGGTGGCGACGGAGACGGCGGCCATGCTGAAGGAAGCCGATGTGCTGCGGGCGATCGGGCCGAACATCGCCATCAAGCTGCCGTTGACCTGGGACGGGTTGAAGGCGTGCAAGGCGCTGAGCGACGAGGGCGTGATGGTGAATGTGACGCTGTGCTTTTCGGCGCCGCAGGCGTTGCTGGCGGCGAAGGCGGGGGCGGCGTTCATCAGCCCGTTCGTGGGGCGGCACGACGATGTCGGCTTCGACGGCATGCGGCTGATCGACGATATCCGGTTGATCTATGACAATTATGACTATCGGACGGAGATCCTGGTGGCGAGCGTGCGGCACCCGGTGCATGTGCTGGAGGCGGCGAAGATCGGGGCCGATGTGGTGACGGTGCCGCCGGCCGTGCTGCGAGCGCTGGCCAACCATCCGCTGACGGATCGCGGCCTGGCGGCGTTCATGGCGGACTGGGCGAAGACGGGGCAGAGCATCGGGTGATGGCCTGGTGACGGGCGAAGCGCTGCTGGCGGGATGGCTGGACAGCCTGCGGGACGAGCGGCGGCTGTCTGTGCACACGCTGCGGGCCTATGCCGACACTGGCCGGCGGTTTCTGGATTTCGTGGCGCATCATCGCGGCGTGCCGCTGGACGAAGGGAGTTGGCATGACCTGACGTCGGCGGATGTGCGGGCGTTCCTGTCGGCGCGGCGAGGGGAGGGGTTGCGCAACGTGTCGGCGGCGCGGCTGCTGTCGGCGCTGCGCACCTGGTTCGCCTGGGCGGAGCGGCGGCATGGGCTGCCGGCGGTGGCGGTGGCGGGCGTGCGGGCGCCGAAGGTGCCGCGCGGGTTGCCGCGGCCGGTCAGCCCGGCGGATGCTCGGGCGGTGGCGGACGCGGCGGGCGAGGCGCAGGACGAGCCCTGGTTGGCGGCGCGGGATACGGCGGCGCTGCTGCTGCTTTATGGCGCCGGGCTGCGGATCGGCGAGGCGATGGGGTTGACGGCGGCGGTGCTGCCACTGGGTGAGACGCTGGCGGTGACGGGCAAGCGCGGCAAGGTGCGGATGGTGGTGCTGTTGCCGGTGGTGCGCGACGCCATCGCCGACTATCTGCGGCTGTGCCCCTGGCCGATGGGGCGTGACCTGCCGCTGTTCCGGGGGGCGAAGGGCGGGGCGCTGCAAGCCGATGTACTGCGGCGATCGATGCGGGGCGCGCGAGTGGCGCTGGGGTTGCCGGACAGCGCGACGCCGCATGCGCTGCGGCACAGTTTCGCCACGCATCTGCTGGCAAGAGGCGCCGACCTGCGCTCGATCCAGGAACTGCTGGGGCATGCGAGTTTACGCTCGACGCAGATTTATACGGCGGTGGATGCGGCGCATTTGCTGGATGTGTATCGAGGGAGTCATCCGAAGGCGCAGCGCGGCTGAAAATAGCGGCGCGTAGTCCGCTATTTCCAGACTCGCGCAAGCCTGGCCGGCGTGCGGTTGGCCTTGGCCAACCGACACGTCCGACAGCGCGGCTTTGCCGCGCTTCTTCTTTCTTTCTTTTGTTTTTTCGATTTCTCTGCCTCGACTACTGCCCGAGTTCGCGCGGCTTGGCCGCGCAGGGGCGGTGGTTCGGGGTTGGTGGGGACGCGCTGGCCCCCTCCGTCAGGCTTTGCCTGACACCTCCCCCGCAGGCGGGGGAGGGGCTTTGGCAGTTGAGCCGATAGTGTGGGCTGAGTGTCGAATGGGCCCCGGGTCGAGCCCGGGGTGACGGGGCCTCGGGTCGAGCCCGGAGTGACGGGGGCTGTTGGTTTGTTGCGGGTAGGAAATCTGGAAGGTTTGTCGCAAAAAGTGACAGCCTGAATCAAGGGGTTAGCGGAAACAGAGCTATTTGGCGGATCGCGCGGGGTGGTTTGCTGTTCGGGACCGAAGAGTACGCCGAACGACAAGGATCAGGGAATACCAGATTGGTTATCACATCTTTCCTCCACTGACAAGCGTTTTCTGTTCCCGTCGCGTTAACCCTCGGCATGTTTTGCCCTCTCCGTCCGGGCCTCGATGCGCTTGCTCGGCGCGTAGGATTGAACCGGACGCGCTGTGGTGCGTTGGACGGCGGTGTTGCCTGAAGAGGAGATTGTGATGCGTGCATTGATGTTGGCCCCCGCCCTGCTGCTGCTGGGCGCCTGTGCGACCGATGGCGGACGCTATGCCGAGCGCGGGGATCGCGGCTATTGGTATGGCGATACGCGCTATGCGACCTATGACCAGTGCCTTGCGGCGAAAAAGCGTTCGCGCGACCGGGCGGCGGTGGCCGGTGCGGTCGGTGGTGCGGTGACCGGTGCGGCCGTGGGCGGCAATGTGGGTGAGACGGCGATCGCCGCGGGCGTCGGTGCGATCGCCGGCGCGGCGATCGGCAACAGCGCCCGACGCTGCTGAGCCACCCAAAAGCGTTGGATCAAAAGCGCCCGGTGACCGTGAACACCGGGCCGCTTCCCGGGAAGACATTGCCCACGGCGCGCCAGCGATAGTCGAGTTGGCCGCTGATGGGAAAGCTGCGGCTGCCGAGCCGGAGGCTGGGGCCGAGGTCGATGCGACCGATGTTTCCCAGCCCATAGATCTGCTGGCCTGAGGCCCAGGCGCCGATGCCGGCGTCAAGGCTGAGCGAGCGCAGATCGAGCAGCGGGACGCCGGTTCGGCCCTGGATGCCGGCATAGCTGCTGACGCGCGTGATGCCGAGCGCGCCGGCCTCGGCATAGCTGTCCCAGGTGGCGTTTCGGCCGAACAGGCGATAGCTGCCGCTGAGTCCACCGGAGATGCGCGCCGCCCAAGTGGAACGGCCGAGCACGCCGATGGCGAAGCGGCGCTCGATGTCGATGGCGAGGCGCGGGTCGATCTGCCAGCGCAGGCCGAGTGCCGCCTCCGCGGTGGCGGGATCGATGCTGCCCTTGGCATTGTGGGCCGCGCTGTAGCGCGCGACGATGCGGAAGGGCGCGCTGGCGAGTGGGTCGGGGGTGAAGGACAGGGCGGCGCCGGTCTGGCCGCCGCCGAGGACGGGGGAGGCGGCAAGCCCTTCGTTCACGCCTTCGCGGAACTGCACGAAGGCCTCGCCGTGCCAGCGCCGGGTGAGCTGGCGGAGGTCCCGCGCCCAGTCCCTGGCCTGGGGGGCTTCAGGATCGAGCCGGACGGCCTCCGCCAGCGCCTCGGCGGCGGCGCGGCGATCGCCCTGTTTCAGCGCGGCATAACCGGTGGTGGCGCGGGCGAAGGCCGGGTTCGGCGCGGCTTTCGATGGCTCCGGCGGCGCGGCGGGCGATGGTGGGACACTAGCCAGTGCCTGCGGGGCGGGCAGGGCGGGGGGGCAGGGTCCAGCCGGTGGCGGCAGTGTCGGCGACCTGCATTGCCGGGCGGCGCGAGGGGGGCAGCGGCGGGCCCCAGCCGGCCGCCACCAGGCGGGCGATGGTGGCGCTGGCGACCTGCGCCGCGACGCCGGCGGCGACCTGGCTGGCAAGCGCGCTGGCCTGGGCTTCGCTGAGGGTGGGGGCCGGCGCCGATGGCGGCGCGGGGCGGGGCGGGGCGATTGCCCTTGGCGGCGGGGACGCGGCGACCTGAGCGTCGGCCTGTGCTTCCTGCCACAGTGCGGGCAGGCGGCCGATGCCCCAGCCGATCAGCGCGACGGTGAGGAACTGATAGACCCGGAGCGCGCCGCCGCTCATGATACCCCCGGAAAGCGATGGATGGTCTTGTCCCAGCGCGCCGTCTCGCCGCTGGCACGCAGCGTGCGATAGCGCTGCACGGCGCGCAGTGCGGCGAGCGCGTTGATGGCGTTGCCAACCACCGCGCGCGGGACCGAGCGCAGCCCTTCGCGCCAGCCGGCGGCGTGCGTGGCGAAGGCGGCGCGCACCAGCAGCCGCCAGCCGAGGAGCGCGGTGTTGATGGCGAGCAGCGCATGCAGCGCCGGCGACAGCTGCGCGATCAGGGCATCATGGCCAAGCAGCGCTGCCAGGGGCGCCTGGAGCAGCAGGATGATGGCGAGGCCATAGGCGAGCATGCCGACCACGGCGGTGTAGAGCGACTTGCGGTCGCGCAGCAGCATCCAGCGTGCCGCGACGCCGCCGCGCCAGCCGAGGCGATCCCAGCCGGTCAGGGCGATGCCGAGCAGCCAGCGGCTTTTCTGGCGCAGCGCGGCATCGAGCGTCGCCGGGAAATATTCCCGTGTCGACACCAGCGCGCCGGCGACGCGGACGCGGACCAGCGCGGCGCGGTGGCCGGCGCGGTGCAGGCGGTGGCCGAGTTCATAATCCTCGGTCAGGCTGTCCTGGTCGAACGGGGCGTCCGGGGCGCTGGCGATCCGGTCCAGCACGTCGCGGCGGATCGCGGTGGCGACGCCCGCGCTGGGAACGGGCGCCCCGAGCGCGCCGCGCACCGGCAGCTCCTTGGCGTGCGCCTCGGCGAACTCGTCGAGATAATGGCCGCCAATCCAGCGGGCGGTGGCGTCCGGCAGCGGCTCGACCGGCAGCTGTACCATGGCGAGGCCGGTGGCGAGCGCGGCGTCGAAGGTCCGGAGCTCCGCCGGGTGGATGACATCCTCCGCGTCGTGCAGGACGATGCAGTCGAAACGGCGCTGCTCGGCGGTTTCGACGGCCCGCATGGCGCGCCACAGATGGTTCAGGCAATCCGCCTTGGTGGTGGGGCCGGGCCGGCGGCACATGATGCAGCTGATGCGCGGGTCGGCGACGCCGGCGATGGCGGCGCGGGTTGCCGGATCATTGGGGTAGCAGCCGACGAACAGCCGCCAGTCCGGATGGTCGAGCGTGGCGGAGAGACTGCCGAGCATGGCGCCGATCACCGCGGCTTCATCCCAGGCGGGGACGAAGATGGCGTGGCGCAGCGGGGCGGCGGGCGGCAGGGGCAGGCGGCGCCAGAGCCGTCGTGACAGCCAGACCAGATCGACGGCGAGATCATCGAGCCCCGACAGCAGGACGGCGATGGCGGTGAGCCAGAGCAGTTCGTTGAGGAGAAGGGCCGGCAGCAGGGCGAGGGCGGACAGGAGGGGCAGCGCGGACACGTGCGAGGCTTTGGGGGTCAGGGATTGCGGTTGGGCCGGGCCGGGGAAAAGGTTGGGCGCTCCGTCCTGACCTGCCGGGGAACCACGGGGAGGGCCGTTGTTCTGGGCATGCTGGTCAGTTCGGAGCGCCCGAGGGCTGGGCAGGCTTCATACGGCGCAGGGTCGGAAATCGCCGCATGAAACCACCCGACCCTATCTCGATCCCGTTCCTTTCACGCCGCCAGGCTGGATTGGTCGAGGCGGAGCACGGGGGAGGAAATGTTGAACTTCTGCCGGAAGCGGCGGAGCGTCGCGGCGTTGACATTGACCTGAAGCGCGCCGAGCGACTGGCCGCCGACCTCCTTGGGCAGGCCGAGCGGTTCGACGTCCCAGCCGGTGGCCAGCAGCTGCGACAGGTAGGCGGTGTGGGTCATCATGGTATAGCGCGTGATGCCGACGGTCAGCGCATATTCGATGAGCGCGGTGGCCAGCCGTTCGCGCACAGCATTGTGGGCTTCCCAGTCCGCGAGCGTCGGCGCGGTGCAGAGGCGGGTGATCTCCATCACATCGGGGCCGCGCGGCACCTCGCCATCGATGAGCATGGCGAAGACATCGCCGAGCAGGTGGCGGCGGGTGGTGGGCAGCAGCCGGACCGAACCGAGGTGCGCGCCGGTGCGCGGTTCCTGCGCCACCAGATAGACGGCGTGCTCGTTGTCGAAATCATCGACCTCGAACCGGCCGTCGATGACCGGCACATTCCATTTCAGCTGGTCGACGAACACCCGCTTGCGATCGGCGTGCATGGCGTTCAGCGCATCGCGCTGCTGATGGCGGTTGCTGCCGTCGATCAGGTTGACGGGACTGTTCTCGATCATGCCGTTGCTCCGTTGCACGGGCTGCTTGTGCGGCGTGGCAGGCCGGATGCAAATATCCCCAATCGGGGATAAAGCGGCACTCCGCACTCTTGCGTGCGCGGTCGGGGCTTGGCACGGAGCGGGGATGCACCCCGAGAATGCCGTTCTGGACCTGATGCGCCGCGTGTGGACGGGCGGCAGCGAGCGGCGGGACCGCACCGGCGTGGGGACGCGGGCGCTGTTCGGCGAGACGCTGGCGTTCGACCTGTCCGGCGGGACGATCCCGCTGCTGACGACGAAGCGGGTGTATTGGAAGAGCGCGGTCAGGGAGTTGCTGTGGTTCGTGGCGGGCGAGACGCGCATCCGCCCGCTGGTGGCGCAGGGGGTGCATATCTGGACCGACTGGCCGCTGGAGCGGTACAACAGGGCGCATCCGGAGGCCTTGCTGAGCCGCGATGCGTTCGAGGCGCGCATCCTGGCGGATGATGCGTTCGAGGCGGCCTGGGGCGACCTGGGGCCGGTCTATGGCAGGCAGTGGCGGCGCTGGCAGGGGGCGGATGGCCGGGAGCATGACCAGCTGGCGGCGCTGGTCAGGGGCCTGCGGGACAATCCGGCGGGGCGGCGGCATATCTTCACGGGGTGGAATGTGGCGGAGCTGGAGCAGATGGCGCTGCCGCCGTGCCACATGACCTATCAATATTTCGTGGCCGACGGCCGGCTTTCGGGCATCCTGTACCAGCGCAGCTGCGACCTGGGGCTGGGCTTTCCGTTCAACATCCTGGAAGCCGCGCTGCTGCTGCACATGATCGCGCAGCAGGTCGGGCTGGGGGTGGGCAGGCTGACCTGGATGGGGGCGGATGTGCATCTTTATCTGAACCATGCGCATCTGGTGGAGACGCAGCTGGCGCGGGAGCCGCGCGCCTGGCCGAGGCTGACGCTGGCGCCGGCGGCGGACCTGTTCAGTTACCGGTTCGAGGATTTCGCCGTGGCGGGCTATGAGCCTCATCCGGCGATCGCGGCGCCGGTGGCGGTATGAGGCCGGCGATCGTGCTGGTGGTGGCGCGGGCGGACAATGGCGTGATCGGCGTGCGGGGCCGGCTGCCGTGGCATGTTTCCGCGGACCTGAAACGCTTCAAGGCGATGACGGTGGGGAAACCGGTGGTGATGGGGCGCAAGACCTTCGAGAGCATCGGCAGGCCGTTGCCGGGGCGGCACAATATCGTGCTGACGCGGCAGGCGGGCTGGACGGCCGAAGGCGTGACGGTGGTGCCGAACCTGGCGGAGGCCATTGCGGCGACGGGGATGAATCCGGAGGCGCGGGCCGAGGCGATCATGGTGATCGGCGGGGGTGAGGTGTATGCGCAGGCGATGCCGATTGCGACGCGGATCGAGCTGACCGAGGTGCATGTGGCGCCCGATGGGGATGCGTGGTTCGAGCTGCCCGTGAGCGGCTGGCGGGAGGTGCGGCGGGAGACGCATGCGGCCGACGGCGACACGCCGGGGTATGATTTCGTGACGCTGGAGCGGCGGGGTTGATCATCATCGGCGATGCGGTGCCAGCCTCGCTGCGCGGCGGGGTGGTGGCGTTGGGCAATTTCGACGGGGTGCATCGCGGGCACCAGGTCGTCATTGGCACGGCGGTGGCGGCGGCGCGGCAACAGCGCGTGCCGGCGCTGGTGGCGACCTTCGATCCGCATCCCAGCCGCTTGTTCCGGCCGGATGCGCCGCCGTTCGCGCTGACGCGGCTCGACCAGAAGCTGGACCTGTTCGCCGGCCTGGGTGTGGACGGCGCGGTGGTGGTGCCGTTCGACCGGGCGCTGGCGGGGTTGAGCGCGGAGGCGTTCGTGGACGACTGGCTGGTGGCGCGGCTGGGGGTGCGGCATGTCGTGACCGGCTATGACTTCACCTTCGGCGCGAAACGGTCGGGCGATGCGGCGGTGCTGGCACGGCTGGGGCTGGAGCGCGGGTTCGGGGCGGAGGCGGTGCGGCCGGTGACGGACGGGCAGGAGGCGGTGAGTTCGACGCGGATCCGGGCGGCGCTGGTGGCGGGCGACATGGCGGCCGCGGCGGCGCTGCTGACGCGGCCGTTCACCGTGCGGGGCGAGGTGGTGCATGGGGCGAAGCTGGGGCGGACGATCGGGGTTCCGACGGCGAACATCGAGCTGAAGGATTATGTGCGGCCGCGATACGGGGTCTATGCGGTGCGGGTGCGGTTGCCCGATGGCAGCCTGGTGGACGGGGTGGCCAATCTGGGGGTGCGGCCGATGTTCACGCCGCCCGTCGAGCTGCTGGAGGTGTGGCTGCTGGACTGGAGCGGGGACCTGTATGGGGTGACGCTGGACGTGGCGCTGGTGGCGCATCTGCGGGATGAGGCTGTGCTGGACGGGCTGGCGGCGTTGCAGGCGCAGATTGCGAAGGATGCGGCGGCGGCGCGGGCGGTGCTTGCATAACCTGTCGTGACAGGTTATTCGATGCCGTGGTCACGATCCATCGGCAAGGCGGTCTGTCGTTCGTGATCTATCTGGACGACCATGCGCCGGCGCATGTGCATGTTGTTGGCGATGGGCACGCAAAGGTCGATCTGGCAGGGCCGATGGGAGGGCCGGTGCTGGTTCGGGCGCATGGCTTCGGTGCGGGGGATTTGCGGCGGGCGATGGCGATCATTTCGGAGAGGCAGGATGAATTCCTGCGACGTTGGAGAGCGATCCATGGTTGAGGTGACAGATGCCGCCATCGAGCGCGCGCTTCAGGCCGGTGCGGCAGCGGAACAGGCCGAACCGCGGGCGCAGTGCGCGCGCTATGATGAAGGCAGCGACCGGGTGATCGTGGACCTGACCAACGGGGCAACCTTCGCATTCCCGCCGGCGCTGGTGCAGGGACTGGCGGGAGCGAATGTCGCCGAACTGGCGGATGTCACGGTCGCCGGCGGGGGGTTCGGGCTGCACTGGGCGGCACTGGATGTGGATTACAGCGTGCCGGGGTTGGTGAACGGCGTGTTCGGCACGGCGCGCTGGATGGCAGCGAGGGCCGGTCGGGCGACCTCTGCCGCGAAAGCCGCGGCAAGTCGCGCGAACGGCATGAAGGGCGGCCGCCCGCGGCGGGCTGCGGGCTCTTCGGCTTAGAGCGAGTCTCGATCTGACAGTGTCAGATCAGCCGCTCTAACTTATCGTTTTACCGCATGGGCTTCCGATGCTGGTGATTCCACCAGATCGGAACATGCTCTAGTACCCGGCGGCCTGGCCGTCCTTTCGCATTTCGCTGGCGCCCCAGTAGACGCGGTTTTTCGCGTCCCAGCGGATCGCCTGATAGCCGCCGACGTCGTCGGTGCCCGATTTCAGGACATGGCCGCGGGCCGCAAGCGCGGCGCGGGTTTCAGGGGTGAAATCGCGTTCCAGGAATAAAGCGGGCGGCTCGGCACCATCGCCGGGATCGGGGCCGCCGATGTGGCGCCAGCGGGGGGCGTCGCCGGCGGCCTGCACGTCCATGCCGAAATCGATGATGTTGGTGATGACCTGCACCTGGCCCTGCGGCTGCATCGAGCCGCCCATCACGCCGAGGCTGAGGAAGGGCATGCCGTCCTTGGTGACGAAGCCGGGGATGATGGTGTGGAACGGGCGTTTGCCGGGCGCGATGACGTTGGCGGCGGTGGCGTCGAGGCTGAACTGCGCGCCGCGGTTCTGGAACATAAAGCCGAGGGTTCCGCCGCCATTTTTGGGTGAGCGCGATGCGACGACGCCGCTGCCCATGCCGCGATAGTTGGACTGGATGAGGCTGATCATCATGCCGTTCCTGTCGGCGACGGTCAGGTAGGTGGTGTCGCTGCGTTCGGCGGGGTCGCCGGGTTGCACGTCGGCGGGGAGCGCGCGGTCCATGCGGATAAGCGCGGCGCGCTTTGCCGTGTAGGCGTCCGACAGCAGGGCGGCGACCGGCACCTTTACGACGCGCGGGTCGGCGAGGAAGCGGGCACGGTCGGCGAAGGCGAGTTTCTTCGCCTCGACCATGACATGCACGGCGTCGGCGCTGCCGAAGCCCATCTTCGCGATGTCGAACCGCTCGATCAGGCGCAGCATCTGGAGGGTGGCCAGCCCTTGCGTGGCGGGCGGCATCTGCCAGACGGTGTAGCCGCGGTAGGTGGCGCTGATCGGCTCGACCCATTCGGCCCTCATCGCGGCGAGGTCGGTCTCGCGCATGGGGGCGTTGTTGGCGGCCATGAAGGCGGCGATGTCCCGCGCGATGGGGCCGGTATAGAAGGCCTTCGCGCCGCCCTTGCCGATCGCTTCCAGCGTGCGGGCGAGGTCGGGGTTGGTGAACATGGCGCCGGCGGCGGGCGTGCTGCCGCCGGGGGCGTAGAGGGCAAGCGCATTGTCGAAGGCGGGGATGTCGGCGCGGCGGGCCGTCAGCAGCCTTATGTTGCGGGCCCATTGCTCGGCGATCAGCGGGCTGACGGGGAAGCCGTTGCGGGCATAGCCGACGGCGGGGGCGAGCAGCTGTTTCAGGGGCAAAACACCGAATTGCTGGTGCAGCACGTGCCAGCCGGCGACGGCGCCGGGGACGGTGATGGCGGCGGTGCCGGCGGGGCCGATGGGGCCCTTGCCGCCGAATTGGCGGCGCAGCGCCGCGACATCGGTGGCGGCAGGGGCGGCGCCGCTGGCGTCGAGGCCGTGGAGCTTGCGGGTTTTGGGATCCCAGACCAGGGCGAAGAGGTCGCCGCCGATGCCGTTGCCGACGGGTTCGACGAGGCCGAGCATGGCGTTGGCGGCGATGGCGGCGTCGACCGCGCTGCCGCCGGCCTTCAGGATGTCGAGCGCGACCTGGGTGGCGAGCGGCTGTGCCGTCGCGGCCATGCCATGTTGGGCGATGACCGGGCTGCGGCCCTGCCAGGGGGGATTGTTGGCGCGGTCGCCGGCGGCGACGGTGCTGCCGAGAACAGCAAGAAGCATGATGGCGAGGGGTTTCAGCATGAGAAACTATCATCCTGTCTGACGATTGACGGGATGATGGCGGTTTTTCATGATGATGCAAAGCAGGGGAGAAAGTGATGTTGCGTTTTTCGTTCGCGTGTTCGCTGCTGCTGATGGCGTCGACGGTGCAGGCGGCGCCGTTGCCGGATGCGGCGCAACGGTTCGGGGCGCGGGAGGCGGTGGCCGCGGCTTCCTTGTCGCCGGACGGCAGCAGACTGTCATATCTGGCGCCGGCGAAGGGGCCGGCGACCGCGCTGCTGGTGGTGGATCTCGCCAGCAACAAGGCCGTGCCGGTGACGCGGAGCGACGGCAATCCCAACCGGCTGTTCCGCTGTGACTGGGTGTCCAATGCGCGACTGCTGTGCCAGATCACGGGCGCGAGTGCGACCTCGACTCCGACCCTGGCAACCTATACCCGCAGTTTTGCGCTGGATGCCGATGGCGGCAACATGAAGCCGCTTACCGTGCGGCAATCGACGCGCACAATGGGCATCCTGCAATTTGATGGCGACATCATCGGCTGGAGCCCGGATGATACGGCGCGGGTGTTGATGTCGCGTGAGCTCGTGCCGGAAGAGCAGGTCGGCAGCCGGCTGAACAAGCAAGGCGAGGGGCTGGGTGTCGATTGGGTGGATACGGTGACCAATGTCGGCAAGCCGGTGGAGAAACCGCGGAAAGATGCGGTGTGGTATGGCGCGGATGCCAGCGGCACTGTCCGTTTGATGACCATTGCGGGCATGGACACCACGACGCAGATGCGAAGCGGTGAGTTCAGGTATTTCTATCGCAAGGCCGGCAGCCGGGAATGGGAGCGGTTCAGCGTGCCTGGCGGCGATCCGTGGCGGTTCGATCCGCAGGCGCTGTCGCCGGATGGAACGGTCGCCTATGCGGTGGCGACCAGCAATGGCCGCCGGGCGATCCATAGTGTGAGCCTGGACGGCAATTTCACGACGCAGGTGGTGGCTGACAGCCCGCAGGTGGATGTGGATACCCTGTATCGGTTCGGTCGGCGCGGGCGGGTGATCGGCGCTGAGATCGTGACCGACCGGCGGCAGGTGAAATATCTGGATGCCGGACTGGAAAGGCTGGCGGCAAACCTGGGGAAGGCGATCCCTAACCTACCGCTCATTGATTTCATCGCCGCCAGCCGCGACGAGCAGAAAATCCTGTTGCTGGCCCATGCCGATACTGATCCAGGGCGATACTATCTGTTCGACCGGAAGACGCGGCAGTTGAACGAGCTGTCGCCCGTGCGACCGCAGCTGGAGGGGGTGAAGCTGGCGAGCGTGCGCGCGGTGAGCATCCCGGCTGCGGACGGCAAATCGATCCCTGGCTATCTGACGCTGCCGACGGACGGCCCGCAAGCGGGGCTGCCGGCGATCGTGATGCCGCATGGCGGGCCGGCGGCGCGCGATGAGTGGGGCTTCGACTGGCTGGCGCAATATTTCGCGCATCTGGGCTATGCCGTGCTGCAGCCGAATTTCCGCGGTTCGACCGGTTACGGCGAGGACTGGTTCGGGTCGAACGGGTTCCGGGGGTGGAAGACTGCGATCGCGGACATCAATGCCGGGGCGCGTTGGCTGGAGGCGCAGGGGATCGCGGGCAAAGGGCGTCTGGCGATCGTTGGCTGGAGCTATGGCGGCTATGCCGCCTTGCAAGCACAGGTGCTCGATCCGGGGCTGTACAGGGCGAGCGTGGCGATCGCGCCGGTAACCGATTTTCAACGTCTGATCGAGGATGCGCGGTTTTTCACGAACCGTGACATCGTGGCGCGCGAGATTGGTGCCGGGCCGCACCTGGTGGAGGGATCGCCGGAGCGCAATGTGGCGGCGTTCACGGCGCCGGTGCTGATGTTCAGCGGCGACAAGGACACCAATGTCAGCATCCGGCATGCGCGGGCGCTGGACGCGGCGTTGAAGGCGGGGGGCAAGGAGAGCCGGCTGGTGGTCTATCCGGGGCTGGAGCACAGCCTGGTGGACAGCGCGGCCCGGGCGGACATGCTGCGGCAGAGCGCGGATTTCTTGAAGGCGGCGATGGGGAAATAGGGGCTACCAGCCGAGTTCGGCGTGGGAGCCCAATCGAACCAGTTGCAGGGTTTCGGGGTCCGGCTTTCGGTAGATCAGCACCAGGTCGGGTTTGACATGACAGTCCCGATGGTCCTTCCAGTTGCCGGTGAGGGCATGATCACGGTGGCGGGGTTCGAGCGGCTGGTCGTGGACGAGCAGCGTGAGGAGCCCGGTGACATCGCGGGCGGGTGTGGCGGCGTGACGGCCCCTGAGTTCGCGTTTCCAGTCTCGCTTGAACGTCGTGGTGCGTTCAATCGTCCGCATCGAGATCGGCCATCAGCGCATCGACCGATTTGAAACGCGGCAGGCCGCCTGCGCGGGCCTGTTCCATGGCGGCGATGGTTTCGGCGTTCGGCACGAGCGGATCGAAGGGCAGCGCCTTGTCGTGCGCGACGCGGGTGAGCATCATGCGGACGGCATCGGACACGGTGAGGCCCATGGTGGCAAGGACGGTGGCAGCCTGCTGCTTGACGGTTTCGTTGATGCGGGTCTGGACGAGGGCATTGCTGGACATGAGAGCTCTCTTTTTTGCGCATTACAATGTAATTCAATGGGTGGCGGGACGCAAGCCGAAGGTGGGGTGCGTCAATGCTGACGGGCGCCATTTCCCTTGCCGCGGTGCAGCGTGGGGCGTAGAGGGCGGGGATGCTGGATACCATGCCTGATGTGGCCGCGCTGAGCCTGCAATATCTGCCCATCCTGATGTTCCTGGGGGTGGCGCTGGCATTCGCGCTGCTGTTCGTGTTCGCGCCGGTGCTGGTGTCGAAGGCGGTGGGGACGGACAAGCCCTATGCCGACAAGCTGACCGAATATGAGAGCGGCTTTCCGGCGTTCAGCAGCGCCCGCGGGCAGTTCGACGTGCGCTTTTACCTGGTCAGCATCCTGTTCATCATCTTCGACCTGGAGGTGGCGTTCCTGTTTCCCTGGGCGGTGAGCCTTTCGAAGGCGGGGCCGGACCTCTATCTGATGTGGGGTTCGATGATGTGTTTCCTGGGCATCCTGACCGTGGGATTTGTGTATGAATGGAAGAAGGGAGCGCTGGATTGGGAATGAGTGACGCCCCCGCCATTGTCCGCGCCGGCGGCGATGTGGCCGTGCGCGATCCCTATTTCACGGGCCTCAACGAGCAGATGTCCGACCAGGGGTTCGTGACGGCGAGCCTGGAGGATTTGACCACCTGGGCGCGCACGGGCTCCTTGTGGTGGATGACGTTCGGGCTGGCGTGCTGCGCCGTCGAGATGATGCATGCCAACATGCCGCGTTATGACATGGAGCGGTTCGGGGCGGCACCGCGGGCGTCGCCGCGGCAGTCCGACGTGATGATCGTGGCGGGGACGCTGTGCAACAAGATGGCGCCGGCGCTGCGGCGGGTGTATGACCAGATGCCCGAGCCGCGCTATGTGATTTCGATGGGCAGCTGCGCCAATGGCGGCGGCTATTACCATTACAGCTATTCCGTGGTGCGGGGGTGTGACCGGATCGTGCCGGTGGACATCTATGTGCCCGGGTGCCCGCCGACGGCGGAGGCGCTGCTCTATGGCATCATGGCGTTGCAGCGGAAGATCCGGCGCCAGGGGACGTTTGAGCGATGAGCAGCTTTCCGGTGGTGGTGACGGATGCCGGCCTGGCGGAGCGGGCGCCGGCGTTGCTGGGCGAGGCCCTGCTGGGCGTGGCGGCGGCGCATCATGAGCTGAGCCTGACCGTGGCGGCGGGGCGAATCGTTGCGGTGCTGACGGCGTTGCGGGACGATCCGGCGCTGGCGTTCGAGCAGCTGATGGATATTGCCGGCGCGGATTATCCCGAACGCGCCGAGCGGTTCGAGCTGAATTACCATCTGCTGAGCCTGCGGCACAACCGCCGGGTGCGGGTGAAGCTGAGCGTCGCCGATGGCGAGGCGGTGCCGAGCGTGACCGGCCTGTTTCCGGTGGCTGGCTGGCTGGAGCGCGAGGTGTGGGACATGTATGGCGTGCCGTTCGCGGGCAATGCCGACATGCGGCGGATTTTGACCGATTACGGCTTCGAGGGGCATCCGTTCCGCAAGGATTTCCCGCTGACGGGGCATGTCGAGCTGCGCTATTCCGAGGAGGCGCAGCGGGTGGTGTATGAGCCGGTGAAGCTGGCGCAGGATTTCCGCAGTTTTGATTTTCTGTCGCCCTGGGAGGGCGCGGATTATGTGCTGCCGGGTGACGAGAAGGCGAAGCCATGAGCCTGGGAACCGACTTGCTGGCGACGCCGGAAGAGGCGGCGGATCCGAAGATCGCCAATTACATGATCAACTTTGGCCCGCAGCATCCGGCGGCGCATGGCGTGCTGCGGCTGATCATGGAGCTGGACGGCGAGGTGATCGAGCGGCTGGACCCCCACGTCGGCCTGCTGCACCGGGGCACGGAAAAGCTGTGCGAATACAAGACCTATCTGCAGGCTTTGCCGTACATGGACCGGCTGGATTACTGCTCCCCCATGTCGATGGAGCACAGCTATGTGCTGGCGATCGAGAAGCTGCTGGGGGCGGACGTGCCGCGGCGGGGGCAGTGGCTGCGGGTGCTGTGGGCCGAGATCAGCCGGATTTCCAACCATGTGATGAATGTGGGCGCGCACGCGATGGACGTGGGCGCGATGACGCCGATCATCTGGCTGTTCGAGGAGCGGGAGCGGCTCTATAATTTCAGCGAGGCGGTGAGCGGCGCGCGGATGCACGCGGCCTACTTCAGGCCGGGCGGGGTGCATCAGGACATGACGCCGGCGCTTGCAGAGGACATCCGTGCCTGGGCGAAGGCCTTCCCGAAGGTGCTGGACGAGGTGCAGGGCCTGGTGGCGGGGAACCGCATCTTCAAGCAGCGCAACGTGGATATCGGCGTGATTTCGGCGAAGGACGCGGTGGCCTGGGGGTTCAGCGGGCCGTGCCTGCGGGCGAGCGGGCTGGCGTGGGATTTGCGGAAGTCGCAGCCGTATGATGTGTACGCCGAGGTCGATTTCGATGTGCCGGTCGGGAAGAACGGCGATTGCTATGACCGGTTCATGGTGCGGATGGAGGAGATGCGGCAATCGCTGCGCATCATCGACCAGTGCCTGGACCGGTTGGAGACGATGGTGGGGGAGCCGGTGGGCAGTCTCGACCGGAAGCTGGTGCCGCCGTCCCGCGGGGAGATGAAGCGTTCGATGGAGGCGCTGATCCACCACTTCAAGCTCTACACCGAGGGGTTCAAGGTGCCGCCGGGCGAGGTCTATGTGGCGACTGAGAGCCCGAAGGGGGAGTTCGGGATTTACCTGGTGAGCGACGGGACGAACAAGCCGTATCGCTGCCATATAAGGGGGACGGGGTTCAGCCATTTGCAGGCGATGGATTTCCTGTGCCGGGGGCATATGCTGGCGGATGCGCCGGCGGTGCTGGGGTCGCTGGATGTGGTGTTCGGGGAGGTGGACCGGTGAAGTGGTATTTGCCGATCAGACGCTGGGTTGATAGCCGATGGAATGAGCCTGGAAATGGTTGGAAGGCGGCTTTCGCAATTGCTATGATTCCTATGGTGTTGGTTTCAGCATCAGGCTTAGGTTCGATGAGTTTCACCTTATCAGTCGTGTGGGCCATTATTTGGATGATGTTTATGGCATGGCGTGGATTGCGTATGTTGCGTGCGGGGGCAATTGTTCACGAGCAAGAGTATGACAGGCGCGGAAAATTCAAATTGACTCATGAATATCATCGAACGGGTAGCGCCACCGCTGCCAGAAGAGCAGCGCGTCGTGGCTGATTTAAGTAGTTTCACTTGGACGCCCGCCAATGCCGTCGAGGCGGAACGCATCATCGGGCGGTATCCGCCGGGGCGGCAGCATTCGGCGATCATGCCTTTGTTGTGGCTGGCGCAGTATCAGATGGCGGCGCAGACGGGCGTGGCGTGGTTGCCGCTGCCGGTCATCGAGTTCGTGGCGCGCCAGATCGACATGCCGAAGATCCGGGCGCTGGAGGTGGCGACCTTCTATACCATGTATAATCTGAAACCCGTGGGGCGGTTTCATGTGCAGGTGTGCGGGACCACGCCTTGCTGGTTGCGGGGGTCGGATGAGCTGTTCCGGGCTTGCGCGGACCGGGGGTTGAAGAAGGGCGAGGTCACCAACGACGGCCTGTTCACGCTGACCGAGGTGGAGTGCATGGGCGTGTGCGCCAATGCGCCGATGGTGCAGATCAACGACGACACTTATGAAGACCTGGATTATGCGAGCATGACGGCGATCCTGGACGAGTTGATCGCCGGGCGGGTGCCGAAGGCGGGGAGCGCGATCGGGCGCCAGGCGAGTTGCCCCGAGGGTGGGCGGACGAGTTTGCTGGAAGGGGTGGCGTGATGGGGGCTGGCCCCCTCCGCTCGCGTTCCGCGAGTCGCTCCCCCGTGCCGGGGGAGAGGCTGGTCGGGTCAAGCGCTGGGAGCTGTTGCGCGAGCGGGTTGGTCCTCGCCGTTCGCGACGCGGCCACCTCCCCTTGCGGGGGAGGATATGGTAGGATGACGGGATGACTGACGAACGTTCTGATCTGATGTTGGAGATGCTGAAACGCATCCGTGGCGATGTGCTCGACATCAAGAATGAGATTGGTGACCTGAAGCTGCGGATGCATGCGGTTGAGGAGCATGTCGGCTCCATCGTGGTGTCGCTGTCAGGCGTCAATCATCGGCTGGATCGGATGGACGAGCGTATCGGTCGTGTCGAGCGGCGGCTCGAACTGGTGGATGCGCGTTGATGCTGGCGGACAAGGACCGGATTTTTACCAACCTCTATGGCTTTGCGCCTTGGGGGCTGGCCGACGCCATGAAGCGGGGTGATTGGGAGGATACGGCGGCGTTGATGGCGCCGGGGCCGGATGCGATCATCGATGCGGTGAAGCAGTCCGGCCTGCGCGGGCGCGGCGGGGCGGGGTTTCCGACGGGGATGAAGTGGAGCTTCATGCCGAAGGAGCCGAAGCCGGGCAAGCCGAGCTTCCTGGTGATCAACGCCGACGAGAGCGAGCCGGGGAGCTGCAAGGACCGGGAGATCATCCGGCATGATCCGCACAAGCTGCTGGAAGGGGCGCTGATCGCCGGCTTCGCGATGCGGGCGCGGGCGGCGTATATCTACATCCGTGGCGAGTATATCCGCGAGGCCGAGACGCTGTTCGCGGCCGTCGAGGAGGCCTATGCCAAGGGCCTGCTGGGGAAGAATGCCGCCGGTTCGGGCTATGACTTCGACGTGTTCGTGCATCGCGGGGCGGGTGCCTATATCTGTGGCGAAGAGACGGCGATGATCGAATCGCTGGAGGGCAAGAAGGGCCAGCCGCGGCTGAAACCGCCGTTTCCCGCCGGCGTGGGCCTGTATGGCTGCCCGACGACGGTGAACAATGTGGAATCGATCGCGGTGGTGCCGACCATCCTGCGGCGCGGCGCGGCCTGGTTTGCCGGCATCGGCCGGCCGAAGAATGAGGGGACGAAGCTGTTCCAGATCAGCGGCCATGTGAACAAGCCCTGCGTGGTGGAAGAGGCGATGAGCGTTCCGTTCCGCGAGCTCATCGAAACCCATTGCGGCGGCATTCGTGGCGGGTTCGACAATCTGCTGGCGGTGATTCCGGGGGGATCCTCGGTGCCGCTGGTGCCGGCGCATGAGATCGCCGACTGTCCGATGGATTTCGATGCGTTGCGCGACCTGAAATCGGGGCTGGGGACGGCGGCGGTGATCGTGATGGACAAGTCCACCGACATCGTGAAGGCGATCGCGCGCATCAGTTATTTCTACAAGCATGAGAGCTGTGGCCAGTGCACGCCGTGCCGCGAAGGCACGGGATGGATGTGGCGGGTGATGCAGCGGCTGGTGACGGGCGATGCCGAGCCGCACGAGGTTGACCTGTTGCTGGAGGTGACGACCGAGATCGAGGGGCATACCATCTGCGCGCTGGGGGACGCGGCGGCCTGGCCGATCCAGGGGCTGATCCGGCACTTCCGGCCGGAGATCGAGGCAAGGATCGCGAGGCGACGGGGGTTTGTGAGCGTGCCGGCGATGGCGCTGGCGGCGGAGTAGGCGGGCAGGCCCCGCCCGTTGTGGAGGGTGGTTGTGATGCGTAAACTGGCGTTGGTGATGTCGGTGATGATGGCGAGTGGTGCGTGGGCTTCCCCGGATGCTGGGGCACGGGTGGCGGCGGAGGCGCGGATCGACGCCTGGTTTGACTGCATCGTGAAGGCCGATCCGGTGACGGCGGCCGCGGTGGCGCTGGATACGCGCTATGATGGCGGATTCAGCGGGCGCGTGGAGAAGCTGCGCCGGGCTTCGGCGCGATGTCTGGACAAGGCGGGGAGCGATGCCGGGCGGATGACGGGGATCCTGTTCCGTGGCGGGCTGGCGCGGGCGTTCTGGATGGCGGGTGTTGCCGCGCCGGCGGCCTATGTGCCGCCATCCGGGCCGGTGTCTGAAGCGGCGCGCACCGCGGCGGCGAATGAGGCGGGGCTGGCGGGTTATGCGGGCTGCGTGCTGGACGCGGCGCCGGGGCCGGCGGCGGACTTTGCACGGGCGCGGGCGGGATCGGAGGCCGAAAAAGCGGCCTTCGCGGCGATGGATGCGCCGCTGACGGCGTGCCTGAAGCCCGAGACGCCGCTGCCGGTGAGTGGTGACCGGCTGCGGGCGGGGCTGGCGCTGATGCTGTACGGACGCAGCGCGGGCTGAGGATGGAGGCGGTCGCGGCGTTTCCGAATATGACGCCGCAGCGCTTTGCCGGGGACGTTCAGCCGCTGGCGCGACCGGCGGTGATGCCGGGGCTGGCGGCGTCGTGGCCGCTGGTGAAGCTGGGGCGGCAGGGGGTAATCCCGCTGTGCCGGCATCTGGACGGCAGGGCCAATGCCACGCCGGTGGAGGTGTGGCGCGGCAGGGGCGCCGATTATGGCTATTCGGACGATCTGACCGGGTTCGATTTCGTGCGCGAGCGGATGCGCTTTGCCGAGCTGCTCGACCTGCTGGTGGCGGCGCAGGAAAAGCCGGCGGCGATCTATGCCGGCGCGATCCCGGTGCCGCAGGTGTTGCCGCGGCTGATGGCGGAGGTGCCGATGCCGTTGCTGGCCGACGGTGCGGCGCGGTTGACGTCCTTGTGGATCGGCACGGCATCGCGGACGGCGGCGCATTGGGACCTGGCACAGAATATCGCGGTGTGCGTGGCGGGCACGCGCACCTATACGCTGTTTCCGCCGGAGCAGGTGGAGAACCTCTATGTCGGGCCGCTCGACCATACGCTGGCGGGGCAGCCGGTGAGCCTGGTGGACGTGACGAAGCCGGACCTGGCGCGGTTTCCGCGCTTTGCCGATGCGCTGGCCGTGGCGCAGCGGGTGACGTTGCGGCCGGGCGATGCGCTCTATCTGCCGAGCCTGTGGTGGCATCATGTGGAGACGCCCGCGCCCTTTGGCGCGCAGGTGAATTTCTGGTGGCGGGACGCGCCGGCCGACGCGATGACGCCGCTGCTGACGCTGTTCCACGGGTTGCTGACGCTGCGCGACCTGCCGGTGGCGGAGCGGCGGGCGTGGCGGGCCTTTTTCGACCATTATCTGTTCGAGGCGGAAGTGCCCGAGCATATTCCGGAAGGCGCGCGGGGGGTGCTGGGGGCGATGACGGGGGAGCGGCGCCGAGAGTTGGCGCGCGTCATTGCTCAGTCGCTGGTGCGGGATGCGTGATCCCAGACCAGCAGTTCCAGATCGATATTCAGCGCCGTGGCAATTCGGCTGAGGGTCAGGCCAGTCCCCTCCCGGGTGCCGTTTTCGATCTGCGACAGGTAGGACGCCGACAGGCCGGCACGGGCGGCGAGATCGGCTTGTGACACGCCCCGGAACTGGCGGAACTGACGAACGGGGTTGGCACCGTTGACAAGGGCGGAAACCAGTTCGCCGGGGAAGGCCTCGATCTCGCCGGCGCGCCAGGCGGCTGCGATGGCTCGTCCTTCGGCGAGGTCCTGTGCATCCTCAGCCGCGGACACGAGCGCTTCCCATTCGCGGCGGGGCAGGACGGCAAGCTCCTCGCCCTTGGGAACGGTGATGAATTGAACCGTCATGACAGGCTCCGATAGACTGAACCGCGAGGGCCGACCTGATGCACCGTCAGGATCACGCCGTCCTCGGTAAAGATGACGCGATAATCGCCGACCCGCAATCGCCGCAGTCCCTGACCCTGTAGCCGGGTGACGCTGTTGGCGAAGGCGTCTGGATTGGCGGCATAGGCGATCATCTTCTGTTCGATGCGAATCCGGACCTGAGCGTCGAGACGGCGAAGCGATTTCAGCGCCGGCGCCAGATAGATGATTTGCACGGCAGGGAGTTAGCAGATTGCAAATATCAGGGCAATACAGGCATGCGCGGTCATGCTGCGGCGCGAAAGCGGCTTTCCCTTTTTGAGAGCCTTGCCTAAAGCGTGGCCATGCCAAAGCTGATGGTCGACGATATCGAGGTTGAGGTTCCCGCGGGCGCGACCGTGTTGCAGGCGTGCGAGGCGGCGGGGCGGGAGATTCCGCGTTTCTGCTATCATGAGCGGCTGTCGATCGCGGGCAATTGCCGCATGTGCCTGGTGGAGCAGGAGAAGGCGCCGAAGCCGATCGCCAGCTGCGCCATGCCGGCGGCGGACAATATGGTGATCCGCACCAACACGCCGAAGGTGAAGAAGGCCCGCGAGGGGGTGATGGAGTTCCTGCTCATCAACCATCCGCTCGATTGCCCGATCTGCGACCAGGGCGGCGAGTGCGACCTGCAGGATCAGGCAATGGCCTATGGCCGCGGGTTCACGCGGTTCGACGAGAACAAGCGGGCGGTGACCGAGAAATATATGGGGCCGCTCATAAAAACAGTGATGACGCGCTGCATCCATTGCACGCGCTGCGTGCGCTTTGCCGAGGAAGTGGCGGGGGTGGAGGAGATCGGCGCGCTGTATCGCGGCGAGAATATGCAGATCACCAGTTATCTGGAGGCGGCGGTCACCAGCGAGGTGAGCGGCAATGTGATCGACCTGTGCCCGGTGGGGGCGCTGACGGCCAAGCCGCTGGCGTTCGAATATCGGCCGTGGGAGCTGAAGCGCACCGACGGTATCGATGTGATGGACGCGGTGGGCAGCAACATCGTGATCGGCACGCGGTCCGGCGCGGTGATGCGGGTGACGCCACGGCTGAACGAGGCGGTCAACGAGGAGTGGATCAGCGACAAGACGCGGTTTGCGATCGACGGCCTGATGGCACGGCGGCTCGATACGCCGTGGGTTCGGCGCGATGGCAAGCTGGTGAAGGCGAGCTGGGCAGAGGCATTCGCGGCGGTGAAGGCGGCGGTGGCGGCCGTGCCGGCGGGCTCGATCGGCGCGCTGGCGGGGGATTTGTGCGCGGTCGAGGAGATGGTCGCGCTGAAAGATTTGATGACGGGGTTGGGTTCGCCGCATCTGGAGTGCCGGCTGGATGGGGGGGCGATGGAAACCGCCGACCCGGCGGCCTATCGGTTCAACACGACGTTCGCGGGGCTGGAGACGGCGGATGTGATCCTGCTGGTGGGCACCAATCCGCGCGCCGAGGCGGCGCTGGTGAACACGCGGATCAGGAAGGCGGTGCGCAAGGGCGGCGCGCGGGTGTTCAACATCGGGCCAGCGGTCGATCTGACCTATGCGGTCGAGCAGCTGGGGGATGATGTGGCGCTGCTGGCGGCGCTGCCCGCGGCGGTGGTTGACGCGTTGAAGGGCGCGGCGCGGCCGGTGCTGATCCTGGGGACGGCGGCGGTACGGGGGGCGCAGGGCGCGGCGGTGCTGGCGGTGGCGAAGGCATTGGCGGACGCGCATTTGGTGCGCGAGGGGTGGAACGGGTATAATCTGCTGCACACGGCGGCAAGCCGGGTGGGCGCGATGGATGTCGGCTTCGCGACCGGGGTGCCAGGCGATGCGAAGCTGCTGTTCCTGCTGGGGGTGGACGAGGTGGCGCCGAAGGCGGCCAGTGTGACGACGGTGTATGTCGGCACGCATGGCGACGCGGGGGCGCGGGACGCGGATATCATCCTGCCGGGGGCGGCCTATACCGAGAAGTCGGGGACCTGGGTGAACATGGAGGGGCGGGTGCAGCGCGGGCTGCGGGCGACCTTCCCGCCGGGGGAGGCGCGGGAGGACTGGACGATTTTCCGGGCGCTGTCCGACGTGCTGGGGGTGCGATTGCCCTATGACAGCCTGGAGGCGCTGCGGGCGCGGATTTCGGCGGAGTGGCCGCATCTGGGGACGCCGGGGCTGAGCATGTTCGAGTGGCAGGCGGGGGCGGTGGCGCAGCCGCTGACGAGCGCGGCGATTCCGGCGGCGGTGGGTTCGTTTTACCTGTCAAACCCCATTGCACGGGCGAGCCGGACCATGGCGGATTGCGTGCGGGAGATCGTGGACGGTCGTCCGGCCATGCTGGAAGCGGCGGAATGACCGAGTTCTTTCAAAGCTATCTCGGCGCCGGCTTCGGCTATGTCGTGGCGCATCTGATCCTGATCCTGCTGATCGCGCTGCCGGTGATGGCGGTGATGGCGCTGAGCACCTATTTCGACCGGAAAATCTGGGCGATGATGCAGCTGCGGCGCGGGCCCAATGTGGTGGGGCCATTCGGGGTGCTGCAACCCTTTGCCGACGGCATCAAGCTGTTCCTGAAGGAGACGATCATCCCGACGGGCGCCAACAAGGGTGTGTTCCTGATCGCGCCGATGATCAGTTTCGTGCTGGCGCTGGTGGCTTGGGCGGTCATTCCGTTCAGCGCGGAATGGGTGCTGGCGGACATCAACGTGGGGCTGCTGTTCCTGTTCGCGGTGAGCTCGATGGGGGTTTACGGCATCATCATGTCGGGCTGGGCGTCGAACTCCAAATATCCGTTTCTGGGCGGGCTGCGGTCCGCGGCGCAGATGGTGAGCTATGAGGTCAGCATCGGCTTCGTGATCGTTTGCGTGGTGCTCTATGCCAGCAGCTTCAACCTGAATGACATCATCGAGAGCCAGCGCGGCAATGTCTTCGGGTTCGTGAACGGCAATGTGTTCAATCCGCTGCTGTTTCCGATGTTTGTGATCTTCGTGATCAGCGCGCTTGCCGAGACCAACCGGCCGCCGTTCGATTTGCCGGAGGCGGAAGCGGAGCTGGTGGCGGGCTATCAGGTGGAATATTCGTCGATGGCGTTCGCGCTGTTCTTTTTGGGCGAATATATGAACATCCTGTTGATGTGCATGTTGACGGCGGTGCTGTTTTTGGGTGGGTGGCTGCCGCCGGCGGAATGGGCGCCGCTCTATCATGTGCCGGGGCTGGTGTGGATTTTCCTGAAGGCTTGTTTTGTGTTCTTCATCTTTGCCTGGGTGAAGGCGACGGTGCCGCGCTATCGCTATGACCAGCTGATGCGGCTGGGGTGGAAGGTGTTCCTGCCGCTCAGCCTGTTCTGGGTGGTGCTGGTGAGCGGCTGGCTGGTGTTCACGGGGCATTTTTCGGGGACTGCCGGATGATGGCGCTCTTTCTGGAATGGCTGTGGCGGGTGGCCATGGTGATGGCGGGCATGGCCGGGTTGATGTGGCTGTTCGACGGGCATCTGCCGTCCCCGTCGGGGTTGCTGGGCGGTGCCATCGGCTACACGCTCATCTTCTATCTGGACAAGGCCGGGTTGTTGCGGAGGCGGTCATGAACGCGCTGGTGCGGGGTGCGAAATCGCTGTTGTTGATCGAGTTCGTGAAGGGCTTGTGGCTGACGCTGAGTTACAGCCTGCGGGCAAAGAAGACGGTGAATTACCCGCATGAGAAGGGGCCGCTGTCCCCCCGTTTCAGGGGTGAACATGCGTTGCGGCGCTATGCCAATGGCGAGGAGCGCTGCATCGCGTGCAAGCTGTGCGAGGCGGTGTGCCCGGCGCAGGCGATCACCATCGAGGCGGAGCCGCGCGAGGACGGCAGCCGGCGGACGACGCGATACGACATCGACATGACGAAGTGCATCTATTGCGGCTTCTGCCAGGAGGCGTGCCCGGTGGATGCGATCGTGGAGGGGCCGAATTTCGAGTTCGCCACCGAGACGCGGGAAGAGCTGCTGTATGACAAGGCGAAGCTGCTGGCGAATGGCGAGCGGTGGGAGCGGGCGATCGCCGCCAACCTTGCCGCCGACGCGCCGTATCGGTAAGCGGACGCCGACAATGATTCTCATCAACCGGGGCGCGCGCTGAACGTGGTTCAGGCCTTCATCTTTTACCTGTTCGCCGGCATCGTCTGCCTTTCCGGGCTGATGGTGATCCTGGCGCGCAACCCGGTGCACAGCGTGCTGTGGCTGATCCTGGCGTTTTTCAACGCCGCCGGGCTGTTCCTGCTGATCGGCGCCGAGTTCCTGGCGATGATCCTGGTGATCGTTTATGTCGGCGCGGTCGCGGTGCTGTTCCTGTTCGTGGTGATGATGCTGGACATCGATTTCAGCGAACTGCGCGCCGGGTTCACGCGATATTTGCCGTTCGGGCTGGCGATTGCCGGCGTGCTGCTGGCGGAGCTGGTGATCCTGGGTGCGAGCTGGGATTTCTCTCCGGTGGCGCTGGGCAGCCGTGCGGCGGTGCCGGGGGCGGGGTTGAGCAATACGCAGGCGCTGGGGACGATATTGTACACCGATTATCTGTTCGTGTTTCAGGCGAGCGGCATGATCCTGCTGACGGCGATGATCGGGGCCATCGTGCTGACGCACCGGCAGCGGCCGGGGGTGAAGCGGCAGGATGTGGGCAAGCAGAATGCGCGGACGGCGGAGAATGCGGTCGCCTTGACGAAGCCGGCGCTGGGCGCGGGCGTGGATACCGCGGAAGGCGTCAAATGATCGGGCTGGGCCATTATCTGGGGGTCGGCGCGATCCTGTTCACGCTGGGCGTGCTGGGGATTTTCATCAACCGGAAGAATGTGATCGTCATCCTGATGTCGGTGGAGCTGATCCTGCTGGCCGTGAACATCAACCTGGTGGCGTTCAGCGTGTTCCTGGGGGACATGGTGGGGCAGGTGTTCGCGATGTTCGTGCTGACGGTGGCGGCGGGCGAGGCGGCGATCGGCCTGGCGATCCTGGTGATCTATTTCCGCAACCGGGGCAGCATTGCCGTGGATGATGTATCGGTGATGCGCGGATGATTCAGGCCATCGTCTTTCTGCCGTTGCTGGCGTTCCTGATCGCCGGGCTGGGCAATCGCGCCATCGGCAACACCGCGGCCAAGCTGGTGACGACGGGGGCGCTGTTCGTCTCCGCGGCGCTGAGCTGGGTGGTGTTCATCGGGCTGATGGGCGGCGCGCCGGCGCAGGATGTGCAGGTGCTGGAATGGTTCGCCTCCGGCGATCTGGCGGTGAACTGGTCGTTGAAGGAGGACATGCTGACGGGTGTGATGCTGGTGGTGATCACCAGCGTGTCGGCGCTGGTGCATCTCTATAGCTGGGGCTATATGGCGGAGGATCCGGATCAGCCGCGCTTCTTCGCCTATCTGTCGCTCTTCACTTTCGCCATGCTGATGCTGGTGACGGGCGACAATCTGGTGCAGATCTTCTTCGGCTGGGAGGGGGTCGGTCTCGCCTCCTATCTGCTGATCGGGTTCTGGTACAACAAGCCGAGCGCGACGGCCGCGGCGATCAAGGCGTTCGTGGTGAACCGGGTGGGCGATTTCGGCTTCATGCTGGGGATTTTCGCCCTGTTCATGCTGACCGGCACGGTCGAGCTGGACGCGATCCTGAAGGCGCTGCCGGGGATGGCGGGGACGACGTTCGAGTTTCTGGGCGCGCAGGCGGATGCGCTGACCTGCGTGGCGCTGCTGCTGTTCGTGGGGGCGTGCGGGAAATCGGCGCAGTTCCTGCTGCATACCTGGCTGCCGGACGCGATGGAGGGGCCCACGCCGGTTTCCGCGCTGATCCACGCGGCGACGATGGTGACGGCGGGCGTGTTCCTGGTGTGCCGCATGTCGCCGCTGTTCGAGGCGGCGCCGGTGGCGGCGACGGTGGTGACTTATGTGGGCGCGATGACGGCGATCTTTGCCGCGACGGTGGGCACGGTGCAGACCGATATCAAGCGGGTGATCGCCTATTCGACCTGCTCGCAGCTGGGATACATGTTCTTTGCCGCCGGCGTCGGCGCCTATGGCGCGGCGATGTTCCATCTGTTCACGCACGCTTTCTTCAAGGCGCTGCTGTTCCTGGGCGCGGGGAGCGTGATCCACGCCATGCACCATGAGCAGGACATGCGGTTTTATGGCGGGTTGCGGAAGTCGATCCCGTTCACCTTCGCCGCGATGGTGATCGGGACGGTGGCGCTGACGGGGCTGAACTTCACGTCCGGCTATTATTCCAAGGATGCGATCCTGTTCGCGGCTTTCATCAATGGCAGCGAGCATGCGATGGTGGCCTTCTGGGTGGGGCTGGGGGCGGCGCTGCTGACGAGTTTCTATAGCTGGCGGTTGATCTTCCTGACCTTTTTCGGGACGCCGCGCTGGGCGGGCAGCGAGCATATCGCGCATGCGGTGCATCATGACGGGCATCATCATGCCCATGGCGATGCGCAGGGAGACCCGACGGCGGGATATCATCCGCATGAAAGCCCGTGGACGATGATGGTGCCGCTGGCGCTGCTGAGCGTGGGGGCGCTGTTCGCCGGGTTCCTGTTCCATGACGCCTTCACCGGTAGCGTGAACGCGTTCTGGAATGGCGCCATCGTGCACAGCGCGGCCTTCTATGAGCGGCTGGAGGCGGTGCCGGGCTGGGTGCACTGGGCGCCGTTCGTGGTGATGGCGACCGGTTTTCTGATCGCGTTCCGGAATTACATTCTCGATCCGGCGGCGCCGGCGCGGTTCGTGGCGCACTGGCGGGTGCTGCATGATTTCCTGGTGCACAAATGGTATTTCGACGAGCTGTATGACTGGTTGTTCGTGCGGCCGGCGAAGGCCATCGGGCGGTTTTTCTGGCAGCGCGGTGATGTCGGCGTGATCGACCGCTTCGGGCCGGACGGGGTGAGCGCGGTGGTGGCGGCGGGCAGCGGGGTCGCGCGGCGGTTCCAGACCGGCTATCTCTACAGCTATGCGCTGGTGATGCTGCTGGGCGTGGCGGCGGCGGCGACATTTTTCATGGTTCGCGGTTGATGTTGAGTGTGATGATCCTGTTGCCGCTGGCGGTGGCGCTGGCGGTGCTGTTCCTGCCCGGCGATGAGGCGGCGCGGGCGCGGACCGCGCGCTGGCTGGCGCTGGCGACGACGCTGCTGCTGTTCGTGGCGGGCTGCGTGCTGTGGGCACGGTTCGACAGCAGCACGGCGGCGTTCCAGTTCACCGAGCGGGCGGAGCTGTTCGGTGGGCTGTTCAGCTGGCACCTGGGGGTGGATGGCATCAGCCTGGTGCTGATCCTGCTGTCGGTGTTCCTGATGCCGCTGTGCATCCTGGCGGGCTGGGACAGCGTGAAGACGCGGGTGCCGGAATATCTCGCCTATTTCCTGGTGATGGAGGCGCTGATGATCGGCGTCTTTGCCAGCCTGGACCTGTTCCTGTTCTACATCTTCTTCGAGGCTGGCCTCATTCCGATGTATCTGATCATCGGCATCTGGGGCGGGAAGCGGCGGATCTACGCCAGCTACAAATTCTTCCTCTACACGCTGCTGGGCAGCGTGCTGATGCTGCTCGCCATGCTGTGGATGGTGCGGACGGCGGGGACGACCGACATTCCGGCGCTGATGGCCTATGACTTCCCGGTGCAGGCGCAGGGCTGGCTGTGGGCGGCGTTCTTTGCGAGTTTCGCGGTGAAGATGCCGATGTGGCCGGTGCACACCTGGCTGCCGGACGCGCATGTGGAGGCGCCGACCGCGGGCTCGATGATCCTGGCGGGCGTGCTCTTGAAGATGGGGGGCTATGGCTTCATCCGCTTTTCGCTGCCGATGTTCCCGGATGCCAGCGTCGCCCATATGTGGATCGTGTTCGCGCTGTCGATGGTGGCGGTGGTTTACACCAGCCTGGTGGCGCTGGTGCAGAATGACATGAAGAAGCTGATCGCCTATTCATCGGTGGCGCACATGGCGTTCGTGACCGGCGGGCTGTTCGCGTTCAACACGCAGGGCATCGAGGGCGCGATGGTGGTGATGCTGAGCCATGGCTTCGTGTCGGCGGCGCTGTTCTTCTGCGTGGGGGTGATCTACGACCGGCTGCACACGCGGGAGATTGCCGCCTATGGCGATCTGTCGACGACGATGCCGCGCTATGCCGTGCTGTTCCTGCTGTTCACGATGGCGAGCATCGCGCTGCCCGGCACCAGCGGGTTCGTGGGCGAGTTCCTGGCGCTTACGGGCATGTTCCGGGCGAACACATGGTTCGCGTTCGTGATGACCACGGGGGTGATTTTGGGCGCGGCCTATATGCTGTGGCTCTATGCCCGCGTGTCCTATGGCCGGGCGGCGGGGGCGGAGACGGCGGCGATGCCGGACCTGAACAGGCGCGAATATGCCATCCTGGTACCGCTGGCCGTGGTGACGCTGTGGATGGGCGTCTATCCCAAGCCGTTCATGGAGCCGCTGCGGGCGCCGGTCGCGAGCCTGATGGCGCGGCTGGAGAGCGCGAAGGCACCGCAGACGCCGGTGGTTCTGGCGAAGGCTGAGGTGAAATGAGCGGCTTGTGGCAATCGCTGGCGGTGGGCGCGCCGGAAGTGATCCTGGCGGCGGGCGCGATGGTGCTGCTGCTGATCGGGGTGTTCCGGGGCGACCGCTCGCTGGTGGGGCTGAGCTGGGGTGCGGTTGTGCTGTTCGCGCTGGCCGGTGCCAGCCTGATCGATGACGGCCCGGGCCGGGTGCTGGCGTGGAACGGGCTGTATGTCGCGGACGCGTTGAGCGCGTTCCTGAAGGTGGTGATCCTGATCGGTGCCGCGGTGTCGGTGCTGCTGGCGCTGCCCTATCTGAAACGCACGCGCACGGCGCGGTTCGAATATCCGGTGCTGATCGTGCTGGCGACGCTGGGCATGGGGATCATGGTCAGCGCCAACAACCTGCTGACGCTGTATATCGGGCTGGAGCTGATGAGCCTGTCGGCGTACGTCTTGGCGGCGTTTCACCGGCAGGAGGTGAAGAGCGCGGAGGCGGGGCTGAAATATTTCGTGCTGGGGGCGCTGTCCTCGGGCGTGCTGCTGTATGGCGTGAGCCTGGTCTATGGCTTTGCCGGGACGACGGCGTTTCAGGGGATCGGCGCGGCGTTGACGGGGACGCGGAGCATCGGCGCGCTGGTGGGGCTGACCTTCGTGCTGGCGGGGCTGGCGTTCAAGATCAGCGCGGTGCCGTTCCACATGTGGACGCCGGACGTGTATGAGGGCGCGCCGACGCCGGTGGCGGCGTTCTTCGCCAGCGCGCCGAAGGTGGCCGCCATGGGCCTGTTGCTGCGGGTGGCGATGGATGCGTTCGGCGGGATGGTGGCGGACTGGCGGCAGGTGGTGATCTTCATGGCCATCGCCTCCATGCTGCTGGGGGCGGTGGCGGCGATCGGCCAGAGCAATGTGAAGCGGCTGCTGGCCTATTCGAGCATCAACAATGTGGGGTTTGCGCTGATCGGGCTCGCGGCGGCGACGCCGGCGGGGATCAGCGCGGTGCTGTTCTACATGGCGGTCTATCTGGTGATGACGCTGGGCAGCTTCCTGTGCGTGCTGGCGCTCACCGACGCCGACGGCCGGGCGGTGGAGACGCTCGACGATCTGGCGGGACTGGTGCGGACGCGGCCGTGGCTGGCGACGGCGCTGGCGCTGTTCATGTTCAGCCTGGCGGGGATTCCGCCGCTGTTCGGCTTCATGCCGAAGCTCGCCGTGTTCAACGCGGCGGTGGCGGCGAACCTGTGGCCGCTGGCGGTGATCGGCGTGCTGGCGAGCGTGGTGGGCGCCTATTATTACCTGCGCGTGGTGAAGATACTGTTCTTCGATGCGCCGGCAGGCGTGGTGGTGACGGGTGGCAGCCGGCTGAACGGCGCGATGCTGGCGGCGGCGGCGGTTTTCTGCTCGCCGGCGGGGTATCTGCTGCTGGGGCCGCTGGGCGTGGCGACGCGGCGGGCGGCGGCGAGCCTGTTCTGATCGAGCATCTGGCCGAGGTCGGCTCGACCAACGACTGGCTGCTGGCGCGGGCGGCGGGGCTGGCGGATGGACAGTGGGTGCGCGCCGATGTGCAGACGGCGGGGCGTGGGCGGCGGGCGCGGGCGTGGAGCAGCCCGGCGGGCAATCTGCATGCGAGCGTGCTGGTGACGGCCACGGAGCGCCCGCGGCAGGAGCTGAGTTTCGTGGCGGCGCTGGCGCTGCATGATGCGTTGTCGGCGCTGTTTCCCCCACCCCGCCCGCTGGCGATACAGATCAAATGGCCGAATGATGTGCTGCTGGATGGGGCGAAGGTGGCGGGCATCCTGCTGGAGGCGGCGGGGGCGGCGCTGGTGATCGGGTTCGGCGTGAACCTGGCGCATTATCCCCCCGATGCGGGGTATCGCGCGACCAGCCTGGCGGCGCGGGGGGTGACCGTGACGCCGGCGGCTTTCGCGGCGCGGCTGGCGGCGGCGTTCGCGGCCCGGCGGGCACAATGGGTGGCCGGGGGGTTCGCAGGGATACGGGCGGACTGGCTGGCGCGGGCGGCATTCCGGGAGGGTGCGATCGAGGCGCGGTTGCCGGGGGAGACGGTGGTGGGCGTGATGGCGGGGCTGGAGGCGGATGGCGCGCTGGCTTTGCGCTTGCCCGATGGTTCGCTGCGGCGCATTTATGCCGCTGATATCTTTGGGGTGTAGCCATGCTGCTGGCGATCGATGTGGGGAATACCAATATCGTGTTCGCGCTGTGCGAGGGCAGTGCCATCGCGCATCGCTGGCGCATCCGCACCGAGGGGGCGCGGACGGCGGATGAATATGCCGTGTGGCTGAACCAGCTGCTGACGCTGGAGGGGCTGGCGTTCGGCAGCATCGGCGCGGCGATCATCGCGACGGTGGTGCCGCAGACACTGTTCAACCTGCAGCGGCTGTGCCGGAAATATCTGGGGGTGGAGCCGCTTGTCGCGAACGGTGATTTCGACTGGGGCTTGCGCATCAACCTGCCCAATCCGGCCGAGGTGGGCGCCGACCGGCTGGTGAATGCCGTGGCGGCGCATGCGCGTTATTCGGGCGCGCTGATCGTGGTGGATTTCGGCACGGCGACAACCTTCGATGTGGTGGGGGCGGACGGCGCCTATGAAGGCGGGGTGATCGCGCCGGGCATCAACCTGAGCATGGATGCGCTGTACCAGGCGGCGGCGAAGCTGCCGCGGATCGCGGTGGAGCCGCCGCCGGAGGGGGCGGGGGCGATCGGCAAGTCGACGGTGCATGCCATGCAGTCCGGCGTGTTCTGGGGCTATGTCGGCCTGATCGAGGGGCTGGTGGCGCGGCTGGGCGCGGAAATTGCCGCACCGGTGACCACCATCGCAACCGGAGGGTTGGCAACGCTGTTCGGACGGCATACATCGGCGTTGAACAAGGTCGAACCCGACCTGACCATCGACGGGCTGATCATTCTTCACGCCCGCAATATAAAAGATTGAAATGACCCAAAAAAATAAACTGTTCTTCCTGCCGTTGGGCGGGTCTGGCGAGATTGGCATGAACGTCAACCTCTATGGCATCGGGCCGGATGTCGAGCGTGCCAAGTGGATCATGGTCGACCTGGGGATGACATTCGCCGATCCCAGCCTGCCCGGCGTGGAGCTGGTGCTGCCCGACTTGCAGTTCATCGAGGAGCGGCTGGACAATCTGCTGGGCATCATCCTGACGCACGGCCATGAGGACCATATCGGCGCCATTCCCTATTTGGCGGGCGATCTCGACGCGCCGCTTTATGCGACGCCGTTCACCGCGGGGCTGATCCGCAAGAAGCTGGACGAGGAGGGCATCGCCAACAGGGTGAAGCTGCATGTCGTGCCGATGGGCGGGACGGTGACGCTGGGCGATTTCAGCGCCCGCTATGTGGCGCTGGCGCACAGCATTCCCGAGGGCAATGCGCTGGTGATCGACACGCCGCTGGGGCGGATTTTCCACACCGGCGACTGGAAGTTCGACGAGCGCCCGCTGCTGGGCGATCCGGCGTCCGAGGCCGACCTGCGGGCGATCGGCGATTCGGGCGTGCTGGCGCTGGTGGGGGACAGCACCAACGCCTTCAACGAGGTAGCGAGCGGCAGCGAGGGGGATGTCCGCGATGGCCTGATCAAGCTGATCAAGGGGCGCAAGACCGGCCGCGTGCTGGTGACGACCTTTGCCAGCAACGCGACGCGGCTGGACACGCTGGCGGCGGTGGCGCGGGAGACCGGCCGGCGGCTGGTGCTGGCCGGGCGGAGCATGGAGCGCATCCGCGACGTGGCGAAGGCGACCGGTTACCTGAAGGATTTTCCCGAGACGATGAGCTGGGAGGCGGCGGCGAATGCGCGGCCGGAGACGCTGTTGATCCTGTCCACCGGCACCCAGGGCGAGCCGATGGCGGCGCTGGCGCGGATCGCGGAGGGCACGCACCCGATCAAGCTGGAGCGCGGCGACCTGGTGGTCTATTCATCGAAGCAGATTCCGGGGAACGAGATCGCGATCGGGCGGGTGCAGAATGCGCTGGCGGCGCGCGGCATCGAGATCATCGGCGAGAAGCAGGCCTATGTGCATGTCAGCGGCCATCCGGGACGGCCGGAGCTGCGGGCGATGTACGACTGGATCCGGCCGGAGATCGCCATTCCGGTGCATGGCGAGCGCCGGCACATGGAGGAACATGCGCGGCTGGCGCGGGCGCAGGGCGTGCCGCAGGCGGTGGTGCCGATGAACGGCACGGTCATTCGGTTGGCCCCGGGCAAGGCGGAGATCGTGGGCCATGAACCGGTCGGCCGGCTGGTGCTGGACGGCGACGTGATCCTGCCGGCGGACGGCGCGACGCTGAACATGCGGCGCAAGCTGGGGCATGGCGGGGTCATCACCTGCGCGCTGCTGTTCGACCGCAAGGGGGCGCTGGCGACCGATCCGATCGTGACGGCGCTGGGGGTGCCGGTGGAGGATGAGGCCGATGATTTCGTGGCCGAGCTGCGCGAGGCGGCGGAGAAGGCGGCGAACAAGGTAGGGAACCGCGACGAGCGGCGGCTGGTGGATGAGGTGAAGGTGGCGCTGCGCCGGGTAAGCAAGGCGTGGACGGGGAAGAAGCCGCTGACCGAGGTGACGCTGGCGAAGTTCTGATGACGGGCGAAGCGGGTGGTACGAGCGGGGTGGCGTTTTTTCGCCCGCTGGCCCCCTCCGTTCGCGCAAGCGCGAGTCGCTCCCCCGTGCCGGGGGAAAGCCTGCGGGTGCCCTGAAACCCATGCCGTTGCGCTTGTGCGAGCTCTGCGGCAATGGGGCGCTTGTGGGGGCGGGGGCGGGGGGTTAACCGGCGGGGATGCGCTGGTATTCGATCCTTGCCATCTATCTTCTGTTCTGGAGCTTCACGCTGTTCCTGGTGCTGCCCTATGGCGTGAAGACGGCGCGGGAGGTGGGGCAGGAGGAGGTGCCGGGGCAGGCGCCGAGCGCGCCGGCGAACCTGTCGATGCCGCGCAAGCTGTTGTGGACGACGCTGATCTCGGCGCTGTTGTTCGCGGTCTTCTACGCCAATTTTATCTTCGGCTGGGTGGGTGTGGACGATATTCCCGGCTGGCGGCCTTCCGTCGCCCGCTGATCAGTCCAGCGCTTCGGTGAGGGCGGCGGCGAGGCGGCCCTGGGGGCCGTCCCGCAGCAGGGCGATCAGGGTTTCGCCGCGGCGGTCGCCGGTGAAGCGGCTGGTCAGCGCCTCGAAATCGCCGATGTAGCGCCGGGCGGCGGCGTTGAAATCCGGGTCGCGGGCGGCGAGCGCGCTGAGGGCGGTGCGGTCGGACTTGGCGGTGAGTTCGACGGCGCGGCGGCCGAACAGGCCGCGTTCGCCTTTCGCCCAGGCGGTCCAGTCGGCATCGGACAGGGTGGCGCCCATGGCGCGCGTGAGGTCGATGCCGGCCTGCGCCAGGCGGTCGTTGAGCGCGGCGGCGGCGGCGACAAGCGCTTCGTTGCTGCTGACGCCGAGTTCCGCGTCGCGCGCGGCGACCTTCGCGTCCATCAGCGCAAGGGTTTCGGCGAGCGCGGCGATGCTGGCGGCGACGCGGCCGACGACGGCCTGGGCGCGGGTGCCGGCGGCCTCTGAGGCGGCGACGGCGGCCTCGGCCTGTTCGCGGATCGGGGTGACGAAGGCCTTGCGCGTTGCGTCTCCGGCGGCGTCGGCGAGGCCGGTGCGGGCTTCCTCGATCACGCCGGCGAGCGTGTCGCGCATGGTGCCGGCGGCCTGCGCCGCCACGTCCCGCACGCGGTTCATGGCATCGACCAGACGGGTGGCGGCGGCGAGCGAGGTGGCGTCGGTGGCGTCGTTAACCTCCGCGATGAGCTGTTTCGCCTGGTTGAGTTCGACGACCAGCGCCTGGCCGGCGGTTTCGACATTGTCGCGCTGGCGGGCGAAATCGTCGGCGGCGGCGAGCAGCGCGGCCTTGCTGTCGTGGATGGGGGCGGCGAGCGCGGCGGCTTTTTCGTGCGCTGCCTCGATGACGCGGACGAGGGCGGTCAATTCCGAGGTCATGGTTTCGGCGGCGCGGCTGGCCTCCACCGTGCGTTCCGGGAGCGTGGCGCCCAAGGCGTCCACGGTGTCGAGCGTGATGGCCTTCAGGCGGGCGACGGCGGCATCAAGGGCTTCGGCGGCGGCCTGCGCGTCGCGCATCGGTTCGCCCAGCGAATCGATGGCGGCGCGGCTGGCGGCGAGGCGGCTGTCGAGCCGGTCGAGATTGCCCTCGGTCTGGCGGGCGCTGTGGTCGAGGCGGCCGTCGAGCACCTTGAAGGCGCGGTCGGCGTTGGCGGAGAGTTGGTCGACGGCGGCGCCCTGGGCGGCGAGGCGCGCTTCGAGCGTGGCGGCCTGGCCGGCGAGGCTGTCGAGACGGGCGCTGATGGCGCGCGCGGCGTCGTTGCCGATCTGGGTGAGGCTGGATTGCGCCGACTGGAGGCTGGCAGCTAGCGCGGCGGACTGGGCGGCGACGCCGTCGCGCATCGCGGCGGTCGCGGCCTCGGTGGCGGCGAAGGCGGCGTCGGCATCGGCCTTCAAAGCGACGGCCTGGCCTTCGACATGCGCGCGGGTGGCGGTGGCGCGGCTTTCCAGCGCGGCGAGGGCCTCGTTCAGGACACCGCCGGTGACCTGCGCGGCCTGTGCCAGTTCGGCCTGGCGTTCGGCGAGCGTGCGGGCGAGCGACGCGACGAGCGTGGCCTGCCGCTCGGTCTCGGCGCCGCCGGCGGTCATGGCCTGCTGCACAGCCTCCGACTGTTGGCGGACGGCGGGGAGGGCGGCTTCGAGCGCGCGACCGGCGTCGCTGGCGGCGGCCGCGGCGGCGGTGGCGTCGACCAGCGCGGCGTGGGCGGCGGCGCCCCGGGTTTCGAGCGCATCGGCGGCGGCGCGGATGGCGGCGAGGTCATCCTGCAGCAGCGAGCGCACCGCGTCCATGCGGCTGACGATGCCGGTCAGGCGCTGTTCGGTCGCCTCCAGCACGCCTTCGCCATGGACGGCGAGCGGGTCGATGGCGGCGCCGATGGCGGCGTTGCGGGCGAGCAGCGCGGCGGCGAGCGCCCAGGGGAGGGCGAGCGGCGAGAGGATGAGCGCGACGAGGGCGAGCGCGTCGGCGGGGGTGAGGACAGGGAGGTGGCCCCGGGCGACCGCCCAGAGGATGGCGGCCACCCAGGCGAGGCTGAGCAGCGCGGCCAGCAGGAAGGGCGTGCGGGAAGGTGGCCTGGGCCGGTCGGTCATGGAAAGGGGCGCCCCGTGATTGTGTTTCGATTGCTTTAGCAGCGAGGTTGATCTTGCAACAGGGTCTGCTCGACCTGGCGCAGGCGGCGGCCGAGAAACAGGGCGAGGAGAGTGAGGCCGATGATCTCGTAGGCCCAAAACAGCCAGGGCGAGCCGGCGATGCAGGCGAGGAAGATGGCGACGGTGCGGGCGTTGGCGCTGAGCAGGGTGAGCGCCTTCAGGCGCGGGGCGGCGGCGCTGGCCCAGGCGGCGAGCAGCGCCTGGTGGTGGGCGGGGGGGGCGCGGCGCAGATGGTCGTCGAACGGGCGGGTGCGGTTGCCGAGCCAGGCCTCTCCGCGGTTGTAGAGGCGCTCGATCGGGCCGCCGGCGGCGCTGCGCGGGGTGGCGGCGAAGCGGCCGCTGAGGCGGCGGATGTAGGTGGCGCGTTCGGCCTCGTAGAACATGGATTGCAGCGCGTGGAGCGCGCCGGAGAGGACCGCGACCGCCAGCGCCAGTGGCCAGTTTTCGAGCGAGAGGGCGAGCGCCAGATAGACGGCGACGAAGGTGGCGTAATCGGCGATGCCATCCACCAGCCGGCCGAAGTCGCTGGTCTTGCCGGTGGCGCGGGCGAGGCTGCCGTCCAGACCGTCGGCAATGTGCCAGGCGAGCATCAGCACGAGGCCGGCGAGGCAGGCGAGCGGGTACCGCCATTCGGCATAGGCGAGGGCAGCGAGCAGGCCGCAGGCGAGGCCGGTGAGCGAGACCAGATTGGGGTGGATGCCGGCGCGGATGGCGAGCGGCAGCAGCGCATTGGAAACGCGGTGGATGAGCAGGCGGTTGCTGAGCGGCTCGATCTCGCGCGGGCGACTGCTGTCGACGAATGGTGCGCGGGGAGCGGTCGGACTCATGGCGGCGCGTGTGGCGCAACGCTTGGCGCTTGGCAATTGCCGCCGCGCGCCCCTATGAGGCGCGAATGTCCCTGCTTGCGTTGCTGTCCCTGGGCGAGACCGGTCCGGAATCGTCGCCTTCCGGTTTGCTGCCGGTTGCCGGCCGATCCTTGCTGGAACGGCAGGTGCGGCTGGTGCGGCGGGTGGGGGCGGAGCGGACGCTGGTGGTGGCGCCGGCGTTGCCGGCACTGCTGCGCGAGCGGTTGCAGGCGATGCCGGGGGTGACGATCGTGGAGGCGGCGGCCGCGGCGGCGGCACTGATCGGGGATGACGACCGGGTGCTGTTGCTGGCGGACGGTGTGGAGCTGGACGAGCGGATCGTCAACGCGACGCTGGCGGATGGGGCGGCGTGCCGGCTGGCGGTGTGGCAGGTGCCGCCGGGGCCGGATGCCGAGCGGCTGGATGCCGAGACATTGTGGAGCGGCGTGGCGGTGCTGCCCGCCCCGCTGGTGCGCGACGTGCTGCGTGGCCTGGGGGAGTGGGAGCTGGGATCGACGCTGGTGCGGACCGCGGTGGAACATGGCGCGGCGCGGCTGCTGCTCGATTCGCTGGAGGATTATGCGCCGGCGCGGCGGCGGCGGGTGCCGCTGCGCTGGGGGCGGCCGCGGACGGCGGCGGCAGCGGCACGGCTGACCGATGTGGTGATCGCGGATGCGCAGAAGGGGTGCCTGGACTGGCCGGCGCGGTTCCTTCACCCGCCGGTCGAGGATGCGCTGGTGCGGCTGCTGCTGCCGACGCCGGTCACGCCGAACATGGTGACGGTGTTCGGCGGGCTGGTGGGGGTGGCCGCGATCGTCGCCTTTGCTACCGGATGGCTGTGGACCGGGCTGATCCTGGTGCTGCTGATCGGGCCGCTGGACGGTGTGGATGGCAAGCTGGCCCGCGCGCGGATCGAATACAGTCGCTGGGGTGACCTGGAGCATGTTCTGGACAAGGTGCTGGAATATGGCTGGTATCTGGCGCTGGGCAGCTGGTTTGCCGGGCAGGGGGCGGGGCTGGCGGGCTGGCTGATCGCGTTGGGGATCAGCGTGTTTGCGCTGGCGGAGGCGGTGCAGGGGGAGTTTTTCCGGCGTTTTACCGGTCGGCAGCTGGACGACTGGGGCGGCTTCGAGCGGCGCTGGCGTCTGGTGGCCGGCCGGCGCAACACGCATTTCTGGACCCTGCTGCCGTTCGCCGCGGCAGGCGCGTGGTTTGCCGGATTCGGGGTGATCCTGGCCTATGCCATGGTCACCTGGGGGGTCTGTTTGTGGCGGATGCTGCGCGCCCTTGCCAGCTATGGCACGGTGCACAGTGCACAGATCGCCAACAATTTTGTGACAACAGCTTATGATTTCTTGCCCCAACGCGGCGATGTCTCTAGGTGAGGCCGATTCCGTGACAAAAATGTTAAAGGGTCTGGGACCAGCATGAACCAAATCAATCTTGCCATCGTTGGCGTCGGCAATTGCGCAAGCTCGCTGGTGCAGGGCATCGCGCATTACAGCAACGGTGGCGCGAACGAGGCCATCGGCCTGTCGCATTGGGATCTGGGCGGCTATCGGCCGAAGGATATCCGCGTGGTGGCGGCCTGGGACGTCGACCGGCGCAAGGTGGGTCAGGATGTGGCGGATGCGATTTTCGCCAAGCCGAACTGCACGGCGGTGTTCTGCGATCATGTTCCCGATTCGGGCGTGAAGGTGCGGATGGGCGCGGTGCTGGACGGCGTGAGCGCGCACATGGCGGATTACAGCGAGGCGCGCAGCTTTCGCGTGGCGGACGCCCCCGAGCCGAGCCTTGCCGATGTGGTCGAGGTGCTGAAGGCGAGCGAAGCCGATGTGCTGATGAACTATCTGCCGGTGGGCAGCCAGGCGGCGACCGAATTCTATGCCGAGGCGGCGCTGAAGGCCGGCGTGGCGTTCGTGAACAACATCCCGGTGTTCATTGCCAGCAATCCCGATTGGGCGCGGCGCTTCCTGGAAGCCGGCGTGCCGCTGATCGGCGATGACATCAAGGCGCAGATCGGCGCGACCATCGTGCACCGGACGCTGACCGACCTGTTCGCGCAGCGTGGCGTGCGGCTGGATCGCACCTATCAGCTGAACACGGGCGGCAACACCGACTTTCTGAACATGCTGAACAAGGACCGGCTGGCCAGCAAGAAGACCAGTAAGACCGAAGCCGTGCAGTCGGTGGCCGAGCGCCGGCTGGACGACGACAACATCCATGTCGGGCCATCGGACTATGTTGCCTGGCAGAACGACAACAAGGTGTGTTTCCTGCGCATGGAAGGCCGCATGTTCGGCGGCGTGCCGATGAACATCGAGTTGCGGTTGTCGGTGGAGGACAGCCCGAACAGCGCCGGCGTGGCGATCGACCTGATCCGCTGCGCCAAGGTGGCGAAGGATCGCGGCATCGGTGGCATCATTCACCCGGCGTCGTCGAGTTTCTGCAAGCATCCGCCGGTGCAGGTGCCGGACCGCGATGCCTTCGAGGCGCTGGAAGCCTTCATCAAGGGCGCCAACACGAAGCATTGAGCGATGCACGCGGTCGTGCTCGCAGCGGGTGCCGGGTCGCGGTTGCGCGACGTGGCGCCGGTGAAGCCGCTGGCGCTCTTTCGGGGCCGGGCGCTGATCCTGCACGTGCTGGACGCCCTAATGGCGGGCGGCGCCACGTCGGCGACGGTGGTGGTGGGCTATCGGGCCGACGCCGTGGCGGCCGCGGCGGCGGGGCATGCACTGCGGCCGGCGACGGTGGTGAATGCGGTGTGGGAGACAACGCCCAACGGGGTTTCGCTGCTCGCCGCCCGTTCGGCCATCGATGGCCCGACGCTGCTGTGCATGGCGGACCATCTGTTGAGCCCGGGGCTGGTGGCGCGGACAGCGACGGCGGCGCGGCTGCCGCTGACTCTGGCGGTGGACCGGCGGTTGGGGCATCCCTGGGTGGACGAGGCCGACGTGACCCGCGTTCGGACGGAGCGTGGCGCAATCGCGGCGATTGGTAAGGCGCTTGTCATCTACGACGCCTATGACACGGGCTTGTTTGTGGTGGGACCGTCGCTGGTGCGGGCGTTGGCGCCGATGGCGGCGCCAAGTTTGAGTGAAGGTGTTGCCGTGCTTGCGAAACAGGGAATGGCGGGGGTGGTGGATGGTGGCGATGCCCCATGGCTGGATGTGGATGACGCGCGGGCGCTGGCGTTGGCGGAACGGGAATGGCCGTTGTGAGGGTTGGCCTGGCGGGAGCCCTGTTGCTGTGGGGTTCGGTGGCGACCGCAGGGCCGCTGGCGGCGCCGGGAGACCGGCAATTGCGGCAGGATGTCGAGGCGCTGAAGGCCGAGGGGTTGATCGACGGGCCAATCGACAGCTGGCCGCTGCCCTGGGCGCAGATCGGTGCCGGCATCGATCGGGCACGCGACGGCCGGGAATTGCCGCCCCATTTGCTGGCGGCGGTGAACCGGCTGAGCCGGCTGGCGGACCATGCCGAGCAGGACCGCGCGTTCGATGGCGCAATCCGGGGGACCAACCGCGAGGCGCTGGCGCGCGATTTTTCCGATACCGCACGGGCGACCGCGGATGTCAGCGGCCGTGCCGAGTTGAACAGCGATGGATGGAGCCTGGCGGTGGGGGGCGCCGTACGCACCAACCAGGACGGCAGCGCCTTCAAGCCGGATGGCACGCAGCTGGTGGTGTTGGCGGGCAACTGGGCCTTTCACGCCGGCTGGAGCACGCACTGGTTCGGGCCGGGCAGCGATGGCGCGCTGCTGTTTTCCAACAGCGCCCGGCCGTTTCCGAAATTCGGGGTCACGCGGCTGATGCCGGAGCCGATCGATTTTCCGGTGCTGCGCTGGCTGGGGCCGGTGCGGTTCGAGATTTTCGGCGGCGTGCTGGATGAGAAGCGACGCGATTACAACAATATCATCACCGTGGGCACGCGGTTGAGTTTCGAGCCGGCCAAGGGGTTGCAGATCGGGCTGAACCGGGCGCAGATGCTGTGCGGCAAGGGGCGGCCTTGTGGCTTCAAGCAGATTTTTCAATCATTCGTGGGTATTGGCAATGCCGATAACCCGACGCCCGGTGATCCGCAGGCGTTTTTGCAGCAAGCCGGGAACCAGCTGGCAGGGTTTGATATCAGTTATACGCACCGTTTCCCGCGGCTGGCGGTGAAGCTTTATGCCGAGGCGGAGGCGGAGGATTTCGACAATATCATCCTGGAGCAATATGGCCGGTTGATCGGGATGACACTGAGCGGGCCGCTGGGTCGGCGGGGCGCGAGCTGGTCCTTCAACATGGAATATGCCGATACCCAGGCGGCGAGCCTGTTCAATGGCACGCCGCTGGAGAAGCTCACGGGCGGAGAGACGGTCTATCCGGGCTCACTGTACAACAACAGCCTGTATTTCGATGGTTTTGCCTATAACAAGCGACCGATTGGCTACTGGACAGACGGCGATAGTCGCAATCTTGCGTTCAACCTGTCGGTGACGGACACCAGCAATCGGCGCTGGTTCGGCGTGGTGCGGTCGGTGCATCTCAACTTCAACAATGTCGGCAACCCGCCGTTCCCGGCGACGGCGCCCGATGGCACCGTGCGCGGCCTGACAATCAATCGCGTGTCGGCGAACAACGAGAAATTCGCGATGCTCGGGGCGGGCGTGGAATGGCCGACGTCGCTTGGCGACTTGCGGCTGGAGGGGCGCTGGCAGGGCGATTCGCCGAACACGCCGGGGCGGCGTGCACCAAAGGGCGCCGTTGAGGCTGGTTGGCGCGTTCGGTTTTGAGCTATCGCGCGCTGAGCGGCACGTAGGGGCGCATGGCGGGGCCGGTGTAGAGCTGGCGGGGGCGGCCGATCTTCTGTTCGGGGTCGCTGATCATCTCGATCCACTGCGCGATCCAGCCGACGGTGCGGGCGAGCGCGAACAGCGCGGTGAACATGCTGGTGGGGAAACCGATGGCGGACAGGATGATCCCTGAATAGAAATCGACGTTTGGGAACAGCTTCTTCTCGATGAAATAGCTGTCGCTCAGCGCCATTTCCTCCAGCTGCAGCGCCACCTCGAAGATCGGGTCGTTGACGTTGAGTGCGGTGAGGACTTCGCGGACGGTCTTTTGCATGACGGTCGCACGCGGGTCGTAGTTCTTGTAGACGCGGTGGCCGAAGCCCATCAGGCGGAAGGGGTCGTTCTTGTCCTTGGCGCGCTCGATATAATGGGCGATGCGGTCGGGCGTGCCGATTTCGCGCAGCATGTTGAGCGCGGCCTCGTTGGCGCCGCCGTGCGCCGGGCCCCACAGGCAGGCGATGCCGGCGGCGATGCAGGCGAAGGGGTTGGCGCCCGAGGAGCCGGCGAGGCGGACGGTGGAGGTCGACGCGTTCTGCTCGTGATCGGCGTGCAGGATGAAGATGCGGTCGAGCGCGCGCTCCACCACCGGGTTGACGACATAGGGTTCCGCCGGCACGCCAAAGGTCATGCGCAGGAAATTGCCGGTGTAGGACAGGCTGTTGTCCGGATACATGAACGGTTGGCCGACCGAATATTTATAGGCCATGGCGGCGATGGTGGGCATTTTCGCGATCAGCCGGTGGCTGGCGATCTCGCGTTGCTTGGGATCGTTGATGTCGGTCGAATCATGGTAAAAGGCGCTGAGCGCGCCGACGACGCCGCACATGATCGCCATCGGGTGGGCATCGCGACGGAAGCCGCGGAAGAATTGCGCGAGCTGTTCGTGCACCATCGTGTGGCGGGTGATGGTGTAGGTGAATTTTTCCAGCTGTTCCCGGCTGGGCAGTTCGCCTTCGGTCAGCAGATAGGCGACTTCCATGAAGCTCGACTGCTCGGACAGTTCCTCGATCGAATAGCCACGGTGGAGCAGGACGCCTTCGTCACCGTCGATGTAGGTCAGTGCCGATTCGCAGGCGGCGGTGCTGGTGAAGCCGGGATCGAAGGTGAAGGCGCCGGTCTGGGCGTAGAGCTTGCGGATGTCGATGACGTCGGGACCGACGCTGCCGGAGCGCACGGCATAGTCGAAATTCTTGTCGCCGATGGAAAGTGTCGCCGTGCTGCTCATTGCGTCGTCCCTGTTTCTTGTGGCGTCTCAGGCGGGCGCCAGTGCGTCGTCGATCCTGGCGATGCTTTCCCCGCGGCCCAGCACCGCGAGGATGCCGAACACGCTGGGCGAAGCGGTGGTTCCGGTGAGCGCGGCCCTGAGCGGGCCCGCCACCTTCCCCAGCCCAATGCCCTGTTCGGTCGCCAGTGCGGTCGCCGCTGCCTCCAGCGCTTCCCGGGTCCAGTCCGGCAGCGCCTGCAACCGCTCGCGCGTGGCGGCCAGCATCGACCGTCCCGCCGGGTCTAACAGCTTTTGTGCAGCTGCGTCGAGAGGCAGTGGGCGGGTGCGAACGAGATAGAGCGCGGATGCTGCCAGAACATTGAGATCCTTGGATCTTTGTTTCAGCTCTTCCATGCTGCCCTGCAACATCGACTGTTGTTGGGCGGTGATGTCCGTGCCGGCGAGCGCGGCGAGTCGGGGCGTGACCAGCGCCGTCAGCCGGGCGTTGTCGGCAATCTTCAGATAATGGGCGTTGACGCTTTCCAGCTTTTTGAGGTCGAATTTCGAGGGCGAGCGGCCGACGCCATCGAGATCGAACAGGGCGATGGCGCCGGCGCGGTCGATGAGATCGATGTCGCCATGGCCCCAGCCGAGGCGCAGGAGATAGTTTTCCAGCGCTTCGGGAAGGATGCCCATCTCGTCGCGGTAGGCCTCCACGCCCAGCGCGCCGTGGCGCTTGGAGAGTTTGCCGCCGTCCGCGCCATGGATCATCGGCACATGGGCATAGACGGGTTCGGGCCAGCCGAGCGCCCGGATCAGCGCGAGCTGTCGGAAGGCGTTGTTGAGGTGGTCGTCGCCGCGGATGACATGGGTGACGCCGCTGTCGTGATCGTCCACCACGACGGCGAGCATGTAGGTGGGCGTGCCGTCCGAGCGGAGCAGGACGAAATCGTCGAGCTCGCTGTTGCTGACGGTGACGTCGCCCTGCACCCGGTCTGCAACGGTGGTGCTGCCAACGGTCGGGGATTTGAGGCGGATGACGAAGGGCTGGTTATGCTGTTCCGGGCCAGGCGCGCGGTCCCGCCAGCGGCCGTCATAGCGTTGCGGCAGGCCCCTGGCCTTCTGCTCGGCGCGCATCGCCTCCAGCTCCTCGGGCGTCGCGTAGCAGCGGTAGGCATGGCCGGAGTCGAGCAGGCCGCGGGCGACCTCGGCGTGGCGGGGCGCGCGTTCGAACTGGAAGCTGGGCGGTTCGTCGGGTGTCAGGCCGAGCCAGTCGAGGCCGTCGAGGATGGCGGCGATGGCGGGTTCGGTGGAGCGGGCGCGGTCGGTATCCTCGATCCGCAGCAGGTAGCGGCCGCCATGGTGGCGGGCGTAGAGCCAGTTGAACAGCGCCGTGCGCGCGCCGCCGATGTGCAGGAAGCCGGTGGGCGAGGGGGCGAAGCGGGTGACGACCGGGGCGGCGGGACTGGATGCGGACATTGTTGCGCTGACTGTGAAAATGGCGGACAGAAGGCAGCCGGGTCGGCTGGCGGGTGAATGTGGCTAGCAGACCGTTTGCGCTTGTTCAAAGGCTTGATGTGGCGGCCGACCATGCGCTGTGGCCGGAACGCGACGCGCTGATCCTGTTCGCGCCGTTGTTGCTGGCGGCAGGGATCGCGGCCTGGTTCCTGCTGCCCTGGCTGCCGCAGCGGCAGGCGGCGTCGGGCATCGGGGTGGCGGTGGCGCTGCTGGGGTTGCTGTTTCGCGGGTTCCTGCGGCCGGTGCTGCTGTGCGCTGGGTTGCTGTTTGCCGCCGGGGTCGTGCTGGCGGATGTGCGTTCCAATAATGTTGCGGCGCCGCGGCTGCATTTCCGGCTGAGCGGGGCCGAGGTGAGCGGCACGGTGACGGCGGTGGAGGGTCGGGTGGATGGCGCGGGCGGCGAGGCGCCGTTCACGCGGCTGCTGCTGGCGGCGGACGCCATGCCGGCGGGGGCGACGCTGCGGCTGCGGATGGCGGGGCTGCCGCCGGACTGGCTGCGGCCGGGGGCGCGGCTGGCGGCGAAGGTGCAGTTGCAGCCGCCGGCGGGGCCGCAGGTGCCGGGCGGCTATGATTTCAGCCGCCGCGCCTGGTTCATGGGGGTGGGGGCGAGCGGGCAGATATTGGGGGCGCCGCACCTGCTGCGGGCGGCGCCGGCGCCGCCCGGGGTGGCGGCCTGGCTGGCGCTGCGGCGTCTGGAATTGACCGGGTGGCTGGCGGCGCGGGTCGGCGGGCGGGAGGGGGGCATCGCGGCGGCGTTGGTGACCGGGGATCAAGGTCGGATCGACGCGCGGACAGTGGCGGCGATGCGCGATTCGGGGCTGGCGCACCTGCTGTCGGTCTCGGGCTATCATATCGCCGTGGTGGTGGGGGCGTCGCTGTGGCTGTTCCGGCGGCTGTTGGCGCGCTGGGAATGGCTGGCGCTGAGGGTCTCGGTGCGGACGCTGGCGGCGCTGGGGGCGGGCGTGATGGGGACGCTCTATACCCTGATCGCGGGGGCGGAGGTGCCGGCGGTGCGGGCCTGCCTGATGGCCTGGGTGGTGGTGGCGGCACTGGTTCTGGGGCGCGATCCGCTGTCCCTGCGGCTGATCGCCTTTGCCGCGTTCGTCATCCTGCTGGCGCGGCCGGAGGCGGCGTTGAATCCCAGTTTCCAGCTGAGCTTCGCCGCGGTGGTGGCGCTGGTGTCGCTCTACCAGTCGGCCTGGGGGCGGCGCCTGTTCCCGCTGTTGCCGGAGGACGCCTGGTGGACGCGCTGGGGGCGGCGGGGGGCGGCGCTGCTGCTGTCGGGCTTGGTGATCGAGGCGATGCTGGCGCCGGTGGCGCTGTTCCATTTCGGGCGCGCGGGGCTGTATGGGACGCTGGCGAACCTGCTGGGGATCCCGCTCACTTCGGTGGCGATCATGCCGGCCCTGGGGGGGATGCTGGCGGCAGGTGCGGTGGGGTTGGAGGCGCCGTTCGCCTGGGCGGCGCGGCAGGGGATCGGGGCGCTGATCGGGCTGGCGGAGGCGGTGGCCGGTCTGCCCGGCGCGGTGGCGCGTCTGGGGGCGGTGCCGGTACCGGCGTTCGGGCTGATGCTGGCGGGCATGCTGCTGCTAGCGCTACTGTCCACCCGCGCCCGGCTGCTGGGGATGGCGCCGTTGCTGGCGGGCGGGATGCTGGCGCTGGTCTGGCCGGCGCCGGACCTGATGGTCTCCGCCGACGGGCGGCATGTGGCGCTGGTGCGCGACGGGCGGTTGCTGACGCTGCGGGCAGCGAAAGGCGGGTTCGCCACCGACAGCATGGCCGAGGCGGCGGGGGTGAGCGACATCGTGCCGCTGGGCATGGCGACGGACGCGCGGTGCAATGACCTTGCCTGTGCGCTGCCGGGGCCGGGGGCGTCCTTGCTGGCGTTGCGCAGCGCCGCGGCGCTGGAGCGGGCGAGCCTGCTGGAGGCGTGCGCGGCGGCGGATATCGTGGTGAGCGACCGGGCGCTGCCGGCGGCGTGCCGGCCGCGCTGGCTGCTGCTGGACAAGGTAACGCTGCGGTCGCTGGGCGCGGTGGCGGTAGACAGGGCGCGCCGGCGCTGGGTGAGCGCGGGGGCGCTGGCGGGGGATCATCCGTGGAGCCCCGCCGCCCCTGTTTCGCGCTGGCGGGACTTGCTAGGCAAGGAGCGATGGACGGAACCGATCAGTTGAGCGAAGCGGAGGTCGCGGCCGAGCTGGCGCGGCTGGCGACGGAAATCTCTGCGCACAATCATGCCTATTATCAGGGGGATGCGCCGACGGTTTCGGATGCGGACTATGACGCGCTGATGGCGCGCAACGCGGCGCTGGAGGCAGCGTTCCCGCATCTGAAGCGCGCCGATTCGCCGAGCGAACGGGTGGGAGCGGCGGTTGGCAGCGGTTTTGGCAAGATCGTGCATGCGCGGCCGATGCTGAGCCTGGACAATGGCTTCAGCGACGCCGACGTGGCGGAGTTTATCGGCCGGGTGCGGCGGTTCCTGAACCTGGGGGATGCCGCGGTGGCGTTGACGGCGGAGGCGAAGATCGATGGGTTGAGCCTGAGCCTGCGCTATGAAGCCGGCGTGCTGGTGCAGGCGGCGACGCGGGGCGATGGCGCCGTGGGCGAGGATGTGACGGCCAATGTGCGGACGCTGCGCGACGTGCCGCAGCGGCTGTGCGGTGCGCCCGAGGTGCTGGAGGTGCGGGGCGAGGTCTATCTGGCGACGGCGGATTTCGCCGCGCTGAACGCGGCGCAGGAGGCGGCGGGGGCGAAGCGTTTCGCCAACCCGCGCAACGCGGCGGCGGGGAGTTTGCGGCAGCTGGATGCCGGCATCACGGCAACGCGGCCGCTGCGTTTCTATGCCCATGGCTGGGGCGAGCTGAGCGCGCCGCTGGGGGTGACGCAATATGAGACGATGCGGGCGCTGGCGGCGCTGGGCTTTGCGGTCAGCGATACGCTGATCCGGGCGGAGACGCTGGAGGAGGTGCTGGCGCATTATCGCGCGATCGAGGCGCAGCGGGCGACACTGGGCTATGACATCGACGGCGTGGTGTACAAGGTCGACCGGCTCGACTGGCAGGCGCGGCTGGGGCAGGTGGCGCGGGCGCCGCGCTGGGCGCTGGCGCACAAGTTTCCGGCGGAGCGGGCGACGACCGAACTGCTGGCGATCGACATCCAGGTGGGGCGGACGGGGGCGCTGACCCCGGTGGCGCGGCTGGCGCCGGTGACGGTGGGCGGGGTGGTGGTGACCAACGCGACGCTGCACAATGAGGATGAGATCGCCCGCAAGGATGTACGGGTGGGGGATAGGGTGCAGGTGCAGCGCGCCGGCGACGTGATCCCGCAGGTTCTGGGGTGGGTGGGCGATGCCGAGGCGCATGCGGCGCGGGCGGTGTTCGCTTATCCCGATCATTGCCCGGCGTGCGGCAGCGCGGCGGTGCGGGAGGCCGGCGAGGTGGTGCGCCGCTGCACGGGGGGCCTGACCTGCCCGGCGCAGCGGGTGGAACGGTTGCGGCATTTCGTCGGGCGGCGGGCGCTGGACATCGAGGGGCTGGGGGCGGAGCGGATCGAGCTGTTCGCCGTGTTGGGGTGGCTGGCGTCGCCAGCGGACATCTATCGGCTGCACCGCCGGCGCGACGAGTTGCTGGCGATGAAGGGGTGGAAGCCGACGTCGGTCGACAAGCTGATCGAATCGGTGGAGGCGCGGCGGGCGCCGCCGCTCGACCGGCTGCTGTTCGGGCTGGGCATCCGGCATGTGGGGGAGGTGACGGCGCGCGACCTGGCGCGGTCGGTGGGGGACTGGGACGGGCTGTGCGCGCGGCTGGATGCGCTGGTGGCGCATGCGGTGGCGCCGGCGCTGGGGGAAACGCCGGAGAAAGTGGCGCGGCGGGAGGCGCTGGAGCTGGCCGCGCTGGTGGGGGTGGCGGGCATCGGCCCGGAGGTGGCCGGTGCGCTGCGCGATTTCTGGGCGGAAGCGCACAACCAGGCGGCGCTGGCGGACCTGCTGGCGGAGCTGACGCCGGCGCCGGTGAAGCTGGAGACGGTGGCGAGCGAGGTGGCGGGGTTGACCATCGTGTTCACCGGTACGCTGGAAACCATGGGGCGCGACGAGGCGAAGGCGCAGGCGGAACGGCTGGGGGCGAAGGTGGCGGGCAGTGTCTCGGCAAACACCGACCTGCTGGTGGCGGGGCGGGATGCGGGATCGAAGCTGGCGAAGGCAGCGGCGCTGGGGGTGCGGGTGATCGACGAAGCGGGCTGGGCGGAGATCGTCAAAAAATCGCAATAATCCGTTGTCCATGCACTGAGCGCATGGCTGTTGCCGCTTATGATGCAGTGCACAAAAGCTGAACGGGAGGTTAAATCAAGGTCATCGGAAATCATCATAAAAGGAGAAAAACGATGACCGAACTGAAGACCCCGGCCTTTGTGGCGAAGGTTGCGAATGACCGTGGCCCCGTGCTCGACAGTCAGGCGAAAGCATTGCTGCAGACGCGGACTACCATTCGCTTGCCGTCGGCCGAGCTCCCGCTGTTCCACGCGCGGCGCGGCTGAGGCGGTTGCCTGCTGGTGCTGTGAACAGCAGCACCGGCCATTCGGCGCCCCCCACGGGGCGCAACAGCCGCAAACCGCGGGCGCGGTAGGCGGCGACGAGTTTCCGGGCCTGCGGATTGATCAGGCCGGCGAGCATCAGGATGCCGCCGGGCGCCAGCGCGCCGCACAGGCCCGGCGCCAGCGCCAGCAGCGGCCCCGCCAGGATGTTGGCGATCAGCAGATCATAAGGCGCGCGCGCGGCGAGGTCGTGATGCTCGAGGCCGGGGGCCGCCAGCAGGTGGACACTGCCAGGGCCGCGACCCGGGCGCAGGCCGTTGAGGCGCGCGTTGTCCTGGGCGACGCGGACCGCGGTGGCGTCGATGTCGCTGCCGGTGACGCGGGCGCGGCGCCAGACCCGCGCGGCGGCGAAGGCGAGCAGCCCGCTGCCGGTGCCGAGATCGAGGACATTGCTGAAGCGCCGGCGGCGTGCCAGCCGGTCGATGGCGGCGAGGCAGCCGGCGGTGGTGGGGTGGTGCGCGGTGCCGAAGGCGAGGCCGGCATCGATGCGGAAGGATATCTGCCCGGGCCGCGCCTGCCCGGGGTGATCGGATGTGTGGATGTGGAAGCGGCCGGCGTTGACCGGTTCGAGGCCGGCCTGGCTGAGGGTGAGCCAGTCCTGCTCGTCGATCTCGCTGATCGAAGCTGCGCTGGCGGCGGACGGCGCGAAGGCACGGATGGCGGCGAGAAGCCGCGCGTCGGGTGGGGCATCGAGCCAGAGCATCAGTGCCCAGCCGTCGGGCGTTTCGGCGGCGACCAGCGCGGGCGGATCCTCCAGCCAGGGGAAGGGATCATCGAGTGCCTGCGCGGCGACGGCCTCGGCGCGGGTGCAGGGGAGGGTGATCTGAATGAGGCTCACAGGCAGCTTTCGATGGCGGCGATGGCGCGGGCGCGGCGGGCATCCCAGCCGCCGCCGACGGGGACCAAGGACGTGCGGCGCTCAATGAACTCCGCCACCACATGGCGGTGGAAGGCAAGGCGCTGGCCGGGATCGCCGAAGACCCGCACGGGGTCGGACACGAAGGGCACGTCGGGCAGCAGCAGCAGGTGCAGGTGGGCGTGCGATGGCCAGGCGGCGAGGTCGGGCTGGGGCGCGCCGAACAGCATGCGCGCCCAGGCGGCGGTCATCAGGATGTCGGTATCCTCGATGAGGCAGGCGGGCGCCTGCTGCATGGCCCGGTGGGCACCCCTGGCATGGCCTTCGGCGATGGCGGTGAGGTCAGCCGGCGTGAGCGGGCGATCCAGTCCTTCGCAGTAGGTGCGGCCATATTCGGGGACGAGCGCGGCATTGAAATGCGCGGCGAGGTCGGCGGCGAGGGTGGACTTGCCGACGCTTTCGACGCCCGACAGCACAATGCGCAGCGTCATGCCCGCGCGCTCCAGTCGCGCCAGCCCCAGATCGCGATGCCTCCGAGGACTGCATAGGTGGCGGCTGTGAGCCAGAGGCACTGGGTGGCGTAGAGCGCGGTCGAGCCGATATTGACGGCGAGCCAGAGCGGCCAGGTCTCGACCGCGCGCTGCGCCTGCCAATATTGCGCGGCGAGGGCCAGCGCCGTGTTGCCGGCGTCCCAGAAGGGGGCGTTGGCATCGGTGGTACCGGCGAGCAGCAGGCCGATCGCGGCGGCGAGCGCGGCAACCGCGGCGGCGGTCAGCGCCTTCGCGCCGGCGGTCATGCGGGCCAGCGGCAGGTCCGGGGCGTCTCCCTTCGCCCGTGCCCAAGCCCACCAGCCGTAGAGGTTGAGCGCCAGGAAGACGAGTTGCAGCGCCATCGCGGCGTAGAGGCGGGCATCGAGGAAGAGGAAGAAGAACAGGCTGACGGCGAGCACGCCGACCGGCCAGTTCCACAGCGAGCGGCGGGTAACGAGCAGCGCGTTGACCAGCGCGGCGGCGCTGGCGGCGAGTTCGAGGCCGGTCATGCGTTGCTGTCGTTTGCGATGGTTTTGCGGGGCACGCTGACGCTATAGGCCGGGGGACAAGGCTTTGGGGAGAGGGAAGATGCGCACGGCGCTGCGGGTGCTGGAACTGGATGCCTGGACCTGCACCACCGAGCGCCTGCTGATCCGGCCGGCGCTGCCCGGTGACGCGGCCGCCATCCACGCGGTGCGGCAGACGGCGCCGTTCCAGCCGCAGGGACGCAGCATTGCCGGGTTTCGCGCCATGGTGGTGGACATGCGCAAGGTGGCGATCGGTGGCGAGAGCGGCTGGCAGCAGTTCGTGATGCTGTCGAAGGCGGATGGTGCGCTGGTGGGGGACATCGGGGTGAATTTCGGCAACCCGTCGGTGGAGCAGGCGGAGATCGGCTTCACGCTGCATACCGATGCGCAGGGGCAGGGGCTGGCGGCGGAGGGCATCGGGCGGATGGCGGACCATCTGCTGGGGGAGCATGGGCTGCACCGGCTGGTGGCATTCTGCGACATCCGGAACCGCGCGGCGCATCGCCTGCTGAGCCGGCTGCGGTTCCGGCAGGAGGGCCATCATCGCGCCGCCTGGCGGGTGAATGGCGACTGGATCGACGAACTGAGTTTCGCGCGGCTGGCGGGCGAATGAGCGGGGTGCCGGAACCGGCGGCGGTGAATGCGGCGCTGGTTCGGGCCGGCGTGGCGGCACGGGTGACCGCGGTGGTGCCGCTGTCGGGCGGGGCGTCGAGCGCGACCTATCGGCTGGAGACCGAGGGGGCGCCGCTGATCCTGCAGACGGCGGCGGCGGGGACGGTCTCGCCGGGTGGCCTCGGTCGGGCGACGATGGTGGCGGTGGCGGCGCGTGCGGGAGCGTTGGGGTTGCCGGTGGCCCCGCTGCTGGCGGTGCTCGTGGCAGAAGATGGGCTGGGCGACGGCGCGGTGACGGGGTTTGTCGAGGGTGAGGCGCTGGCGCCGCGCTGGCTGAAGCGGGCGGAATATGCACAGGCAAGGGCGGCGTTGACGGGGCAGTGCGCGGCGGCGCTGGCGCGGCTGCACCGGGCGCCGCTGGAGCATTGGGAGGGGTTGGCGCTGGCGGGCGGCAGTGGCGCCGAACAGCTGGAGCGGAGTTTCGCGCTGTATCGCCTGCTGGGGGTGGACGTGCCGGCGTTCGACCTGGCGTTCGCCTGGTTGAAGCCGCGGATGCCGACGGCGCCGGCGCGCTGCCTGGTGCATGGCGATTTCCGCAGCGGCAATTTGCTGATCGATCAGGCGGGCCTGGCGGCGGTGCTGGACTGGGAGCTGACACACCTGTCCGAGCCGGCGGAGGATTTGGGCTGGATGTGCGTGAATGCCTGGCGGTTCGGGGTGTGGGACAGGCCGGTGGGCGGGTTCGGGACGCGGGAGGAACTGCTGGCGGCCTATGCCGCGGCGGGCGGGGATCAGATCGCGCCGGAGACGCTGCATCTGTGGGAAGTGTTCGGCAACCTGAAGTGGGGGCTGAGCTGTTTGCAGCTGGCGCATGACCATGTCAGCGGCCGGGTGCGGAGTGTGGAGCGGGCGGCGATCGGCCGGCGGGTGAGCGAGGTGTCGGCGGACCTGCTGCACCTGGTGCGGCATGGTGATTTGTGATGGGCGATTTGTGATGGGGCATCCGGATGCGGCAAGCCTGCTGGAGGCGGTGAGGGGGTTCCTGGGCGAGGTGGAGGGGCGGTTGCCGGCGCGGCAGGCCTTTCACGCCAAGGTGGCGGGCAATGTGCTGGCGATCGTGATGCGGGAGCTGGCGGCGCGGCCGGAGGCGGCAGAGGCGGCCGCGCTGGCGCCCTTCGGCGGCGTGGCGGGGGTGTGCGCGGGGCTGCGGGAGGGCCGGCTGGACCCGGAGGACGGGCCGCTGCTGGCGGCGCTGGCGGCCGCGGCGGTGGCGCGGCTGGCGGTGGACAATCCGCGCTATTCGACCCTGGGGCGCTTGCGGGAAAGGATGGATGATGGCGGTTCCTGAGCTGGGCAATCATGATGCGACGATCGATCCGACGCGCGACCAGGTGCGGGCGCTGCGCGATCAGGGCCGGGAGGGGCCGGTCGTGATGGCCAATTTCCTGAAGTTCCGGGCGGAGGCGCGCTATCCGGCGGGGCATCCGGACGCCGGCGGGACGGGGGCCGAGGCCTATGCGCGATACCAGCATGCCTTTACGGTGACGGTGGGGGCGACCAGCCAGGCCGAGGTGCTCTATGAGGGGCCGGTGGAGCAGTGCGTGATCGGCGTGGCGGGGGCGGCGGAGAGTGACTGGGACAGGTTGTTGCTGGTGCGCTATCCGAGCCGGCGGCATTTCCTGGCGATGATGGCGGACGACACCTATCGGGCGGCGCTGGTCCATCGCTATGCCGGGCTGGAGCGGACGGTGCTGTTGCAGTGCGGACCGGCGGGGGCGCGAGGGGCAGCGGAGGGATTGTAGGATATCTTTGGAAGGTTTTGCGAAAAAAGTGACAGCCTGAATCAAGGGGTTAGAGACTTGTGCCCGTTTTTTGGGTCGTTCCTGCTGTGGATTTCGGTGCGGGAGTTTGAGACTTCGAATCGCAATTTAGTTCCATAATGGTTACACATATCGCTTATCGATGCAAGCTTTTTCGAGCGGTGCTTGCCCGGCGGGCGTTCGGGTGGCGGCCGGGCGGCCATCGTGCCGCAGTGGCTGCTTTGATGGTTGCGCGGTCGGGGGGAGGCGTTATTGCAGGGGCGGCATACAGGAGATTGGTTTATGGCATCCGCGCGGCCAACGGTGCGACCGCTATCCCCGCACCTGTCGATCTGGAAGTGGAAGGTGCACATGGCGGCATCGATCTTCCACCGGGTGTCGGGCAACGCCCTGGCGTTCGGGGCGCTGCTGCTGTTCGGCTGGTGGCTGTTCGCCGCGGCGAGCGGCAAGGAGGCCTATGCGACCTTTCACGAGGTGGCGACCGGCTGGTTCGGGATGCTGGTGGGCGTGGGGCTGAGCTGGATGTTCTGGCAGCATCTGCTGGGCGGCGTGCGGCACCTGGTGATGGACGGCGGCACCGGCTATGACCTGAAGACGTCGAAGACGGTGGCGACCCTGGTGTTTGTGGGCGCCGCGGTGATGACGGCGCTGACCTGGGCACTCATTCTGATGAAGGGCAATTGATGCGCGGCGGGACGTCTTTGGGGCGGGTGCGCGGGCTGGGCTCGGCCAAGTCCGGCGTGCAGCATTGGTGGCAGCAGCGGGTGACGGCGGCGGGCAATCTGCTGCTGGTGCTGTGGTTTGTGGTCAGCCTGATCCTGCTGCCGGACCTGACCCATTCGTCGGTGGTGGCCTGGCTGAAGCAGCCGGTGGCGGCGGTGCCGATGCTGTTGTTGATCGGCAGCGTCTGCTGGCATGTGCGGCTGGGGGTGCAGGTGCTGATCGAGGATTATGTGCATGCCGAGGGGCTGAAGCTGATGAGCCTGCTCGCGCTCAACCTCTATGTGGTGGCGGTGGCGGCGGTGTCGCTGTTTTCCGTGCTGAAACTGTCGTTCGGAGCCTGAGATGCCGGAAGCCTACAAGATCATCGACCACAGCTATGACGCGGTGGTGGTGGGTGCCGGGGGCTCGGGCCTGCGCGCGACCATGGGGATTGCGGAAAGTGGCCTGAAAACCGCGTGCATCACCAAGGTGTTCCCGACGCGCAGCCACACGGTGGCGGCGCAGGGCGGGATCGCGGCGAGCCTGGGCAACATGGGGCCGGATCACTGGACCTGGCACATGTATGACACGGTGAAGGGCAGCGACTGGCTGGGGGACCAGGACGCGATCGAATATCTGTGCCGGGAGGCGCCGGCCGCGGTCTATGAGCTGGAGCATTTCGGCGTGCCGTTCAGCCGGACGGAGGAAGGCAAAATCTATCAGCGCGCGTTCGGCGGCATGACGCAGAACATGGGCGAGGGGCCGGCGGCGCAGCGGACGTGCGCGGCGGCCGACCGGACGGGCCATGCGATGCTGCATGCGCTCTACCAACAAAGCCTGAAATATGACGCGGATTTCTATATCGAATATTTCGCCATCGACCTGATCATGGAAAATGGCGAGTGCCGTGGCGTGATCGCGATGAACATGGAGGATGGGGTGATCCATCGCTTCCGGGCGCATGCCGTGGTGCTGGCGACGGGCGGCTATGGCCGGGCCTATTTCAGCGCGACGTCGGCGCATACCTCCACCGGCGATGGCGGCGGGATGGCGTTGCGCGCCGGGCTGCCCTGCCAGGACATGGAGTTCGTGCAGTTCCACCCGACCGGCATCTATGGCGCCGGCGTGCTGATCACCGAGGGGGCACGGGGCGAGGGCGGGTATCTGACCAACAAGAATGGCGAGCGTTTCATGGAGCGCTATGCGCCGAGCGCCAAGGATCTGGCGAGCCGGGATGTGGTGAGCCGGTCGATGGCGATGGAAATTCGCGAGGGGCGGGGCGTGGGCGCGGAGGGCGACCATATCTTCCTGCATCTGGACCATATCGACGCGGCGACGCTGCACGAGCGGCTGCCGGGGATTTCGGAGACGGCGAAGATCTTCGCAGGCGTCGACGTGACGCGGGCGCCGATCCCGGTGACGCCGACGGTGCATTACAACATGGGCGGCATCCCGACCAATTACTGGGGCGAGGTGGTGACGTTGAAGGACGGCGATCCGGACAGTGTGGTGCCGGGGCTGTTCGCGGTGGGCGAGGCGGCGTGCGTGAGCGTGCATGGGGCGAACCGGCTGGGTTCGAATAGCCTCATCGACCTGGTGGTGTTCGGGCGGGCGACCGGGCACCGGATTTCGAGCATCGTGAAGCCGATGTCGGCGCACCGGCCGCTGGCGAAGGACAGCGCGGACTTCGCGCTGGGGCGGGTGGATGCGCTGCGCTTCAGCAAGGGGGGCTCGCCGACGGCGAGCATCCGCCTGGCGATGCAGAAGACGATGCAGGCCAATTGCGCGGTGTTCCGGAACAGCGAAATCCTGGAGGAGGGCAAGCGCAAGATCGATGCCGTCTATCAACAGATGGCGGACATCGGCATCGCCGACCGCAGCCTGGTGTTCAACACCGACCTGGTGGAGGCGCTGGAGCTGGACAACATGATCCCGCAGGCGGTGGTGACGATGCACAGCGCCGCGGCGCGGACGGAGAGCCGCGGGGCGCACATGCATGAGGATTATCCGGCGCGCGACGACGGCGAATGGATGAAGCATTCGATCGGCTGGGTGCGGGACGGCACGGTGACGCTGGATGCGCGGCCGGTGCATGCCTATACCCTGACGGACGAAGTGGGGTATATCAAGCCGAAGGCGCGGGTGTATTGAGGGATAGTTATGCCCATTGAACTGGCTACCATTTCGCAGGGCGTTAGCCTCATAAATGGACTTCGAAGTTTTCGCCCGCCCGGTCGCCGTGCTCAAAGGCAGAGAGACGCGGTGGTCGGTATGCTTCGAGGCATCTACTTCACACCACGAGGAACCAGATTAATCGTACAGTCTCTGGCTGAAGGTCGCGTGCCAGACCTAGAAGATGTTGAAGCCATACTTCCCGACTTTAATGATCGCGAGTGGAGTATCCGAGACTTTGTTGATCAAATGCGATTTGAAAATCACGACCTTGAAGAAATTGGCCTTGCCAACAGACGAACGCTCGAACAGATAGGCTGGGGAAAGATCAATCTTCGCAGAGACATTCAGGATTTGATTAATTCAGCTGCGACGGGTGGAGAAGATGTCCAACCTGAGGAAGCGCAGGCGCTACTTGATCGCGTTAATGAATTAAATCGGATGATTGAAGAGTTAGAACGAGAGTTTCTTTGATTGTCACTAATTTATGATTAAGCAGCAAAAGAGGCAATGGTTTAAATTCGCTTGTTAGCTGCCTCGTAAATAGCGCTTCGCTCGCGTTTGCCGACGGCGATGACCTGCACCACGATTCGTCCGTCATCGACGCGATAGACCAAGCGGTAGCCAGCGGAGTGCAGTTTGATCTTGTAGCAATTTGGCATACCAGCGAGTTTCGCCGAGGGGATGCGGGGGTTAGAAAGACGCTCTGCCAACTTCTTGCTGAACTGATTGCGGATTTTTGAATCGAGTTTGTCCCATTCTTTCTTCGCGTCGCGCAGGAATGTTAGCCTATAGGTCGTCAATCGATACCTCGATTTCTTCCTGGCCCTCGCGCTCGCGGACGATGGCGGCGAGTTCGAGGTCTTCGAGCTGGTCCATCAGGGCTTCCCATGCGGCGGCGGGCACGAGGTAGGCTTGCGGCGTGTTGCGGTTGAGGATGGCGACCGGCGCGCCTTCGGCTGCAGCGATGACGGCCGAGGGGTTTTTCTTGAGGTTGCTGATAGAGACAGCGGCGGACGCGAGGAGGGGTTCGATCATGACCGGATAGTAGGTCTAGGAGATGGTCATGTCAAGATTTGTTTGGGGTCCGGAGCATCTGCGGTACAAGTGTTTCTGATACTGACAGGGCGGCTTGCTTTCTGTAGGCATGCAGGGAAGCGGAATAATCGTGTCGGTGACATCAACCGATGAGGAGGCGGTGGTGGCGATTTGGACGGTGTATGCGGACTGGGATGCGGCGAATGCCGTGTGGGTGTCGCGTGCCAGCGACATGCCGGGGTTGAATGTGGACGCGCCGACGGTGGACGAGTTGGCGCGCAAGGCGGCGGAGCATGTGTCCAGCCTGTTGCAGATCAACGCCGACCTGCTGACGCCCGATGACCGGGCGGGGCCGCACTCGGTGCGGGTGGTGGCGCATCATGAGCGGGCATTGCCGGTCGCGGCTTGATGATTCAGGGCTATACGTAACGGGTGAAGGCGATATTGCTGACGAATGGTTGCCGACTGTTGCGGCAAGGGCGTGGTCACCATGAGGAGTAAGTTGGGCCGCATCCCCCGCGACCATTTACCGTAGACGGTGGGATCATGAGCCGTGCCATGGCCAATGCCGTATTGAAGCAGGCGGGTTTGAAGGACAGGATCGGGTAATGGCTGAATTTTCACTTCCGGCGAACAGCAGGATCAGGGGCGGGGGGAAGAGTTACCCGGCGCCGGCGGGGGCGGTGCGGGTGAAGACGTTCAAGATTTATCGCTGGTCGCCGGATGATGGGGCGAACCCGCGCTATGACAGCTACACGCTCGACCTGGACCAATGTGGGCCGATGGTGCTGGATGCCCTCATCAAGATCAAAGGTGAGGTCGATCCGACGCTGACCTTCCGGCGGTCTTGCCGGGAGGGGATTTGCGGGTCGTGCGCGATGAACATCGATGGCACCAACACGCTCGCCTGCACGATGGCGATCGAGGATGTGAAGGGCGACATCCGCATCACGCCGCTGCCGCACATGGAGGTGGTGAAGGACCTGGTGCCGGACATGACGCATTTCTATGCGCAATATGCCAGCATCAAGCCCTGGTTGCAGACGGTGACACCGACGCCGGCGCTGGCGGAGCGGTACCAGTCGGTCGAGGATCGGGCGGAGCTGGACGGGCTGTATGAGTGCATCCTGTGCGCCTGCTGCTCCACCTCCTGCCCGAGTTACTGGTGGAACAGCGACAAGTTCCTGGGGCCGGCGATCCTGTTGCAGGCCTATCGCTGGCTGGCGGACAGCCGCGACGAGATGAAGGGCGAGCGGCTGGATGCGCTGGAGGACCCGTTCCGGCTGTACCGTTGCCATACCATCATGAACTGCGCGAACGTGTGCCCGAAGGGGTTGAACCCGGCGAAGGCGATCGCGGAGATCAAGAAGATGATGGTGGAGCGCGCGGTTTAGGCTCACCCCGCCGGGGTCATGAAGGCTTCGACGCCCGGCCCCAGCGGCAGGCCCAGCGCCAGGAAGGTGCCCAGCAGCAGCGTGCCCGAAAGCAGGAAAGCGAGGCTGAAGGGCAGCATGGTGGCGATCAGGCTGCCGAGGTTGAAACCGGGGACGTAGCGGGCGCCGGCGACGAGGATCAGCGGCAGGTAGGGCAGCGTCGGGCTGATGATGTTGGTGACGCTGTCGCCGACGCGATAGGCGGCCTGTGTCGCTTCTGGCGTGATGCCGACCAGCATGAACATGGGGACGAAGACGGTGGCCATCACCGCCCATTTGGCGCTGGCGCTGCCGACGAACAGGTTGATGAGCGCGGTGACGACGACCATGCCGACCAGCAGCGTGCTGCCGGAGAGGCCGCTGCTGCGGAGCGCACCGGCGCCGCCGATGGCGGTGAGGACGCCGAGGTTCGACCAGTTGAAGAAGGCGATGAAGTGGGCGACCAGGAAGGCGAGGAGGAGATAGGCGCCGAGGCTGCTCATCGCATCGGTGGCGAGGCGGACACCATCCTCGCCGCGGGTGATGGTGCCGGCGGCGCGGCCGTAGGCGAGGCCCATCAGCAGGAACAGGATGGCGGTGAGCGCGACCAGGGATTTGTAGAAGGGTTCGAGGCTGCCGGTGACGGGGTCGCGCAAGGGCGCGCCGGCGGGAAGTGTGAGGGCGACGGTGGCGGCGACGGTGGCAAATAGGACGAGGCCGGCGGCGCGGAGGCCGCGGCGTTCGAGGCTGGTTTCGGTGGCGGGCGCATCGGGGAGCGTGCCTGACCAGGTGCCGAGGCGGGGTTCGATAAGGCGGGTGCAGACGAAGGCGCCGACGATCGTGAAGAGCGGGACGAGCGCGACCATGACGAAATAGTTGGCGGTGGCGAGCACGGTGTATTCCGGATCGACGACGCGGGCGGCGGTCTGGGTGATGCCGGCGAGCAGGGGATCGAGGCTGGTGATGAAGAGGTTGGCGCTGAAGCCGCCGGCGACCCCGGCGAAGGCGGCGGCGAGGCCGGCGATGGGGTGGCGGCCGGCGGCGGCGAAGACGGCGGCGCCCAGCGGCACGAGGACGACATAGCCGGCATCGACCGCCAGGCTGGACATGATGCCGGCAAAGACGGTGACCGCGGGGAGCAGCGCGCGGGGGACACGGGTGACTCCGCGGGTCAGCGCCGCCGCGATGAGGCCGGAGCGTTCGGCGACGCCGATGCCGATCATGACGGTGATGACCATGGCGAGCGGCGGGAAGTCCGCGAAGGTGCGCGGCATGTCGGTGAGGAAGCGGCGGATGTTGTCGGCGCTGAGCAGGGAGGCGGCGGCGACGGTTTCGCCGGTGGCGGGGTGGACCGCGGACGCGCCCAGGCCGGCGGCGACCACGGAGGCGAGGATGACGGCCGCGCAGAACCACAGGAAGAGGATGGCGGTATCGGGCAGGCGGGCGCCGACGCGTTCGATGAAGGCAAACATCGGGACGCTTTATATTGTTTCGTGGACGAAACAATATGCCGGGTGCGCTTAAATCGGCGAACCCTGGAGGAGGGCGGGGAGGTCGCCGGTTTCGCCTCGGGCGGTTTGCATGAAGAAGCGTTTGAGCGGCGCGATTCGGTTGACGGTGGCGAGGCCGGCGCGGCGTGCAGAGGCGGGGAGGGCGCCGGGGAGCGCGAACAGGCGGTTGAGGCTGTCCGTGGCGAAGGCGACGCTGCTGTTGTCGAAACGGCGCCAGCGTTCGTAGCGGGTGGCGATTTCGGGGGCGCCGAGGTCGAGGCCCAAGCGGACGCTTTCGACCAGCACCTGGGCCAGCGCCGCGGCATCGCGCAGGCCCATGTTGAGGCCCTGGCCGGCGATGGGGTGGATGCCGTGCGCGGCGTCCCCCACCAGGATCAGGCGGCGGGCGTGGTAGCGTTCGGCGTGGTGGAGGCCGAGCGGCCAGGTGGCGGCCGGTGCGATCAGGCGCAGCGTGCCGAGGTGGCCGCCCATGCGCTTTTCCGCCTCAGCGGCGAGCGCGCGCGGGCCGAGTTTCATGACGCCGGGGGCGTGCGCGGCGTCGACGGTCCAGACGAGGGCGCTGCGGTGTTCGCCGTCCAGATCATTCATCGGGAGGAGGGCGAAGGGACCGCTGGGGTAGAAGAGTTCGCTGGCGATGTTGTGGTGCGGCTCGGTGTGGGCGAGCATGGTGACGATGGCGGATTGCGGGTAGCGCCAGCGGGCGATGCGGATGCCGGCGGCCTTTCGCAGCGCGGATTCGCGGCCGTCGGCGGCGATGATGAGGGGGGCGGTGAGGGTGACTGTCTCTTGGTGGGGCTTCCCCACCCCCGGCCCCTCCCCTGAAGGGGAGGGGAGATTAAGGGTGATGGTGGCGCGGGTTTCGGTGCGTTCGGTGGTGGCGATGGTGGCGGGGGCGTGGAGGGTGATGTTGGGGTGGGCGGCGGCGGCGGTTTGCAGCCAGGCCCGAAGAAGGCGGTTTTCGACCATGATGCCGAGGGGATCATCGTGCTCGGCGGTTTCAAAGTGGAGGTGTTGAGGGCTGAGGCCGTCCGTCACGCGGATGGCGCGGATGGGGCAGCCTTCGCGGTCCAGCGTTTCACCGAAGCCGAGGGTGCGGAGCATGCGGGCGGATGCGCTGGCGATGGCCGACGCGCGGCCATCGAAGCCGGCGGCGAGCATGGCGGCGGGATCGGCACGTTCGATGACGGCGACGGTCAGCTCGTGCTGGGCGAGGGCGAGGGCGAGGGTGAGGCCGACCAGGCCGCCGCCGACGATGAGGGCATCATGCTGCATGAGGGCGAGCATAGGGGAGCGGGACGGTGGCGGCGAGGGTGATTTCGTCGCGGGGCAGATGCCTGAAAAGCGGGCAGGGCGGGGCGTTCGCCCTGTTTTTGGGCAGGCAGGCGGGGTTTGGACGGGAGATTGCCTATGTTTGGGAGTTGGCACGGGTTTTGAATGGAGGTTAGTGGGTGCCTTCGGGTTCCTGTGCTCGCTCAAGGGCCTTTATGGGTCCGCAACTCATTCCAGCCCGGGGGTCTCTTCCCTCGGGCTTTTTTTGTGACCTTGCGATGCGTTCCGCCGATCGCACACCACGTTGCAGAACGGTGGGGTCGGTGCTATTTTCCATCGGGGAGACATTGAATGGCCACGGTACCCCGCCGGCAGCAACGCCGCATCGCTTTTGCCTCGGATCGCGCCTTTCGGCGATTGCAGCTGCTGACGCGGGGCGGGCGCAGCCAGGCCGAGGTGATCGAGGAGGCGCTGGAGCGGATGCCGCTGCCCTTGAGCGATGATCGCACCCGTGTCGTCGAGGATATCCGGGCCTTGCTGGGCGGGCTGCCGAAGCGGGCCTATCCGACGATGCAGGAGCTGGACGCGGATGAGTATGATGCAGACGGCAACGTGCGGTGATCGTCGACACGTCGGCGTTGATCGCGATCCTGCTGCGGGAGACCGGTGCCGCGGCGTTGCTGGACGCCATCATTGCCGAAGGTGGCCTGCTGCCGGCGCCGGCGCGCGTTGAATATCTCCGCGTCGCGTCGGGAAGTCGCGTTGGTCTGGGGCGTGAGGCGGCGCTGCTGCTCGACCATTTCGGGCGCCTGGGCTTGGACACCATCCCCTTCACCGCCGACCATGCCCGCATCGCCGGCGAAGCCAACGCCCAATATGGCAAGGGCGCGGGATCAGGCGGCGCGCTCAACCTCCTCGACCTGATGGTCTATGCGGTGGCGAAGGAGCGATCGGCGCCGCTGCTGTGCACGGGGAATGATTTTGTGACCACGGATTTGGTGATTCATCCGGCGAGCCGGGCGGGGTGACAAACGACGACCTATCGGACGTGCGGTGCAATCGCAAACAGCACTGAAAGCTGCCGCTCAACGTTGAAATCTTTAGGCCGTCGGTCGCGACCGCCCTGCCCTAACTGCAGCGTACCTAGCTTCGCGCGATAATTTTTTAGAGACTGTAGGATAGTATCGCCCGCGTTCACCGAAGCGAGCTGATCATCGTCAAAGCCCGGTTCCCAAAGACAGCAACTGCAGATCGTCGTCCCAACAATGCCGCCTCGTTCGTCGTATGCCGGTTTGTCAGAGTAGCCTGGAAAACCGCACGACGGACAGAGTAGCAGCCCCTGACCATTCTCAATGTTGAACTGGCGTGGATCTTCCATCGTCAACACTTAGCGGGATCGATGGCCGCTTTCCAACAATATGAAGGCAAAAGCTGCCTGTCAGCTCCCCCTCGACAAACACGCCGCTGCAAGGCTTTCATGGAAAGACAGCTTCCTGCTCAGGTTGATGTTATGGAGTGCCGGGAGACGGACTCCCCCTTGTTGGCGAGTCCGGGACGGGGCATGATGGCGCATGGCCAGCAACGCGCGTCCTTTGTTTGAGAAGCCTGATATCGGGGGGGCGGTGGCGCGGGGGCGGGCGGCTGTGGGGCGGGGGGTGAGCCGGTTTTTGCGGGGCGTGCTTGTGGTGGGGCTGCTGGCGCTGGGGTTCGGGATTTTGCTGGCGCTGGTGAGCTATGATCCGGGGGATCCGTCGCTCAATCATGTGACGGAACGGGCGGCGGTGAACTGGCTGGGGCGGCCGGGGGCCTTTGTGGCGGACCTGGGGTTGCAGGGGTTCGGCTATGCCGCGGTGCTGCTGGCGGTGCTGCCGCTGGTGGCCGGGGTGAAGCTGCTGATCGGGCAGCGCGTGCGCTGGCGGCGGGCGCTGTTGTGGCTGGTGCTGGCGATGCTGCTGGCGGCGTTCGCGGCGGGGCTGCTGTGGCGGCAGCCGCTGGGGTTGCTGGATGCCGGGCCGGGGGGTGTTGCCGGGCTGATCGCGGCGAAAGCGGTGGATGGCGGCAGCGCGCTGCTGCTGCCGTCGCTCGACCCGGCGCTGCTGGCGCTGGGGGTCGCGGGGATGTGCGCGCTGGGGGCGCTGGGGCTGTTGCTGCTGGCGATCGACCTGCCGTGGCGGGCGATGTTGGCGCGGCGGGCGGTGGTGGCGGATGAGGCGCCGCCGCCGCTGCGGGTGCGCCCGGTGCGCGAGCCGGCGGTCGTGCCGGTGGCGGAAAATGTGGCGGCGCCGACGCGGCCCATTCGCGCGCCGGCCGCGGCGGCGAGTTCGAAGCGGGAGGCGGTGGAGCGGCAGAGCGCGCTGGCGCTGGGGGATGTGGCGGCGCTGCCGCCGCTGAGCCTGCTGAAGCCGCGCGCGGCGTCCACCGTGGTGGTGGACGAGGCGGCGCTGGAGCAGAATGCGCGGCTGCTGGAAGGCGTGCTCGACGATTTCGGGGTGAAGGGCCGGATCGTGGGTCTGAGCCAAGGGCCGGTGGTGACGCTGTATGAGCTGGAGCCGGCGCCGGGGATCAAGGCGAGCCGGGTGATCGGGCTGTCCGACGACATCGCGCGGTCGATGAGCGCCATTTCGGCGCGGGTGGCGGTGATCCCGGGGCGCAATGTGATCGGCATCGAATTGCCCAATGCGCGGCGCGAGATGGTGAGCCTGTCTGAACTGCTGGCCAGCGCGGCGTTCGAGAACAGCGGCTGCACGCTGCCGCTGGTGCTGGGGAAGGACATCAGCGGTGCGCCGGTGGTGGCGGACCTGGCGCCGATGCCGCACCTGCTGATCGCGGGGACGACGGGCAGCGGCAAGTCCGTGGGGCTGAACGCGATGATCCTGAGCCTGCTGTATCGGCTGCGGCCGGACCAGTGCAAGCTGATCATGATCGACCCCAAGATGCTGGAACTGAGCGTCTATGACGAGATCCCGCACCTGCTGGCACCGGTGGTGACCGAGCCGCAAAAAGCCGTGCGGGCGCTGAAATGGGCGGTCGAGCAGATGGAGGACCGGTACCGCAACATGGCGCACATCAATGTGCGCAGCATCGGCGGCTTCAACGAGCGGGTGCGGGCGGCGCAGCGGGCGGGGCAGAGTTTCACCAAGAAGATCCAGACCGGCTGGGACGAGGACGGCCGGCCGGAATATGAGGAGCAGACGCTGCCGCTGGAGGTGCTGCCGCTGATCGTGGTAGTGGTCGATGAACTCGCCGACCTGATGATGACCGCGGGCAAGGAGGTGGAGTTCCTGATCCAGCGGCTGGCGCAGAAGGCGCGGGCGGCGGGCATCCACCTGATCATGGCGACGCAGCGGCCGAGCGTTGATGTCATCACGGGCGTGATCAAGGCGAACCTGCCGACGCGGATCAGCTTCAGCGTGACCAGCAAGATCGACAGCCGGACGATCCTGGGCGAGCAGGGGGCGGAGCAGCTGTTGGGGAAGGGCGACATGCTCTACATGCCCGGCGGCAAGGCGGCGGTGCGGGTGCATGGGCCCTTCGTGAGCGACGAGGAGGTGGAGGCGGTGGCGGCCTTCTGGAAGGCGCAGGGCTCGCCCGATTATGTGCATGGCGTGACGGAGGAGCCGCCCGAGGGGGACGGGTCCGATGGCGGCGTGGTGGGCGGCGGCCCGGGCAGGGGCGGCGGCGGCGGCAGTGGCGTGGACGCCGAGGCCGACACGCTGACGCAGGCGATCCAGGTGGTGGCGACGAGCCGGCGCGCGACGATCAGTTACCTGCAGCGGACGCTGCGGGTGGGGTATAACAGCGCGGCGCGCCTCATCGAGCAGATGGAGGAGATGGGGCTGGTGTCGAAGCCCGACCATGTCGGGCGGCGGGAGGTGTTGATGGGGGAAAATGGCGAGAGACTATAGGCGGCCGACTCTGTCAACGACCGGCAGATTCATGCGAATTGCGCGTGCCAGCGGACGAGGCCGCCTTCTTTTTCCAGGAATTTGACGAGACCGTCGAGCGCGCGGATTTCCGCCTTGATGGCGGACGCCGCGGGGCTGTTGACGAGGGGCCGAACATCGAAGGCCTGGCCGCTGAAATGTTTGGAGAGGCGGCCCTTCTGGCCGTCATCCCAGTTGGCCATGACGCGGGCGAGGCCGCGGGCGATCTCCGGCCGGCGGATGGCGTCGGGGTGGCTGTCCACCCAGCCCTGGAGCGCGGCGCGTTCGGCTGTGTCCGAATAGGTGCGCAGGATCCAGTCCCGGCGGGCGACGATGTTGCTGGCCATGGCGTCGGCCTGTTCGGCGACGTTGCGGCGGCCGCTGGTGAACTCGATGAAGGGGAAGCGGGCGAGCAGGCGGCGGGCGCCGGCGTCGGCGGGGCCGATGAGGCGGAGCTGGTCGATGCCCGGCATGGCGGCATGATGCCATAGGGGGGCGCGGCCGTCGAGGGGTGGCGTGGCGGGCGGCGAAGCGGTAGGCTGCGGCGATGGAGCAGGTGCGCACGGCGATTGCGAGGACGGTGCGCGGGGCGTTCGCGGCTCCCGGTGGCCGGCCGGCGGTGGTGCCGGCGCCGCAGCATGCGCGCTTCCTGGCGGAGGGGGCGGAATCCTTCGAGGTGCATGCCGATGTGACCACCATGATGATCGGCGGGATTGCGGCGCTGCTGTTGCAGATGCTGCACCCGAAGGCGCTGGCGGGGGTGTGGGATCACAGCAATTTCCGGGCGGACATGGCGGGGCGGCTGCGGCGGACGGCCGGGTTCATCGCGGTGACAACGTTCGGGGAACGTGCGGCGGCCGAGGCGGCGATCGCGCGGGTGCGGCGCATCCATGCGCGGGTAGAGGGGGTGTTGCCGGATGGCACGCCCTATCGCGCCGATGAGCCGCGGCTGCTGAGCTTTGTGGCGGTGACGGAGGGAATGAGCTTTCTGGCGGCGTGGCGGCGCTATCGCGAGCCGTTCATGCCGCGAGTCCGTCAGGACCGGTACATGGCGGAAATGGCGGCGGTGGCGCGGGCTCTGGGGGCGGAGGGGATGCCCGAGACGAAGGCGGCGGCCGCGGCGTTTCTGGAGGAAATGCGCGGCGAATTGCGGGTGGACGCGCGGACGCGGGAGGTGGCGGGGCTGATCATGCGGGCCGGGGGCTCGGCGGAGCTGGCGGTGCCGCAGGCGCTGTTGCGCGGCGCGGCGGTGGACCTGCTGCCGGGGTGGGCGGCGGCGATGCACGGCCTGCGCGTGCCGGGGGTGGCGGTGCCGGCGTTGCGCGCCGGGGCGGGCGGCATGGGGGCGGTGCTGCGCTGGGCGCTCAGGTCCAGACGAGGAGGCCGATGAACAGCAGCGTGCCGATGAGGATGACCAGGAGTTTCAGTGGTTTGTCGGGGATGTGGGAGAGCGCCTTGGCGCCGGCCCAGCCGCCGAGGATGGCGCCGGTGCCGAGGATCAGCGCCTTGTCCCAGGCGACGGCGCCGGAGAGGGCGAGGACGGGAGCGGCGGCGGAGTTGGAGAGGGCGACGAGGACATTCTTTGTGCCGGCGGCGTTGCGGACGGGCATGCGGGCGAGCGTGAGGGAGGCCAGCATGACGAAGCCGGCGCCGCCGCCGAAGAAGCCGCAATAGACGGCGATGAGGAACTGAAGCGCGACGGTGAGGGCGAGGGGCGGTGGGGCCACTGGCGCGGAATAGGGACGTGCACCCACCCCCGCCGCGCTGTCGCGCGAGTCGCCGCTGGCGCTGTGCGCCGTCTTCGACTCCCCGCTCTCCGCTTCGCGGGGCAGGAGGGGTGTGGCTGTTGCCGGTTTGCGGAAGGCGGACCAGGCGAAGATGAGGGTGGCGAGGAGGACGAGCCAGGGGAGCATGGCGGCGAAGGAGGGGGCAGGCGTGAGAAGGAGGATGGCGGCACCGAGCGTGCCGCCGAGGAGGGCTATCCCCGCGAGGGCGCGGAAGGACAGGCGCTGGGTGCCGGTGACGAGGTGGCGGCCGGCGTAGCCGGTGGTGAGCTGGCCGGGAAAGAGGGCGAGCGTGGTGGTGAGGTTGGCGGTTTTCGCATCGAGGCCGGCGGCCATCAGCGCGGGCAGGGTGACGAAGCTGCCGCCGCCGGCGAGCGCATTCTGGGCGCCGGCCCAGAGGCCGGCGGCGAACAGGAGCAGCAGGGCAGGGTCGATCAAGGGCGTTCCTTGCGGGCGGTGCGGGTGCGCGTGTAGGGCGGTGTCATAGGCATGTGAGGACGGGAATGGCACGCAAATATTTCGGCACGGACGGGATCAGGGGCCTGACCAACCAGGGCGCGATGACGCCCGAGATGGTGATGCGGGTGGGGCAGGCGGCGGGCGCGCATTTCCTGAACGGGGGCCACAAGCACCGGGTGCTGATCGGCAAGGACACGCGGTTGAGCGGTTACATGATGGAGCAGGCGCTGACCGCGGGCTTCACCAGCGTGGGGATGGACGTGGTGCAGGTGGGGCCGATGCCGACGCCGGCGGTCGCCATGCTGACGCGCAGCATGCGGGCCGACCTGGGGGTGATGATCAGTGCCAGCCACAACCCCTATCAGGACAATGGCATCAAGCTGTTCGGTCCGGACGGTTACAAGCTGTCGGACGCGGACGAGGCGGCGATCGAGGCGCGGCTGGAGGGACCGGTGACGCTGGCGGAGCCGGCGGCGATCGGCCGGGCGCGGCGGATCGACGATGCGCGCGGGCGCTATATCCACCATGCCAAATCGACCTTTCCGGAAGCGCTGCGCCTGGACGGGCTGCGGGTGGTGATCGACTGTGCGCATGGCGCCGCCTATCGCGTGGCGCCGGAGGCGCTGTGGGAGCTGGGCGCCGAGGTCATCAAGCTGGGGGTGGAGCCGAACGGCTTCAACATCAACGACGGCGTCGGGTCGACGCACCCGGCGACCCTGGCGGCGCGGGTGAAGGAGGCGCGGGCGGACGTGGGCATCGCGCTGGACGGCGATGCCGACCGATTGATCGTGGTGGATGAGAAGGGCGCGACGGTCGACGGCGACCAGCTGATGGCGGTGATGGCGGCGAGCGGCCATGCGGCGGGCACGCTGCGCGGCGGCGGCATCGTGGCGACGGTGATGTCCAACATGGGGCTGGAGCGCTATCTTCAGACGCTGGGGTTGACGCTGGCGCGGGCGAAGGTGGGCGACCGCTATGTGCTGGAGATGATGCGCGAGGGCGGGTTCAATGTGGGGGGCGAACAGTCCGGCCATCTGATCATGACCGATCATGGCACCACGGGCGATGGCCTGGTGGCGGCGTTGCAGGTGCTGGCGGTGCTGGTGGAGACGGGCGAGCCGGCATCGAAGGCGCTGAACCGGTTCAAGCCGTTTCCGCAGCTGTTGAAGAATGTCCGCTATGCCAAGGGCGCGCCGCTGGAGGATGCGGGCGTGCAGGCGGCGATCGCGGCGGAGGAAGGGAAGCTGGCGGGCAATGGCCGGTTGCTGATCCGCAAGTCCGGCACCGAGCCGTTGATCCGGGTGATGGCGGAGGGGGAGGATGCAGCACAGGTGAGGGCGAGCGTCGAGGCGGTTTGTGCGGCGGTGCGGGCGGTGGTATGAGGGCATGATGGAGCAGCGAATGAGCTTTGTGGCGCCGGAGGATCTGGCGCAGGCCGTGGAGAAGGCGGTGGCGGCGGGCCGTTATGCGGCAGCCGATGAGGTGATGGTGGAAGCGCTGGAATATTGGCGGGAGCGCCAGTACGATGGTGACGCGGATGCCTGGCGACGTGCAATTGATGCGGCGCTTGCCGATGACCAGACGATCGATGGTGCGAAGGCCTTTGCGGAGCTTCGCGAGCATATTGAAGCGCGGGCGCGCGGTTGTGCGGCGGCGTGACGCCATCATCGGCGTTTCGCCTGACGCGAGTAGCGCGGAGTGATTTGCAGCGGATCGTCGAGCGCTTTTTCGATCCCTGGCAGCGGGATGAGGCCATCGCCTATGTCGACGCGTTGATGGCAGCGATGGAACGCGCGGCGGCGCAACCGGGTTTGTGCACGCCGCGAGAGGATTTGCGGCCCGGTGTTCGGATGGGGCGCTACAAGGCGCACCGCTTCGCCTTTGTGGTTCGGGACGGGGTGCTGGTGGTGCTGCGCGTGGCGCATGGGCGGCAACGGGTGGAAGACATGTTTCGGTGACCATCGCGCGGGTCCTGATTGTCGCTGGCTCCGACTCCGGCGGTGGGGCGGGCATCCAGGCGGATATCAAGACGGTGACGCTGTTGGGGGGTTACGCCGCCAGCGCGGTGACGGCGGTGACGGTGCAGAACACGCGGGGGGTGCAGGCGGTGCATGCCGTGCCGGTCGATGTGATCGTGGCACAGATGCGCGCGGTGCTGGAGGATATCGGCGCCGATGTCGTGAAGCTGGGGATGCTGGGGGATGCGGCGACCATCCGTGCCGTGGCGGATGTCCTGGACGGGGTGCGGGTGCCGGTGGTGCTCGATCCGGTGATGGTGGCGAAGGGGGGGGCGGTGCTGCTGGCGGAGGAAGCGGTGGGCGCGATGGTGGAGCGCTTGTTGCCATTGGCGGCGCTGGTGACGCCGAACGTGCCGGAACTGGTGGCGCTGACGGGCACGGAGGTGGCGGACGAGGCCGACATGCTGCTGGCGGCGCAGGAGCTGCTGGAGGCGGGGCCGCGCGCGGTGCTCGCCAAGGGCGGGCATCTGGACGGCGATGCCCTGAGCGACTGGCTGGTGTGGCGGGGGGGGCAGCTGCGGTATGACGGGGTACGTATCGCCAGCCGGCACACGCATGGCACCGGCTGCACGCTGGCGAGCGCGGTGGCGGTGGGTCTGGCGCAGGGGATGGCGCTGGAGGCGGCGGTGGCGCGGGGCCGTGCATTTGTGCGGCGGGCGATCCTGGCGGCGCCGGGGCTGGGGGCGGGGCATGGACCGCTGGGGTTTGGATGGGGGTTGGGTGAGGCGGGCGGTGCCTGTGCGTGACGCGGGGTCCCCCACCCCGCTCACGTTGGGGCGCGGGTCGCCGCCGACGCTTTGCCTCGTCTTCGGCTCCCCGTGAACGGGAGGGGTGTGGATTTGTCCTTGCTTCGGGTGGCGGGCGTTGACGAGGCGGGCAGGGGGGCTTGGTGCGGGCCGGTGGTGGCGGGGGCGGTGGTGTTTTGGGGGGGCGTGCCGGAGGGGGTGGGGGACAGCAAGGCGCTGAGCGCCGCGCGCCGCGAGACGTTGGTGCCGCTGATCCGCGCGGTGGCGCATGTGGGGGTGGGGGTGGCGTTGGTCGAGGAGATCGAGGCGTTGAACATTCAGGGGGCGACCTTTCTGGCGATGCGGCGGGCGGTGGCGGCTTTGCCGGTGCGGCCGGCGCTGGTGCGGGTGGACGGCAACCGGGCGCCGGATTTCGGGGTGCCCGCGGAGACGATGGTGGGGGGCGATGCGCGCTGCCCGGCGATCGGGGCGGCGAGCATCGTGGCGAAGGTGGCGCGCGACGCGATGATGCGTGCGCTGGACGCGGATTTCCCGGGCTATGGCTTCGCCCGGCACAAGGGCTATGGCACGGCGGAGCATGCGGCGGCGCTGGCGCGACTGGGGGTTTGTACGTTGCACCGGCGGGGTTTCGCGCCGGTCGCGAAACTGTTGGGCGGGTGAGTCTTTTGCGCAACAGCACAAGCTGTTGCGGTTGCGATCCGTGGCGGACTCAATCTGTGGTGATTGTCGCGGTGATGAGTCCGGCTTTGAGGATATCGTCATAAATCCATGACTTGACGAGGGAATCCGTGATGATTCAGCAAGCTCCCCGACCAACGGGGGATTTATGCTGAACAGGATCATCATGGGCGATTGCGTGGCGGCGATGGACGCGCTGCCGGAAAAATCGGTGGACCTGGTGTTCGCCGATCCGCCGTACAATTTGCAACTGGGGGGTGATCTGCGGCGGCCCGACGGCAGCATGGTGGACGCCGTGACGGACGATTGGGACCGGTTCGACAGTTTTGCCGACTATGATCGCTTTACCCGCGACTGGCTGCGGGCGGCGCGGCGGGTGCTGAAGGATGATGGCGCGCTGTGGGTGATCGGCAGTTACCACAATATCTTTCGGGTGGGCGCCGCGGTGCAGGACCTGGGATATTGGATCCTGAACGATATCGTCTGGCGCAAGGCCAATCCGATGCCGAATTTCAAGGGCACGCGGTTCACCAATGCACATGAGACGCTGATCTGGGCGGCGAAGACGCCCGAGGCGCGCTATCGCTTCAACTATCGGGCGATGAAGGCGCTGAACGAGGACCTGCAGATGCGCTCCGACTGGGTGCTGCCGATCTGTTCGGGCGCGGAGCGGGTGAAGCTGGACGGGGTGAAGGCGCATCCGACGCAGAAGCCGGAGAGCCTGCTGTATCGCGTGCTGCTGGCCTGCACCGAGGTGGATGGCGTGGTATTGGACCCGTTCCTGGGCAGTGGCACGACGGGGGCGGTCGCCAGGCGGATGCGGCGCAACTGGATCGGGATCGAGCGCGACGCCGGCTATGCCGCCGTGGCGGCGGAGCGCATCGCGGCGGTGGAACCGATGGACACCGCCGACCTGGAGGCGACGATGAGCGCGCGCGCGGCGCCGAAGGTGCCGTTCGGGGCGCTGGTGGAGATGGGAATGGTGACGCCGGGCACGGTACTGACCGACCTGAAGCGGCGCTATCGGGCGCGGGTGCGGGCCGATGGGTCGCTGCAACTGGGGCGGGACAGTGGCTCGATCCACCGGGTGGGTGCGGCGGCGCAGGGGGCGCCGAGCTGCAACGGCTGGACCTTCTGGCATCTGGAACAACGCGGCAAGCTGGTGCCGCTGGACGCCATGCGACAGCAATATCGCGAGCGTACCGCGGAATAGGGGTTGAAAATTCGCGTCATGTGATATTATCACTCTCCGATTGCAAGATCGGAGTGGCGATGCGTAACCTGTTCGGGATGTTGTTGTTGTTGGCGGGTCCGGCGTTGGCGGAGGAGGCGCCGCCATCGTTGCACGAGGATGCACCGGCGGACATCATCGTGACGGCACCCTATCTGCGGGATCGCGCCGACCTGCTGTCGGGCGTCAGCGTGTTGACCGGAACGCAATTGCTGGCGGCGATCCGGCCGACCATCGGTGACACGCTGGCGCGGCAGCCGGGGGTGTCCTCGACCAGTTTCGGCCCCAATGCCTCGCGCCCCGTACTGCGCGGGTTCCAGGGGGAACGGATCCGCGTGCTGACCGATGGCATCGGCAGTTTCGATGTCTCCAACACCAGTGTCGATCATGCGGTGGTGATCAACCCGCTGCTGGCGGACCGGGTGGAGGTGATCAGGGGCCCGGCGAGCCTGCTCTATGGCAGCGCGGCCATCGGCGGCGTGGTGAATGTGACCGACAAGCGCATCCCGCGCGAGGTGCCGCGCGAGGCGGTCCATGTGGATGGCCAGGCCACCTATGGCAGCGCGGCGGAGGAGCGCAGCGGCGGGCTGTCGGTGGATGTGCCGCTGTCGGCCACGTTGGTGGCGCATGTCGATGGCAGTTACCTGAAGACCGGCGACCTGCGGGTGGGCGGGTTCGTGCTGTCGCCGGCGTTGCGGGCGCAGGCGGCGGCGAACGGGCTGGACGACTTGGCGACACTGCGCGGGCGGGTGCCGAACACGGCGGCCCGGACCTGGGATGTGGCGGGTGGGCTTTCGTTCGTGGGCGACAGCGGCAACGCGGGGTTCACCGTCAGCCACTATGATTCGCTCTATGGTGTGCCGATCCGGTTCGGTGTCGAGCCCGACGCCGAGGCCGAGGAGGTGCGGTTGAAGATGCGGCAGACGCGGGTGGATGCGCGTGCCGAGGTGGAGACGGGCGGCTTCATCGAACGGGTGAAGTTCCGCTTCGGCTTTGCCGATTACCGGCACAGCGAGATCGATCCCGAGGGGGCGATCGGCACGACCTTCCTGAACAAGGGGTTGGAGGGCCGGCTGGAGCTGGTGCAGGCGGAGCGCGGCATCTGGCGCGGGGCGAGCGGCGTGCAGTTGTTCATCCGCGATTTCGAGGCGGTCGGGGACGAGGCCTTCGTACCGCGCAACGAGACGGTGCAGTTCGGGCTGTTTACCTTGCAGGAGCTGGACTTCGGCGGGGTGAAGGCGGAGTTCGGCGGTCGCTATGAGCGCACCACGGCGAGCGCCAACAGCCTGAACGTGCGGCGGACCTTCGATGCCTTGTCCGGTTCGGCGGGGCTGAGCGTGGGACTGATGGAGGGCTGGCGCCTGGGGGTGAACCTGTCACGCAGCGAACGGGCGCCCGCCGGCGAGGAATTGTTCGCCAACGGCCCGCACGCCGGCACCCAGGCGTTCGAGATCGGCAATCCGGCGTTCGAGACCGAGCGCAGCACCGGCGTGGAAGCGGTGCTGCGCGGCAAGGGCACGGGATACCGGTTCGAGGCCTCCGCCTTCTGGAACCGGTTCAGCAACTATATCTATGAGGATGCGACCGGCGAGGTCGAGGACGACCTGCCGGTGTTCCTGTATCGGCAGGCACGCGCCCGTTACTATGGCGTGGAAGGCGAGCTGTCGGTGACGCTGGCGCAGCTGGGAACCGCGGCGATCAATGCCGATGTGCTGGGGGATTATGTGCATGCGGAGGTGCTGGACGTGGGACCGGCGCCGCGCATTCCGCCCTATCGCCTGCTGGGCGGGCTGGAGGCGGTTGCCGACCGGTGGAGCGTACGGGCTGAGGTGGAGCATGTGGGGGCGCAGCGACGGGTGACGGCGTTCGAGACGGAAACGCAAGGGTTCACGCTGGTGAATGCCAGTGCGAGCTGGCGGCCGTTCGATGGCAACCGGACGACCTTGTTGTTGAGCGCGAACAATATTTTCGATGTGGAAGCGCGACGGCACGCGAGTTTCCTGAAGGATTATGCGCCCTTGAGTGGCCGGGATGTGCGGCTGACGCTGCGGTTCAGCTATTGACGCTGCGCGCGGGAAAGCGCGCCGCATCGCTTGCCTTTGCCCGCCGATGACGGAAGGAGGGCGGTGAAGGGAAGCGGATGATGCGGCTGTGCATAGTGGGAATGGGATACAGCGGCGCGTGGATCGGGCGGGCGGCAGAGGCAGCGGGCCTTGAGGTGGTGGGGGTGCGGCGGGCGGCGTCCGCCGATGTGATCGGGTTCGATGAAGCCGCGGTGGCGGGGCTGGTGGCGGAGGCGGACTTTCTGCTGTCGAGCGTGCCGCCGTGGGCGGAGGGCGATCCGGTGCTGGCGCGGTTCGGCGCGGCCCTTCGCGCGCGGCGGGGGTGGACGGGTTATCTGAGTTCGACCGGAGTCTATGGCGATTGCGGCGGGGCCTGGGTGGATGAAAGCGCAGCGGTGGGGACCGGGCGTCGGACGGCGCGGAGTGCGGCGGATGCGGACTGGCAGGCGTTGGGGGCGACGGTGTTCCGGTTGCCGGGAATCTATGGTCCGGGGCGGAGTGCCATCGAGGCGGTGCGGGAGGGCACGGCGCGGCGAGTGAACCGGCCGGGGCATGTTTTCAGCCGGGTGCATGTGGCGGATATCGCGGGGGCGGTGGTTGCATCCATGAAACGCGATTTCAGGGGTGTGGTGAATGTGGCGGATGACTTGCCGGCGGAGCCGCGCGCGGTGACCGAGTTTGCCTGCGGGTTGCTGGGGTCGCCGCTGCCGCCGCTGCTGCCACTGGATGAGGCGGGGTTGAGCCCGATGGCGCTTGGCTTCTGGACCGAGCGGCGGCGTGTGGCGAATGGCCGCCTGACGGGAATGCTGGGCTATCGGTTGCGCTTTCCGGACTATAAGAGCGGTCTCGTGGCCTGTTTGAGGAGCGCATCATGAAGTTCGGCGACAGTGGTGTGGGCAAGTCGGTGGTGCGGGTGGAGGATGCGCGGTTGCTGACCGGCGCCGGGCGTTTCACTGATGATGTGCAGTTTCACGGGCAGCTTTATGGCGTGACGTTGCGGTCGCCGCATGCGCACGCCCGGATCGTTTCCATCGACACCGACGCGGCGATGGACGTGCCTGGCGTGGTGGCGATTTACACGGCGGCGGACATGGCCGGCTATGGCGAGATTCCCTGCCTGGTGCCGCTGTCGGGCGAACTGAAAACACCGCGGGCGATCCTGGCGGGCGAGCGGGCGCGGTTCGTGGGGGACGGGGTGGCATTCGTGGTGGCGGAGAGCCGCGAGGCGGCGCGCGCCGGGGCGGATGCGATTGTCGTGGACTATGACGAGCTGCCGGTGGTGGCGAGCATCGAGGCGGCGATCGCCGAGGGCGCGCCGGCGATCTGGGGCACGAGCAATGTGGTGTTCACCTGGGACGCGGGCGAGGCGGCACCGGCGGCGGCAGCAGTGGCGGCATCGAAGCATGTGACGCGGTTGCGGGTCGTGCAGAACCGGGTGGCGCCGACCAGCATGGAGGTGCGTGCCGCCGTCGGGCAATGGGACGGTGCGCGCTGGACGCTGCATGTCGGCAGCCAGGGCGTGGCGGGCATGCGGGCGATGCTGGCGGGCGCGGTGATGAAGTGCCCGCCGGAGCAGCTGCACATCCTGACCGGCGATGTCGGCGGCGGGTTCGGGATGAAGACCTTCATCTATGCCGAATATGCGCTGGTGCTGCACGCGGCGAAAGCGCTGGGCCGGCCGGTGAAGTGGACGGGGGAGCGCGGCGACGCTTTCCAGACCGACACGCACGGCCGGGCGATGGTGAGCGACGCGGCGCTGGGGTTCGACGGCGAGGGGCGCATTACCGGGCTGACGGTGGAGACGTGGAGCGACCTGGGCGCCTATCAGGCGCAATATGGCCCGGCCATCCAGACGATGGCCGGCGGGCGGATCATGGGCGGCGTGTATCGCATTCCGGCGATCCACAACCGGGTGCATGGCGTGATGACCAACACCGCGCCCGTTGATGCCTATCGCGGGGCGGGGCGGCCGGAGAGCGCCTATGTCATGGAGCGGCTGATCGAGGCGGCGGCGCGGGAGCTGGGGATCGAGGTGGACGAAATCCGCCGGCGCAACCTGCTGACGCCTGCTGAGCTGCCGCATGCCAACGGCCTGGGGCTGGAGTTCGACATCGGCGATTTTCCGGCGGTGTTGCAGCGGGCGCTGGACAATGCCGACTGGGCCGGTTTTCCGGCGCGCAAGGCGGAGGCCGCGCGGCGCGGCAAGCGCTATGGGCGCGGCCTGGCCTATTATGTCGAGATCGCCGGTGGCGGCAATCCGGACGAGCATGTCGATGTGAAGGTGCATGCCGACGGCATGGTGGATGTGGCGGTGGGGACGCAGAGCAACGGGCAGGGGCATGAGACGGTCTATGCCCAGGTGGTGAGCGAGCGGCTGGGCATTCCGATGGCGCAGGTGCGGATCGTGCAGGGCGACAGTGACCGGCTGGAGCGCGGCAACGGCACCGGCGGATCGCGCAGCATGGCGGTGGGCGGCAGCGCCTGCCAGCAGGCGTCCGACGATGTGGTGGCACGCGGCATCGAGCTGGCGAAGGCGGACCTGGGCGATGAGGTGGACTATGATGGCGGGCTGTTCCGGGCGCGCGGCAGCAACCGGACGGTGAGCCTGGCGGACCTGGCGGCGCAGCATCCCGGCGCCTTGGACGGCCGGACGCATTACAAGCAGGCAATCCCCAAGCCGACCTTCCCCAACGGTTGCCATGTGGCGGAGGTGGAGCTGGACCCCGAGACGGGGGTGATCGCGGTGAAGCGGTACAGCCTGTGCGATGATTTCGGCACGATCGTGAACCCGCTGCTGCTGCTGGGACAGATCCATGGTGGCGTGGCGCAGGGGCTCGGGCAGGCGGTGCTGGAGAATGTCGTCTATGACGACAATGGCCAGCTGCTGAGCGGAAGCTTCATGGACTATGGCCTGCCGCGGGCGGACGACATGCCGAACCATATCGGGTTCGACAATCTGCCGACGGTGAGCCCCACCAACTTGCTGGGCGCCAAGGGTTGCGGCGAGGCCGGGACCATCGGCGCGATGCCGAGCATCATGAACGCGATCATCGACGCGCTGGACGGCGTGCAGGTGGAAATGCCGGCGACGCCGGAGAAATTGTGGCGGGTGGCGCAGTCGCTAAAACCCGCCATGGCGGCCGAGTGAGTGTAAGGGGTGATTGACGTAAAGATGATTTGACACTTGGCGGCGCGCGGCCTTAGCATGTGCTGAGGCGGTTGGGAGCGCGAAATGCCCATGGCGACGGTGCAGGTGCAGGAGGGCCCGATGACGGCCATACGCGCGCCGGTGCTGAAGGAGCGCGGGCAGCGCGAGGTGTTCTGCGGGCTGACCGGCATCGTGTGGTTGCACCGCAAGATGCAGGACGCTTTCTTCCTGGTGGTGGGCAGCCGGACCTGCGCGCATCTGCTGCAATCGGCGGCGGGCGTGATGATCTTTGCCGAGCCGCGTTTCGCCACCGCGATCATCGAGGAGCGCGATCTGGCGGGGCTGGCGGATGCCAATGAGGAGCTGGATCGGGTGGTGGGGCGGCTGCTGGACCGGCGGCCGGACATCCGCACCTTGTTCCTGGTGGGAAGCTGCCCGTCCGAGGTGATCAAGCTGGACCTGGCGAAGGCGGCGCAGCGGCTCGACCGGACGCCCAATGCCCGTGGTGCCGTGCGCGTGCTGAACTATTCGGGCAGCGGCATCGAGACGACCTTCACGCAGGGCGAGGATGCCTGTTTGGCGGCGCTGGTGCCGGAAATGCCGGCCGGCGACGTATCGCAACTGCTGCTGGTGGGGGCGCTGCCCGATATCGTGGAGGACCAGTTCCTGCGGCTGTTCGCGGAGATCGGCATTCCCGTGGTGCGCTGCCTGCCGGGGCGGCGGGCAATGGATCTGCCGCCGGTGGGCGCGGGCACGCGGTTTTTGATGGCGCAGCCGTTTCTGGGCGAGACCGCGGCGGCGCTGGAGCGGCGCGGCGCGGTGCGGGTGGATGCGCTGTTCCCGTTCGGCGCCGAAGGAACGACCGCCTGGGCAGGCGCGGCGGCGGACGCGTTCGGCATCGACCCGATGGCGTTGCGGCGGGCGGTGGCGCCGGGACGGGAACGGGCGAAGCGGGCGCTGGAGCGCGCGCGGACGGTTTTGCAGGGCAAGCGGATCAGCTTCCTGCCGGACAGCCAGCTGGAGATTCCGCTGGCGCGCTTTCTGGCGAACGAGCTGGGGATGGTGCCGGTGGAGGTGGGGACGCCCTACCTTCACAAACAGCACATGGCGGCCGAGCTGGCGGCGTTGCCCGCCGGGGTTTTGCTGAGCGAGGGGCAGGATGTCGACCGGCAGCTCGATCGGGTGCGCAGGGAGCGGCCGGATATCACGGTGTGCGGCCTGGGGCTGGCGAACCCGCTGGAGGCGGAGGGGCTGACGACGAAATGGTCGATCGAGCTGGTGTTCAGCCCCGTGCATGGCTTTGAGCAGGCGGGCGACCTGGCGGAATTGTTCGCGCGGCCGCTGCGGCGGCGTGAAATGCTGAGGGTCTGATGCAGCTGACGGTCTGGACCTATGAGGGACCGCCGCATGTGGGGGCGATGCGGGTGGTGACCGGCATGCGCGACACGCATCTGGTGCTGCATGCGCCGCAGGGCGATACCTATGCCGACCTGCTGTTCACGATGATCGAGCGGCGGGGGCACCGCCCGCCGGTGAGTTTCACGACCTTTCAGGCGCGCGACCTGGGGAGCGACACGGCGGGGATTTTCCAGGCCTCGCTGCGCGATGCTGCAGAGCGATTCCAGCCGAAGGCGATGCTGGTGGGGGCGTCCTGCACCGCCGAGCTGATCCAGGACGATCCCGGCGGGCTGGCGACGGCGATGGGACTGGGCATGCCGGTGATCGCGCTGGAGCTGCCGAGTTACAGCCGCAAGGAGAATTGGGGGGCGGCGGAGACCTTTTACGCGATGGTGCGGGGGCTGGCGGACAAGTCCGTGACGCGCGCGCCCATGGAAGGGCGGCGGCCGCGGGCGAATCTGCTAGGGCCGACGGCGCTGGGGTTCCGGCATCGCGATGATGTGCGCGAAGTGAGCGCGCTGCTGGCGCGGATGGGCGTGGATGTGGCGGTGGTGGCGCCGATGGGAGCTGGGCCGGAGGATATCGCGCGGCTGGGCGAGGCGGATTTCAACGTGCTGATGTACCCAGAGACCGGGGATACGGCGGCGCGCTGGCTGGAGAAGACGTTCCGGCAGCCGGTGGTGCGGACGGTGCCGATCGGCCAGGGCGCGACGGCGGCGTTCATCGCCGAGGTGGCGGCGGTGGCGGGCGTGGCGCCGGTGGGGCCGGAGGAAAGCCGCCTGCCCTGGTGGAGCCATTCGGTGGATTCGACCTATCTGACGGGCAAGCGGGTGTTCATCTTTGGCGATGCGACGCATGCCATCGCCATGGCGCGGGTGGCGCGCGACGAGCTGGGGTTCGAGGTGGTGGGCCTGGGCTGCTACAACCGCGAGTTCGCGCGCGAGATGCGGACGGCGGCGGCGTTGTATGGCGTGGAGCCGCTGATCAGCGACGATTATCTGCAGGTGGAGAGCGCGATCGCGGCCTTGCAGCCCGAGCTGGTGCTGGGGACGCAGATGGAGCGGCACATCGCCAAGCGGCTGCGGATCCCGTGCGCGGTGATTTCGGCGCCGGTGCATGTGCAGGATTTTCCGGCGCGGCATTCGCCGGTGATGGGTTTCGAGGGCGCGAACGTGCTGTTCGATACGCTCATCCACCCGCTGGTGATGGGGCTGGAGGAGCATCTGCTGACGATGTTCCGCGAGGACCATGAGTTTCATGATGGCGTGGGGCCGTCGCATCTGGGGGCTGGCTCTGGTGGAGAGGCCCCCTCCCGCTCGCTGGCGCGAGTCGCCTCCCCCGCGAGCGGGGGAGGGGCTTTGGTAGGTGAGGCAGTGAACTCCCCCACCCCCGGCCCCTCCCCTGAGCCGAAGGCCACCAAAGGTGAACGGGAGGGGAGTGGTGGCGAAGTCTCCCTAGTTCCAGGGGAGGGGGGGTGGACGGCCGAGGCGGAGCGGGAGTTGTTGAAGATTCCGTTTTTCGTACGGGGGAAGGCGCGGCGGAACACCGAGAGCTATGCGCGGGATCGCGGGGTGGGGGTGATCACGCTCGATACGCTGTATGAGGCGAAGGCGCATCATGCCCGGTGAGCGCGCTCCCTGCCATGTGGTGATTGTCACGCTGGACAATCACCTGGCCGGTGCGGTCGAGCGGGCGCGGATGGGGTTTGCCGGCACGCATCCGGGGCTGACGGTGGGGTTCCATGCGGCGGCGGACTGGGAGGATGCGGCGGCGCTGGCGCAGGCCAAGGCCGATGTGGCGCGGGCGGACATCATCCTGGTGACGATGCTCTTCCTGGAGGATCATATCCGGGCGATCCTGCCGGAGCTGCAGGCGCGGCAGGCGGATTGTGACGCGATGGTGGCGCTGATGTCGGCCGGCGAGGTGGTGCGGCTGACCAAGATGGGGGCGTATCGGATGGACGCGCCGGCGAAGGGCCCGCTGGCGCTGCTGAAGAAGCTGCGTGGCAGCGGCAAGCCGGGCGCCAGCAGTGGCGCGGGGCAGATGGCGATGCTGCGGCGGCTGCCGAAGATATTGCGCTTCATTCCGGGGCCGGCGCAGGATGTGCGCGCCTATTTCCTGACGCTGCAATATTGGCTGGCGGGGTCGGACGACAATGCCGGCGCGATGATCGCGGCACTGGTGGATCGCTATGCCGACGGGCCGCGCAAGGGATGGCGGGGCGTGCTGCGCGTGGCGGCGCCGGTGGAATATCCGGAGGAGGGGGTTTACCATCCGAAGCTGCCGGGGCGGATTTCGGCCCGGGCCGAAGCGCTGCCGGTGGCACTGCCGGTGAAGGGGGGTGCGACCGGCCGGGTGGGGTTGATCCTGCTGCGCAGTTACATCCTGGCGAAGGATGCGGCGCATTATGACGGGGTGATCGCGGCGCTGGAGGCGAAGGGGCTGGCGGTGGTGCCGGTGTTCGCCAGCGGGCTGGACGCGCGGCCGGCGATCGAGAAGTTTCTGGTGAAGGATGGCCGGCCGACGGTGGATGCGATGGTCAGCCTGACCGGGTTCAGCCTGGTGGGCGGCCCGGCGTACAATGACAGCGCGGCGGCGGCGGCGATGCTCGACAAGCTGGATGTGCCGCTGATCGCGGCGCATCCGTTGGAGTTCCAGACGCTGGAGGCGTGGGGTGCGTCCAGGCAGGGGTTGCTGCCTGTCGAGGCGACGATGATGGTGGCGATTCCCGAGCTGGACGGGGCCACCAACCCGCATGTGTTCGGCGGACGCAGCGATTGCGCGGGGGTGGCCTGCGGCGGCTGCGCCCGCGCTTGCGTGTTCGAGAGCGAAGGCCCGGCGCGGGCGATGCGGGCCTGCCCGGAGCGGGCCGGGGCGCTGGCGGCGAAGGTGGCGAAGCTGGTGGCGCTGCGGCGCATGGCGCGGGCGGAACGGCGCGTGGCGCTGGTGCTGTTCAACTTCCCGCCGGGGACGGGGGCGGCGGGGAGCGCGGCGTTCCTGAGTGTGTTTGAATCGGCCTTCAACACGCTGCGGGCGATGCGCGATGCCGGCTATGACGTGGAACTGCCGGCGGATGTGGAGGCGCTGAGGGAGCGGGTGTTGCGCGGCAATGCGGCGACGTTCGGCGCGGAAGCCAATGTGCATGCGCGGGTGGGCGCGGACGACATCGTGGCGCGGGAGCCGCATCTTTCGGCGATCGAGGCGGAGTGGGGGCCGGCGCCGGGACGGGTGCAGGCTGATGCGCGGCATGTGCATGTGCTGGGGGCGATGTTCGGCAAGGTGTTTGTCGGCTTGCAGCCGGGCCTGGGCTATGAGGGCGATCCGGTGCGATTGCTGTTCGAAGGGCGGTTCGCGCCGACGCATGCGTTCAGCAGCTTCTATCGCTGGTTGCGGGAGGACTTTGGCGCGGACGCGCTGCTGCATTTCGGCACGCATGGCAGCCTGGAATTCATGCCGGGCAAGCAGGCGGGGATGTCCGCGGACTGCTGGCCGGAGCGGCTGATCGGCGATGTGCCGAACATCTACCTGTATGCGGCGAACAATCCTTCGGAAGGCATGCTGGCGAAGCGGCGCAGTGGCGCGACGCTGGTAAGCTACCTGACCCCGCCGGTGGCGGCCGCCGGGCTGACGGCGGGCATCGAGGCGCTGAAGGCGAGCGTGGAGCGCTGGCGGCGGACGGATCGGCAAGCGCCGGAGCGCGATGACCTGGTGGAGGTGATCCGCGACCAGGCGGCGGCGGTGGATCTGGAGGTGGACGACATCGAGGCGCTGGCGGGGCGCATCTATGAGATGGAGCGCGCGCTGATCCCGCAGGGGCTACATGTGGTGGGCGACGTGCCCGATGCAGCGGCGCGGGCGGAAATGCTGGCGGCGATGCCGGCGGACGCGGACCGGGAGCGGGCGGCGGCGCTGCTGGCGGTGGATGCGGAACTGCCGGCGTTGATCCGGGCGCTGGATGGCGGATTCGTGCCGCCGGCGGTGGGTGGCGACCTGACGCGCAATCCGGAGATGCTGCCGACCGGGCGCAACCTGCATGGCTTCGACCCGTTCCGCATTCCAAGTGCCTTCGCGCTGGCCGATGGCGCGGCGCAGGCGACGCGGCTGCTGGAACGGGCGCGGGCGGACAGTGGCCGGATGCCGGAGACGGTGGCGATGGTGCTGTGGGGCACCGACAATCTGAAGAGCGAGGGGGCGCAGCTGTCGCAGGCGCTGGCGCTGATGGGGGCGCGGCCGCGGCATGACAGCTATGGGCGCATGGCCGGGGCGGAGTTGATCCCGCTGGCGGAGCTGGGGCGGCCGCGGGTGGATGTGGTGGCGGCGCTGTCGGGCATTTTCCGCGACCTGCTGCCCCTCCAGGTGCGGGTGCTGGCGGAGGCGGCGTGGCTGGCGACGCAGGCGGATGAGCCGCTGGAGTGGAACTTCATCCGCAAGCACAGCCTGGCGCATGCGGCGAAACATGGCTGCGACCTGGAGACGGCGGGGCTGCGGGTATTCAGCAATGCCGAGGGGAGTTATGGCGCGAACGTCAACCGGCTGATCGATGCCAGCCTGTGGAGCGATCCCGACGAGCTGGCGGTGGCGTTCGAGCGGCAGAAGAGCTTTGCCTATGGCCGCACGGGGGCACCGGCGCGGCAGACGGCGATTTTCGGCAGCGCGATGGCGGGGGTGGAGCTGGCCTATCAGAATCTGGAATCCATCGAGCTGGGGCTGACCAGCGTGGACCAATATGTCGATACGCTCGGCGGGATTTCGCGGTCGGTGGCGCGGCATGGCGGCGCGGTGGCGCCCGTCTATATCGGTGACCAGACGCAAGGCGCGGGGACGGTGCGCAGCCTGAATGAGCAGGTAGCGCTGGAAACGCGGACGCGGATGCTGAACCCCGCCTGGTATGAGCCGATGCTGAAGCATGGCGGCGAGGGCGTGCACGCGATCGAAACCGGCGTGACGGCGACGCTGGGGTGGAGCGCCACGACGGGGCAGGTCAGCCCCTGGGTATATCAGCGGCTGAGCGAGACCTTCATCCTGGACGAGGGGATGCGGGAGCGGCTGGCGGCGTTGAATCCGACGGCGGCGAACCGCGTGGCCAACCGCCTGATCGAGGCGAGCGAGCGGCAGTTTTGGGCGCCGGATGCGGCGACGCTTGCCGCGCTGCACGCGGCGGCGGATGCGCTGGAAGACCGGCTGGAAGGCATTTCATGAGGAACGGACAATGAGCACGTTGACGCTGGAGCGGCCGGGAGACGGCGAGGGCAGTGTTCAGGTAAAGCTGGACTCGGGTGCGAAGATCGGCGGTGCCAAGGTGTTCGCCGTCTATGGCAAGGGCGGGATCGGCAAGTCGACGACCAGCAGCAACCTGAGCGCCGCGTTCAGCCTGCTGGGGCAGCGGGTGTTGCAGATCGGCTGCGATCCCAAGCATGACAGCACCTTCACGCTGACCCGCAAGCTGATGCCGACGGTGATCGACGTGCTGGAAGCCAATGACTTCCACCACGAGGAGTTGCGCCCCGAGGATTACATGTTCGAGGGCTTCAACGGGGTGATGTGCGTGGAGGCCGGGGGGCCGCCGGCGGGGACGGGCTGTGGCGGCTATGTGGTGGGGCAGACGGTGAAGCTGTTGAAGCAGCACCATCTGCTGGAGGACACGGACGTCGTTATCTTTGACGTGCTGGGCGACGTAGTGTGCGGCGGTTTCGCGGCGCCGCTGCAATATGCCGAGCGGGCACTGGTGGTGGCGGCGAATGATTTCGACAGCATCTTCGCGATGAACCGCATCGTGGCAGCGATCAAGGCGAAGTCCAAGAATTACGAGGTGCGGCTGGCCGGCGTGGTGGCGAACCGCAGCCGCGACACCGACGAGATCGACCGCTTCGCCGGGGCGACCGGGCTGGAGCGGCTGGCGCATTTTCCCGACCTGGACGCGATCCGGCGGTCGCGGCTGAAGAAATGCACGATTTTCGAGATGGAGGATACGCCGGAAATCGAGGCCGTGCGGAATGAGTATAAACGGCTGGCGGCGATGCTATGGGCGGGTACACGGCCTCTGGAGGCGAACCCGATGAAGGATCGCGACATTTTCGAGTTTCTGGGGTTCGAGTGATGGACGCGACCGCGAGCTATGGCCGGACGCGGGAGGCGCTGACCGCCTATTTCGACCGCACGGCGTTCGCGCAATGGGCGGCGCTGACCAGCGACGCGCCGGTGAGCCGCATTCGCGCGACGGTGCGCGCCGGACGCGACCGGATGCGCGCGTTGCTGCTGGACTGGTTGCCGCAGGATCTGCGCGGGGCGCGGCTGCTGGATGCCGGGTGCGGGACGGGCGCGCTGGCGGTGGCGGCGGCGCAGCGCGGGGCGCAGGTGGTGGCGGTGGACGTGTCGGGGCAGCTGATCGACCTGGCGCGCGAGCGGGCGGCGTCTTCGGCTTCAGGGGCAGGGCTGCGGATCGAGTGGCTGGTGGGGGACATGCTGACCGCGGGCGGTGATGGCTTCGATCATGTGGTGGCGATGGATTCGCTGATTCACTACCCGGCGGCGGACATTGCGCGGGCGCTGGGGGCGCTGTCGGCACGGGCGCCGCATGTGGTGGCGACGGTGGCGCCGAGGACGCCGCTGTTGAGCGTGATGCACGGGGTGGGCAAGCTGTTCCCGCGCGATGACCGGGCGCCGGCGATCCAGCCGGTGAGGGTGGAGGGATTGCGGCGGCAGCTGGCGGCGGCGGGGTTGCGGAACGGCCGGCAGGCGCGGGTTTCCAGCGGTTTCTACACCAGCCAGGCGCTGGAGGTGGAACGGTGAGCCGGCTGATGTGGCAGCGCGGGCTGACGGTGGGGTGCACCATCGAGATCGACCATTCGCCGGAGAATCTGGGGGCGCATGTGCGGCTGGACGGCGAGCCGGCGATCGGCGCCGGCGATCGGGTACGGGTGCTGGGCGGAACAATCGAGGTGGTGCCCGGTGAGCATCGGGTGCTGCGGCGGCACGCGGTGATCGAGCGGGCGACGGCGCTGAACCGGTTGCTGACGCGGGTGACGGGGCATTTCGAGATGGGCGAGTTGTATGATGTGAGCTTTACGCCGGGGAGGCTGGCATGACGACTGCTGTGATGGAGCGCGCGCTTGGGGTCGATGTGCCCGATACCAACGCGATGGCGCGGACGGACACGATGCTGTCGCCGCGCTTCTATACCACCGATTTCGCGGCGATGGATGCGATCGACGTGTCGCCGGTGCGCGCCGAGTGGGAAAGCCTGATGGCCGAGATGGAAGCCGACCCGAACAAGCGGCATTTCAAGCGGACGGCGGCGTTCGACGGGGTGATCGAGGGGTTGCCGCCGGCGTTGAAGGCGGAGTTCACCGATTTCCTGGTGAGTTCGCTGACGTCGGAGTTTTCGGGTTGCATCCTTTATGCCGAGATCGCGCGGCGGGTGAAGAATCCGGACATGAAGCGGCTGTTCAAGCTGCTGGCGCGCGACGAGAGCCGGCATGCGGGCTTCATCAACGACACGCTGAAGGATGCGCGGATCGGGATCGACCTGAGTTTCCTGACCAAGGCGAAGAAATACACCTATTTCCGGCCCAAGTTCATTTTCTATGCGGTCTATCTGTCGGAGAAGATCGGCTATGCACGTTACATCGCCATTTTCCGGCAATTGGCGGCGCATCCGGAATATCGGTTCCATCCCATCTTCAACTGGTTCGAGCAGTGGTGCAACGACGAGTTCCGCCATGGCGAGGCGTTCGCGCTGATCCTGCGGGCCGATCCGAAGCTGCTGACGGGTGTGAACCGGCTGTGGGTGCGGTTTTTCCTGCTGTCGGTCTATGCCACCATGTATGTGCGCGACCATCTGCGGCCGGAATTCCATGCGGCGCTGGGGGTCGATCCGACCGATTATGATTATCGGGTGTTCGACATCTGCACGACGATCAGCCGGCAGGTGTTTCCGCTGGAGCTGAACCATCATGATCCGCGCTTTCGGGCCGGCATGGAGGCGTTGCGGCGGGCGAGCGACGGCATCGCCGCGGCGAAGGCCCGTGGCGGTGTGGGCGGCGCGCTGGCGCGGATCGGAAACATGGCGGCGGCGGGAGCGGCGTTCGCGCGGCTCTATCTGTTGCCGGTGAAGGAAAACCGGTTGCCCGCGACGGTGCGGCTGGCGCCGGCCTGGTGATGATGGAACAACAAGGAATGAGCGGGAGAAGCATGATGGATTATGATGCCCTTTGCGAGGTCCAGCTGGATGAGCTGCGCAAAGCCGGGAATTACCGGGTGTTCGCGGAGCTGGAGCGCAAGCGCGGCGCCTATCCGCACGCGACGCGGTTCGTGGAGGACGCGACCGAGCAGGTGACGGTGTGGTGCTCGAACGACTATCTGGGGATGGGGCAGCATCCCGCGGTGGTGGGGGCGATGCACGAGGCGCTGGATGCGTTCGGCGCGGGCGCCGGCGGCACGCGCAACATCAGCGGCACGACGCACAGCCATGTGCTGCTGGAGCGCGAACTCGCGGACCTGCACGGCAAGGAGGCGGCACTGCTGTTCACCAGCGGCTATGTTTCCAACTGGGCGGCGCTGGGGACGCTGGCGGGGCGGCTGCCGGGGTGCGTGGTGCTGAGCGACGAGGGCAACCATGCCTCGATGATCGAGGGGATTCGCCACAGCCGGGCGGAGCGGCAGATTTTCCGCCACAACAGCCCGGAGGACCTGGACCGGCGACTGAGCGCGCTGGACCCGGCGCGGCCGAAGCTGGTGGCGTTCGAGAGCGTCTATTCGATGGACGGCGACATCGCGCCGATCGCCGAGCTGTGCGACGTGGCCGACAAACATGGGGCGATGACCTATCTGGACGAGGTGCATGGCGTGGGCCTTTACGGTCCGCGCGGCGGCGGCGTGGCGGAGCGTGAGGGGATCATGCACCGGCTGACGGTGATCGAGGGGACGCTGGGCAAGGCGTTCGGCGTGGTCGGCGGCTATATCGCGGCGTCTGCCAGCATCTGCGATTTCGTGCGCAGTTTCGCGAGCGGGTTCATCTTTACAACCGCGCTGCCGCCGGCGGTGGCGGCGGGCGCGCTCGCCAGCATCCGGCATCTGAAGGCGAGCGGCGTGGAGCGTGCGCGGCACCAGGAGCGGGTGGCCAAGGTGCGGCGGCGGCTGGAGGCGGTGGGCATTCCGATGATGGACAATGACAGCCACATCATCCCGGTGATGGTGGGGAGCGCGCATCATGCCAAGCTGATCAGCGACCGACTGCTGGCCGAGCACGGCATCTATGTGCAGCCGATCAACTATCCGACGGTGGCGAAGGGCACGGAACGGCTGCGGATCACGCCGTCGCCGGTGCACAGCGACGATGATGTGGACCGGCTGGTGCGGGCTTTGAGCGACATCTGGAGCGAATGTGCGCTGGCGCGGAGGGCGATGGCGGCGTAACCGCGCCTCCACCCACCCCCGCCGCGCTGACGCGCGAGTCGCCGCTGGCGCTTTGCGCCGTCTTCGACTCCCCGCTCTCCGCTTCGCGGGGCAGGAGGGGTATTTGTTATCTGGCGGTCCAGCCGCCGTCGACGCTGAGCATGGTGCCGGTGATGTTGGCGCCGGCGTCGGTGGACAGGAACACGGCCATGGCGCCGATGCTTTCGGGGGTGACGAAGCGCTTGCTGGGTTGCGAGGCGAGGATGATGTCGCGGATGACCTGGTCCTGGGGCATGTTGTTGGCCTTGGCCTGGTCGGCGATCTGGCCTTCGACCAGAGGTGTCAGGACGAAGCCGGGGCAGATGGCGTTGCAGGTGATGGGGGTTTCGGCGAGTTCGAGGGCGACGGTTTTGGTGAGTCCGTTGACGCCATGTTTGGCGGCGACATAGGCGGATTTATAGGGGCTGGCGACCAGGCCGTGGGCGCTGCTGATGGCGATGATGCGGCCCCAGGCGCGCGCCTTCATGCCGGGGACGGCGGCGCGGATGGTGTGGAAGTTGCTGCTGAGGTTGATGGCGAGGATCGCGTCCCACTTCTCCGGCGGAAACTCCTCGATGGGGGCGACATGCTGGATGCCGGCGTTGTTGACGAGGATGTCGAGGCGGCCGAAGTCGGCTTCGACCGCCTTTACCCAGGCGTCGGCGTCGGGGCCTTTGGAGAGGTCGGCGGCGTGGAAGGCGACGCGGGTGGCGCCGCCCCCTGCGGCACCGACGGCGGCGAGGGCAGGGGCGGGATCGCCGAAGCCGTTGAGCGCGACGTCGGCGCCGGCTTCGGCGAGCGCGTTGGCGATGGCAAGACCGATGCCGCTGGTGGAGCCGGTGACGGCGGCGACGCGGCCGGCGAGCGGTTTATCGGCGGATGGGGCGGTCATGGCGGCAACTCCTGTACAAAAGCATCGTTAACATGTGCTGCGTTGCAGCAGTGAAATGGACATTGCGCGCAACTTGGGTAGCGTCAACGGCAAAGAACTGGTCCGCCTGAAAGAGACCATATGGGCAGAGCGATGGGGAATTCGATGCTGTATTATGGCTATGAAGTGACGAAACAGTGGCTGAGCGGGGCGAGCGCGATGGCGCGCATGGGCTCCGACTGGATGGCGAATCCGGCGAATCCGCTGGCCTATTTCGCCAGCGGGCCGATCGCGGCGGCGGCGCTGGACGTGTTCAGCCATGCCGCGGCGCCGCGCGGGAAGCCGGCGTTCGGCATCGCCGCGACGGTGGTGGAGGGCCGGCATGTGCCGGTCAACGAGGTGGTGGTGGACCGCAAGCCGTTCGGGCAGCTGAAGCGGTTCGAGCGGGTGGGGGCAGGCGAGGCGCCGAAGCTGCTGATCGTGGCGCCGATGTCCGGCCATTATGCGACGCTGCTGCGCGGCACGGTGGAACGGATGCTGCCGCGGCATGACGTTTACATCACCGACTGGCGCGATGCGCGGGCGGCGCCGCTTTCGGCCGGGCGGTTCGACCTGGAGGACTATCTGGACTATATCATCGACTGGCTGGGCGTTGTGGGGCCGGGGGCGCATGTGCTGGCGGTGTGCCAGCCGTCGGTGCCGGTTTATGCCGCCGTGGCGCTGATGAGCGCGGCGAAGCATCCCGCGCTGCCCAAATCCCTGACCATGATGGGCGGGCCGATCGACACGCGGGAAGCGCCGACGGCTGTGAACCGGTTGGCGATGGAGCGGCCGTTCGCCTGGTTCGAGCAGAATGTGATCGCAACCGTGCCGCTGCATCATCCCGGCGCCGGGCGGCCGGTCTATCCGGGGTTCCTGCAACTGTCGGGATTCATGAGCATGAACCTGGGCAGCCACATGCTGAGCCATTGGGAGCTGTTCAAGCATCTGGTGCAGGGCGACGACAGCAGCGCGGATGCGACCAAGGCCTTTTACGAGGAGTATCGCAGCGTCTGCGACATGACCGCGGAATTCTATCTTCAGACCATCGATGTGGTGTTCCAGCGGCACCTGCTGCCGAAGGGTGAGATGACGCACCGCGGCGTGCGGGTCGATCCGGCGGCGATCAGGGACGTGGCGCTGTTCGCGATCGAGGGTGAGCGCGACGACATCAGCGGCGTGGGGCAGACCAAGGCGGCGCTGGCGCTGGCGAGCGGGCTTTCCGAGGCGAAGAAACGCTATTTCATGGTGCCGGGCGTGGGGCATTACGGGATTTTCAATGGCAGCAAGTGGCGCGACATCATCGCGCCGGCGGTCGAGGATTTTATCGCGGCGGCGTGAGGGTCAGTCTTTTTGCTGTCGTGCATTTTTGTCGGAAAACCGCCTCGCACCTTTCCGAAATGCACTCAGGGTGCGGGTGCGACCGTTTTGGTGGTGACATCGACCAGGAAGGTCTTGCCGTCCTCGTTGGTGATGCGCAGGCGGCCGTCTGTATCGAAGGCCATGCTGGTGAAGAAACGCCACTGCATGTCGAGTTCAAGCTTCGGGTCGATGGGGTTGCTGTAAACGGCAAGCGTCCAGAGCTTTTTGCCGCTTTTCGCGTCGGTGGCGACCAGGACGCCGTCGGCGTTGGCGGCGCCGTGGTCACGGCCGTCGCTGGCCTGGGCATAGCGGACGCCGTCGCGCTCGACAGGTTTGACGTCCGGGGGGCCGAGGCGGTCTTTGGAGGGGTTGAGGTCCATGATGGGTTCCTTGGGCGGGGCGCTTTGGGCGGTGGGTGCCGGGGTTTCAACCGGCGTGGGTGGCGGGGCGGCCGCGGTGCAGGCAGCGAGCAGCAGGGCGAGAATGGCGGGCGGTCTCAATCGACCTTGACCTTCTTGTAATCGGAGGAGGTCATCTTGCCGGCGCAGTCCATGCAGAAGATGGCCCAGCTGTCGGCGTTGGTGATGGCCTTGGCGTGGGTGAAGGTGGTTTTGTTGGGTTTCAGGCCGTCGCCGTGGTGGCGGTAACGATGGTCCTCGGTCTTGGCATCGCGGTGGGTGAGTTCGTGGACCACGATGCGGGTCCAGTTCTTCAGGTCCTTCCAGGTGTCGCTGGTGCCGAAGAAGGCGCGTTCAATGTAGATGACGCTGACGGCCTCGTCCTTGAAGACGAAGGCGTTGGTGTTGGCGCTGCCGGCGTCGGACCGGTCCTTCGGCATGTCGGTCATCAGCAGGAAGCTGGACTTGATCGTGGCGCTCATCTTCTTGAGGCCCTCGTTGATCGTGGCGGCGGCGGCTGCCAGCTGCTCGTCGGTGGTGTCGGGGTCGGCGAACCAGCGTTTCAGGATCTTCTTGTGTTTCTCGGTCTTGGGGTCGGCGGCGACGATCATCGCCTTGTGAATCCATTTCAGGCCCTCTTGCGTCGCCTGCGACAGATGCTTGCGGTCGCCGGCGCCGAAGCGCTCGCTGCTGTCATTGAGGCGGGTGGTGGCGTCGGCATAGGTCTTGCCGGTGAGATCGACGTCGGGCCAGTTGGCGTAGCTCATCGGCAGCGAGAGCACCCAGAGCTTGTGGCTGCCGCTTTTCTTCAGCATCCAGAGGTGGCGCAGCGTGTCCAGCGCGGCGACGCGTTTGGCCAGCGCATCGGGAAGCGTGCCGGTGCTGTTGTCGGGCATGGTGCCGCCGGCGCCGGTAACGATGGTCTTGACCGCCTTGGCGTTGGCTTTCTCGCCCTTCTTCACCGCCTTGCGAATCGATTCGCAGACCTCGGCCTTGTCGGCGTTGAAGCCGGCGGTGACGATGGCCGCCTTCGCCTCGGGGATGATGGTCTTCCAGTCCCCATCCTTGGAAAAATCGTTGCTGGTCATGGTCTTGACCAGTTCGGCGTGACGCGTCGAATAAAGGTCTGCCATTGTATAGGGCATTACGCTTCCCCCCTGTCCCCGTGCTGCCGCAAGGTGACCATGGATCAGGGGGCGAGGCAAGGGCTCTCGGGCAGTCGTCAGCCGAGCGCCTCGGCCAGTTCGGCGACGGTCAGCCAGCGGGTTTCGGCGGCGTCCTTTCGTGCCCGCAATTCGTCGGCGGCTTTGCTGAGCGCAGTGAAGCGGGCGGGGTTGCGGGTGTAGAGGTCGGGATCGGCGAGGGCGGTTTCGGCGGCGGCGATCTCGGCATCGAGGCGGGCGATCTCGGCGGGCAGGCGGTCGAGGTCGTGCTGGTCGCGGAAGCTGAGTTTCTTGCCTGGCGATGGCTGGCCCCCTCCGCTCGCTGGCCCCCTCCGCTCGCGTTCCGCGAGTCGCTCCCCCGTGCCGGAGGAGAGAGACGGGTCGCTCCCCCGTGCCGGGGGAGAGGCTGACGACGTCTTGCGTGGCTGTTTCTGTGCCGCCCAGGCGGCGGCGACTTCCTGGTAGCCGCCGGCGACGAGGAGGGCCTGGCCGCTGCCGTCGAGGCCGATGGTCATGGTGACGGTGCGGTCGAGGAAGTCGCGGTCGTGGCTGACGATGAGGACGGTGCCGTCATAGTCGGCGATGACGTCCTGCAGCAGGTCGAGGGTTTCGAGGTCGAGGTCGTTCGTCGGTTCATCGAGCACGAGCAGGTTGGATTCGCGGGCGAATTCGCGGGCCAGGAGAAGCCGGGAGCGTTCGCCGCCGGAGAAGGTGCCGATGCGGGCGTCGGCAAGGCCGGGTTCGAACAGGAAATCCTTGAGATAGCCCTGGATATGCTTCTTCTCGCCGCGCACCGTCACCCAGTCCCCGCCGTTGGCGAGGATGTCGCGGACGCGCTTTGCAGGGTCCATCAGCCGCCGCTGCTGGTCGATGAGGACGCCGGCGAGCGTTTTGGCGCGGGTGACAGTGCCGCTATCGGGTTCGAGTTCGCCGGTCAGCAGGCGGAGCAGCGTGGTCTTGCCGGTGCCGTTGCCGCCGACGATGCCGATGCGGTCGCCGCGCTGGATACGAATGCTGAAGGGCTTGAGGATGATGCGCCCGCCATAGCTTTTGGTGATGGCGTCGGCTTCGATCACCATCCTGGTTTTGACATCATCGCTGGCGAGCGCGAGTTTGGCGACGCCGGGGGCGCCGAGCATGGCGCGGCGCGCGGCGCGCATCTCGTGCAGCTTGGCGAGACGGCCCTGGTTGCGGCGGCGGCGGGCGGTGACGCCGCGTTGCAGCCAGTGGAGTTCGAGGCGGAGTTTCGAATCGAGCTTCTGCGCGGCGCGGGCGTCCTCCTCGGCGATGGACTCCGCCCAGGCCTCGAAGCCGCCGAAGCCGACCTCCTGCCGGCGCAGCGTGCCGCGGTCCAGCCACAGGCAGGCGCGGGTGAGGCGGGTCAGGAAGGCGCGGTCATGGCTGATGACGATGAAGGCGCCGCGGAAGCGGGTGAGCCAATCCTCGAGCCATTGGATGGCGTCGAGGTCGAGGTGGTTGGTCGGTTCGTCGAGCAGCAGCAGGTCCGGTTCGGAGGCGAGCGCGCGGGCGATGGCGGCGCGGCGGCGTTCGCCGCCGGACGCGGTCGCGGCGTCGCGCCCGAGGTCGATGCCGAGCTGGTCGGCGATCGCCTGGACGGCATGGGCGGGCGGGGCATCGGCGCCGGCGAGCGCGAAATCGGCGAGCGTGGCGAAGCCCTCGACCGACGGGTCCTGCAGCAGGGTGACGATGCGGCGGCCGGGCTGCACGGTGCGGCGGCCGCGGTCGGCCTCCACCTGGCCGGCGAGCAGGCGGAACAGCGTCGTCTTGCCGGCGCCGTTGCGGCCGATGAGCGCCAGCCGGTCGTTTTCGCCCACGAACAGCGACAGGTCGGTGAACAGCCAGCCGTCACCCTGTTGCAGGGCGAGGTTTTCGACGGCGAGGATGGGTGCGGGCATGGCGCCTGTTAGCGGGATGAAGCCTGTATTCACAAGCTGTTCACGGCCTCAACTCTATGGCAGACGGTGTAAAGAAGGATGATGCGCGTGAAGATTTCTCAGCTTTTGGCCGCGGGCCTGCTGGCAGTGGCGGTGGTGTCGCTGCCCGCCGATGCGCAGCGGTTTGCCCGGGATGTGTCCGACCAGTCGGCCGCCAGCAGCGCGCGGCAGCGCGGCGACCTGAAGCCGCTCGACCAGCTGTTGCCGGCGGCGCAGGCGGCCGGTCGTGGCGAATATCTGGGTGTCGATTTCGATCAGGACAGCAACACCTATCGCTTCAAGTTCATGCGGCCGAACGGATCGGTGGTGGCAGTGGACATGGACGGCCGCACCGGTCGCGTGCTGCGGACCCAATAATGCGTGTTCTGATCGTGGAAGATGAGCCGACGCTGGCGCGGCAGTTGCGGGCGACGCTGGAAGGCGCGGGCTATGCCGTGGACAGCGCGCATGATGGCGAGGAAGGCCAGTATCTGGGCGAGAATGAGGCCTATGACGCGGTCATTCTCGATCTTGGCCTGCCCGAGGTGGACGGGCTGACGGTGCTGGACCGCTGGCGGCGCGCCGGGCACCGCATGCCGGTGCTGGTGCTGACGGCGCGTGACAGTTGGAGCGACAAGGTGGCGGGGCTGGATGCCGGCGCCGACGATTATCTGACCAAGCCATTCCGCAGCGAGGAGCTGATCGCGCGGTTGCGGGCGCTGATCCGGCGGGCATCGGGCAATGCGAGTTCAGAGCTGACCGCGGGCGAGGTGCGGCTGGACACGCGCTCCGGCCGGGTGACGCTGGCCGGCGAGCCGGTGAAGCTGACGGCGCAGGAATATAAGCTGCTGAGTTACCTGATGCACCACAAGGGCAAGGTGGTGAGCCGGACCGAGCTGATCGAGCATATCTATGACCAGGATTTCGACCGTGATTCGAACACCATCGAGGTGTTCATCACGCGGATCCGCAAGAAGCTGGGCGCCGAGCTGATCCAGACCATTCGTGGCCTTGGATATAGTCTCGAAGGGCGCTGAGGCCGCGCTGCCCCGTCAGACGGGGTGGTTGCAGCCGGGGTCGCTGACCGCGCGCATCGTTTGGCTGGCGTTCGGCTGGATCGTGGCGCTGCTGTTGTTGGGCGGGTTCGCGCTCGACCGGGTGCTGGTGGGGACGCTGACGCGCAACTTCGATGCCCAGCTGAGCTATGCGCTGACGGCGATGATCGCGTCGGCCGACCTCGATGCCTCCGGTGAGGTGCGGTTCACGCGGCCGCTGGGGGACCAGCGTTTTTCCGAACCCTATTCCGGCCTTTACTGGCAGGTGAATGCCGCCGGGCAGGAGCCATTCCGTTCGCGCAGCCTGTGGGATCGGGCGCTGGCGGTGAACCTGGACGCCAATTGCGTGACCATCTGTTCCTACCGCACCGAAGGCCGCGCCGGCGAATCGCTGCGGGTGGTGGAGCGCGACGCGCGGCTGCCGGGGACGGTGCAGACGCTGCGGTTCCAGGTGGCGCAGGCGACCGATGCGCTGGATGCGCAGGTGCGGCGCGTGCGCAGCATCCTGTGGTGGTCGCTGGGGGCGGTGGGGGCGGGGCTGTTCCTGCTGGCGGCGTTGCAGGCGGTGGTGGGCCTGCTGCCGCTGCGGCGCATGTCCGCGACGATGGCGGACATCCGCGCCGGGCGGGCGCGGCGGGCGCCGACAGAGGATGTGCCGCCGGAGATCGCGCCGCTGGTGGGGGAGCTGAACGACCTTCTGGACCATAATGAGAAGGCGGCGGAGGCGGCGCGGATGCATGCCGGCAATCTGGCCCATGCGCTGAAGACGCCGATGTCGGTGCTGATGAACGAGGCGAGCGCGGGCGGCAGCGTGCCGGCGGACGCGATCACCCGCGAGCTGACGACGATGCGGCGGCATATCGACCATCATCTGGCGCGGGCGCGGGCCGCGGGGCGACGCAGCGCGGCGAGCGCGCGGGCGGAGGTGTGGCCGGCGCTGGAGGGCGTGCGGCGCGCGGTGGAACAGATTCATGAAGGGGTCGCCATCGACCTGGCGGGTGACCGGCAGGCGGTGTTCCGCGGGGAGCGGCAGGACCTGGAGGAGATGGCGGGCAATCTGATCGACAATGCTGCGAATTATGGCGGCGGCCGGGTGTTCGTGACGGTGTCCCAGGCGGATGGCGTGGTGGAGATCCTGGTGGAGGATGACGGGCAGGGCATTCCCGAGGCCGAGCGGACGCGGCTGTTCGAGCGCGGGGCGCGGCTGGACACCGGACGGCCGGGGACGGGGTTGGGGCTGGCAATCGTACGGGATGTCGCGGAGATCTATGGTGGCAGCGTGACGCTGGGAGAGAGCGAGGATCTGGGCGGGCTGGCGGCATCGTTGAAGCTGCCGGGCGCGGTCGGTTGACTTGCGTGGACAGTTGCGGCAAGGGCGCGCCTCCCGTGAGTGGGCTGCTGTAGCTCAGTGGTAGAGCGCATCCTTGGTAAGGCTGAGGTCGGGAGTTCAATCCTCCCCAGCAGCACCATCTCATGGCGGGGTTGTCGGGGGCGATGACGGGGTTTTGGCTGCATCCTGATCTGGACGTGGAGGCGTTGCGGGGGGCCTTCGCAGCGCGGGGGCGGGTGCGGATCGCCCCGTTTCTGCGTGACGATTGCGCAGACAGGCTGGCGGCGCACCTGCTGGCGCGCGACGACTGGAAACAGCATATCAACAGCGGTGAGAAGTGGTTCGAATTGGACCGGGAGACGCGCGCGGGGTTCAGCGCGGAGCGGCGCGCGGCGCTGGAGGCGGCGGTGAATGCCCAGGCGGCGCGCGGGTTTCAGTATCGGTTCGAGGGGCTGCGGGTGGCGGACGATGCCGCGGGGCGGGCGGCGGACGGGAGCCTGCTGTCGCGGTTCGGAGATTTTCTGAACAGCGGGCCGGTGCTGGTGTTGCTGCGGGCGGTGACCGGGGTGGCGGATGTGGCGCTGCTGGATGCGCAGGCGACGCTTTATTCCGCGGGCGATTTCCTGACGGTGCATGACGATGATGTGGCGGGGAAGCACCGGCGCGCCGCCTATGTGCTGAACCTGACGCGGGATTGGCGGGCGGATTGGGGCGGATTACTGCTGCTGCACGACGCTGGCCGGTCAGAGGCATGGGCGCCGGCGTGGAACAGCCTGTCCTTGTTCGCGGTGCCGCATCCGCACAGCGTAAGCCAGGTGAGCAGTTTCGCCACGGGGCAGCGGCTGAGCGTGACGGGGTGGTTGCGCGCGGCGGGTTAGCCGACAATCTCGCCGGTGCAGTCGCCAAAGCCGATGCGGGCGTGGCCGGGGGCTTCGGCCCAGGCGCGGAGCGTGATGCGGTCGCCGCTCTGCAAAAATGTGCGGGTTTCGCCGCCGGGCAGGGTCAGCGGGGCTTTGCTGCCGTTGGTGGCTTCGAGCAGGCTGCCTTCGCTGCCGGGCGTCGGCCCGCTGATCGTGCCGCTGCCGAACAGGTCCCCAGGGCGGAGGTTGCAGCCGTTGCTGCTGTGGTGGGCGACCATCTGCGCCGGGGTCCAATAAAGGTGGCGGGCGTCGCTGGCGCTGATGCGGGTTTCCGGCAGGCCGGCGGCGCGCATGGCGGCGGTGGAGAGCCAGACCTCCAGGTTGAGGGCGAGCGCGCCGCGGGCCTGGTCGGCAGGATCGCCGAGGTAGGGCAGGGGGGCGGGGTCGCCATCGGGGCGTGCCGCCTGGGCGGTGCGAAAGGGCCGCAGGGCATCGGGCGTGATGACGTAGGGGCTGATGCTGGTGGCGAAGCTCTTGGCGAGGAAGGGCCCCAGCGGCTGATACTCCCAGGCCTGGATGTCGCGGGCGGACCAGTCGTTCAGTAGGCAGTAGCCGGCGATATGGTCCGCGGCCTGCTGAATCGGGATGGGGGTGCCGGGGGCATTGCCGGTGCCGATCCAGAGGCCGAGTTCGAGCTCGATATCGAGCCGTTCGGCGGGCGCGAAGCGCGGGCCATCGGGGCCGGCGAGCTGGCCGTGCGGGCGGTGGATGGCGGTGCCCGACGGCACGACCGACGATGCACGGCCGTGGTAGCCGATGGGCACATGTTTGTAGTTGGGCAGCAGCGGATTGTCCGGCCGGAACAGGCTGCCGACCTTCACGGCGTGATGGATGCCGGCGTAGAAATCGGTGTAGTCGCCGATGGCGCAGGGCAGGTGCAGGGTGGCGTCGGCAAGCGGCACGAGCGCGCTTTCGCCGAGGGCGCGCAGCTGGTCGAGGGTGAGGACGGCGAAGGCCGCTTCGCGCACCATGCGGCGGGCGCCGGGGCCGGCGGCGAGGAAGGCGTTGAGCGGTGCGGCGGCAGCGAGCGCCATCGCGGTGCCGGGTTCCCCCTGGAGGCGCGGGGCGATAAGGCCGAGGTCGAGCAGCCAGTCCCCGATGCGCATGCCGCCCCTAACGCCGGTGCCGGGGGTGGAGAAGACGCAGTGGGGCAGGTTCTGCACCGGGAAATCTGGGTGGCCGTCGGCGCCGGGAACCCAGCTGCGCATGTCGGGATCGAGCGTCGGGTCGGTGGCGGGATCGGTCATCGAAAGCCGCTCCAGACAGCATCATAATCGGGTTGCGGCGTGCGCGCGGCTTGGTCGGTGAGGCGATAGGGCATGCGCGTTTCCACCATGAACGCCAGCGTGTTGTCCAGCTTCACCGGTTTCAGGTCGGCACTGCTGGCGCGGGCGTGGGTAATGGCGTCGGGGCCGTGCGCGCTCATCCGGTTGTGCAGCGAGCCGCCGCCGGGGACGAAGCCGCCGCCTTCTTTTGCGTCATAGGCACCGTGGATCAGGCCCATATATTCGCTCATCACGTTGCGGTGGAACCAGGGCGGGCGGAACGTGTCCTCGGCGACCATCCAGCGCGGCGGAAAGATGACGAAATCGGCGTTGGCGGTGCCGGGCGTGTCCGACGGACTGGTGAGGACGGTGAAGATCGACGGGTCGGGGTGATCGAAGCTGACCGTGCCGATGGCGTTGAACCGTGCGAGATCATAGACATGGGGGCAGAGGTTGCCATGCCAGCCGAGCACGTCGAAAGGGGTGTGCGGCAGGCGCGTCTGCCAGAGGTGGCCACCGAATTTCTGCACGAGGGTGGTGGGTGCATCGGGTTCGGCGGCGGCATTCGGCGCGATGAAATCGCGTGCGGAGGCGAGGCCGTTGCTGCCGAGCGGGCCGAGTTCGGGCAGAGTGAAGGGCGCGCCGTAGTTTTCGCAGACATAGCCGGTGGCGGGGCCATCGAGCGCGATGCGGAAGCGGACACCGCGCGGGATCAAGGCGATATGACCGGGCGGGGCGGTGAGGGGACCGAATTCGGTGGTGATGTTCAGCGTGCCGGCCTGGGGGATGAGGAGGAGTTCGCCGTCGGCATCGAAGAAGGCGCGGTTCATGCTGCTGTTGGCGGCGTAGAGGTGGAGGGCGACGCCCTGGCCGCTGTCCGGATCGCCGTTGCCGGCCCAGGTGACGAGGCCGTCAAGCCAGTCTGTGGGGGCGGTGGGCAGCGGCAGCGGATCCCAGCGCAGGCGGTTGGGGGCGGGCGGGCTGGCAAAGGGGCCGGTCAGCAGGCGCGGGTGCGACAGGGGCGTGAAGGCGGCGTGGGCGGCGGAGGGCGTGCGCCGGTAGAGCCAACTGCGGCGGTTCTGGTGGCGTGGCGCGGTGAAGGCGGTGCCGCTGAGTTGCTCGGCATAGAGGCCATGCGCCGGTCGTTGCGGCGAATTGCGGCCGATGGGGAGGACGCCGGGGAGAACCTCGCTCTCGTGATGGTCGCCGAGGCCCATCAGGCGCGCATGCCGGCCGGGATGACGCCGCGTCGCATCTGGTCGAGTTCGAGGCTTTCGAACAGCGCCTTGAAATTGCCTTCGCCGAAGCCGTCATTGCCCTTGCGCTGGATGATCTCGAAAAAGATCGGGCCGATCATGTTTTCGGTGAAGATCTGCAACAAAAGCCCGCCGCCGGTTTCGGGAGCGCCGTCGATCAGGATGCGGCGCCGGCGCATCGCCTCGATATCATGGCCATGGCCGGGGAGGCGCTTGTCGATCAGGTCGAAATAGGTGTCGGGCGAGTCCTGGAAGGCGATGCCATTGGCTCTCAGGGCATCGACGGTGGCGAAGATATCGTCGGTGGCGAGCGCGATGTGCTGGATGCCTTCGCCGTTGTAGGCTTTCAGGAACTCCTCGATCTGGCTGTGTTCGTCCTGGGATTCATTCAAGGGAATCCGTATCTTGTTGTCCGGTGCTGTCATCGCCTTTGAAAAGAGGCCGGTCTTCTGGCCCTGGATGTCGAAGTAGCGGATTTCGCGGAAGCCGAAAATGCGTTCGTAATAGTCCGCCCAGCGCGCCATCTGGCCGCGGCCGACATTGTGGGTGAGGTGGTCGAGCGTGTGCAGGCCGACGCCGATGTCGGGGCTGTCGACGGATTCAAAATCGACGGCGTAGATGTCGGGCTGGCGTTCCTCCACCAGATAGAGGTTGGCGCCGCCGATGCCGCGGATGGCGGGGATGTTCAGTTCCATCGGGCCAACGGCACCGGTGACGGGCTCGGCGCCGCGCCGGACGGCTTCAGCCAGCGCGGCGCGCGCGTCCTTCACACGGAAGGCCATGGCGTTGGCGCTGGGGCCGCGGTGGGCGCGGAAATCCGCGACCTGGCCGCTTTCGTCCCAGTTGAGCAGGAAGTTGATGTCCCCCTGGGTGTAGCGGCGCACCTTCTTGCTGCGGTGCGTGCCGGCGTGGCGGAAGCCGAGCGCGGTGAACAGCCGGGCGAGCTTCTCGGGTTCGGGGGAGGTGAACTCGACGAACTCGAAGCCGTTGAGGCCCATGAAATTGTCGGCGAATTTGTCGGTCACGCGCGCGCTCCTGCTGCGACGGATTTAGTAACCATTGTTACTAAATCCGTCAAGCGCGCTGGCGGCTTGTTGCAGGCGGGCAAGGGTGGCGGTGAGGTGGGCAACGTCGGCCGGGGACAGGCTGGCGAGGAGTTTGCTTTCCATGCGGAGCGCTTCGGGTGCGACGCGGGTGTAGAGCGCGGTGCCCGCGGCGGTAAGGCGGACCCGCCTGGCGCGGCGGTCGGTACCGTCGGTATCGCGGGTGGCGAGCCGGCGTGCGGAGAGGGCGGTGACGGCGCGGGAGATGGTCATCTTGTCCATGGCGGTGCGATCGCACAGTTCGGCCTGGGTGAGGGCGGCATGTTCGGCGAGCACGGCGACGACGCGCCATTCGGGGATTTTCAGGCCGAACTGCGCGTCATAGACGCGGGCGATGGCGGCGCTGACGGCATTGGAGGCCAGCGAGAGGCGGTAGGGCAGGAAATCGTCGAGGCGAAGCATGGGGTGGAGTGTAGGGCATGGGGTTGCCGGCGCCAATGTGCCGACTAGGGTGGGGCCATGAATGCCCTGTCTTCGCCCGCCGCGCTGCGCAACCGGGGCGCGATCCTGGAGGTGATTCGGCCGCTGTTGCCGGCACATGGCCTGGTGCTGGAGGTGGCGTCCGGCACGGGGGAACATGTGGCGCATTTCGCCGCGGCACTGACGGGGTTGCGGTTCCAGCCGAGCGATCCGTCGGACGAGGCGAGGGCTTCGGTAGCGGCGCATTGTGCAGGATTGGCGAATGTGCTGCCGCCCTTGGCGCTGGATGTCGCACTGGCGGATTGGCCGGTGGTGGCAGCGGATGTGATCCTGTGCATCAACATAGTGCACATCAGCCCGTGGGCGGCGACCGAAGGCCTGATGGCGGGCGCGGGGCGGCTATTGCCGGCGGGCGGGCTGTTGCTGCTTTATGGGCCGTTCGTGCGGGACGGGGTGGCGCTGGCGCCGAGCAATGCGGCGTTCGATGCCGACCTGCGGGCGCGGAATGCGCGCTGGGGCTTGCGACGAGTGGCGGATGTGGAAGCCTGCGCTGCGGGCGCGGGACTGCGGTTGGAAGGGGTGGTGGCGATGCCGGCGAACAACCTGACGCTGCTGTTCCGCAAGGGGGTTCAGCCCTGATGCGTTGATTGCAGGCGGTGGAGAATGGCAAGTGCGGTTTCGGCCTGGGTGACGGGCACGAAGATGTGGTCGTGGTGGAAGGCGGCGACCATGTTGCAGGGGATGTGGGCGGCAGCGAGCGCCTGGGCGACGGCGGCGGTGAGTCCGACGCCATCGAGCGCCGAATGGACGGTGAGGGTGATGTACGCCATGACCGGTCCATCAGGGAGGCCGTGGGCGACGGCGATGTCGTGAGGGAGGATCAGGGTTTCGCCCTCAGCCTCCTGAAAGGACCCGATGGCGGCGGCACGCAGGGCCGGATCGGGTGCGGCAAGCGTGGAGAAACGCCAGCGGCCCGGCATGCGCACGGCGTTCATGCCGGCGAGCATGGCCCGCGTCTCGGCAACGGGCGGCACCCGCGTGTCAGTGATAGCGGCGGAGCAGGCCGGCAAGGCGGCCCTGCACCCGGACGCGGCGCGGCGGGTAGATTTGCGGCTGGTAGGCGCTGTTCGCTGGATCGAGCCGGATCAGGCCCTTGTCCCGGTGGAGATATTTGAGCGTGGCTTCGCTGTCGTCGATGAGCGCGACGACGATGTCGCCGTCGCGTGCCTCTTCGGTCTTGCGGATGAGGGCATAGTCGCCGTCGAAGATGCCGGCGTCGATCATCGAATCGCCGCTGACCTCCAGCGCATAATGGTCGCCGCTGCCGAGCAGCATGGCGGGCACCTGCAGCATGGCGCGATCCTCGATCGCCTCGATCGGGGAACCGGCGGCGATGCGGCCGGCCATCGGGATTTCGATGATGTCATTGGCCACCTGGGCGGCGGCGCGGAGGACAGCGCGGCCGGCATCCGCGGCCTTCTGCACGCCGGCCTTCATGGCCTCGGGCAGTTTCACGACCTCCAGCGCGCGGGCGCGGTTGGGCAGGCGGCGCAGGAACTCGCGTTCTTCCAGCGCGCCGATCAGGCGATGGACGCCGGATTTGGACTTGAGTGCCAGCGCTTCCTTCATCTCCTCGAACGAGGGAGAGACGCCGGTTTCGGCAAGGCGATCGTTGATGAACACCAGCAGCTCATGTTGTTTGCGCGTCAGCATAGCGTATCCCTCTGTTACCCACACCTGCACAAGGAACAGTGATGAGACATTAGGGGAACAAAAGCGGGCCTGTCAAGGGGGCAATCATTCAAAGCCGAATGATGTGAACGGCTTCGCCGATCCCGGCGGCGGGGGCGTTTTCGGGGCGGACGATGAGGGCGTCGGCGGTGGCGAGGATGGTCAGCATCGAGCTGTCCTGGCGGGGGGCGGGCGTGACGCCATCGGGGCCGAGGGTGGCGCGCAGATGGTCGCGGCGGTCGCCGTTGGCGGGGAGTGGCGCGGTGAGGCGGGCGGTTTCGGTGAAGGGCAGGGGGTGGGGGTCGCCCGAGAGATGGCGGATGAGCGGCGCGACGAACAGCAGCGCGCAGACGAAGGCGCTGACCGGGTTGCCGGGGAGGCCGATGACGCGGGTGCCGCCGAGCGTGCCGGCGAGCAGGGGCTTGCCGGGTTTGAGGGCGAGCTTCCAGAAATCGAGACGGGCGCCGAGGCCGGTGAGGACGGGGTGGATCAGGTCATGATCGCCGACGCTGGCGCCACCGATGGTCACCAGGATGTCGGCGTCGGCGGATTGGAGGGCCTGGGCGAGCGTTTCGCGGTCGTCGGCGACGATGCCGGCATCCGTTACAATGGCGCCGGTGGCGGTCAGCAGGGCGGCGAGCATGGCGCCGTTGCTGCTGATGATCTGGCCTGGGGCCGGCGTGGTGCCGGGCGGCACCAGCTCGTCCCCGGTGGCGATCAGCGTGACGCGGGGTCGGCAGTGGACGGGCAGCGTGGCATGACCGCCGGCGGCGAGCAGGCCCAGGCGCGCGGGGGTGAGGCGGGTGCCGGCGGGAAGGGCGGGCGCCCCGGCGGCGAAATCGAGGCCGGCGGGGCGGATGTGGGCGCCTGCATGTGCGGGCCCGGAGCGGGTCAGGGTGAGCGTGCCGGCGCTGCTGTGGGTGTCTTCCTGGACGATGACGGTGTCGGCGCCGGCGGGGACGGGGGCGCCGGTGAAGATTCGGAGGCCCTCATGCGGGCCGAGCATGCCTGTCCAGGGGTGGCCGGCAGCGGCCTCTCCCACCACTGACCAGGGGCCGGGCATGTCCTGCCAGCGGATGGCGTAACCGTCCATGGCGCTGGCGGCGAAGGGCGGCTGGGTGAGGCGGAAGGCGAGATCCGCGGCGAGGACGCGATTGGCGGCGTCGGCGAGCGGGACGGTTTCGGCAGGCAGGGGCGGCGTGGCGAGCAGCCTAGCCTGGGCGGCATCGACCGAGAGACGTTCAGGGGGCATGGTAGGTGTCGGATTTGCCGCCTTCCTTCAGGATGAGGCGAATATCGTTGATGATCATGGCCTTGTCGATGGATTTGGCCATGTCGTAGAGGGTGAGGAGGGCGATGCTGACGGCCGTCATCGCCTCCATTTCGACGCCGGTGCCGTGGGTGGTGCCGACCGTGGCCGTGGCCGTGACGCCGGTGTCGGTGAGGCTGAGGTCGAGCGACACGGCGTCCAGCGGCAGCGGATGGCAGAGCGGAATGAGGCCGGCGGTCTGCTTGGCCGCCATGATGCCGGCGATGCGGGCGGTGGCGAGGACGTCGCCCTTCGGGGCGGTGCCGGTGGCGATGGCGGCGCGGGCGGCGGCGGACATGGTGATCGTGCCTCGGGCGATGGCGCGGCGGGCGGTGGCGGGTTTGGAACCGATGTCGACCATATGGGCCTGGCCAGCGGCGTCGAGATGGGTGAGGGTCATGCCGGCTGGCCCCCTCCGCTCGCCTGCGGCGAGTCGCTCCCCCGTGCCGGGGGAGAGCTGCCCCCCACCGCCGCGGCTGCGCCGTGAGTCGCTCCCCCCGCTTCGCAGGGGGAGAGGAGGGTGCGGGTAGCGGCTTCGAGATCGGGTTGGCGCATCAGGCTTTCGCCGACGAGGAAGGTGCGGACGCCGTGATCGGCCATCGCCAGGCAGTCGGCGTGGTTGGCGATGCCGCTTTCGCAGACGAGGAGCACGTTGGGCGGGGTAAGGCTGGCAAGGCGGATCGTGGTTTGAAGATCGACCTCGAAGGTCTTGAGATTGCGGTTGTTGATGCCGATCAGGCGGGTCTTGAGATGGGTAAGGGCGCGGTCCAGTTCGGCTTCGTCATGCACTTCGATAAGGACATCGAGGCCCGCTTCGTGGGCGGCGGCTTCGATGTCGGCCATCTCGTTGTTTTCGAGGGCGGCGACGATGATGAGGATGGCATCGGCGCCGAGCGCGCGGGCTTCGGCGCATTGCCAGGGATCGACCATGAAGTCCTTGCGCAGCACGGGGAGCGGGCAGGCGGCGCGGGCGGCGACGAGATGGTTGTCGTGGCCCTGGAAGTAGCGTTCGTCGGTGAGGACGGAGAGGGCGGTGGCGCCGCCGGCGGTGTAGGCGCGGGCGTGGGCCGGAGGGTCGAAGTCGGCGCGGATCAGGCCTTTGGAAGGACTGGCCTTCTTGATTTCGGCGATCAGGGCCATGGGGGTGGCGGCGCGCAGGGCGGCTTCGAAGCCGCGGGGGGTGCCCGGCGGCGGCAGGTGGCCGAGGCCGCGGGGTTTGCGGGCGGCGACCTGGGTGCGTTTGTGGGCGCAGATCTCGAGAAGTTTGTTCATGGCCCGGCGGGGCGTAGCCGTTGGAGGAAAATTGCGCAGCAATTTTCTGAAACGGCTCGACTCCCGCCGGTGCCTGGCCGGCGTGCGGGCGGCTCGTGGCCGCCCGACACGTCCGACACGCGGGCTTTGCCCGCGCTCTTTTTTCTTCTTTCTTCTTTCTTCTTTCTTCTTTCGCTCTCTTCGCCTCGCCTGCCGCCCGAGTTCGCGCGGCTTGGCCGCGCAGGGGCGATGGTTCGGGGTTGGTGCGGAGGCGCTGGCCCCCTCCGTCAGGCTTTGCCTGACACCTCCCCCGCAAGCGGGGGAGGGGCTTTGGCGCTGGAGCCGATAGTGTGAGCGGAGTGTCGAATGGGCCCCGGGCCCCGGGTCGAGCCCGGGGTGACGGCCCCGGGTCGAGCCCGGGGTGACGGGGTGGAGTGAGGCTGTTGGTTTGTTGCGGGCAGGAAATCTGGAAGGTTTTGCGCAAAAAGTGACAGCCTGAATCAAGGCCTTAGCGATTTCCGGGGTTTTGGGCGGGTTGCGCGGGGTGGCTGTGCGTTGAATGTTGACTCGATAATTCCAATATGGTTATCACGCATGAGCCGATTTGGCAAGCGATTAAAGCGGTAGGAGCGGCTGTCATCACGCGCTTGCCCTCCCTGCGATGCGGCGGAGAGATGTTCAGGCCACATCCTCCGCGGCCTGGCGGGTCCACATTTCGGCGTAGAGGCCGGCGGCTTTGAGGAGGTCGGCGTGGGTGCCGCTCTCGACCACGCGGCCGGCGTCCAGGACGAGGATCTGGTCGGCGTCGGCGATGGTCGACAGGCGGTGGGCGATGATGAGGGTGGTGCGGCGCTGCGCGACGGCGCGCAGCGTGGACTGGATGTCGGCCTCGGTGCGGCTGTCGAGTGCGCTCGTCGCTTCGTCGAGGATCAGGATCGGGGGGTCTTTCAAGAGCGTGCGGGCGATGGCAACGCGCTGCTTCTCGCCGCCCGAGAGCTTCAGGCCGCGTTCGCCGACCATCGACTCATAGCCCCTGGGGAGCGCGGCGATGAAGTCGTGGATGGCGGCGCCCTGCGCCGCGCCGACGATGTCGGCCTGGGTGGCGCCGTCGCGGCCATAGCCGATGTTGTAGCCGATCGTGTCGTTGAAGAGCACGGTATCCTGCGGCACAATGCCGATGGCGGCGCGCAGCGAGGCCTGGGTGATGGTGCGGATGTCCTGGCCATCGATGCGGATGCTGCCGCCGGTGACGTCGTAGAAGCGGAACAGCAGGCGGGCGAGGGTGGATTTGCCGGCGCCCGAGGGACCGACGATGGCGAGCGTGCCGCCGGCGGGGACGGTGAAGCTGAGGTCGTGGAGGATGACGCGGTCGGGATCATAGCCGAAGCGGACATGGTCGAAGCTGATGGTGCCGCCGCGGACGGCGAGGGGGGGTGCATTGGGGGCGTCGCGGACTTCGGCGGGGGTGTCGATGAGGTCGAACATGGCGGCCATGTCGACGAGACCCTGGCGGATGGTGCGATAGACCATGCCGAGCAGATCGAGCGGGCGGAAGAGCTGGGCGAGGAGGGTGTTGACGAGGACGACGTCGCCGGTGGTGAAGCGGCCCTGCGACCAGCCCCAGACGCTGTAGGCCATGGCGCCGGCCATCAGCAGGTTGGTGATGAGCGACTGGCCGATGTTGAGCCAGGCGAGCGAATTTTCCGATTTGACCGCGGCATCGGCATAGCGGCGGGCGACGCGGGCGTAATAGACGGTCTCGCGGTCCTCGGCGCTGAAATATTTGACGGTTTCATAGTTCAGCAGGCTGTCGATGGAGCGGGCGACGGTGGCGGTGTCGAGGTCGTTCATTTCCTCCCGCAGCGCGTTGCGCCAGTCCGTGACCTTTTGCGTGAACAGGATGTAGGCGGCGACCATGACGGCGGTGGCAAGGACGAGTTCGACGCCGAACTTTGTCCAGAAGATGATGGCGACGGCGGCGAGTTCGATGACGGTGGGGGCGATGTTGAAGAGCAGGAAGTAGAGCATGACGTCGATGCTCTTGGTGCCGCGCTCGATCACCTTGGCGACGGCGCCGGTGCGCCGGTTCATGTGGAAGCGCATCGACAGGCGGTGCAGGTGGGCGAAGACATGTTCCGCCAGCTTGCGGGTGGCGTCCTGGCCAACGCGTTCGAACACGGTGTTGCGCAGGTTGTCGAACAGGACGCCAGCGAAACGCGCGCCGGCGTAGGCGACGACGAGCGCGATGGCGAGGCCGGCGGCGGCCTGCATGCCCGGCGCCATGCGGTCGATGGCGCCGGCGTAGAGGAAGCCCATGGAGAGCTGGATCGCCTTTGACAGCAGCACCAGCGCCATGGCGATGACGATGCGGAGTTTCAGGCCCGGGTCGTCGCGCGGCCAGAGATAGGGGAGGAAGCGTTTCAGCGTTCGGAAGTCCGCCGATTCGGTGCTGGCGGGGGCGTCAGGGGGCATGGGCGCTTATGTGGCATTGCGGCGGGGCGGCGGCAATGCCACATGCAGCGGCATGACGAAGCCCCTTCCCCCGATGCAGGCCGTGATCGTGCCCGTGACCCCGTTGCAGCAGAATTGCACGCTGTTGTGGTGCACGAAGACGATGCGCGGGGCGTTCACCGATCCGGGCGGGGACATCGACCATCTGATGAAGGTGGCGAACGAACGGGGCGTGACGATCGAGAAGCTGCTGGTGACGCACGGGCATATCGATCATTGCGGGTTGACGGGCGTGCTGGCGCGGCGGCTGGGGGTGCCGATCGAGGGGCCGCATCCGGAGGATAAATTCTGGATCGACATGGCGCCGGTGGTGGGGGCGCAATATGGCATCGCCGGCGCGGAGGCGTTCACGCCGGACCGCTGGCTGGACGACGGCGACCAGGTGACGGTGGGCGAGCTGGTGCTGGACGTCTATCACTGCCCGGGGCACACGCCGGGGCATGTGGTGTTCCACCATGCGCCGTCGAACCTGGCGATCGTGGGGGATGTGCTGTTCCAGGGCAGCATCGGCCGGACGGATTTTCCGCGCGGCAACCATCAGCAGCTGATCGACAGCATCACCGGCAAGCTGTGGCCGCTGGGGGATGCGACGACCTTCGTGCCGGGGCATGGGGCAGTGAGCAATTTCGGCGCGGAGCGGCGGAACAATCCGTTCGTGGGGGACCATGTGCTGTAGTTGATTTTCGCGGTGGTAAGATGCATCTTACCGGGCATGAACGCGATGACGAAGTTTTCGGTGAAGGGCCAGATCGTGGTGCCCAAGGAGGTGCGCGACGCGCTCGGCTGGAAGGCGGGGACGTCGGTAGAGGTGGTGCAGCGGCCCGATGGGGTGCTGTTGCGGTCTGTGAGGCCGAAGCCGGCCCACGGTGGCATGACGTTCGATGAACGGATCGCGAAGATCCGGGCGATCATCAATTACCAGGGGCCGCCGATTTCCAAGGAAGAATGGAAAGAGTCGATCGGCGAATATTTCCGAACGCGCGACGAGATCTGATTCTTGCGCGCCGTTGATACCAGCGTGTTGGCGCGGGCATTGATGCAGGATGATCCGATTCAGACGCCGCTTGCCATCGAATGGCTGCGTGGCGGCGCCCATGTGCCGATCACGGTACTGTTGGAGCTGGACTGGGTGTTGCGGTCGCGGATGGCGATGAAGCGGGAGGCGGTGGCCGACACGCTGGAAGGGTTGCTGGATTTGCCGGGGATAGTTGTCGATGTGCCGGACCTGGTGCGGTGGGCGATTGGCAAAAGCCGGGTGGGTGCCGATCTGGCGGACATGCTGCATCTGGTGGCGGCGAGGCAATGCGAAAGTTTTGCGACCTTCGACAGGGATTTCGCGCGTCGTGCCGAGGGGTCACCGGTGCGGGTCGAACTGATCGAATAGGCCGGGTTGCCGGGGGTCGGCCGCGGGTTTGACGAACAGGTCGGTGCGGAGGTCCCAGCTGCGCGGCAGGAGGCCGTGGCGGCGGCGGGCGGCGGCGAGGCGGGCGCTGTGCAGGCGGGCCCATTCGCCGTCCGGCCGGAAGCGGTGGGTGAAGCGGGGGTCGTTCAGCTTGCCGCCGCGCATGGCGCGGATGGCGTTCAGGATCTTGGCCTTGCGGTTGGGCTGGTGGATGTCGAGCCATGCCTCGAAAAGGGGCGCGACCTCGTGCGGCAGTCGGATGGGGATCGACACGGCGGCGGTGGCGCCGGCCGCGGCACCGGCGGCGACGAGGGATTCCAGTTCATGGTCATTGAGGCCGGGGATGACCGGGCTGATCGAGATGCAGGTGGGGACGCCGGCGGCGCTGAGCGCCCGCAGCGCGGCGAGGCGGCGGTGCGGGGCGGAGGCGCGGGGCTCCATGGCGCGGGCGAGCCTGGGCTCGAGCGTGGTGATCGAGAGCATGACCATGGCGAGGCGGTCGGCGGCCAGGCTGGCGAGGACGGGCAGGTCATCGAGGATGCGGGCGGATTTGGTGGTGATGCTGACGGGGTGGTGGGTTTCGCGGCACAGCGCCAGGACGGCGCGGGTGATGCGGAAGCGGGCCTCGATCGGCTGGTACGGGTCGGTGTTGGTGCCCATGGCGAGGACGGCGGGGGTATAGGCGGGTTTTGCGAATTCGGCGCGGAGCAGGGCGGCGGCACCGGGTTTGGCGAACAGGCGGCTTTCGAAATCGAGGCCGGGGGAGAGGCCGTGGAAGGCGTGGGTGGGGCGGGCGAAGCAATAGACGCAGCCATGTTCGCAGCCGCGATAGGCGTTCAGCGAGCGGTCGAAGGGAATGTCCGGCGACCGGTTGCGGGTGATGATGATGCGGGGATGTTCGACGGTGACGGTGGTGCGCAGGGGCGGCAGGTCCTCGTGGGCGTCGGCATGGTCGCGCCAGTCGCCGTCGGGCGTGCGGGCGGGATCGTCGAAGCGGGTGGAGAGGGCGTTGGTGGGCGCACCGCGGGTTGGCATGAGGGGAACATAGCAGGAACATCTGGCATGAGCCAGCCTGACGGCACGGGTTCTCCCGGATGCTTTCTCAGTAGCGCAGTTGCAGCTCGACCCCCCAGGTCCGGGGTGCCGAGACGGTGGAGAAATCGACGAGGCTGTTGGTGAAGCTGGCGATGTTGACACGGTCCGACAGGTTCTTGCCGAAGACCGTCACGCGGTAGCGGTCGTTCTTCGGCCCGCCGAAGCCGATCTGGGCCGAGGCGTCGAAGGTCCAGGTTGCCGGAATGAGGCCGCGGGCGGAGTTGAAGAACTCGACATATTGGCTGGAGGCGTAGCGGGCCTGGCCGTTGATGCTGAAGGTCGCCTCGCCGAGGTCGGCGGTGAAGGTGGGGATGATCGACGCGGTGACCTTGGGCGCGCGGCGCAGGCGCAGGTTCGAGAGGTCGGCAGCGATCAGCGTGCCCGCCGGCTGGCCGGGGACGGAGACATATTGGCCGGAGCCGAGGAAGCCGCTGTAGCGGGTGTATTTGGCATCGAGAAGCCCGAGCGAGGCATCGAGGCGGAACATGTCGACGGGGAGCGCCGAGAGTTCGAATTCCAGGCCGCGCAGGCGCGCGCGGGCGACGTTGCGGACGGTGGTGGAGGTGAAGGTGGGCGGCGGGCCAGGTTCGATTGCCTCCTCCTGCTTGTCGCGATAGTCGTTCCAGAAGGCGGCGGCGTTGAGGCGCAGGCGGCCGTCCAGCCAGTCGCTTTTCACCCCGGCCTCGTAGGCGTTGATGGTTTCGGGGTTGAAGGGGGTGGTGACGTCGGGGACGGTGCCGGCGCGGGCGGAGAAGCCGCCGGCGTTGTAGCCGCGCGAGTAGCTGACGTAGAGCAGCAGGTCGGGCGTGGGTTTCCAGTTGAGGATGACGCGCGGGGTGAATTGCGTCCAGCCCTTGCTGGCGCCGCCGCTGCTGGTGAGCGGGCGGGTGGGGATGGCGCCTTCCAGCACGGAGTAAGGCGCACCGGGGGCGCGGGCGGCACCGAAGAAGGCGGTGTCGATCGTCTTGTGATCCCAGTTGACGCGGGCGCCCAGTGACAGGGTGAGCGTGTCGGCGAGTTTCCAGTCGGCCTGGCCGAACAGGGCGACGGTGCGGGCGCTGTGCCGGTCCTCGTCGCCGGAGCCGTTGGCGTAGAGCAGGCCGAGCGGCAGCGGGGCGCCGGTCATGGCGAGGTCGAGCTTGATCGCCTGTTCCAGGCGATACTGGCTCTCGAAATAGAAGACGCCGCCAACGAGCGAGAGGGCATCGCCGGCATTGTACGCCAGCCGGGCTTCGCCGGAGAGCTGGTGGTAATCCTGCCCGCGATAGACATTGAAGACCGTGCGTTCGGTGCCGTCGAAATCGATGTAGACCTTTTCCTTCGATTGGCGCCAGCCGAAGACGGTTTCCAGCCGCAGGCTGTCGGTGAGGTCGAGATTGCCCTGGACGGTGAGCGCATCGAGGCTGCTCTTCTGGAAATGCGCGTCGGTGGCGAAGGAGCGCCGGTCGTTGGGGTTGTCGCAGCGTCCGCCGCGCAGGCAGAGCAGGTCGGGGCCGAAGCCGGGGGTGATGGTGGCGGGGACGGGGAAGACCGTCTGGGTGATGCGCAGCGCCGGCAGCGGATCGAGGGTGGTGATGTTGCGCGGGATGTAGGGGACGAGCTGGCTGTCGTCTTTCTGGTGGTCGTAGGTGACGATGAGCTCGCCGCGGTCGGCCTTGACCATGACCGTGCCGGAGACGCCCCAGCGGTCCTTGGCGCCGGTGGCGCCGCCGGCGCCGTTGGCATAGACGCCGTCGTCCTTCAGGATGAAGCCGCTGAGTTTCGCGCTGACGATATTGCCGATGGGGATGTTGAGCACGCCGGTGAGGTCGCGGCGGTCGTGGCTGCCCAGCGTGCCGCGCAGGCGGATGCCGAACTCCCCGGTGGGGCGGGTGCGGAAGGCGTTGATGGCGCCGCCGGTGGTGTTGCGGCCGAACAACGTGCCCTGCGGGCCGCGCAGGACCTCCACCCGTTCCAGGTCGAAGCTGTCGAGCAGGTTGAAGGCAGAGGTGCCGAGATAGACGCCGTCGATGAACACGCCGACGGCGGGGTCGAAGCTCTTCTCAGGATCCTGGCTGTTGACGCCGCGCAGGCTGATCTGGCTCATCGAGGGGCCGATCGAGACCTCGGTGAGGACGAGGTTGGGGACGGCGCCGGTGATGTCGCGGATGTCGCGGGCGTTCAGCCGTTCCAGCGTGACCTGGTCGAGCGCGGAGACGGCGATGGGCACGTCCTGCACCGCCTGCGCGCGTTTCTGCGCGGTGACGACGATATCTTCGAGCGCAGGAGCGGCGGCGGTCTGCGCCAGCAGCGGCGCGGTGGTGGTGGCGAGCAGGCCGGCGAGCAGCAGGCGGCCGACGGGATATTCGCGGGCGGGATGATGCATGGAAACCTCCCCTTAGTATTTTTTACAAGCCTGTATAGAAAATCCGTTGCTGTCAAGGCCCCGGCGTGGCACTCAACCGGCGGGAGAAGAGCCATGCCACCACGCCTGCCGCCGCTGACCGATGAGGAGCTGCCGGACAGCGTGCGGCCGATCCTGGAGCGCTGGCCCTATCGCCTGCACCGGACGCTGGCGCACGCGCCCGACACGCTGGTGGCCTGGTTGCCCTGGGCCGAACATGTGCTGCTGAAGAATGCGATGCCGGCGCGGGAGCGCGAGCTGGCGATCCTGCGCGTGGCGGTGAATGCGCGCTGCGATTACGAATGGGGCCTGCATGCGCGGCTGTCGCGGCAGCTGGGGGTGGCGGAGGACGATATTGCGCGGGTGCCGCACGGGCCCGACGCGGCGGGGTGGGACGCGGACGATGCGGCGATCCTGCGGGCGGTGGATGAGATGATGGCGGACAGCCGGGTGAGCGACGCGACCTGGGCGGTGCTGGCCGCGCGCTGGAGCCGGCAGCAGCTGGTCGATCTGCTCTATGTCACCGGGCAGTTCATGACGGTGGCGCTGCTGCTGAACAGTTTGGGCGTTCAGCCGGAGGACGGTGTGCCGGGATTGCCCGCGGGATTTGGGAGGGACTGATGGAGCTGGGGCTGGCGGGCAAGCGCGCGGTCATCACTGGGGCGACGAAGGGGCTGGGGCTGCGCATCGCGCGGCTGCTGCTGGCGGAGGGGTGCGATCTGGCCTTTTGCGCGCGGACGGCGGCGGGCGTGGAAGAGGCGACGGCGGACTTCGCGGCGTCCGGCCGGCGGGTGCGCGGCTGGGTGTGCGATGTGCGCGATGCCGACGCCTACCGCGGTTTTCTGGAGGAGGCCGTGGACTGGCTGGGCGGGGTGGATGCCTTCATCCCCAATGTCTCGGCGAAGGGCGGATTGACGGGCGAGGCGCAGTGGCAGGCGAATTTCGAGGTCGACCTGCTGGGCGCGGTGCGGGGGATGGAGATTATCGGGCCACAGTTGGTGGCGAGCCGGGGCGCGGCGCTGTTCATGGTGACGACCGCGGCGATCGAGCATTTCCCGGTGGTGCAGCCTTATAATGTGATGAAGGCGACGCTGATCGTCTATGCCAAGCAACTTTCGCAGACCCTGGGGGCGAAGGGCGTGCGGGTAAACTGCATCTCGCCGGGCAGCATCCTCTATCCGGGCAGCAACTGGGAGAAGGCGCGCGACGCGAACCCGGCCTTTTTCGAGGGCATCCGCACGAGTATTCCGGAAGGGCGGCTGGGGACGGCCGAAGAAGTGGCGAATGTGGCGGTGTTCCTGCTGTCACCGGCGGCGAGCTGGATCAACGGCGAGAATGTGATTATCGATGGCGGCCAGACGAAGCGGGTGCATTATTGAGAGACCGTTTGAGAAATTGCTCAGGCCGACGGCGAGAACGTTGATTTGCGAGCACCGAAGCGCAGCGGCCTTAAGGGTCGTGAGCATCGGAGCACAGGAAATCGGCGTTCGCAGCCCGGCATGGGCGATTTCTCAAACGGTCTCTAAATCGTCGCGCCTGCGTCCACGGGGAGGTCGATGCCGGTGATCATGGCGCTGTCGTCGGAGAGCAGGAAGAGGGCGGCGGCGGCGACGTCTTCGGGCTGGATCAGGCGGTTCATGGCGGTGGCGAGGGGGTGGGCGGCGATGCGGCGGGCGCGGGCCTGGGGGTCGTTCGCCAGGTTGGCGGCCATCATCGGGGTTTCGGTGCTGCCGGGGTGGAGGGCGTTGACGCGGATGCGATGACCGCGTTCGGCGCAGTGCAGGGCGGTGCTTTTGGTGAGCGCGATCAGCGCGGCCTTGGCGGCGGCATAGGCGGGGAGTTGGGATTTCGGGCGCAGGCCGAGGGTGGAGCCGATGTTGAGGATGGCGGCGCTGGCGCCGGCCGGCGCGGCGGCGCGGCGCAGCGCCGGCAGCATGGCGCGGGTGCCGAGGTAGATGCTGTCGGCGTTCACGGACTGGAAGCGGCGCCATTGCGCGGGCGTCAGCGTCTCGATGTCGGCAAAGCCGCTGATGGCCGCGTTGTTCACCAGGCCGTGCAGGGTGGCGATGCGGGTGGCGGTGGCGGCCCAGTCGGCCTCCTTGGACACATCGAGCAGCAGCGGGGTGCCGCCGGTTTCGCCGGCGAGCGCGGTGCAATCGACGATGTCGGCGAGCCACAGCATGGCGCCTTCGGCGGCGCAGCGGCGGGCGATGGCGGCGCCGATGCCGCCGGCGGCACCGGTGATGAGGATGGTTCTGCCGGCGAGCTTCACCCGCGCACCGCACGGTAGGCGGCGAGGCCGCGCCAGAGCAGCAGGAAGGCGAGCGGCGTGGTGACGGCGGCAACCAGCGCGAGCGAGTAGCGCACGCCGTCCGGCGTGGTGAACAGCGTGTCGGAGAGCAGGCCGACGATCACCGGGCCCAGGCCAAGGCCGACGGCATTGATGGTGAGCATGTAGCTGGCGCTCACCTGCCCGCGCAGTTCGTTCGGCGTGATGAGCGCGATGGCGGTGCCGGCCATCGGGAAGGGCATGGTGCCGAAGGGGACGGAGAGCAGCAGGACGGCGAGCGCGAGGTTGGCGCTGGGCATCAGCGGGCTGAGGATGGAGAGCAGCCCGCCGGCGAGGCCGGCCCACGCGGCGACGCGCAGCGGCGCGTCGGTGACGCCGCGCGCGGTCAGCGCGTCGCACCAGCGGCCGGCGACGAGGACGCCGAGCGGTCCGAGGATCAGATAGCCGAGGCCGATCCACAGGCCGATTTCCTTCGGCGACCAGCCGAAGCTGCGGATGAAGAAGGCCGGCGTCCAGACCGCGGCGGCGTAGCTGCCGAAGGTGACGGCGGCGAAGCTGGCGAACAGCGGCACGAGCACGGCGCGGCGGGCGTGGAGGTGGGCCAGCACCTGGCGGAAGGGCAGGCTGTCCGGCCGGGTGCGGCCGGTGCGCGGTGGCTCGGGGAGCAGCAGCAGCAGCGGCGCCAGCAACAGGCCGGGCAGCGCCACCAGGATGAAGACGCGGTGCCAACCTTCGAGATCGGCGAGGAAGGGCACGCCCGACCAGTCGGCAGCGCTGACCCAGCCGATGGCGGTGCCGCCGGCGACATAAGCGAGGCCGATGCCGATGAAGGCGGTCATGGTGAAGGCGGACATGGCGCGGCCGAGCTGTTCGGGCGGGAACAGGTCGCTGATGAGGGAATAGGCGGCGGGCACCAGGCTCGCCTCCCCGGCGCCGACGCCGATGCGGGCGAGGAAGAGCTGGGTGTAGCTGCGGGCGAGACCGGAAAGCAGCGAGAAGAGGCTGAAGACGAAGACGCCGCCGGCGATGATGAAGCGGCGCGGCCGGCTGTCCACCAGGCGCCCCAGCGGCACGGCGGCGAGCGTGTAGAACAGGCCGAAGGCGAGGCCCTGGAGCGCGCCAAACTGCGTGTCGCTGATCTGGAGGTCGCGCTGGATCGGGCCGACCAGCAGGTTGATGATGATGCGGTCGAGATAGGAGAGGATGTTGGCGGCGGCGAGCAGGGCGACCGCGGTCCAGGCCAGCCGTGCCGGGGGGAAGCCGGTCAATCGCCGTCTCCGGTGGCGAGGGTGCGGGCGAGCAGCGCCTTGCCTTCCCGGCTGGAGGCGAGAAGTTTCAGGAAGCGGCGCAGCGCCTCCACACGTTCGGCGCGGTTCTGGATGATGCCGTCCTGCTGCATCACGCCCTCCGCCAGAAACCGGACGATGTCGCGGCGCAGGTCGAAGGCGGGGTTTTCGGCGACGGCGCTGGGGAAGATGCTGAGCGCGGCCTGGCGACGGGCGGCGTCGAAGGCGGCCATGGCGGGGCGGACGATGGCGGCCAGCTCGGGATCGGAGCGGGCGGCGAGCGACAGTTCGGTGAAGGCGGCGAATTCCGGCAGCTTCAGCTGGTCCCAGGCGAGGTCGATGGCGCGGGCGAGGAAGTCCTGGTCGTGCGGGATGTCGCGCACGGCATCGGCGTAGATTTCGATGCGGCGGCGCGTGATGTGCTGCACCAGGGCCGTGACGAGGTCGAGCCGCGAGCCGAAGTGATAGAGCATGGCGGCGCGGGTAAGGCCGGCGCGCTCGGCAACGAGCGGGGTCGAGAGCTTCTTGTAGCCATAGTCGGCGAGGATCTGCATGCCGGCGTCGAGGATGCGGCGGCGGGTCTCGCCGCTCTTGCGAAACTCGCCTTCTTCCACGCTGGTGGGATCGGGGATGGCGGAAAGCAGGCGGGCGGTCATGCGAAGACGAGCGGCAGCGCGGTGAGGCCGCGATGGTGGAAATGGGTGCGGAAGGGCAGGCTTTCGGGATCGGTGGCGAGGGTGACGCCGGCGAAGCGGTCGAGGAGCGCGTTCAGCGCGATCGCGAGTTCGAGGCGGGAGAGCGCGGCGCCGACGCAGAAATGCAGGCCCATGCCGAAGGCGAGGTGCGGCGGGCCGCCCCGGCGTTCGGGAAGCGGACGGTCGCTGTCCGGCCCCCAGACGGCGGGGTCGCGGTTGGCGGCGGCGAAGCGGACATGAAGGAGCGTGCCGGCGGGGATGGCGTGGCCGCCGAGGCTTGTGTCGGCGGTGGCGCGGCGGAACTGGCCCTGGATCGGGCTGTCGAGGCGCAGCACCTCCTCGACGAAGCCGGGGATGAGGGCACGGTCGGCGGCGAGGCGGTTCCACAGCGCGGGGTCGCGGGCAAGGCGGAGCAGGGCGAAGCCGATGGTGGCGGTGGTGGTCTCGTTGCCGGCGACCAGCAGCTGGGTGAGGATGGAGAGCAGTTCGCCGGGTTCGAGCGGGCGGTCATCGAGCCGGGCGTTGGCGAGGGCGGAGAGCGCATCGTCCGTAGGGGTGGTGCGGCGGGTCTCGACCTCGGCCATCATCGCGCGGTGGCAGGCGAGCGTCAGGTGCGCGATCTCGATGGCGCGGGCATCGTCGGTGAGGAAGCCGATCTCGTCGGCGAAGGCGTCCGACCAGCTTTTCAGCTGGTCGTCGCCATGATGGCGCATGCCGAGCAGCTCGCCGATGACGGCAATGGGCAGCGGCACGGCGAGGGCCGGGATGGCATCGACGCTTTTGCCTGGCGCGATGGCGGCGAGGAGTTGGGCGGTGCGGGCGCGGATGAAGGGTTCGATGGCGCGCATGGCGCGCGGCGCGAAGAAGGGCATCACCAGCTTGCGATAGGCGTCGTGGCTGGGGGCGTCATTGTGGCTGAGGGTTGGGGCGAGCGGCCAGCCCTGGGCACGGATCTCCGCCACTTCCGGCGGCAGGCCACCGGCACGCATGCCGGCGCGGTCGACGGCGCTGGAGAAGCGGGCGGGGTCGCGCATCACCTGCGAAGCGAGCGCATGGCCGAGGACGAAGACGACGCCGGTGTCGGGCTCGCGCCACAGGGGGCCCGCTTCGCGCATGGCGGCATAGGCAAGGTGGGGCGCGCGCATGAAGCCGGGCGCGCGCGGGTCGGCGATGGTCATGCCGCCATGAACCGGTCGAGCATGGCGTGGAAATGGCGGATGCGCGCCTCTTGATAAAGGCCGGTGTTGGGGCCGGCGGTGCGCATGGTCTTCAGGCCCTTTTGCAGCGCGGCGAGGTTGCTCTGATCCTCGTCGAACACGGCGGCGAAGCCACCGAGCTCGGCAGCGACACGGTGGCTCTGGTCCGCGCCCACGATGGTCGGCTCGCGCGCCACGGCGGGGGTCTTGCCGGGCGCATGGGGAACGACGAACATGATTTCCATGGTGCAGCGGCCGGGGTCGTCGCCGTCGGGCAGGAAGCGATAAACGAGATAGCTGCCCCAGCCGGCCCAGATCACCAGGTTGGGGAAGACATGGTACTGGATGGTGTCGAGCAGCTCGCAATCGGTGGCATCCGCGACGTCGAGGCCGTCGGCCAGCAGCGCGCGGCGGCGGAGGTCACCCATGGCGGCGCGGGCGCTGCTGCCGGCGGGAAAGGGCACGCTGTCGGCCCCATCGCCCAGCGCCGGGCGCAGGCTGGCGCGGAACACCGCCTCGTCGGTCATGGCCGGCAAATTGGGGCTGGCCAGCCCGCGCGGCGAGATCATGCGGGTATGGCGGCCATCCCGCCAAACGTCATATTGGGTATTGGCGTCGGCGAGGTAGGGGGCGGCGGTGCGGTGGGTCTCGGTGACGTGGAAGCTTTCGATGAAGGCTTCCAGCGCGACCTTCCAGTTGCAGCGATGATGCTTGCGGACGTGGACGGTCTTGACCCGGTCGGCGAGCGACCAGCCGCGGGTGGCGTAGTGCGCCGGCAGCAATTCGAGGAAGGTTTCGAAGGCTTCGGGGGCCGGCGAGGGGTTGACGAAGATGAAGCCGCCCCAGCGGCCGACGGCGACCTGCGGCAGGGTGAAGGCGGCGGGGTCGACATGGGCGAAATCCCAGCCGTTGACCAGCGCCTGGCAGCGGCCGTCGAGCGCCCAAGTGAAGCCGTGGAAGGGGCAGCGGAACTCGTGGGCGTGACCGTCGGCCTCCCTTAAAAGCCGGCCGCGGTGCAGGCAGGCGTTGACATGGGCATGGATGGCGTTGGGCGCGGTGCGGACGACGATGAGGCTGGTGTCGCCGGCCTGATAAAGGATGTAGTCGCCGGTTTCTGGGATGTCTTCTTCCCGGCAGGCCATCTGCCAGCAGCGGCTCCACAGCTGTTGCCGTTCGCGGGCCGCGAAACCGGGGTCGGTATAGCGCGTGCGGTCGATGGTGGCGGGCGCGACGACGGCGTCGCCGGTTTCGCGCAGCACGGGCGGCACGGGGCGGGTTTCGGCATTGAGCATGCCCTGCACGTCGGGGGCGGGCGCTCCGGCGGGTCTCATGCCGATTTTTTAGCATGGCTGTCAGAAAATGCAAGCGGCCGCCGGGGATCGGCTTCGTCGCCGAGGTGGTCGGGCGGTGGGGACTGGCTGCCCTCCGGAACGGGCCTGACCGACCGAGGGCGGGATGCGCCAGGTCATCGGCGGGGAACTTTGGCGGGCCTGAACCGTTTGTGAATTGTCGTCGCCGGTCTGGGATGACGTTGCATCAGGAGCGATGAATGGCACCCGACAGTGTCGGCGGGGCGGCTGTGACCGCTGCCGCAACCCTTCTTGCGGGCGGTTTGACGTTGAATGCGGCCTGTGCCGGAGCCGCCGCCGGTTTGCGTCTGTGGAGCGCGCGCGTCAGTCACCGGCATCGTCATCCCCTGCCCGGCATCGCGTTCGCGCGGGCCGATGCCATCCCCTTCATCTCGGTGCATGTCCCCGCGCATGATGAGCCGCCGGAGGTCCTGGTCGAAACCCTGAACGCTCTGGCCCGGCTGGATTATCCGGCCTATGAGGTGATCATTCTCGACAACAACACGCCCGATCCGGCGGTCTGGCGACCGGTGGAGGCGCATGCCCGCCGGCTGGGCGATCATTTCCGCTTTTTCCATCGTGATGGCGTGCGCGGCGCCAAGGCCGGGGCGTTGAACATCGCCCTGGGGCTGACCGATCCGCGGGCGCGCTATGTCGCGGTGGTGGATGCCGATTATGTCGTGGAACCCGACTTTCTGCGGGCGGCCGTCGCCGCGTTCGCGCGCGGTGGCAGCGACTATGTGCAGTTTCCCCAGGCCTATCGTCATGGCCGCCACGCCGACGCGGTGGTGGGTGAGTTGAACGATTATTTCCGGCATTGCGCCGCCGCCGCCAACCGCAGCCAGACCGTGCTGCTGACCGGCACGCTGTCGGTGATCGCCATTGATGCCCTGCGCCATGTCGGCGGCTGGCCCACGGGGACGATCACCGAGGATGCCGACCTCGGCCTGTCGCTCTATGCCGCCGGGGCGCGCGGCATGTTTGTCGACAGGGTGGTGGGACGTGGTCTGCTGCCGCTGGATTATGCCGGGCTGTGCGTGCAGCGCGATCGCTGGGTGGCGGGAAATGCCCAGACCATGACGCGCGCGGTGGCGATGTGGCGGCTGGCGCCGCGGCGCAGGGGGATGCTTTCGGTCTGGGCGCAATTGGCGGCCTGGCCGGCGTTCCTGGCGCTGCCTGTGCTGGCGCTGGCCTTTTCCGCGCTCTGCCGCTTGTTCGATGTGGCAACGCCGATGCTGCCGGTGATGGAATTGCTGGCGGCGGCGACCATCATCCTGAGTTTCGTGACGCTGCTGGTGGAAGCGGTGATCGTGAAGCGGCAGCCGGCGACCGTGCCGGTGCGGGTGGCCATGCTGTGGTCCGCCAGCCTGGCCTGGTTGCCCCTGCTGTGGGGGCGGCGGTTCAGCTTCCGCCGCACGCCGAAGGAGGCCGGCGCGCGAACCCCGCTGCCCGCGCTGCTGTGGTGGGGAACGGCCCTGCTGATGGTGCTGGGCGTGGTGCTGGCGGTGTTCGGGGCGCCGCTGGCGGGGCTGGTGCTGCTGCTGCCCGGGCTGGCGCTGCCGGCGGCGCAATGGACGGATTACTGCCTCGATTCGGCGCATGAAACAGGGGATGTGGCATGCACTGCCTGATCGTGATTCCAACCTACAACCGTGCCGGGTCTTTGGGGCCGGCCATCGAGGCTGCGCTTGCCCAGAGCTGGCGCGACCTGACGGTGGCGGTGGTGGATGACGGATCGACCGACGATACGGCGGACGTCTGTGCCGGGTTCGCCGCCGATCCGCGTTTCGTGGCGATCCACCTGGCCCGCAATGTCGGCACGGCGCAGGCGAAGAATGTCGGGCTGGCGTTGCTGCCGTTCGATGCCGTGACCTTTCATGACAGCGATGACCTGCCGCACCGCGACAAGCTGGCGCGGCAGGCGCGGGTGATGGCGCGTAGCGACCTGATCGCCGATCCCTGCCTGCCCTGGGGGCCGCGGCAGGGTGCCGGGGCGCCGGCGCCGCTGCATCTGGTGCTGACGGCGCATGACCATGTGACCGCGGATGGCGGGCAGGTGAAAATCTGCCGCGCGTTGAGCTTGGTCGATGATTTCTTCCCGAACTTGCAGTTCAACACGGGGCCTTTGGGGGATTGGGTGCTGATCAACAGCGGCCTGTTCCGGCGCGAGATGCTGGCGCAGGCGGGCGGTTTTGCCGATTGCATCGAGGAGGATCGCGAAATCCGCAACCGGTTGCTGATGCATGGGGCGAATGTCTGGCTGATCGAGGATGCGCTGCTGACCAAATTCGAATCGCCCGACAGCCTGACCGTGCAGGGTGCCACCGGCTATCGCAGCAGCCGGCGCGAGCGCGACCGGCAGGCGGTGTGGCGCGCCATCGAGACCTGGCGCCGGGATGGCGTCGCGCCGGTTCAGACGATGGATCTGGCGAACGTGTCGCTGCGGCAGGTGGTGAATCCCGGTCGCCTGGCGGTGGCGGCGGACCTGGCCATGACGCCGGAGAGCCGGGTGCAGCTGGCCGCACAGGTGGCGGCGGCGCAGGCCGGACACGCCATGCGGGCGGCCGCTTGAGCGCCACCATGGCAGCGGCGGCTGACGCGATCTCTCCCTGGGCGGTGTTGGGGGAGGGACCGTTCATGGTGCTGGCGCCGCATCCCGATGACGAAACGCTGGGATTTGGCGGCATCATCGCGGCCGCGGTTGCGGACGGCACCGATGTGACGGTGGTGGTGTTGACGGGTGGCGGCGCCTCGCATCGTCACGTCGATTGGCCGATGGAGCGGCTGGTGGCGGTGCGCGAGGCGGAGACGGTGGCGGCGGTGGCCGCGTTGGGTCTGGCGGCGCACCGGCTGCATTTCCTTCGCCGTGTGGACGGTGCCCTGGTTGACGACGAGGCGACCGTCGCCGAGGTGGCGGCGGTGCTGGCGCGGTCGGGCGCGCGGACCCTGCTGGTGACCGATGCGGCGGATGGGCATCCGGATCATCGCGCGGCGTTTCGCCTGGCGGTACGGCTGGTGCAACGCGGCGCGGCGACCGGCCTGGCGACAGCGCCGATCGGGCTGCAGCTGGATGGCGGGGATACGGCGGGATTTGTGGCGGTGGATTGCACCGCCGCGCTGTCGGCGAAGCGACAGGCGATCGCGGCGCACCGCAGCCAGCTGGGCGAATTGCTGCCCGCCGGAAGCGGATTTTGCCTGTCGCGGGAGGCGTTGCGGCCATTCCTGGGGGGGGATGAGCTGGTGTCGCCGCTGATCGGCGTGCCGGGGACATCGGCGCCGGTGCATGCCGCGCATTTCGATGCGATGTTCGCGGCGTCCGCGGACCCGTGGCGTTATGACAGCGAGCCCTATGAGCGGGAACGGCACCGGCTGACGGTGGCGGCGCTGGGCGGGCGCCGGTTCGCCGATGCCTGGGACGCGGGGTGCGCCAACGGCGCGCTGACGGCGATGCTGGCGCCGCAGTGCGACCGGCTGCTGGCGAGCGATGCCTCGGCGGAAGCGGTGGCGGTGGCGCGCGGTCGGTTGGGACCCGGCGTTTCCGTGCAGCGGCTGCGGCTGCCCGACGAGGTGCCGGAAGGTCAGTTCGACCTGATCCTGCTGTCCGACATGCTTTACTATCTGGGGCTGGACGGCCTGTTGCGGCTGGTCGAGGCCGTGGTGCCGCGGATGCGGCCTGGCGGGGTGCTGCTGACGGTGAACTGGCTGGGGGATACCCAGGCGGCGATGTCGGGCGAGCAGGCGGCCGAAGCGCTGCGGGCATCGCTGCCGGCGTGGTTTCGGCTGGCGCAGCAGGACCGTCATCCCGGGTTCCGGCTGGAACGTTATGAGGTGGCGGCATGACGCGCCACGCCATGGTCGTGGCGATTCCCGCGCGCAACGAGGCCGAGCGGCTGCCGGCCTGCCTGGAGGCGATTGCCGCGCAGGAGGGGCTGGCGCCGGGCGAGGTGGCGGTGCTGGTGCTGTGCAACAACTGCACCGACAGCAGTGTGGCGGTGGCGCGGGCCGTGGCGGCGCGGTCCCCGATTCCCATCCACGTCCGGCACGTCCACCTGCCCGCCGATCGCAGCCATGCCGGTGGCGCGCGCGCGGCGGCGATGACGGCCGCGACCCTGTTGGCCGCGCCGGACAGCCTGCTGGTCTCGACCGATGCGGATTGCGTGGCGGCGCCGGATTGGCTGGCATCGCTGCGCGATGCCTTCGCGCCGGACATCAGCGCCGTGGCGGGGCGTGTGGAGGCGCGGTGGGAGGAGTTGAAGACACTGCCGGAAGCGGCACTGCGCGTCGGCGAGCTGGAGTGGCGGTACCAGGCGGCGGCGGCCGAGCTGGAGGCGCTGATCGATCCGGTGGATCATGACCCCTGGCCGCGGCACCGGCAGCGTTGCGGCGCCAACATGGCGGTGCGGCGCGCGATGTTCGAAGGCGTGGGGGGCGTGCCGCTGATCCCGACCGGTGAGGATCGGGCGCTGCTTCTGGCGGTGGAACGCGCCGGCGGGCTGATCCGGCATGCGCCGGAACCGCTGGTGACCGCTTCGGCGCGGCTGCACGGGCGCGCGGCGGGCGGGATGGCGGATGCGCTGGCGGCACGGGCAGAAGGGTCGGTGGTGGTGGACAGCGATCTGGAGGCGGCCGATTCGATGCTCGCGCGCCTGCGGCGCCGGGCAAGCCACCGGCGGGGTTTTCCGCCGGGGCTGGCCGGCACGCGCGCCTTCACCGCCTATTGGCAGGCGCAGGCGCAGGCCGGGTTCGTGCCGCTGGGACGGGCGAGCCTGGCGGATGAGCTGGCGCGGCTGGAACGGCATCTGGATGTGGCGCGGGAGGCGGTCGATGGCTGAACTGCGATTGCCGGTGTCCGTGCTGGACGCCATCGCCCAGGGCGCGGAAGCGGTGGATCGGGGTGCACGCGATCTGCGAGCCGAAATCGCCTTGCTGGCGGAGGCCGGGGTGGTGACGGGCATGGCGCCGGTGTCGGCGGCGCCGGCGGCTTGGCCGGCGGCGGTCCATGCGGTGGATGTGGAACGGATCCTGATGGCGGTGGGGGAGGCCAGCCTGCCGCTGGGGCGGCTTCTGGAGGGGCATGTCGATGCTTTGGGCATCGTCGCGCGGCTGGGAACCGCGGATGCGCAGTGGCTGGCGGCGCGGGCGGCGCATCGTGGCGAACTGCTGGGGGTATGGGGCGCCGACATGCCGGATTCGCCGGTGCGTGTGACCTTCGACGGATCAACCGCGCGATTGCAGGGAAGCAAGGCCTTTGCGTCGGGTCTGGGGGTGGTCGGGCTGGCGGTGGTGACGGCGCGCTGCCCGGAGGGGCATTGCCATGCCATGCTGGTGGACGTAGGCGACGTGGCGCGGCACGACGCGGATGCGTGGGACATGGACGGCATGGTCGGCACCCGGTCCGGGACGATGCGGCTGGACGGCATGACGGTGCCGGCGATCCACTGGCTGGGTGCCGGCGACGCCATGTTTGCCGAGCCGCATTTTCACGGCGGCCTGTGGCGCATCGCGGCGGTGCAGGCGGGCGCCCTTCAGGCGGTTGCTTCCGGGCTGGCCGACATCATCTCGGCGCGGCCGGCCGACGCCGTGCAGCAGCATCGGCTGGGACAGGTGATCGTGGAGGCAACATCGGCGCGATTGTGGGCCGAGACGGCACGGGCGGGTGTCGCCGCAGGGGCAGCGGATGCGATCGAGCGGGTGTTATTGGCAGGGGAGGCGGTGGAGGGCGCGGCCTTGCGGGCGCTGGACATCGCCGACCGCGCCGCCGGAACGATGATGCACCGGCGGGACAATCGGCTGGGGCGGGTGGCCCGCGACCTCAGGCTTTACCTGCGCCAGGCGCGGCTGGACGCCAAGCTGGCATGGGCGACCGAACTGTGGACGGGACGGTGGCGGAAGGCACGGGCAGCCGCGGCGGACACCGGGGGGTTCGCGGTCAAAGCGGTCGCGCGCATCCCGGCCATGGAACAAGCAGCGGTCGCGCGCATAGGGTGAATGACCGATGCGCCTGAATGGAATTGAACGTGCAGCTTGTTGATATCGTGGGCGCGGTTGGGGCCGTCGCATCCGTCAGCAGCTTCGTGCCGCAGGCCTGGAAGATCATCCGCGAGCGCAAGACCGAAGGCCTGTCGCCGGGCATGTATGCCCTGACCGCCTGCGCCTTTGCCTGCTGGATGGCCTTTGGATTCCTGCAGAAACAATGGGCGATGGTGGTGCCCAACGCCATCTGCCTGCTGGCCTGCGGTTTCATCCTGGTGATGATCATGCTGCCGCAAGGCAAGACCGCCGATGTGGCGAAGGCGATCGACCCAAAGCAGGAGTGAGCCGTCGGTCTATCGGAACGGCGGCTCGTCGAAGGCGCGGAGTTTTCGGCTGTGGAGGTTGGGGCCGGCTTCGCGCAGCAGGTCGACACAGGCGATGCCGATCTGGAGATGTTCGGAAATCGCGCCTTCGTAGAAGCGGTTGGCCTGGCCGGGCAGCTTGATCTCGCCGTGCAGCGGCTTGTCGCTGACGCAGAGCAGCGTGCCGTAGGGAACGCGGAAGCGGTAGCCCTGGGCGGCGATGGTCGCGGATTCCATGTCGACGGCGACGGCGCGGCTCTGGTTGAAGCGGCGGGCGGAGAGGCCGAAGCGCAGTTCCCAGTTGCGGTCGTCGGTGGTGACGACGGTGCCGGTGCGCAGGCGGGGTTTCAGCGCCTCCTCATCCAGGCCGGTGGTGGTGAGCGCGGCGGCGTAGAGCGCCTGCTGCACCTCGGCGATGGGCGGGATGGGGATTTCGGGGGACAGCATGTCATCGAGCACATGATCGTCCCGCAGATAGGCGTGGGCGAGCACATAGTCGCCGATGGATTGCGAGGGACGAAGCCCGCCGCAGTGGCCGATCATCAGCCAGGCCTGCGGGCGGAGGACGGCGAGATGGTCCGTGATGGTCTTGGCGTTGGAGGGGCCGACGCCGATGTTGACAAGGGTGACGCCGCTGCCGTCGGGCGCCATCAGGTGATAGGCGGGCATCTGGTGCCGGCGCCAGGCGCCGTCCGCGACGGCGCGTTCCGGGCTGGCGCTGCCGGGTTCGAGGACGACGCCGCCGGCACAGGACAGGCCGGTGAAGCGGGTGCCTTCGCGGTTGAGTTCGGCGCAGGACCAGCGAACGAATTCATCGACATAGCGGTGATAGTTGGTGAACAGGATGAAGTTCTGCGTGTGGTGCGCGGGGGCGCCGGTGTAATGTTTCAGGCGGGCGAGCGAGAAATCGATGCGCGGGGCATCGAACAGGGCGAGCGGCCGCGGCGTGTCGGGCCGGTGGTTCCAGATTCCATCCGCCAGCTCGTCTCCGATGGCGGCGAGTTCGGTGGTGGGGAAGTGGCGGGAGAGGGCGCGGGTGGCGGTGGCATCGAGCGCGAGGTCGGTGGCGCCGTCCAGCACATAGGGAAAAGGGATTTCGACGCCGGAGCGCCGGACGCTGACGGTGACGTCATAGTCGGCCATCAGCAGGTCGAGCTGTTCGGTGAGGTAGCGGCGGAAATGGCTGGGGTGGGTAATGGTGACGGCGTGGTCGCCGGGCGCGACCAGGCGGGCATAGGCGCGCGACAGGCGCGGGCGCGGCGAATCGGGGGGGGAGGCGAGGTGCAGCTCGGGATAGGCGAAGGCGCCCGCGGCGCGCATTTCGGCCGAGGGGGGCGTGCCGGTTTCCAGGAAGAGCTTCAGCGCGTCCCGCAGGTTGACGACCGATTGCGCATGCAGCGCGGCGAGTTCGTTGACGATATCGTTCGAGTTCATGGCCGCCGATAGGCGAAAAATCGTGACAGTTCAAATGGGGGGCGGAGCAACTGCGCGGCAGTGGTCGACGATCCGCCGCAGGCGGCAAGCCCGAACGGGCGCCGGCGCGAGTGCGCCGCCTTTCTCCGGCGTCAGCCGGTCAATGATGAACCTCTGCCATGAGTTCGATGAGGACGCCGCCCATGTCCTTGGGGTGGATGAAGATGACGGGGACGCCGTGGGCGCCGATGCGGGGTTCGCCGCCGCGCAGCACGGTGGCGCCCTTGGCGAGCATGGCGTCGCGCGCGGCGAGGATGTCTGGCACCTCGAAGCAGATATGGTGCTGGCCGCCTTTGGGGTTTTTGGCGAGGAAGGCGTGGATGGGGCTATCGTCCCCCAGCGGCTCGATCAGTTCGATCTGGCTGTTGGGGAGGTCGACGAAGGCGACGCGCACGCCCTGGTGCGGCAGGTCGAACGGCGTGCCGATGCGGGTGGCGCCGAGCATGTCGCGGTAGAGGGTGATGGATGCGTCGATGGAGGGCGTGGCGACGCCGACGTGGTTGAGTTTGCCGATCATTGGAAATGCTCCTATGCGCTTCGTGCCCCCTCCGTCAGCCCTTCGGGCTGCCACCTCCCCCACAAGTGGGGGAGGAGCTTGTCCAAGCATGCTCGACGAGGGTTAGAAGGGGACGTCGTCGTCGTCGAGGTCGGCGTCGAAGCTGGGTTTGCGTGTTGGCGGGGCGCTGTTGCGGGCGGGGGCGCTGTAGTCGTTGCCGCCACGGCTTTGGTCGTAATCGCCGCCGCCGCTCATGCCGCCGCCTTCGCGGCGGTCGAGCAGTTCAATGGTGCCGTTGAAGCGACCGACAACCACTTCCGTGGTGTAGCGGTCGTTGCCGTCCTTGTCCTGCCATTTGCGGGTTTGCAGCTGGCCTTCGACATAGACCTTGCTGCCCTTGCGCAGATATTGTTCGGCGACGCGGATCAGATTGTCGTTGTCGATCTTGATGTTATGCCATTCGGTGCGCTCCTTGCGCTCGCCGCTCATCTTGTCCTTCCAGCTTTCGCTGGTGGCGATCGAGAAGTTGGCGATGCGGCCGCCGTTCTGGAAGCTCTTGATTTCCGGGTCCTTGCCGAGATTGCCGACCAGGATGACCTTGTTGACGCTGCCTGCCATGGGAATGAACCTTACGCTTGAGTCGGCAACAGCGATAAGCCAATCTTCAGGTTTACGGCAAGCGCGGGGACGGGTTTTGAGCGGCGAGATGGAGGCCATTGGCGGACTGGCGACGGGGGCGCTGGTGGCGAGCCAGTTCGAGCGCGAGGAAGCGCGGGTGGAGGGCGCGCACGCCGCCTGCCTGAATTGCGGCGCGACGGTGCGGGGCAAATATTGCGCGAGCTGTGGCCAGCCGACGCACCTGCACCGCTCGATGGCGCATGTGGCGGAGGAGTTCCTGCACGGGCTTTGGCATATCGACAGCAAGGCGTGGCGGACGCTGCCGATGCTGTTCTTCCGGCCAGGGCAGCTGACGCGCGATTATGTGCGGGGCCGGCGGGCGCGCTACATCGCGCCGGTGACGCTGTTCCTGCTGACGATCTTCCTGATGTTCTTCGTGTTCGGGCTGAGCAGCGGATCCTCGGTCAACCTGGACGGGATGCTGGAGACGCCGGCGGCGACGCGCGAAGGCCGGCTGGCGCAGGCCAGGGCGGCGGAGGCCGATGCGGCGAAGGCCGAGCAGGCGGTGGTGGCGGCGCGGCGTGACCTGGAGCAGCGCAGCGCGGACGAAAAGGCGGCGCCCGGTGCCGAGGGTGTTGCGGCCGGTGCGATGGCGGCGCTGGAAGCGGCCCGCGACGTGGCGGTGGCCCGGGCGAAACGGGCGCGGGCGGCGGTGGACGATCCCGCGGCGGCGGGCAGCGAAAATCCGGGGGAGCCGGCGTGGGCGCGGGCGGTACGCCAGTCGGTGGAACGCGGCGACCTGAAGGTGAATGTGGGGGTGCCCGGCCTGAACGAGAAAGGCAGGCATGCGCTGCTCAATCCCGAGCTGACGCTCTACAAGATCCAGCAGAAGGGGTATAAGCTGAGCTTCCTGCTGGTACCGATGTCGCTGCCCTGGCTGTGGCTGATGTTCCTGTGGAAGCGCGATGTCCGCGCCTATGACCATGTGATCTTCCTGCTCTATTCGATCAGCTTCATCTCCCTGTTGCTGATACTGGTGGTATTGTTGTTCCAGGTCGGCGTGCCGCCGGAATGGCTGGTGCCGCTGTTGCTGCTCGGCTTTCCGGTGCATCTGTTCGTGCAGTTGAAGGGCGCCTATGCCCTGGGTGTGTTCAGCGCGCTCTGGCGGACGGCGGCGCTGCTGACGCTGGCGGTCATGACCCTGTCGATCTATTTCTCGCTGATCCTGGCGCTGGGGCTGATCGACTGATGATCTATCTATGGCTGAATGCGGGCGCGATCCTGGCGGCGACGGTGGCGGGGCTGCTGCTGGGGGCGGGATGGCATCGGCTGGTCGGGCGGGGGTGGGTGAGCGTGGCGGGCGGGGTGCGGGTGGCGGTGGCGCAAGCCTGGTTCGCGGGCATCCTGGCGGGCGCGCTGATCCTGGCGCCGCCGCAGGCACCGCCGCTGGTGATGGCGTTCGGCAGCGCGGTGGTGATCTGGGCGGGGTTCGTGCTGCCGGTCTTGCTCGTCGGCCTGCCCTATCGCGGCGCGGGGGTGCGGACGGCGGTTCTGGATGCGCTGTTCTGGCTGCTGCTGATGCTGGTGCAGGCCGGGGTGATGAAGGCGGTGGGGCTGGTGGCACCGCCGGTTTGATTCAGGCGTCCCATTCCAGCACGAAGTGACGGGGGAAGGGGGTGTCGTGGCCTTCGTAGGTGCCGTCGATCCGGCCGGCGGCGCCGGGCGCGCGGCGGAGGTTCGGCAGCGCCAGCAGCGGCAGCAGCATGGCGGGCAGCAGCGCCGCGTTGATGCGGTCGCCGAAGCACAGGTGGGTACCGCGGCCCCAGAGGAGGTAGCTGCTCCAGGGGCGATCGGTGCGGAAGGCGCGCGGGTCAGGGACCACGCTTTCGTCGTGCATGGAGGAGAGGTTGGCGGCGAGCAGCATGGTGTCCCTGGCAACGCTGGTTCCGGCGATGCGGGTGTCCGCCACGGCGCGGCGGTAGATGACCGGATTGATCGGGTTGAAGCGCAGCGCCTCGAAGACATGGGCGGCGACCAGGCGCTCGTCTCCGCGACGGGCGGCTTCGGCGGCGCTGGCGAGTGCGGCCGGTTGGCGAAACAGTTCATCGAGCGTGTGGCAGGCGGCCTTCGACAGGGTGGGGATGGCGCCGATGACGATGCCGATCATGTTGTTGCGGATGCCGTCACCCTGAAACGCCGTTTCACCCTTGGAACGGGCGGCGACGGCGCGGGCGATCAACGTATCGGGCGCGGGGGCGGCGACGGCGGCATCGAGCGCGTCGCGGGTTTCGGCGGCGGCGGTCAGCGCGCTGTCCTCCACCCATTTGTCGACGCTAAGGTCGCTGAAGAGGTAATAGAACATCGCCGTTGCCCAGGGGATGAGGTCGGCGACGCTGGCGGTGTGTAGGCCGAAATAGCGCTGCACCATCAGCGCGGGGACGCGGGCGGTGAGCGCTGGCGGCAGGTCGATGCGGGCCGCGTTTGCGGTCGTGGCGTTGTGAATCGCGGTGGCGGCCTCGGTGCGGACCATGGGCAGGACGAGGTCGGCGATGTCGTCCGCGCCCACGATGGCGCGCATGGCGCCGGTGTCGCGGCGGTATTCGGGGCCGTCCTGCATGCCGAGGAAGAAGTTGGGGCCGCCGGTGATCTTTCGCATGCGCGGTTCGTAGACGACGCTGAAATCGGCTTCGCGGGCGAGACATTCATCGACCGCGCCGGCGCGGGTGAGGATGAGGCTGCCGGTGGCGGGGTAGGGCGCGATCAGGTTCTTTTTGAGCGCGAGCGCGGGCTTGACGAGGCGCAGGATGGCGAAGACGTCGCGCTGGCCGGCGGTGCTGCCCAGCACGGCCTTCAGACGTGCCTTCAGGCCGCCGTCGGCGCCGAGGATCTTGGCGATGAGTCCGCCGAGGCCGGCGAGCGCGCCGCCCAGGCGCGCGAAGAAACCGCTCATGTCGGATCCACCACGCCCATGGCGATCATGCGCAGCGCGGTCATGCTGGGGGCGAAGAAATAGTCGCCGCCGCGGGTGGAGACGAACTGCGGCAGGCCCTGCGCGATGAAGGGCGGATGGCCGCTTTTCGGGTCGGCGGCGATGACGAAACGGGCGCCGGGGGCGTGGTTGCCGACGATCGGGCAGGTATCGTTGCCGGCGTTGAAATCGAGGCCATAGTTCAGCCATTGCTGCTGCACGAATTCGAACTGGCGGCTGAGGCTGGCGCAGTGGCAGAGCATGATGATGCCATGTTCGCCATCATCCTGACCGCGGTCACCGTAGGGCAGGCCGCGGCGCAGGATGCGGCGGCGGTTGTTGAGCGCGCTGCCCATGCGCTCGTTGGGGACGGCCGACGCGCGCGGGTCGAGCATGTCGCGGGTGTTCATGCGGCGCATGTGGCTGGTGACCGGGCAGCGGATGCCGTCGGGGTCATCCTGGTAGCGGAACTCGACAAGCGCGCGTTCGCGTTCCTTGGTGCCGGGCTTGAAGCGGTCGTTGAAAGCGTGCCAACTGGGAATGTCCGGCGCGGCAGTGGTGGGGACGCCGTCGGTCCAGCGGCCGGCCATCTTGGCGAGCAGCAGCGCGCGGGCGTCCTCCACGCTGGCGATGTCCCAGGCGCCGGCGAGCGCCCGCGATGCGACGGCAACCCAGGCATCCCACTCGCCGACATGCTGGTGCAGCTTGCGGTAGCTGAAGAAGCTGCCGTTGCGGCTGAAATCGAGCGGCATGGCGGTGCCGGGGACTTCCTGCGCCTCGTCCGCCCAGCCGAGCAGGAATTCGCCGGTGGCGATGGGCCGCCAGTTGCCGAGGCCGTCAACGGCACCCTGGCCGATGGCAAGCGCTTCCTCGGCGCCGTCCGGATACTGCCCGCTGAAGATCGGGTCGCCGATCGCGTCCATGAAGCCGAAATGTTCGAACGGCGTCGGCTGCGCGCCGTCCATCAGCGCGGTCATGTCCTGCCAGGTCGCCGATGGCCCGCGGTGGCCGGACAGCAGGGTGATGGCATTCGGGTGGGCCGCGTTGATGGTGGCGGCTTCGCCTGCGAGCCACTGCGTCACCTCGTCCAGCTCCGCAACCGGCCCGCCGTCGGCGTCGCTTTGGGCGTTGAGCTGGACCAGCATGTGGACGTTGGGGCTTTCCGCCTGCCACACCGGATCCCAATACGCCGGCGTGTTGTCCAGGATGTCGTCGCCCAGAATGGCGATGCGGGCGCGCATCCCGTCGATGAAGTCATCGGGCAGCCCGCGCAGCGTGCGGGTGGGGACACCGAGCGAATAGAGGCCGAAGAAGGTGAAGGCAAGGTTGATGGCGACCTTGGGGCGGACAACCGGGTTTTTCAGGTGCAGGCCGGGGCGTTTCGACGAGGGCCAGCGCAGGGCGGTGGTGACGCGCGGGCGGATCGCCTCGACAAAGGCCCGGCCGGCGGCGGGATTGCTGAAATGATAGAGAAGGTTGCGGCCCTTGGGGAAGCCGAGGCGGCCGTAGGCGGTGAGGATGTTGCCCTGGATGTCGCCGAGTTCGAGATTGACCGTCATGCCTGCCCCCCTGCCTCGACCCGGGCATAGTCGACGAGCGGGATGCCATCCGAGCGGATGACGCCGGGCGGCTGCGTCGGTTCATGGGTGTCGGCCGGTTTTACCTGTGAAATGAAATCGCCGAAGCGGCGGTGGATGGTGTCGGCGTCGGCGCCCTGCAGCTCTGCGGCCAGCAGGGCGAAACGCTGCTGCACGAACAGCGCCTTCAGCACGCTGGGCAGGTCGGTGTTGGCGCCGGTGGGAAAGGGTTTTTTGCCGCTGTTCCACAGGGTGAGGCCGGCGGCGACGGCGCCGCCGAGGAGCGCGATGACCGCCCAGGGCAGCCACCACCAGCCGTGGATGCCGAACAGCGCGCCGAGCAGCAATAGTCCGACGGCGACGCCCAGCAGCAGGCCGGCGATGGATTTGAGCGTCCAGCCCTTGAGCGTGGCGGTGGGCACATAATAGTCGTTGAAGCTCATCAGCGTGTCGATCTGGCAGCGTTTCAGCCAGGCGGCGAAACCGGCCGCATCCTGCACGGCGTCGAAGCCGACGCAGGGGGTGAAGATGGCGCGCAGTTCCTTTTCCGTGCGTTCCCACAGGCCGCGTGCCCAGCTGGCGAGGCCGCCGTCCGGTTCGCTTTCGTCGGCGTCGAGGTCGGCGGCGAACAGCAGCCAGGGACGGCTGAGCGCGTCGACCGGCTGGTGCGCCAGCAGGTTGACGTTGCGCAGCGCCTGTTTCAGCGAATTGTCACCGTCGCGGCCATTGTACATCGGCTGGTCGATGACGACGAAGCGGGCGAGGTGCGTGCGCTTGCAGCGGGCAAAGGGGCTGACGAAGCCGGCGTTGACCGCGGCGGGGGACTGCTGCGCGGTGGGGAGCGTCGCCAGGGTTTCGCGCAGCAGGTGGCTGGGCGCGGTGACGCTGCCGTCGGCGCGCTTCACCGGCTCCAGCTTCAGCGGGATCAGCGCGGTGAGGAAATAATGGCCGCCGTCGATATTGGGCATCAGCCCCACCTTGCCTTGACGAAGGGTTGCCGGTTGACGTCCGACGCCGCGGTGTCGTTGCTGGCGACGGGGGCGAAGCCGGGGGAGCCGAGGTCGTTCTGCACGCTGACCAGCGCGGCGTTCCAGGCGGCGCGGAAATCCTGTGGCGAGAGGCTGGCGTGTTTGCCGGCGAGGTCGGCGAGCATCAGGCGCACGCGCATCGCGCATTTGATGTCGCGCTGCGCCGAGCCGGGCGTGGCGTTGTAATAATAGTCCGTGTCGATCTGGTTGGCGCGGATGTAGTTCTTGAAGGGCGTGATGGGGATGGATTTGGGATATTTGGTGCTGCTGTACCAGAACAGGTCGAGGCCGTTGGGCAGGCCATCGCTGAAGGCATCGATATACTGGTCCCAGGTGCCGTTGAAGTTGGAGCAGAACAGCATGTAATCGTTGTTGAGTTTCTCCTTGCCCTGGCCGAGGTCAGGCCAGTCGGCACGGCGGATCATGACCCAGCGGGCGAAATGGATGATCGACAGGCCGAGCAGCCCGGCAAGACGGTCGGGGAGCGCGCGGGCGGCCATGAAGATGAGCGAATTGATCCAGGTGCGCGGCGAACGCATCGGGGTGATGACGTTCATGGCGTAAGCCTTGCCGGCGACGTTGCTCATGGCCGAATCCTCCGGAGCGACGAGCGTCGCCGGCAGGGGGCATAGGCTTTGCCCGCGACATTGCTCATGAAAGCCCCTCCCTTTCGAGTGAAAGACTGATGGTTAATTTGTCGTCCGTCAATCCGTTGCGACGCGGCTTTCCCTGTCGGCGGAGCAGCCGTAGAGGCGGATGATGAGCGAATGGAGCCTGTGGGCGGGTCTGGGGGGCCTTTCGGGGCTGATCGTCGGCAGTTTCCTGGCGACGCTGGTGTTGCGCTGGCCTGAGGGGCGCGGGTTGGGCGGACGGTCGGCGTGCGATGGCTGCGGCCGGCTGCTGCGGCCGGTCGATCTGATTCCGCTGCTGTCGTTCGCGCTGTTGCGGGGGCGGTGCCGGGCATGCGGGGGGCGGATCGACTGGCGGCATCCGGCGATCGAGCTGGCGGCGGCGGGCATCGGTGCGCTGGCGATGGGGGTGGCGCCCGGCATCGGGGGGGCGGCGGGCGCACTGTTCGGCTGGATGCTGCTGACGCTCGGCGCGCTGGATGCGGAGCATTACTGGTTGCCCGATGCGCTGACCTGGCCGCTGCTGGGGCTGGGGCTGCTGTTGGGTCTTGGCGACTGGCAGGACCGGGCGCTGGGGGCGGTGCTGGGGGGTGGCAGCCTGTGGCTGGTGGCGTTCGCCTGGCGGCGGTGGCGCGGGGTGGAGGGGCTGGGGCAGGGCGATGTGAAATTGTTCGCGGGGCTTGGCGCCTGGCTAAATGCCGCGGCTTTACCGCCGTTAATGTTAAGTGCGGCGCTGCTGGGGCTGCTGTCGGTGGGGTTTCGCCTGTGGCGGGGCCGGCCGGTGGCGCGCGACATGCGATTGCCGCTGGGCGCCCTGCTGGCAGCGGTGGCGTTTCCGCTGTGGATCGCTAAGGTGTTGGTGGAGGGGTGAATGGGGCGGATGGGGGAAAGGCTGCCATGACGCCGATCACGTCTTCGTTCCTGCCGTCGCGCTGGCATGGCGGCCATCTGCTGCTGGCGGCGCTGGTCCTGCTGGCGCTGTTGCTGGCGGGGCGCGCGGTCATGCTGCTGGCCTTTCCCGGGCCGCCGGCGCCGCTGCCCGCGCCGCCGCCGGCCACCGACCTGTCCCTATTGGGCCGGGTCGATCCCTTTTTCAGCGCCAGCGACGGCGCCGACCTGCCGGTCACCAGCCTGACCCTGAGCCTGCACGGCCTGCGCGCGGACAGCGCGAGCGGGCGCGGCAGCGCGATCATCGCCGGCTCGGACGGCGTGCAGGCGAGCTATGCGGTGGGTGACAGCATCGCCGGGGCGACCCTGGTGGCGGTGCGCGCCGACCATGTGGTGCTGGAAAATGGCGGCGTGCGCGAAGCGCTGTGGCTGGATGCCGGGGAAGGCGTTGCGGAACCCGCCGCGACGGTGCCGGTGGCGCAACCGGCCGCGCCTGCCCAGGCCGGCGTGCCCGCCGACGCCATGGTTCAGCCGCCGGCGGTAATCGGCGACGATACGCAAAAAGGACAATGATGCGCGCTTTCCTTACCTCATTCGCCGCCGTGGCGCTGCTCGCCGCGCCGGTGGCGGCGCAGAACCTGGTCAACCTGCGCGACGCCGACATCCGGGCCTTCATCGACGATGTGTCGAAGGCGACGGGGACCAGCTTCGTCATCGACAGCCGGGTGCAGGGCAAGGTTTCGGTGGTGACCGACAAGCCGCTGTCGCGCGCGGCCTATTTCGAGCTGTTCCTGGCGACGCTGCGGGCCAATGGTTTTGTCGCGGTGCCGCTGGGGGGCGGGCAATATCGGGTGCAGCCGGCGGAGGCGGGGGCCGCGAGCGCGCAGGCGGGGGGCAACCGGTTCGTGACGAGCGTGGTGCCGCTGGCCAGTATCGATGCGGCCTCGGCAGCAGAATCGGTGCGGCCGCTGCTGTCGCGCGGCGGGGCGGTGAGCGCCAACCGGGGCGGCAATGCGCTGATCATCGTGGATTTCGCCGACAATGTGGCGCGGGCGCGCAGCGCGTTGGCGGCGATCGACCGCGACCGGGCGACGATGCGGGTGGTGCCGCTGACCCATTCCGGGGCGCGCGACCTGGCGGCGTCGCTGACCACGCTGGTGGGGGCCGGCGAGGGCGGGCGGCCGCCGGTGACGGTGGCGGCGATCGACGCGAGCAATGCGATTGCCCTGCGCGGCGAGGCGGGCGCGGTGGCGCGCTATGCCGCGATGGTAGGCGAGCTGGACCGGCGGGCGGCGAGTGGCAGCGATGTGCGGGTGCTGTTCCTGAAGCATGCCGATGCGGCGATGGTGCTGCCGGTGTTGCAGACGCTGATTGGCCAGACGCCGACGCCGGTGGCGAGCAGCGCAGCGGCATCAGGCGGCAGCGGCAATGCGGGCGGCAACAGCGGGGGCAATGGCGGTGGCGGCATGGCGAACGCCGCGGCGATGGCGAGCTTTGCGACGCCGCAAACCCTGCCGGCAAGCGCCGTGGGGGTGGCGGCCGGGCCGGAGGGTCGCCGCGCCACGGTGACGCGCTTTGAAGGTGCGAATGCGCTGGTGATCAGCGCGCCGACGGATATCCAGCGGCAGCTGGGCGAAGTGGTGCGGCAGCTGGACGTGGTGCGTCCGCAGGTGCAGGTCGAGGCGATCATCGTGGAGATCAGCGACACCGCGGCCCGGCAGCTGGGGGTGCAGTTCCTGTTGTCGGGCACCAACGGCAGCAATGTGCCGTTCGCCGCGGCCAATTACAGCAACGCGGCGCCGAACATCCTGGCGCTGGCGGGGGCGGTGGCGGCGGAGAAGGGGGCGATCCAAAGCCCGACCATTGCCGAGGCGTTCCGCAACGCGGCGGTGAACAGCCTGCTGGGGCCGGCGGCGCCGACCGGGGGGACGGCGGGCTTTGCCGGCAATCTGGGCGGCGGGGCGGTGTTCGGTTTCATCATCAACGCGGTGCGCAACGACGGTGCATCGAACATCCTGTCGACGCCGAGCGTGATGACGCTGGACAACCAGCCGGCGCGCATCCTGGTGGGGCAGGAGATTCCGATCACCACGGGGGAGGCGCTGGGGACGACGCTGACCAATGCCTTCCGCACGGTCAGCCGGCAGGATGTGGGCATCCAGCTGGCGGTGCGGCCGCAGATCAACGAGGGCGGCATCATCAAGCTGGACATCAAGCAGATCGTCAGCTCGATCAGCGGCGCGGTCAGCGGCAATTCCACCGACCTCATTCTGAACAAGCGGGAGATCGAGACCGCGGTGACGGTGGAGGACGGGCAGATCGTGGCACTGGGGGGCCTGCTGGACGACAATGAGCGGCGCAGCATCCAGCGCGTGCCGCTGCTGGGCGACATTCCGGTGGTGGGCGAGCTGTTCAAGAGCCGCAGCCGCAGCCGGACCAAGACCAATCTGATGGTGTTCATCCGGCCCACCATCGTGCGCAGTCGTGCTGACGCCGATGCCGTGGCCGCGAACCGCTGGGACAGCGTGCGCGACGCGCAGGTGGCGCGGGAGGGGTTCAGCGGGCTGGACGCGCTGGCGCGGGACTATCTGCGGACCACGCCGCCCGCCGAGCCGGCGATGGCGCCGAAATGACCGTGACGCTGCCCTATGCCTTTGCCCGGGCGAACGGCGTGCTGCTGTTGCCGGAGGGCCAGCTGGCGGTGCGGCGGGGGGCGGCGCCGGCGGCGCTGGTGGAGGCGCGGCGGGTGGCGGGCGTGGCGCTGATGCCGGAGGTGCACGAGGCGGCGGCATTCGACCGGCTGTTGGGGGAGGTCTATGCCACCGACGGGCTGAGCGCGGCGGCGGACGCGGCGGCGGCCTCGCCGCTGTCGGCCTTCGCGCTGGAATCGCGCGACCTCCTGGACCAGGACGATGCCGCGCCGGTGATCCGGCTGATCAACGCGCTGGTGACGCAGGCGGTGCAGGCGGGCGCCAGCGACATCCATATCGAGCCGGGGGAGGCAAGTTGCGTGATCCGGCTGCGGCGCGATGGCCAGATGAGCGAGCTGCTGCGGCTGGAGGCGAATGTCGCGCCGATGCTGGTGAGCCGGGTGAAGGTGATGGCGCGGCTGGACATTTCGGAACGGCGGCTGCCGCAGGACGGGCGCATCGGCCTGGCGCTGGCGAACCGCAACCTGGACGTGCGCGTTTCCACCCTGCCGGCGCGGGGCGGCGAACGGGTGGTGCTGCGCATCCTGGACCAGGCGGCGGTGGCGTTGCGGCTGGACGATCTGGGGATGGATTCGGCGACGGAGGCGGGGTTGCGGGCGGCGCTGGGCAGCCCGAACGGCATCATCCTGGTGACCGGGCCGACGGGGGCGGGGAAGACGACGACGCTCTATGCCGCGCTGAAGCTGCTGAACGATGGCGCGCGCAACATCATGACGGTGGAGGACCCGGTTGAATATGCGGTGGATGGCGTGGGGCAGACGCAGATCGATCCGCGCGTCGGGCTGACCTTCGCGGCCGGGCTGCGGGCGATCCTGCGGCAGGATCCGGACGTGGTGATGGTGGGCGAAATCCGCGACCGGGAGACGGCGGAGATCGCGGTGCAGGCGGCGCTGACGGGGCATCTGGTGCTGTCCACGGTGCACGCCAACAGCGCGGCGGGGGCGGTGACGCGGCTGCGGGATTTCGGCGTGGAACCGTTTCTGATCGCCGCCTGCTTGCGGGCCAGCCTGGCGCAGCGGCTGGTGCGGCGGGTGTGCGCCTGTGCCGAGGTGGCGCCGGCGGGCGCGGCCTGGGCGGCGCGGCTGGGGATCGCGGCGGAGACGCTTATCGCGCATCCGGCGGGGTGCCAGGCGTGCCGGCATACCGGCTATGTCGGGCGCAGCGGGCTGTATGAGTTGCTGCGGGTGGACGCGGCGGTGCGGGATCGCATCCATGCCGGCGGGGCGGAAAGCGCGCTGGGCGCGGGGGCGAGCGTGGATGACGCCGCGCGGGCGGCGGTGCTGGCGCGGGTGACGACACCCGAGGAGGTGCTGCGGCTGATGGCGGAGGCGGCGGGGTGAACGCGCTCAACGACCTGCGCCGGCCTCTGGCGGCGGCGCCGGCGCTGCGGCCGAAGGCGCGCGCCCTGTTCATCCGCAAGCTGGCGACGCTGACCGCGGTGATGCCGGTGAGCGAGGCGGTGGCGACGCTGGTCCGGCAACCGGGCAGGCCCGCGATGCGCGCGGTGATGGCGGCGACGCATCGCGGGCTGCAATCGGGGGCGGCATTGTCCGCGGCGCTGCCGGCGGCGAGCTTTCCGGCGGACATCCGCGCGACGGTGGCGGCGGGCGAGAATGCCGGGCGGCTGCCGCTGCTGCTGACGCGGCTCGCCGAGACGCTGGAGGCGGATATCGCGTTGCGCGGCAAGCTGCTGGCGGCGCTGGCCTATCCGGCGCTGCTGTTGCTGGTGGCGGTGGCGGTGGTGGTGGCGATGCTGTGGTTCGTGGTGCCGGCGATTGCCGAGCAGCTGACCGCGAGCGGCGCGACGCTTCCGGCGATCACGCGGGCGGTGCTGGCGCTGTCCGATTTCATCCGAGCCTGGGGGTGGGTGCTCGCGCTGATGCTACTGCTCGGCATGTTGGGGCTGCTGCTGGTGGCGCGGAGCGACGCGGCCCGGCGGCGGCGCGATGCGCTGTTGCTGCGGCTGCCGTTGCTGGGGGGCTGGCTGGCCGAGTTGGAGGCGGTGCGCTGGGCGCGGATGCTGGGGACGATGGTGGCCGCGGGGCTGCCGCTGGCGGAGGCACTGCTGCTGATCGTGCCGACGCTGAAGAACGGCGCCTGGGCGGAGGCGACGCGGCAGATGGCGGCGCGGGTTCGGGGTGGGGCGAGCCTGAGCGCGACACTGGTGCTGCTGCCGCGCGCGCCGGACCTGCTGGTGGCGCTGACGCAATCGGGCGAGGCGGCGGGGCGGCTGGCGCCGTTGCTGGACAGCGCCGCGACGACGCTGGACCGGGAGATCGGTGACCGCACGCGGACGCTGCTGGCGCTCATCGAGCCGGCGGTGATCGTGCTGCTGGGCGGTGCGGTCGGCCTGATCATCCTGTCGGTGCTGCTGCCGATCTTGCAACTCAACCAACTGGCTGGAGCACGTTTGTGAGAAGTTTGGATGATACGGCCGTACCGGGGTTCGGGCGCGCAGACCCCCTCCCGCTCGCTTGCCGCAAGTCGCCTCCCCCGCAGGCGGGGGAGGGGCTTGGCCCGTTTCCGCCTTGCGAGGCGGCGGATCGGCGGGCGAATGGGTTTACCCTGACCGAGCTGCTGGTGGTGCTGGCGATCATCGGCCTGCTGACCACGATCGTGGTGCTGAACGTGCTGCCGATGCAGGATCGCGCGGCGGGGACGAAGGCGCGGGCGGATGTCGCGGCGATCGAGCAGGCGCTGGAACTCTATCGGCTGGACATGGGGCGTTATCCGACGATGGAGGAGGGGTTGGTGGCGCTGACCAAACCGACGCCGGCGTCGGGCGCGTTGCTGAAGACCCTGCCGGATGATCCGTGGCAGCGGCCCTACCAGTATCGGCAACCGGGCATTCATGGGCCGGTCGATGTGTTCTCGCTGGGGTCGGACGGGGCCGAGGGCGGCGAGCAGACGGCGGCGGACATCGGCAACTGGAAGCCGGCAACATGAGGCGCGCGAACGGCTTCACGCTGGTCGAGATGCTGGTGGCGCTGAGCTTGCTGGCGGTGGTGGGGCTGGCGCTGGCAAATTTCCAGACCTTGCAGCTGCGCGGCAGCAGCCGGATCGCCGATGCCGCGCTGGCGAGCATCGAGGCGGACAATCGCGCCGCTGACCTGCTGCTGGCGCGCACGGCGCCGGCGGTGGGGGAGATGCGCGGCACCGTGGTGCAGGCGGGGCGGACATTGGCCTGGCGGGTGGTGACGGGGGCGGGGCCGTCAGGCCTGCTGCGATCGGATGTGGTGGTGGCGGCGGGGAGTGTGCCGCTGGCGCGGCGCACCGTGCTGAGGGCCCGCGGCTGATGCGGGCGAACGGTTTCACGCTGGTGGAGATGCTGGTGGCGCTCGCGCTGTTTTCGCTGATCGCCGGGGTGGCGACGCTGCTGACGCTGGGGTCGGCGCGCGGCACGGCGGCGGCGGGCGTGGCGATGGCGGGGTCGACGCAGCTGTTGCGGACGCGGGCGCTGCTGGCGGCGGACCTGGCGCAGGCCGCGCAACGCCCCGTGTTGGCGGACAATGGCGCGGTGGTGCCGGCGTTCGTGTTGACGCCGAACGGGTTCGTGCTGACGCGGCGCGGGGTGGCGGGGGTGACGCCCAGCATGCAGCGGATCGCCTGGGGCTGGAATGGCCGGGCGCTGGTTCGGCAGGGCTGGCCGCGGCTGGACGGGGCGGCACCGGGCGGCGCCAGCATCGTGCTGGATGCCGTGCGCGGGGTTCGGACGCGGGTGGCGACAGACAAGGGTTGGCAGGACGGGTGGCAGGCGGAGACACCCGATGCGCTGCCGCGGGCGGTGGAGCTGACGCTGCTGCTGGACGGAGGGCGCGCGGTGGTGATGCGCCTGGCGATCGGGTTGTGAGGGGTGGCGCCGTGAGGATGCGTTCCGACGAACGGGGCGCGGCGCTGTTCGCGGTGCTGGGGCTGGTGGCGCTGCTGGCGGGGTTCGCGGCGTTGGGGCTTTCACAATTGCGCGCCGCGACCGATGCCGGCGTGGCGGCGGAGGCGCGCGGGCAGGCGCGGGTGCTGGCGCAATCGGCCATGCTGGCGGCGCGGCAGCAGCTCGCCGCGCAGATATTGGCGACGCGGCGCAGCCCGGGTCGTTTGTTCGCGCCGCGCGCCATGGCGCTGCCCGAGGGCGGGATGACCGTGCAGCTGGGGGATGGCGGCAACTGCTTCAACCTGAACAGCCTGGCTGGCGACGCGGACAGGCCGGAGGCGGCAGCGTTCGCGCGGCTGCTGGGCGCGATCGGCGTGGCGGAGGGCGAGGCGCGCCGGCTGGCGGCGGCGACGGCGGCCTGGGCCTCCGGGACGGTGCTGCGCGCCGATCCGTCCGAATGGGCCGCGGTGGCGGGGGTGACGCCGGCGCTGTACGGTCGGCTAGCGCCGATGCTGTGCACGCTGCCCGATCGGCAGCTGGCGGCGCTGAACGTCAACACGCTGGTGCCGGAGGCGGTGCCGCTGCTGGTCGCCTATGGCTTTGCCGCCGAGGGCGCGGCGCGGGCGGTGGCGGCGCGGCCGGCGCAGGGCTATGACAGCATCGTGAGCTTCTGGCAGGCGGCGACGCCCAACGGGATGCAGCCCGGCGGGCTGGCGGGGAGCGCGGCGGGGCTGGTGACGCGCTGGTACCGGCTGGACGTGACGGTGCGGCTGCGGGGCGAGACGGTGCGCCAGGTGGCGCTGCTCGATTCGGGCGTGACGCCGGCGCGCACGGTTTCGTTGAGCTGGAGCGTCTGATGCGGCGCTGGCTGTTGCTCGATCCGCGCGGGGTGAGCGTGCTGCACGACCCGCCGGGGGCGACCGAGACGGTCGGGGTGGTCGCGCTGCCGGCTTTGGCGCTGCACCGGGTGGCGCTGTTCGAGACGGCGCCGCGCCGGCTGCGGGCGGAGATCGCGGAGCGCGGCGCGGCGCTGAGCGCGGAGGCGCCGGAAGGGTTGCATGTTGCCGCTGGCACGCGCGACGCCGAGGGACAGGCCTGGATCGCGGTGGCGCGGGCGGAAGCGATGGCGGCGATCGTCGCGGGTTTCGCGCCCCATGATCCGGTGTCGATCGTGCCGGCGCCGCTGCTGCTGGCGGCTGCGGCGGATGTCGCGGTGGCGCACCTGCCCGACCTGACGCTGCTGCGGGCGGCGGAATTCGCGGCGTCGGTGGAGCCGTCGCTGGGCGGGATGATGCTGGAAGGGCGCTCGGCGGCGGTGGAACCATGGCCGCCGGCATTGCCGGAGGATGGCGTGCCGCTGGATTTGCGGCAGGGGCGGTTTGCCCGGCGCCTGCGCTGGTGGCGGGAGCGGCGCTGGCAGCGGCGGCTGGGGGTGCTGTCGCTGCTGGTCCTGTTGCTGGCGGTCGTGCCCGCGGCGCTGCACCGGTGGCAGGCGGCCGCCGAGGTGGAGCGGCTGGACAAGGCGGTGGCCGCCGCGGCGGCGGCGACGCCCGGCGTTGCGAAGGGGGGCGACCCGGCACGGGCGCTGGCCGCGCGGCGGATGGAGCTGGAGGGGCAGGGCGGTCTGGCACGGCTGGCGGCGTTGGTGGCGGCGCTGGACGGGGGGCGCGTGCGGGCGGCGAGCCTCGGGATGGCACCCGACGGCTCGGTAATCGCCAGCCTGAGCGGCCCGGCGGCGGCGATTGCCGCACTGCCCGGGCGGTTGCGGGCGGGCGGCCATGCGGCGACATTGGATGGCCCGGTGCTGACAGTAAGGGCGCTGGCGCCGGCCGCGAGCGGGGACGCGTTGCGGGATGCGCGCTGGCGGGCAGCGCGGGCGACGCGCGATGCCGCCGCGATTCGCGCGCTGTCCCGCGCCGCGTGGCCCGAGCCCGGACCGGCGATCCGGGCAGCGGCGGCGGCGGCGGGGCTGCCCGACGCGGTGATTTTGGTGACGCCCGATGGCCGTGCGACCCTGGGTGTGGCGGCGGCGCGGCCGCGGGTGCTGCTGGGGCTGCTGGCGACACTGGCGAACCAGGGCATCCTGACGGTGTCCGGCACCATCGCGCGGGCGGGGGAGGACAGCGTGCAGGCGCAGCTGACCCTGCGGGTGCCGCGATGATCCTGGCGCTGCTCGCCCTGACCCTGTCCGACGTGCCGCCGATGCGGCTGGAGCCGGGGCGCTGCCTGCTGGCGATTTGGACGCGGGGCGAGACGGTGCGGCGGATCGCGCTGCTGGAGGATGAGCCGGCGCGGCTGACGCTGGTGCTGGACGGCAAGCGACGGGTGTTGCCGCGACTGTCATCGGACGGGGAGCAGGTGTCGGGCTTCGTGCCGCGGGCAAGCTATGGTGACGCGGCGGTGACCGTGGTGCTGGACCTGGCGCTGGAGACGCGCGCCGGGCTGGCGGATGGCGCGGTGGCCAACGCGGGATCGCTGCGGTTGCAGCCGGCGAGCGGCGATGCGCTGGTGCTGCCGGTGGGGGCGATCGCGGGGTGCCAGCCGGCGCCGCGCTGAGACACAATCAAGCGATGATGTCGGGGATGAGCTGGTCTTCGAGGAAAGCGATTTCGTCGCGCAGGCGGAGCTTGCGTTTCTTCAGGCGGGCGAGTTGCAGCTGGTCGGTGCCGGTGACGCCGGAGAGCGCGCCGATCGCCATGTCGAGGTCGCGGTGTTCTTCGCGCAGCCGGTTCAGCCGTTCGCGGATTTCATCATCGTCCATCTTCTGTCCCTGCCGCGACTCGGTGGCGCAGACTATCGCACGCGCGGCGTGGCGCAACGCCAACGCGCGTCCAGATGTGGTGCGGCGCAAGGTTGCAACCCCCCAGCGCTCGGCGTGATGGCGGGGGGCTGACAAGCGCCGGGCATCATGATTTACTCTTGGCCCGGCATCGACCGGCGACAGACAGGAAAGGCTTTTCACGATGGCCAGCGCGCATCTCGCCGCCCTTTCAACCCGCCATGCCTCGATCGAAGCGCAGATCCATACCGAAAGCCATCGCCCGCATCCCGATGAAAGCCTGCTTGCCCGACTGAAACGGGAGAAGCTGCGGCTGAAGGATCAGATGCAGCACGCGGGGTGAGAATTAATCGTCGCGGGAGACGCGTTCCTCGCGCTCGTGTTTTTCCTGTGCTTCCAGCGTCATGGTGGCGATCGGGCGGGCTTCGAGCCGACCGAGCGAGATGGGTTCGCCGCTGATCTCGCAATAGCCATAGTCGCCGCTGTCGATCCGGCGCAGGGCGGAATCGATCTTGCCGATCAGCTTGCGCTGGCGGTCGCGGGTGCGCAGTTCGATGCCCCAGTCGGTCTCGCTGGAGGCGCGGTCGGTCGAATCCGGCTCCCGCAGCGGTTCGGATTGCAGGACGGCCAGCGTCGCCTTCGACTCTTCCAGGATGTCGGCTTTCCATTTCAGCAGCTTGGCCTTGAAATAGGCGAGCTGCCGTTCGGACATGAACTCCTCGTCGGCGTGGGGACGATAGTTGGGGGGCAATTCCAGCCGCGCCAGTTCGGCCATCAGGCCCTTGTCATCGAAGATGTCGGACGTATCGATCCGCGATTTGGCCTCTGACACAATGCCGCTCCCTGCCCTCGGCAGGCCCGACCGCCATTGCCACATGGTCGCCCGGACCGTGCCGATGACCCCTCACCCCTGAGCGGCCATCGTGGCGCTGCCATATGTCAAAGCCGGCACGGGAGCAAGCGGCAAAAGCGGGATGTTACAAATGCTTGAACCGGGGTTCGGCGGGGCCCTCGCCGGCGGCGGCGCGGGCGATGACATCCGCCAGCGGCTCGGCGACGACCGTCATCCAGTGGGCGTTGGCGTGCAGCAGGGTGGTGGCGTCGAGCATCACGCCGATGTGGCCGGGCCAATAGGCGATGGCGCCGCGTTCGGGCTGCTCCAGCGGCGTGGCGGCGTCGGCAAACTGCATGTCGCTGTCGCGGCGCAGGGGGCGCCCGGTGAGGCCGGCGGCGACCTGGAGCAGCCCGGAGCAATCGACGCCGGCGCGGCTGCGCCCTCCCCATTGATAGGGCGCGCCGAGGAAGGACTGCGCGAGGCCGATCCAGTCGGCGCGGGGGTGTCCGGTGAGCGGCAGCAGGTGGCGGCGGTGGATGAAGCGGCCGTCGAGGAGGCGCATGAAGCGCTCGTCATGCTCGAAGGCCTCGATTTCGGCGCCCATGGGCAGCGTGCCGACGACGGCGGCCTTCACCCGCGGGTCGGCGAACAGCAGCGCGTCGCCGGGGCCGATGCGGTGGCTGACCGGGCGGTCGGGGCCGAGCGTGTCGGCGCGGAGATAGCCGACATAATGGTCGTGCAGGCCATAGCCCCAGGCCCAGCCATTCTGGATTTCGAGGACGGCGAAGGCCTCGCCGTGCAGCAGTTCGCTGGCGGCGGTGGCCGCGGCGTCTGGCGCGATGTGCAGCGGCGCGCGGACGGCGGAGAGGCGGTGCGGCACGGGTTTGACATAGTTGGGCACCGCGATGCGGTCGGCGAGCGCGATGTCGGCGAGGTCGGGGCGCCAGGCGGCCTCGCGCGGGTCGAGCGGGCCGAGGCGGTCGGCGACGCGCGGTCCGGCAATGCGGCTGGTCAGGCTGCTCATTGGAAGCGCTGTTTCAAAAGGGTGAAGCAGGCGGCGAGCGTCATCTCGGCGCCGCCCTTGGGCCGGCCGGGTTTTACGGTGCCGTTCCAGGCGTAGAGGTCGATGTGCGCCCAGGGGAGGTCGGCTGCGACGAAGCGTTCCAGGAACAGCGCGGCGACGATGGCGCCGGCAAAGCCGCTGTCCGAATTGTTGTTGAGGTCGGCAATGGCGGATTTGAACAGACTGCGGTAATTCTGCCAGAGCGGCAGCTGCCAGAGCGGGTCCTCCGCGGTGCTGCCGGCGGCGATGAGGTCGGCGGCGAGGGCGGCGTTGTTGCTGAACAGCGCCGGCAGCTCGGGGCCGAGCGCGACGCGGGCGGCGCCGGTGAGGGTGGCGAAATCCATCAGCAGCGCGGGGCGATCTTCGGCGGCGAGTGCCAGCGCATCGGCGAGCACCAGGCGGCCTTCGGCGTCGGTGTTGCCGATCTCGACGCTGAGGCCCTTGCGGGTGGCGAGGATGTCGCCGGGGCGCATGGCGTCGCCGCTGATGGCGTTGTCGGCGACGGCGAGCAGCAGGGTGAGACGGACGGGGAGCGAGGCGCCCATGACCAGGCCGGCGAGGGCGAGGGCGTGGGCGGCGCCACCCATGTCCTTTTTCATGAGCGCCATGCCGCTGCCCGGCTTGATGTTGAGGCCTCCGCTATCGAAGCAGATGCCCTTGCCGACGAGCGTGAGCTGCGGGTGGCGCGGGTCGCCCCAGTCGAGCCGGACCAGGCGCGGGGCGCGGGGCGAGGCGCGACCGACGGCGTGGATGGCGGGAAAGTTGGCGTCGAGCAGCGCCTCGCCCTTCACCGCCTCCATGGCGGCGCCGTGGCGGGTGGCGACGCTGCGGGCGGCGGCCTCGACCTCGGCGGGGCCCATGTCGTTGGCGGGAGTATCGGTGAGGTCGCGGACAAGGGCGCTGGCCTGCGCCATGGCGACGGCGGGGGCGATGGCGGCGATCGCCTCGGTCAGCAGGACGCGCGCACCCTCGGGTTCGGCCTTGCGGTAGCGGGTGAAGCGGTGCTGCGCCATCAGCCAGCCGTGCGCGGCATTGCCCAGGCCGGCGAAGCCGAGAACGCTTTGGAGGCGGTAGCGGCCGGGCGGCAGTTTGCCGGCGGCGGCGGCGAGGCACCAGCGGCCGGGTCGGGCGGGGTCGCGCACGCCGACCGCCCAGTCCCGCTCGCCCATCCAGGCGATGCTGTCGGGTTCGCCGGTGAAGCCCGCGGCCTCCAGCGCGGCGCGGGCGGTGGCGGAAAGGCCCGGGCGCAGCCGTTCCAGCGTCTCGCGGTCGAGCAGCTGGAGCGTGCCGGCCTCGCCGCCACTGTCCGGCAGCAGCAGCGCTTCGAAATCGGTCATGCCAGCAATTCCGCAAGCCGCGGTGCGTGGTAGGTGAGGACGCCGGCGGCGCCAGCGCGCTTGAAGGCGGTGAGCGTTTCCAGGATGACGCGGTCGCGCTCCATCATGCCGGCGGCGACGGCGGCCTCCACCATCGCATATTCGCCGCTGACCTGATAGGCGAAGACGGGCACGCGGAATTCGGCTTTCACGCGGGCGACGATGTCCAGATAGGGCAGGCCGGGTTTGACCATGACGCTGTCGGCACCCTCGGCGATGTCCATGGCGACTTCGCGCAGGGCTTCCTCGGCATTGGCGGGGTCCATCTGGTAGGTTTTCTTGTCGCCCTTCAGGTAGCCGGCGGCGCCGACGGCGTCGCGGAAGGGGCCGTAGAAGCCGCTGGCATATTTGGCGGCGTAGGCCATGATCTGCACGTCGTGATGGCCGTCCGCCTCCAGCGCGGCGCGGATGGCGGCGATGCGGCCGTCCATCATGTCGCTGGGCGCGATGATGTCGGCGCCGGCGCGGGCCTGGTTGAGCGCCTGTCCGGCGAGGATGGCGACGGTCGCGTCGTTCAGGATGCGGCCGTCTTCGTGCAGCAGACCATCGTGACCGTGGCTGGTGTAGGGGTCGAGCGCGACGTCGGCGAGGAGGCCGATGGCAACACCGCTGTCCTTGATGGCGCGCATGCCGCGGCAGATCAGATTGTCGGGGTTGAGCGCTTCCTCGCCGCCGGGGGTGCGGCGGTCGGCGGGCGTGTTGGGGAAGAGGGCGAGGCAGGGGATGCCGAGGTCGGCGGCGCGGCGGGCCAGATCAGGCAGGCGGTCGATACTGTGGCGGCAGACGCCGGGCATGGTGGCGATCGGTTGTTCGACATTGCTGCCGTCGGTGACGAACAGCGGCCAGATCAGGTCGGAGGGGTGGGCGCGGGTTTCGGCGACCATGGCGCGGCTCCAGGCGGAGGCGCGGGTGCGGCGGAGGCGGGTGTGCGGAAACTGACCGAGATGCATCAGAGGGGCATAGCGCGGGCGGAATGAGCGCGCTAGACGGCGGGTGTGAGCTCGTTTCCGGTGGATGAACTCGAGGCCTATCTGATCGCGGCAGCGAAGGTGCGCGAGAGCGTGACCTATGGCGAGGTCTTCGCGGCGTTCGGCCTGCCGTTCCAGCGGTTCCAGGTGGGGGCGCTGTGCGCGGCGCTGGACAGCGTGGACCAGGTGCAGCGCGGCAAGGACCGGCCGGAGCTGGCGGTGCTGGTGGTACGGGGATCGGACCGGTTGCCGGGGCAGGGGTGGTGGTTGTCCAAGCATCCGGCGCAGGCGGAATGGACGGGGCCGTTCGTGGGACCGGCGGCGGCGGCCTATGTGCGCGACATCCAGCGGCGGACATTCGATTGGTGGGAGACGGCGGATGCCGACGGCTGAGTGCAGTTGCGGCGCGCTGCGGGCGACGGTGCCGGCGCACAGCCCGGCGGTGGTCGCCTGCCATTGCCGGGCATGCCAGAAGCGGAGCGGCTCGCCGTTCGGGGTGGGGGCCTATTTTGCCGAGGCGGACGTGGTAACGGTGGGAGAGGCACGGCATTTCGCGCGGCCGACGGCAAGTGGCGGCGTGTTCGACCAGTGGTTCTGCCCGCGGTGCGGGGCCACCATATGGTTCCGCGCCAGCCTGCGGCCGGGCATGATCGGCATTCCGGTGGGTGCCTTCGCCGATCCGGACGCGCCGCCGCCGTTGCGGTCGGTGTGGGAGGAAAGCGCGCATCCCTGGGTGCAGGTGCCGGCATCGCAGCATTTTCTTCAAAGCGTGGCGCAGGGGGCAAGGCATGGCTGACATCATCCTGGTGCACGGGGCGTGGCATGGCGGCTGGTGCTGGCGCGATGTGGCGGCGGACCTGCGGGGGCGGGGGCATCGGGTGCTGGTGCCGACGCTGACCGGCATGGGGGAACGGGTGCATCTGTTGAGCGCGGAGACCGGCGTGGTACAGCATGCGGCGGACATCATGGCGGTGGCGGAGGCGGAGGAAGTCCGCGAGGCGACGCTGGCGGTGCACAGCTATGGCGGGATGCCCGGCGCGCTGGCGACGGCGCATCCGGCGATCGCGCGGCTGGTGTTGGTGGATGCCGTGCCGGCGGTGCCGGGGCAATCGCTGCTGAGCGGCGCGCCGGCGGAAGCGGTGGAAGCCGCGCGGGCGCGGCTGGTTTCCGGCGGGCTGGCGCTGCCGCCGCTCGATCCGACCGAGTTCGACGTGCCGGCGGATCATCCGGGGTATCCCTGGGTGAAGCGGCGGCTGACGCCGCTGCCGTGGCGCTGCCTGGCGGATGAGCTGCCGGCGCTGCCGGATCGCCATGCCGCGGTGCCCAAGACCTATGTCGAGGCGGCGGGCAACAGCCTGGACGGGCCGAGGCGGGGGCTGGCGCAGGCGCGGGCGGCGGGCTGGCCGGTGGTGACGATCGACAGCGGGCACGACCTGCCGGTGACGGCGCCGGCCGAGCTGGCGGCGGTGATCGATCGGTTGAGCCGGTGAGCATAACGGCGGAGGCGCAGGGCGTGCTGGACTTCTGGCTGGCGGAGACGCCGGCGGAGAAGCGCTTTGCCCGGGATGCGGCGCTGGACGCAGCGATCGCCGCGCGGTTCGGCGGGCTGCATGCGCGGTTGTCCGAAGCAGTGCCGGAGGATTGGGTGGCGACGGCGCGGGGATTGCTGGCGGCGGTGATCGTGCTGGACCAGTTTTCCCGCAACCTGTTCCGGGATGACGGGCGGGCGTTCGCGCAGGACGGGGTGGCGCTGGGGTTGACGAAGGCGGCGCTGGCGCGGGGCGACTTGGAACGATTGGATGCAACCGAACAGCAGTTCCTGTTGCTGCCGCTGATGCACAGCGAGGTGCTGGCGGATCAGGACCGGATGGTGGCGGAGGCGGCGCGGCTGGGGCTGGGCGATGTGGTGGATTTCGCCCGGCGGCATCGGGAGGCCATTGCGCGGTTCGGGCGGTTCCCGGCGCGCAATGCGGCGTTGGGGCGGGTTTCGACGGCGGCGGAGGTGGCGTTTCTGCGGGACAATCCGGACGGCTTTTAATCGGGCAGGGCGGCGAGTTCGCGGCGCAGGCTTTCGACCAGCAGGCCCTGGAAATAGTCTGTGCCGACGGTCTTTGCCGCGGCTTCGACGAAGGCCTGCATTTCGCTTTTGACGATGGGGGTGGGGCAGCCCTTGAACCGGCCGGCCAGCGCGTAGGCGGGGAAGCCGAGCTGGCCGGCGAGGCGGCCCTTGAGCGCGGAGCGGCGGATGAGGTCGGCGGCGCGGCAGGGGTCGGCGGGCACGGCATTGAGGCCGAACAGGGTGATGAAGCCGACGACGAACAGCGCCTGGGGATAGTCGGCCTTGACCGCCGCGTCTCGATAGGGACCGGCTTCGGCGCCGCGGCCGGCGTAGCCGAGCGTACGGGCGAGCTGATAGTTGAGACGGGGATTGGCGGGGTCGGCGGCGACGGCGGCCTGGCAGGCGGGGATGGCGCGGGCGAGATCGACCTGCGGCTGGGCGACGCCGGGGGCGACGCGGTCGGGGTCGCTGGGGTGGGCGGCGAGGCGGTCGCAATCGGTGATGGTGGCCGGTGTTGTGGCGGCGAGTGCGAGGGCGGCGATGGCGGTGGCGGCGATCATGACTGCTGCGCTTTCAGGCGATTGAGGAGCCAGACGCGGATGGCGCTGGCGAGGAGGGTGGTGCGGGCTTCGTCGATTTCGGCGACGAGGGCGTTGCGGCTGAGGTTGCGGTCCCTGGCGGCGGCATCGAGCTCGGCCCAATATTCGGGTTCGAGGGCGAGCGAGGTGCGGTGGCCCTGAAGCGTGACGGAGCGGCGGATGAGGCTCATGCGGTGGCGCCGGTCATGCGATGCCCGTGACCTTGTGGGTCTGGAGGCTGAGGCGCCATTGCGGGTGGTCGAGGATGTAGGCGATGGCCGCCTGGATGTTAGCGGCCTGGTGGGGGCTGTCCATGGGTTGCAGGAAATAATGGTCGAAGCGCCAGGTTTCGACCGCCTCCGGCGGGAGGGCGGGTTGCGGGAAGACGAGTTTCAGTTCGTGGCCGGCGCGCTGGACGGTGGTGCTGCCGGCCTTGGGGCTGACGCAGAGCCAGTCGATGCCCGCCGGCGCGGCGATGGTGCCGTTGGTTTCGACGGCGATGCGGAAGCCGTGGGCGTGGAGGGCATCGATGAGGGGGGCATCGAGTTGCAGCAGCGGCTCGCCGCCGGTGCAGACGACGAGGCGGTGGGCGGGGCTGGGCCCCCAGGTGGCGGCGACGGCGGCGGCGAGGGTGGCGGCGTCGGCGAATTTGCCGCCGCCGGGGCCGCCGGTGCCGACGAAGTCGGTGTCGCAGAAGGTGCAGGTGGCGGTGGCGCGGTCGGCCTCTCGGCCGGACCAGAGGTTGCAGCCGGCAAAGCGGAGGAAGACGGCGCGCATGCCGGTTTGCGCGCCTTCGCCCTGGAGGGTGAGGAAGAGTTCGCGGATGGTGTACATGGCCCGGCGGGGCGTAGCCGTTGGAGGAAAATTGCGCAGCAATTTTCTGAAACGGCTCGACTCCCGCCGGTGCCTGGCCGGCGTGCGGGCGGCCGGTGGCCGACCGACACGTCCGACAAGCGGGCTTTGCCCGCTTTTTTTGTTCTTTTTTTCTTTCCTTCTTTCGCGCTCTCCGCCTCGACCGCTGCCCGAGTTCGCGCGGCTTGGCCGCGCAGGGGTTGTAGGATTTTGGAAGGTTCGTCGAAAAAAGTGGCGTTCTGAATCAAGGGGTTGGCGGAAATGGTCGGTTTTCTGCACCACGTTGGGTGTTGGTGGCGCCATGGATGCTGAACCAAGTTCAGCAGGACGGGGTGTGTGTGGGAGGGTGGGATGATGGCGTGGGCTGAGTGTCGAATGGGCCCCGGGTTGAGCCCGGGGTGACGGGTGGGTGAGGCTGTTGGTTTATTGCGGATAGGAAATCTGGAAGGTTTTGCGAAAAAAGTGACAGCCTGAATCAAGGGGTTAGGGATTTCGGGGGTTTTTTCCAGGGCCGTGTGAGCGTCACCTCTACTAAACGAAAGCTATATAATGCCAATATGGTTATCATGCTTCTTCAGTTTTGGCAAGATAATTCGTGGCGGGGAGGATTGCTGGCACCGGTGGCGGCATGATGGCGAGTCAGTCGGTAGTTCGGCCGCGCAACTCGGCCTCCAGGGTAGCGAGGCGCTGGCGAGTGAAGGCAAGGTCTTTGGCAAAGCCGGGGTTGGTGGGCCATTTTTCGGCAAGTGCCTGGGCGATGGGCAGGCTGCGGCGATAGCAGGCGAAGGCGGCGGGGAGATCGCCCTCGGCGACGGCGATGTCGCCGAGGCGTTCGTGGCTGACGGAGAGGTCGCGCTGCCATTTGCTGTTGCCGGGGTCGCGGGCGGCGAGGCTTTCGCGGATGGCGAGGCCGGCGGCGTAGGCGGCGCGGGCGGCGGGGAGGTCGCCCTCGGCGCGGGCGATGTCGCCAAGGCGTTCGTGGCTGACGGAGAGGTCGCGCTGCCACTCGCTGTTGCCGGGGTCGCGGGCAGCGAGGCGTTCGGCGATGGCGAGGTCGGCGGCGTAGGCGGCGCGGGCGGCGGGGAGGTCGCCCTCGGCGCGGGCGATGTCGCCGAGCTTGTTGTGGCTGACGGAGAGGTCGCGCTGCCACTCGCTGTTGCCGGGGTCGCGGGCGGCGAGGCGGTCGCGGATGGCGAGGCTGGCGACGTAGGCGGCGCGGGCGGCGGGGAGGTTGCCCTCGGCGCGGGCGATGTTGCCAAGGCGATCGTGGCTGACGGAGAGGTCGCGCTGCCATTCGCTGTTGCCGGGGTCGCGGGCGGCGAGGCGTTCGGCGATGGCGAGGCTGGCGGCGTAGGCGGCGCGGGCAGCGGGGAGGTCGCCTTCGGCGACAGCGATGTCGCCGAGCTTGTTGTGACTGATGGAGAGGTCGCGCTGCCGCGCGCTGTTGCCGGGGTCGCGGGCAGCGAGGCGTTCGGCGATGGCGAGGCTGGCGGCGTAGGCGGCGCGGGCGGCGGGGAGGTCGCCCTCGGCGACGGCGATGTCGCCGCGTTCATTGGCGACGATCGATTGCTCGCGCTCATCGCCAACAATTTGTGCGGCGCGGTCGAGCGTGGCGCGGGCGGCGGGAAGGCTTCCTTCGGCAACATGGAGGCGGACAAGGTTGATCCAGGTCCAGAAGTCATGGGGGTCGAGATCGGTGGCGCGGGCGTAGGCGGCGATGGCGCGGGTGACATTGAAGGGAGCGGCGAGGGCGGCGGCGTTGCGGAAGCGGTCGGCGGCGGTGGTCACGTCAGCTTCGCCGAGGGCCATGAGCTGCGCGTAGGCGGCGTCCGGATCGCCGGCGGAATCCGCGTCGGCAACGGCGCGCAGGGCGGGATCAGGGGACTGGGCGAGAGTGGTGAGGGTCTGCACGGCGGTTTCGGCGATGGCGGGGGAGGGCGATGCGGCCTGGATGCGGGCGATGGCTGCTTCGAGACCATCGAGTTTGGCGATGATATTGTGTTGGCCGGATTCAACCCGCCCCACCCCTGCCTCGACGCGGGCCACTGCTTCGCCCAAGCCGCGCAGCATCGGGACGATAAGCTGTTGGGTATAGGCCGGGTTGACGAGGGCAGAATCGAGCGCGGCGATGATGACGGTGCGGGCGAAGCGGCGTTCGATGCCATCGGGCTCGAAGCGACTATCGCGCCGCGCGAGGGACGCGATCACCAGATCTGCGACCTGGCCGGGATAATCGAAGGTGGCGACGAGGCGCCCTAGCGTGTCGGTATCGGGCATCGCGCGTGGCAACAGGCGGGCCAGGGCGTTGTCGGCGGAATCGAGATCGAACCGATCGGCGCCATCGGGATAACATGCTTCCCATTCGGCGAGAATGTCATTGCGGATGCGGGTGAGTTCCGCTTCGCTTTCGATGCCGTGGCTTTGACGGGCTTCGCCGAGCAGGCCGGCCAGCTTGGCACCGCCCACCGCGCTGCCGACGATGATGCCGGTGTCAGGACGGCCGGTGAGGAAGCAGGCGGCGGCGCCGACAGCGATAGCGGCGACCGATTCCAGGCAGTTCCATTTCAGGGTCACCGGTTGTCGCCTCCGTAGTGGTTAATGTGACGCGGGACGTGGCGATTTCAAGGGGGATGTGGGCGTGGGTGGTTTGCGGACGGCGGCAGTGTGCGGAATGGGCTCCGGGTCGAGCCCGGGGTGACGGGGGTGGTCGGAGGGCGGGTTGCTGGCGCCGGCCGCCCCCTCCCGCTCGCTGGCGCGAGTCGCCTCCCCCACAGGTGGGGGAGGGGCTTGGGGTGTCAGGTCTTTGGCTGCGCTTCCAGCCAGTCCAGCACGGTCTGGACCGGTTCGACGTCGGCGTATTTGAGCTGGAGGTCGGTGAGGTTGGCGTAGTGGTAGCTGGCGTGTTTGTCGGCGCAGGTTTCGAGCGGCACGATGGTGCGGTAGCCGTGGGAGAGGCTGTCCACCGCGGTGGCGCGGACGCAGCCGGACGTGCTGCCGCCGGTGACGACGATGGTGTCCACGCCGTGCCAGGTGAGCCAGCTTTGCAAGGGGGTTTCGAAGAAGGCGCTGGGCATGCGCTTGGTATAGTCGGCGTCCTGGGGCTGCACGTCGCAGCGGGGGTCGAACTGGTGGCGCTCGCTGCCGATGGCGATGTTCTGCAAGGAGTCCGGCGTGTTGGTGCGGGTGCCCCAGACGCCGGCGTCGGCGCCGTCCGGCCGGAAGCCGACGCGGGTCCAGATGACGGGCATGCCGCAGTGGCGGGCGAGGCGGCTGAGGTGGTTGACATGCTCGATCTGGCGGGGATCGCTTTCGTAGGCGGTCCTGAAGGTGGCGATGTCGGTGTAGGCGCGCTGGAAATCGACGTTCAGAATCGCGAGCTTGCGGCCGAAGCCGAACTTGGCGCGGGCGGGATTGGCCATGACGGCGTCGAACAGCGCCCTGGCGGTCTGGCCGTCGTCGATCATGCGGGTTCCGAGCATCAGGACGTTCCTTTGAAGCGGTCGGCATCGGCGAGGAGGCTGTCGAGGCCGGTGAGGCTGTTGAGGTCGGCGAAGGGGGCGAGCGGGACGGGAGCGGCGGCGGGGGTGCCGGCGGCGTGGAGGTGGGCGAGGGCCGCGCGGGCGGCGGCGACCTGGGCGCGCAGGGCCATGACGGGAAAGAGGGCGATGCGGAAGCCGAGCGCGGCGACATCGGCGGCGGAGAGGGTGGGGGGCCCGGCCTCCACCATGTTGACGACGAGGGGGGCGGGGAGGGTGGCGATGGTGGAGAGGGTGGCACGGTGGAGCGGGGCCTCCACAAAAATCAGGTCGGCGCCGGCGGCGGCGTAGGCGCGGGCGCGGGTGAGGGCGGGCTCGAGGCCCTCGACGGCGAGCGCGTCGGTGCGGGCGATGATGAGGGTGGCGCGGCGGGCGGCGACGGCAGCGGCGATCTTGCCGGCGGCTTCGGGCAACGGGATGACGGATTTGCCGGCGAGGTGACCGCAGCGTTTGGGGGCGGTTTGATCCTCCAGCACGATCGCCGCGGCGCCGGTGGCTTCGAGGCGGGCGACGGTGTCGGCGACGTTAAGGGCGTTGCCGAAGCCGGTGTCGGCATCGACGATGAGGGGGAGGGCACAACGGGAGGTGATGCGGCGGGTGGATTCCGCCAGATCCGCGAGGCCGTGGAAGCCGAGGTCGGGGCGGGCGAATTGCGCGAAGGACAGGCCGGCGCCGCTGAGGAAGAGCGCCTGGTGGCCGGCTTCGGCGGCGATGAGGGCGGTGAGAGGGTCGGCGACGCCGGGCGCCAGGAGGAAGCGCGGGTCGGCGAGACGGGCTTTCAGCGCGGCGGCACTCATCGCCTGATGGAGTGCCGCGTCATTTGCGGCTTGTCGAGGGGCAAATGTCCGGACAAATTGCGCGACATGAGCGATTCCCCCGACGCAGCCTTTGACACGCACGGCCGGATCAAGTGCGGGACGGTGAGCTGCCCGGATTTTGCCGCGAGCCTGGCGGACTATACCCGCGAACTGTCGCTGGGCGTGGTGGAGCAGGGGGTGGTGAGCACGGACCTGGCGCGGAGCTGGGGGGCGCCGGCGCAGGTGGCGCAGCCATACGCGCTGCTGCGGGGCGAAGGGGGCGCGCCGGGGTTCCTGCGGCTGGTGGGCGGGTCGGGTGTGGAGGGCTATCGGGCGCTCGGGAGCTATGGCTGGGCGGCGTATGAGCTGACGGTCAGGGATGCCTTTGCGCTGCATGAACGCATCGACCGGGCGGCGTTCGAGGTGATCGGGGCGCCGAAGCTGGTGCCGGGGTTCGACAGCTTCATCCCGTTCCAGGTAAAGGGGCGGGCGGAGGAGGTGCTGTACCTGAACCGGGTGCTGAAGGCGGACTCCGGTGGGCTGGACCTGCCATTTGCGGCGGCCGAGGTGGACCATATGTTCATCGCGGTGCTGGCGGCGGAAGACCGGGCGCGGACGGTGGCCTTTCATGTGGAGGCGCTGGGGTTCGAGGAGGGGGAGACCTGGGTGATCCCCTACAGCATGATCAACCGGAGTTTCGGGCTGCCGGCGGACTTCCAGACGGCGATGACGATGACGAAGGTGGGGCGGCTGCCGGCGAGCGAGGTGGACCAGTATCCGGATGCGGCGGTGTTCCGGAAAGCCGCGCCAGGCGAGCTGCCGCCGGGCAATGCCATGGTGAGCTTCATGGTGCGCGACCTGGACGCGGTGCGGGCGCCGTTCATCGAGCCGCCGGTGCGGCGGGAGGGGGCGCTGTATGAGGGCCGGCGGGTGGCGTGCGTGATCGGGCCTTCGGACGAGCGGATGGAGTTGATCGAGATGGCGGCATGATCTCCCGGCATTTTGTCGATGTCGTGGACGCGACCAGTGGCGCGCTGCGGCGGGTGCATTACCGGAAATGCGGGTCCGGGCCACCGCTGCTGCTGGTGCACCAGTCGCCGCGGTCGGGCGGGGAATATGAGGGGGTGATGGCGCGCTGGGCGGCGCATTTCACCTGCTATGCGCCGGATTCGCCGGGGTTCGGGGACAGCGCGCCGCTGCACAAGGCCGATCCGCAGGTGGAGGATTATGCCGACGCGGCGCTGGGCTTCCTGGATGCGATGGGGCTGCCGCAGGTGGGGGCGTACGGCTTTCATTCGGGAGCGATCATCCTGGTGACGGCGGTGAAGCGGGCGGCGCATCGCTTCAGCGCGCTGGCGTGCGGTGGCTATGCGGTGTGGAGCGAGGCGGAGAAGGCGGATTTCGGTGCGAATTACACGCCGGCGTTTCTGCCGCTGCCCTATGGCGAGCATCTGGCCTGGCTGTGGGGGCGGATCCTGGAACAGAGCTGGTTCTTCCCCTGGTATCGGGCGGATGATGCGGCGCGCTTGCCGATGGCGAATGATGATCCGGGGAAGGTGCATCCGATCGTGATGGAGGTGCTGGCGGCGGGCGACAGTTTCCGGCTGGGCTATGCCGCGGTGCTGCGGGCGAACCGCGATGTGCCGGGGCCGGGGGTGGCGACTCCGCCGGTGCTGCTGAGCGCGTATCAGGGCGATCCGCTGGCGGCGCATCTGGCGCGGCTGGGGACGCTGCCGCCCAATTGGCGGGCAGAAGGGGTGGCGACGCCGGACGAACTGGAGGCGCTGGCGCTGGCGCATCTGCGGGCGCATCCGGCGGCGTGTGCGGCGACCGCGGTGGAGGTGGCGGACGAGGGGTTCGTTCCGGTCGCGGCCGCCGGGTTCGACGGGTTGATCCATTGGCGCGGCAACGGGGAGGTGCTGCACCTGCATGCGCCGGGCGGGGCGGCGAGTGCGTTCGGGGTGGAGGCGCTGGCGGTCGACCTGCCGGGGCATGGGCTGTCCGGCGATTGGGATGGCGCGCCGGAGAGCCTGGCGGATTGGGCGGAGGTTGTGGCGGCGGCGGTGGCGGCGCTGGGCGTGGCGGTGCGGTCCGTCGAGGGGCGCGGCTGGTCGGTGCGGCTGGCGGCGGCGGTGGCGGCGCGGCTGGGGGTTGGGCCGGTGGCGGCCGCCGATCCGAAGGGAGCGGTGGCGGAGTGGCGGGCACAGGGCCTGCCCGATCTGGTGCCGGATCGCTTTGGCGGCCATTTGCAGCGCGGCTGGCAGATGCTGCGGGCGGAGACGTTTTTCGAGCCGTGGTTCGCGGCTTCTGCTGCGACCGCGCGGGCGTTCGATGTGGCCGAGGCGACGCCGGAGGCGCTGGCGGTGCGGCATCTGGCGCTGATGCGGGCGCGGGCGGCGCGTCCGCTGTTGAACGCCTGTCTTGACGCGGCGGGTGGTTGACGGAATCAGGTGAGACAGGAGGAGCACAGTCATGGGTATCAAGGAAGATTTGCCGACGCTGGCGCGGCATGAAGGGGTGTGGGACGGCACCTATCGCTATTACAATGCCGAGGGGAAGCTGGTGGACGAGCACACGAGCCGGCTGTTCTGCCGCTTTCCGGATGAGGGGCCGTTTCCCTATCACCAGACCAATCATTACACCTGGGCGGACGGGCGGACCGAGGTGCGGGAGTTTCCGGCGGAGTATCGCGACGGGCGCATCTGGTGGGACAATGACCTGATCAAGGGCTGGGCCAGCGACATGACGCTGGACACCAACAACCGGACGACGGTGCTGTACTGGCAGCGGACGGGGGACCCGGAGCTGTATCTGTATGAGATGATCCAGCTGAGCGATGATGGCAAGAAGCGCTGCCGGACGTGGCATTGGATCCGCGGGGGTGTGCTGGAGACGCGGACGGCGATCGAGGAAAAGCTGGTGAGCCGGGATTGGCGCGGGATGGAAGCGGACATGGTGAAGAAAGCGGCGTAAGGCCAAGGCGGCTGGAAATAGCGCAAAGCGCTATTTCCAGACTCGCCGCAGGCCTGGCCGGCGTGCGGTTGGCCGGTGGCCAACCGACACGTCCGACAAGCGGGCTTTGCCCGCTTTTTTGTTCTTTCTTTCTTTTGTTCTTCTCACACTCTCCGCCTCGACCCCGGTCCGAGTTCGCGCGGCTTGGCCGCGCAGGGGCGATGGTTCGGGGTTGGTTCGGGCGCGCTGGCCCCCTCCGTCAGGCTTTGCCTGACACCTCCCCCGCAAGCGGGGGCGGGGCTTTAGCGATTGAGCCGATAGTGTGAGGGGCCCCGGGTCGAGCCCGGGGTGACGGGGGGTGGGTGAGGCTGTTGGTTTGTTGCGGGCAGGAAATCTGGAAAGTTTGTCGCAAAAAGTGACAGCCTGAATCAAGGGCTTAGCGATTTTTGCCGTCTTTTTGTCATCACTGGCGTATAGTGGTTGTGGGAGAGGGTCGCTTGTTAACCTTTATGGTAATAAATCCTGGATGAAAAAGCAAGAGAAAAACACGGTGGCGATGGTGGAGGCGTTCCGGCGGGATGGTTATGCCATCGTGCGCGGCCTGTTTTCGATGGCTGAGGTAGCGGCGATCGGCGCGGCGATGGACGCGATCCATGCGGAGGGAATGGCGCATGGCCGCAGCTATCGCCATGGCAACCTGTTCTACAATGTCCTGCCGGGCACGCCGCCCGATGGCGCGCCGCGCGTGCGGATGGTGCAGTGGCCGGCCTATCACAATGCGGCGATGGCGGCGTTGCGCATCGATCCGCGCTGGGTGGAGCTGCTGCAACCCCTGATCGGGCGCGACCTGAAGCAGATCATCCACCAGCTGCACTGGAAGGCGCGGGGCGTGGGGACCGGCGGCGATTTCGCCTGGCACCAGGACAGCCGCAGCCGGCGGCCGGCATGGGCCTATCGCAACCTGGCGACAAGCTATGTGCAGACCGGGCTGGCGGTCGATCCGCACACCGCCGAATCAGGATGCCTGCGGGTGGTGCGGGGGAGCCATCGTCACGGCGACCTGGCGATGAGGATCGACGGCGAGGTGCTGGGGCAGGCGGTGAGCGACGAGGCGCTGCGGGCGGTGGGGCTGGACCCGGCGGATACGGCGGAGCTGCTGCTGGAGCCGGGGGATGTCGCGCTGTGGAGCCCCTATCTGGTGCATGCCTCGGGCACCAATGTGTCGGGCCATGCGCGGCGGCTGGTGATCAACGGCTATGTGCGGGCGGAGGATTGCGACCGGGGGGAATGGGCGTTCCGTAACGGGGTGCCGGTGCCGCTGGCGGGCGAGCCGGCGCTGGTGCATTATGAGGCGCTGCGGGAGGCGCCGGGGCCGTTTTATCCGTGAAACGCGGTTTTATGGTGTGGGCGCGCGGGTCGGCCGGGTAAGATGGGGGCCGAGTTCGGCGATCAGGGCCCTGTAGAGATCCTGTTTGAAGGTGACGATGAGGTCGGGGAGGGTGTCGGGGTCGGCCCAGCGCCAGGCCTTGAACTCGGGGTGCGTGGTGGCGATGTCGATGTCGGCGTCGGTGCCGGTGAAGCGGCAGGCGAACCATTTCTGGCGCTGGCCGATGTAGCGGCCTTTCCACAGCACGGCGCGGAGCTCGGGCGGCAGGTCGTAGCTGAGCCAGCCGGCGGTTTCGGCGATCTTTTCGACATGGGCAGGGGTGACGCCGGTTTCCTCCTCCAGCTCGCGCCGGGCGGCGGTCCAGGGGTCCTCGCCGGGGTCGATGCCGCCCTGGGGCATCTGCCACGCCTCCACCACCGAATCGAAGCGCTGGCCGACGAAGATCTTGCCTTCGCCGTTGACGAGCATGATGCCAACGCCGGGCCGATAGGCCGAGGCGTCAACGTCAGCGCCAGGCCGGTAGGCATCGCTCATGCCAGCAGGGCTTTCAGGTCGGCGATCTGGCCTTCGAGGTCGGCCTGGGCGCTGGGGAGGGCGCCGCGGAGCTGGGCGCTGCCGTGCACCTGCCCGGGGGCCTCGCGGAAAATCACGCGGTGGCCGGTGCTGATGAGTTTGGCGGCGTAGGCGCGGCCCTGGTCGCGCAGCGGGTCGAGGCCGCAGGTGAAGACCAGCGCGGGGGGCAGCGCGTCCCAGTCGGCCGAATGGAGCGGGCTGGCATGTTCGTGGTCGACATCGGCGGCATAATGGTCGCCGAACCAGGCCATGCCGGCGGCGGTGAGGAGGTAGCCCTCGGCAAACTCGGTCATGGAGCCGGTGGCGTCGGTCATGTCGACGCCGGGGTAGATCAGCCATTGCGCGACGATGGGGGCTTCGCGGCGGAGCGCGCGGGCGCAGACGGCGCTGAGGTTGCCGCCGGCGCTGTCGCCGGCGAGGATGATGCCGGTCACACTGCCGAGTTCGGGCGGGGAGGACGCCGCCCAGCGCACCGTGGCGAGGCAGTCCTGAACGGCGCCGGGGAAGCGGGTTTCGGGGGCGAGGCGGTAATCGGTGGCGACCACCGTCATGCCGGCAAGCGCGGCGATTTCGGAGCAGAGGCTGTTGTGGGTTTCAAGGTCGCCGATGACCCAGCCGCCGCCGTGGAAGAAGAGCAGCACGCGGCCGGGTTCGGGCGACGGCGGGGCATAGCGCCGGGCCTTCAGCGCGCCGGCGGGGCCGGGGATGGCAAGGTCGGTCTGGGTGACGGCAGGGTTGGCCGGGCGTTCGGCGAGCTGGCCCATCATCTGATACATCTGGCGCGCGGTCGCCGGATCGACCTCGTGCATCTGCGGGCCGGGCGTGGCGGCGAGCATGGCGAGCAGTTTCTGCACATCGTCTCGGATGAACGGCATCGGTCTCTCCCCTGTCTTTTGTGGTCGCGCATCGGTTGCGGAAAACCGGGTGCCACTTTTCCGCGATGCGCTCTAGCTCAGAAATTGTTCCATCAGGATGCGGTCGTCCAGCGCATATTCGGGATCGAACAGCATGGTCAGCGTGCGGCTCTTGTCGGTGGTCACGGTGACGCTGTCGACATTGCGCACCTCGACCTGGTCGGCGACGGCGCTGACGGGGCGCTTTTCGGGGTCGAGCACGCGGAAGGTGACGCTGCTGTCGTTCGGGATCAGGGCGCCGCGCCAGCGGCGGGGGCGGAAGGGGCTGATCGGGGTGAGCGCGAGCAGGTCGCTGCCGAGCGGCAGGATGGGACCGTGGGCGCTGAGGTTGTAGGCGGTGCTGCCGGCCGGCGTGGCGACGAGGACACCGTCGCAGGCGAGCTCGGAGAGGCGGACGCGGCCATCGATGGCGATCTCGATCTTGGCGACCTGGCGGGTTTCGCGCAGCAGGCTGACCTCGTTGATGGCGGGGCTGGTGACGGTTTCGCCCTCGATGCTGTGCGCGGTCATGAGCAGCGGGTTGAGCGTGAAGGCGCGGGCGGCGGCGAGGCGTTCGGCGAGGCCGTCGGGCGCCCAGGCGTTCATCATGAAGCCGACGGTGCCGCGGTTCATGCCGAAGACGGGGACCGAGCGCTGCGCGTTGAGCATGCGGTGCAGGACGTCGAGCATGAAGCCGTCGCCGCCGAGCGCGACGAGGATGTCGGCGTGCGCGGGATCGACGAAGTCGATGAGGGGGCGGAGTTCGGCCTCGGCCTCGCGCGCGGCGGGGGTGGGGGAGACCATCAGGCCGATCTTCAAGCGCTCAGCCTCCGGTCATGCTCATGTGGCGGGCGACGGCGGGGGCGGCTTCGCGGCGTTCGATGACGAAGTCGTGGCCTTTGGGTTTCAGCTGCATGGCGCGGTCGAGCGCGGCGTCGAGCGCGGCGGGGCCGTGTTGGCGGAGCAGGTCGCGCAGGTCGAGGCGGTCTTCCTGCCCCAGGCACATGAAGAGCGTGCCGGTGGCGGTGACGCGGACGCGGTTGCAGCTTTCGCAGAAATTGTGGGTGAGGGGGGTGATGAGGCCGAGCGTCTGGCCGGTCTCCTCGATGCGCAGGTAGCGGGCGGGGCCGCCGGTGCGCTGCGTCAGCGGCGTGAGGGTGAAGCGGGTTTCGAGGCGGCGGCGGATTTCGGAGAGCGGCAGGTAGCGGTCGGTGCGGTCTTCCTCGATTTGGCCGAGCGGCATGGTTTCGATGAGGGTGAGGGCGTGGCCTTCGCGGGCGCACCAGGCGAGCATGGCTTCGATCTCGTCCTCGTTCAGGCCTTTGAGGGCGACCATGTTGATCTTGACGGCGAGGCCGGCGGCTTTCGCCGCGGCGATGCCGTCGAGGACGGGGGCGAGCTGCCCGCGGCGGGTGATGGCGGTGAAGCGGGCGGGGTCGAGCGTGTCGAGGCTGACGTTGACGCGGCGGACGCCGGCCCGGAACAGGGGTTCGGCGAAGCGGGCGAGCTGGCTGCCGTTGGTGGTGAGGGTGAGTTCGTCGAGGCCGCTCCCCACATGCCGGCCGAGGCGCTGGACGAGGTCGAGCATGTCGCGGCGGACGAGGGGCTCCCCGCCGGTGAGGCGCAGGCGGGTGACGCCGCGGGCGATGAAGGCCTCGGCGACGAGCGCCAGCTCCTCGAGCGTCAGGATGTCGGCCTTGGGCAGGAAGGTCATGTCCGACGGCATGCAGTAGGTGCAGCGGAAGTCGCAGCGGTCGGTGACGGAGAGGCGGACATAGCTGATGCGGCGGCCGAAGCCGTCGATCAACGGGCGGGAGGCGGGCGCGGCCATGGCGCCTATGTGGGCGCGGCGGCGGCGCGAGTCAAAGTGTCAGAAGCATCAGGCGAAGAGAGCGGCGAGACGGCGGTCGGGCCTGGCGGCCAGCGGATTGACGACGGTGGTTCCTCGCCACTGGAAGCCGGACTGCATGTCCTCCGACAGCAGCAGCACGGCGCCGCTTTCGGCGGCGGCGGTCAGGATGATCGCATCCCACAGTTGCAGCTTGTGGGCGGCCGCGCAGTCGAGCGCTGAATCGAGGGTGGCGCTGGTGGTATCGGCGGGCGCAAAGCCAGAGCGGATGTGGAGAATTGTTTCACGCGTCTCGGCCCGGGAGGCGCCGGCGCGGGTGAGAACCACGAACAGCTCCGCAAGCGCCTGGGCGGGTGCAACGAGCGTGGCGCGACCACGCAGGGCGGCGAGAAGGCGGCGGCTTTCAGCGATCTTGTCGAGATCGTCGGGATGGCGGTTCACGCCGCTCAGATAGGCAAGGATGTTGGTGTCGAAGGCAAGACGGATCACGTGTAAAGCTCGTCTCGCTGCCAGCCGGGAAGGGTGCGAGGGGGCAGGGTATTGAGGTGATCGAGCAGCAGGTCAATGGCGGCCGTCTGGTTCTGGCCATGGTCGATGGGCAGGAGGCGGGCGACCGGGCGACCATGGGAGGTGACGATGAAGGTCTCGCCGGCCTGAATGTCGCGCAGCACCTCGGAAAAGCGCTGGTTGGCGTCGGTGGCGGTGATGGCGATGTCCATGGAGCAGCTTTCTAGTGATATTCACTAATATATCATGACGCCCCGATTGTCCAGCCTTACTCGTACCGAAGGGCATTGATCGGGCTGGCGCGGGCGACCTTCAGGGCGTGGGTGATGATGGTGGCGGCGGCGATGAGGGCGGCGAGCAGCCCGGCGCCGAGGAACCAGTGCGGGCCCAGGGGGATGCGGTCGTTGAAGCTGTCCAGCCAGCCGCGCATCAGCCACCAGGCGACGGGCCAGGCGAGGAGGTTGGCGAGGAGGACGGGCCGGCTGAACTGCCAGACCAGCAGGCGGACGATGTCGCGGTCGCGGGCGCCGAGCACCTTGCGGATGCCGATTTCCTTCGTGCGGCGCTCGGCGGTGAAGGCGGCGAGGCCGAACAGGCCGAGGCAGGCGACGATGATGGCGAGGCCGGCGAAGGCGGCGAAGATGGTGGCGCGGGCCTGCTCGGCCTTGTACAGGTCGAAGACGATGTCGTCGGCGAATTTCGCCTCGAACGGGACATTGGGGGCGTAGCGGCGCCAGACCCTTTCGATACGGTCGCGGACCTGGGCGGCGCGGGCGGCATCGACGCGGACCACCATGGTGCTGATGAAGCCGCGGTTGTAGGTGAAGATGATCGGCTCCAGCGGCTCGCGGATCGAGCGGTAGCGGACGTCATCCACGACGCCGACGATGGTGACGGCGACAGGGCCGTAGATGTCGCGGACCAGCGCCAGTTTCACGGTCTTGCCGATGGCGGCGGCCGGCGTGGCGAAGCCGAGGCGCTGCGCCGCCAGCGCGTTGACGACGACATTGGCGCCGCGCGCGGCGAGCGCCTGCTCCAGGGCCGGCACTTCGGGCGTGGGGGTCTGGACATCGTCCCTTGCGTTGTTCGGGTCGAAGCCGCGGCCTGCGATGAGGCGGATGCCCATGGTGCGGAAGAAGCCGGTGTCGACGCCGTAGCTGCCGATCATGATCGGTTCGGCGCGACCGGGGACCTGCACGGACGTGTTGATCTTGCTGCCGGTATCGACGCCGATCATGGTGCGGCCGACACCCTGCACGCCGGGGATGGCGGCGACGGCGTTGACCAGGGTTTCGGCGACGGGCTCGATCTGCTTGCGTGCCATGCCATCGACCTGGAGCAGCCCGCCGCGGTTGTAGCCGGGGTCGAGGCTGCGGGCGTGCCAGGTCTGGGCGGCGATGACGCCGGTGCATATGACAAGGCCGATGCCGACGGCGAATTGCGCCACGACGAGCGCCTGGCGCAGGCGGCCCGAGCCTTCGGGACCGGAGGCGCTGCGGTTCGCCTTCAGCGTGGCGGCGGGCGCGAAGCGGGACAGGATGAGGGCGGGGTAGAGGCCGCCGGCGACGCCGACGAGGAGGATGAGGACGAGGATGGGGAGCGCGATGCCGTCCGGGCCGAGATAGCTGAGGGTCAGGTCGGCCTTCAGGAAATCGGCGATCAGCGGCAGCAGCAGCTCGGCGAGCGCCAGGCCGAGCAGCATGGCCAGCGTGGCGATGAGGATGGATTCGCCGAGGAACTGCGCGATCAACTGCCCGCGGCTGGCGCCGAGCACCTTCCTGAGCGCGACTTCGCGGGCGCGCTGCCCGGCGCGGGCGGTGGCGAGGTTGGTGAAGTTGACCGCTGCCATGGCGAGGATGAGGAGCGCGACGATGGCGAAGGTGGCGATGGTGCGCGGGTCGTTGCCGGGGGTCATGGCGGCGGCCTGTGCCTCCCCCAGGTGGATGTCGGCGATGGGGGTGAGGCGCCAGTCCTGCAGGTCGCCCTCGTTGGTGCGGACGGTGCCGAAATTGTCGTCGGGGATGTTGCGCTTTTCCCAGGCGGGCATGGCGGCGTGAATGGCGGCGATGTCGGTGCCGGGCCGCAGGCGTAGATAGTTGTAGCCGCTGTTCCAGCCGTAACGAGTGAGCTGGTCGGGCTGGCTGGCGACGTCGTCCGGGTTGAAGCGGACGATCATCTCGGTCTTGATGTGGCTGTTTTTCGGGATGTCGCGATAGACGCCGGTGATGCGATAATCGCGTTCCCTGCCGGAGCGGACGAGGGTGAGGGTCTTGCCGAGGATGTCGCTGCGGCCGAAGCGCCTGATCGCCTCGGCTTCGCTGAGCAGCATGGTGTTGGGGTTGCGGAGCGCGGTGGGCGGATCGCCATGCAGCAGCGGCAGGCGGATGATGGAGAGGAAGGGGGCCTCGACCTCGAGCAGGACGGTTGTGCTGGCCTTCCCGTCCTGCAGGATGACGGGGTTGGCGAGACCGGCGTAGGACACCGCCTCGATCTGCGGGAAATCCTTGGCGAGGCTGTGGCCGACGACATAGGCGGACATCTGCATCGCCTCGCCGGGGCTGGAATCGCGCGGCAGCGAGATGGTCTGCACCTGATAGGCGTTTTCGTGGCCGGGGAGCCAGCGGTCGAAGCTGATCTCGTAGCGGACGAAGAGCAGGAGGATGAGGCAGGCCGCCATGCCGATCGCCAGGCCGACGATGTTGAGCGCGGCGTAGGTGGGGTTGGCGGCCAGCGCCCGGATGCCGACGGTGAGGTAGTTGCGGAACATTGGTCGGTCCTTGCTTTGGTCTGCTGGCGTTGGGTTGGGGATCACCCTCACCCGGCGCGCTGGCGCGCGACTCGCCTCTCCCGAGCCGCCCCATGAACAAGTTCATGGGGACCCCGGACAAGCGGGAGAGGGGTTAAGCGGCGCGCTGGCGTTCGGTGAGGATGCGGCCGTCGAGCATGTTGACGACGCGGCCGGCGTAATCGGCGTGGGCGGGGGAGTGGGTGACCATGACGATGGTGGAACCTTCCTGGTTGAGGCTGCGGAGCATGCGCATCACTTCCTCGCCATGCGCGGTGTCGAGGTTGCCGGTGGGTTCGTCGGCGAGGATCAGCGGCGGGCTGGCGACCAGCGCGCGGGCGACGGCGACGCGCTGCTGCTGGCCGCCGGAGAGCTGGCTGGGGCGGTGGCGGGCGCGGTGGGCGATGCCGACACGGTCGAGCACGGCATCGACGCGGGTGCGGCGCTCGGCCGAGGGAATGGCGTGGTAGAGCAGCGCGAGTTCGACATTCTCGCGCACGGTCAGCTCGTCGATCAGGTTGAAGCTCTGGAAGATGAAGCCGATGCGGCGTTTCCTGAGGTCGGTGAGCGCCGCTTCGGAGAGCGCGGTGGTTTCGGTGCCTTCGAACCGGTAGTGGCCGGCGGTGGCGCGATCGAGCAGGCCGATGATGTTCAGGAGCGTGGACTTGCCGCAGCCGGACGGCCCCATGATGGCGACGAATTCGCCCTTTGCGATGTGGAGGTCGATGGCGTTGAGCGCGGTCGTCTCGATGGTGTCGGTGCGGTAGCTTTTGGTGAGGCGGTCGAGCGTCAGCATCATTGGTCCTTTTCGAGCGAGATCCGGTCCTTGTCCGCGAAACCGGTGTAGGCGGAGACGATGACGCGGTCACCGGGGGCGAGGCCGCCCAGCACCTCCACCTGATCGGCATTGCGGCGGCCGAGGCGGATGGGGCGGCGGACGGCGCTGTCGGCGCTGTCCAGCACGAAGGCGAAGCTGCCGTTGCCGTCGGTGAGGAAGGCGCCGGCGGGGAGCAGCAGCGCGCGGCTGGGGTCGCCCAGCGTCAGGCGGGCGGGCAGCGTCTGGCCGCGTTGCAGGCGGGCGGGTTCGGCGCCGGTGAAGCGGAGGTCGGCGGTGAAGCTGCCGTTCTTCACCTGCGGGTAGAGTTTGGCGACGGCGAGGCGGGTGCCGTCGTCGAGCGTCACCGGCTGGCCGACCTGGACCCGGCCGAGCCAATATTCGTCGATGTCGGCGACGAGTTTGTGGCGGCCGGCGCTGTCCACCTGGCCCAGGCGCTCGCCGCGGTCGAGGCTCTGGCCGACCTGGATGGAGAAGCCGCTGAGCAGGCCATCGACAGGGGCGCGGATGGTGAGCGCATCGAGGCTGGCGCGCGCAAGGCGGAGGTTGGCGAGCAGCTGCGCGCCGGAGGTGCGAAGCTGGGCGAGCTGGCTGCCCTGCAGCCGTTCCTCGGTGGCCAGGCTTTCCAGCGTGAGGGTGCGGCGGCGGGTGTAATAGTCATATTCGTCCTGGCTGTCCGCGAGTGCCTTTTTCGACACCCAGCCCTGCGCGGCCAGCGCCCGGTCGCGTTCGAGCTGGCGGGCGAGCTTGCGGGCCTGCCAGTCCACTTCGGAAAGGTTGCGGCGGTTTTCCAGGCGGCTGCGTTCCAGCGCCAGTTCCTGGGTGCGCAGGTTGTTGAGCTGCTGGCTGACGTCGGCCTCCCGCGCGATGACATCGAGTTGCAGCGTGGCGTTGGAGAGGATGGCGAGCGGCTGGCCGCGTTTCACGGTGGCGCCGTCCTCCACCAGCAGCCGGTCGATGCGACCGCCTTCGACGGCGTCGAGATAGACGGTGAGTGAGGGAGTCACGCGGGCGCGCAGGGGGATATAGTCGTCGAAGGTGCCGGCGGTGACGGGGGCGATGCTGACCCGGCTGAGGGGGAGGGTGATGCTGTTGCTGCTGCGGTTGATGAAGAGCGCGGCGGCGGCGACGGCGAGGAGGGCGGCCGCGGCGAGAGCGGCGATGCGCAGGCGGCGGGAGAAGCGGCGGGGGGTGATGACGCGGTCTATGCCGGGCGGCGGCGGGGCGGGACGTTCGAGCTTCAGGACGGCCATCATGCGGGTTCCTGGGGAAGAAAGGAGGCTGCGACGTGCGGGCGAGAGGGGGATTCGTTGCACGCCGCAGCCAGTCAGCAGGTCGTCATTCGGCTGGACAGATAATGACCGCCTGGATTTTGTGATCGCGCATTCTGATCGGAAAACCGCGTCACACTTTTCCGGAATGCGCTCATGCCGCCGGACTGGATGTGGCGGACACGAGCTGGGTCTTTGTGGCGGCCTCAATGCGCGCCTGAACCTGGGGAGCGAGCCCGGCGAGGGTTTCGCGCGCGCAGCGGGCGGCGGCCTGGCGCTGTGCGACCGGGGCGGGGCCGTTGACGTCGCACAGGCTGCGGGCGGCCTGGCGCAGCCGGTTGTGGAGGGTGGCCTGACCGGCGGGCGAGGCAAGGTTGAGGTCACCGGTGCGGACATTGATGCTGGGGGCGATGCTGGCGGCACTCACCGGCCCGGCAGTGGCGATCAGGGTGAGGCCGGTGGCGGCGAGCGCCAACGTGGCGCTGATGAGCGTGCGGGGGAGGGGGGTGGACATGGGATGCTCCTTTCAATCGTCAGGGTGGGGAGGTGCCCTGATGCCAATGGTGATGCAGGGGGCGTGCCAGGTGGCATGACCGTTGATATCATTGGTAAAAATGGATCCAGTGGTGGATGGACGCAGCGACCGGTGTCCGCTATCGAACAGTGGTGATGTCCGTTTCCGGACAGTGGGAGGGGTGGTTGGAGACGCGGCCGAGCCTGCTGATTGTGGATGACGACCGGGATGTGCTGTTGTCGGCGCGGCTGGCGCTGCGCGCGCATGCGTCGGAGATCGTGACGGCGGAGAGCGCGGACGGGCTGCCGGCGCTTTACGCGCGGCATCGGCCGGACGTGGTGCTGCTGGACATGAACTATTCGCGCGGCAGCACCAGCGGGCAGGAGGGATTCCGCGCGCTGGAGGCGCTGAAGGCGGCGGCGCCCGAGGCGGTGGTGCTGGTGATCACCGCCCATGGCGGGGTGAACATCGCGGTGGAGGCGATGAAGCGCGGGGCGACGGATTTCGTCAGCAAGCCCTGGGTGAATGAGCGGCTGGTGGCGAGCGTGAAGACCGCGGCGGCGCTGGGGGCGAGCCGGCGGGAGGCGGCGACCGAGCGGCAGCGCACCGCGGTGGCGGCGGCGCCAGCGCGGGAAACGCCGCTGCTGGGACATTCGGCGGCGATGCGGGAAGTGCTCTCCCTGATCGAGCGGGCGGCGCCGACCGATGCCAATGTGCTGATCCTGGGGGAGAATGGCACGGGCAAGGAGCTGGTGGCGCGGGAGATCCATGCGCGATCGGGGCGGGCGGCGCGGGCGCTGGTGTCGGTCGACCTGGGGGCGGTGGCGGAGAGCCTGTTCGACAGCGAGCTGTTCGGCCATCTGAAGGGGGCGTTCACCGATGCCAAGGCGGACCGGATCGGCCGGTTGCAGGCGGCGGATGGCGGCACGCTGTTCCTGGACGAGATCGGCAACCTGCCGCTGCACCTGCAACCCAAGCTGCTGACCGCGCTGGAGCAGCGGCAGGTAACGCCGGTGGGGAGCAACCGGGCGGTGGCGATCGATGTGCGGGTGGTGGCGGCGACCAATGCCGGACAGGCGGCGCTGAACGACGAGGCCCGTTTCCGCCCCGACCTGCTGTTCCGGTTGAACACGGTGACGATTCAAGTGCCGCCCTTGCGGGCAAGACGCGAGGATGTGCCGGGGTTGCTGGCGCATTATCTGCCGCTGTTCGCGCGCAAATATGGGCGGGCGGAGCGGCCGCTGCCGGCGGATGTGCTGGCGGCGCTGTGCGCGCATGACTGGCCGGGCAATGTGCGCGAACTGCGGCATGTGGCGGAGCGGGCGGTGATCCTGGCGACGGGGGACGCCTTTGCGCTGTCCGATTTTGCGCTGGCAGCGGCGGTGGCGCGGGCGCCGGTGGCGCCGGTGGCCGAGGGGGATCTGAACCTGGACCGGGCGGAGCGGCGGATGATCGAGGCGGCGCTGAAGAAGCATGGCTACAACATCTCGCTGGCGGCGGGCGAGTTGGGGCTGACGCGGGCGTCGCTGTATCGCCGCATGGAAAAGCACGGGTTGTGAGGGGCTGGTGGCGGCGGTTCGACGTGCAGCTGCTGCTGCGGCTGTTGCTGCTGCTGCCGGCGATGGGGTTGTTGATCGCGGCCTGGGGGCGGGCCGACCTGCGGGCGGCGACGCTGGTGGCGGCGTTGCTGGTGGTGGCGGTGGGGGTATCGATCTGGCGCCATGTCAGCCGGACGAACGCGCAACTGGCACGCTTCATCGAGGCGCTGCGGCACGGCGACCTGACGCAACATTTTGCTGCGCAACCCGGGGACAGCGGGTTCGATGCGCTGGCGGCGAGCATGGATGCCGCGGTGGCGCGGTTGCGGGCGGAGCGTCGGCAAGGGGAGGATGAGGCGCGGTTCCTGGCGGCGCTGGTGGAGGATGCGCCGGTGGCGCTGCTCTCGGTGAGCGAGGCGGGCGAGGTGGCATTGCTGAACAAGGCGGCGCGGCGGCGGTTCGGGGTGGGGATGGGGACGCGGCTGGCGGACTATGGCGTCTATGGCGGCGCGTTCCGCGCGTTCCTGAGCGAAGCGCCGGCGGGGGCGCGGCGGGAGGTGCCTCTGCTGGTGGACGGGGTGCAAGTGGCAATGCTGATGTCGGTGGCCGTGGTGCGGTCGGGAACGCGGGGCGCGGTGCGGGTGGTGGCGGTGGAATCGATCCAGCGTGAGTTGAACCGCGCCGAGTTGAGCGCGCAGGCGGACCTGGTGCGGGTGCTGACGCATGAAATCATGAACAGCATGACCCCGGTGACGTCGCTGGCGGCGAGCGCGGCGGGGTTGATGGCGGAGGTGGAGGGGGACGACCCGCGCGTGGGGGATGCGCGGGAGGCGGTGGAGACGCTGGCGGCGCGGGCCGAGGGCGTGATGCGGTTCGTGCGCAGTTACCGGCAGTTGACGCGGTTTCCGCAGGTCGTGGCGCAGCCGGTGGTGCTGGAGCCGCTGTTCGCCGAGCTGGCGCGGCTGTTCGCGGCGGAGCCGGCGGCGTTAGGCGTGGCGTTGACGGTGGAGGCGAATGGCTTGCGGATGGAAGCGGATCCGGATTTGCTGATGCAGGCGCTGATCAACCTGCTGAAGAATGCCGCGGAGGCGGCCCGGGGACATGCGGCGGTGCCGGCGGTGGCGCTGCGCGCGGAAGCGGCGGCGGGGCGGGTGTGGATCGATGTGGACGACAATGGGCCAGGGGTGGCGGCCGACGCGGCGGGGGACGTGTTCCTGCCCTTCTTCACGACGAAGGCGGGCGGCACCGGGGTGGGCTTGAGCCTGGCGCGGCAGATCGCGCTGGCGCATGACGGCGGCCTGGCAGTGTTGCGGGCGCCGGGGGGCGGGGCGCGGTTCCGGCTGGCCGTGGGCGGCTGAAGGCAGCGCGGGGCCATTTTCAGATCCGCCGCAGGCCTGGCCGGCGTGCGGGTGGCTTCGCCGACCGGCAGGCGGTTCGAGGGAGGCCGTGATGCTCCCGCTGGTGGCGAATCCTCCGTTTCTTGAGGGATGGCTTGAATCGTGTTGCGATAAGGGAAGGGTCAGTCGGGTTGCAGGTTGCGGAAGGCGCGGTCGCCGCGGAGGCTGGTCCACCAGGTGAGGGGGTTGAGGGTGGTGCTGCCGTCGAGGCTGAAAGTGGTGAATTCGGCGCGGCCGACGATATTCTCGATCGGGACCATGCCGAGGCCGCCTTCCTCCACGGGGACGCGGCTGTCCTTGGAATTGTCGCGGTTGTCGCCCATCAGGAAGACGGCGCCCTCGGGGACGGTCGCCGGCCCCCAGTTGTCATAGGGGCCGTCCATCAGGTCGATGACGTTGTGGCGGCGACCGTCGGGAAAGACTTCCTGGAAGCGGGGATATTTGCAGATGCCGGTGCCGTCCGCGGCGGTGGTGCGGTATTGTGGAAAGCCGTTGAGCGCGCAGTCGCTGTTCGGGCTGGCGACGACGATGGAATCGGCGACGCGGGTGGTGGGGACGGGCTTGCCGTTGAGGATGAGGCGGCCGTTGACCATCTCCACCGTGTCGCCGGGGAGGCCGATGACGCGCTTGATCCAGTCGTTGCCATCGCTGGGCGACTTGATCACGACGACGTCGCCGCGGCGCGGCAGGCTGCCGAAGATGCGGCCCTGCATCTTGGGCAGGATGGGTTGCACCACGAGCGGGATCGAGGGGGACATGTAGCTGAAGCCGTAGGGGAATTTGCTGACGACGAGGCGGTCGCCGACGAGCAGGGTATCGACCATCGATTCGGACGGGATGAAGAAGGGCTTGGCGATGAAGCTGTGGATGCCGAGCACGATCAGGATGAGCCAGGCCCATTGGCGGACCTCGTGGCTCCAGCTGAAGGGTTTCTTGACGGCTGCGGTCATTCGGGCCTCGCGGTGATGATCACGATCGCCTGCGCCCAGGGGTGGTCGTCGGTTATCGTCAGGTGGATGGTGGCGACATGCCCCGCGGGCGTGATTTGCGCAAGCCGCGCGGCGGCGCCGCCGGTGAGGTGGAGCGTGGGCTGGCCGGAGGGGAGGTTCACCACGCCCATGTCGCGGAAGAAGACGCCGCGGCGGATGCCGGTGCCCAGCGCCTTGGCACAGGCTTCCTTGGCGGCGAAGCGCTTGGCGAAGGTGGCGGCGCGGGTGAGGGGGCGGCGGTCGGCCTTGGCCTGTTCGGTTTCGGTGAAGATGCGGGCGATGAACCGGTCGCCGAAGCGGTCCAGCGAGGCCTCTATGCGGGTGATGTTGCAGAGATCGTTGCCGAGGCCGATGATCATGGGTTTCTCCGTGCGCTGGCCCCCTCCGCTCGCCTGCGGCGAGTCGCTCCCCCGTGCCGGGGGAGAGCTTTGGGGCGGTTCCGACGCCACGATTGCATCAGCGGGCGGCGGTCATGTGGGTGCGCATGGTGCGGATGGCGGCGTCCAGGCCGGTGAAGACGGCTTCGCCGATGAGGAAATGGCCGATGTTGAGTTCGGCGATCTGGGGCAGGGCGGCGACTGCAGAGACGTTGGCGAAGCTGAGGCCGTGGCCGGCGTGGATTTCGAGGCCCATCTTGGAACCGAGGGCGGCGGCGTCTTCGAGGCGGCGGAGTTCGGCGGCGGGTGCGGTTGCGTGAGCGTAGGGGCCGGTGTGCAGTTCGACGACGGGGGCGCCGAGGCGGGCGGCGGCGTCGAGCTGGCGCGGTTCGGGCGCGATGAAGAGCGAGACGCGGATGCCGGCGGCTTTCAGCCGGTCGACGAAGGGGGCGAGTGCTTCACGCTGGCCGGCGGCGTCCAGGCCGCCTTCGGTGGTGCGTTCGGCGCGGCGTTCGGGCACGATGCAGGCGGCGTGCGGGCGGTGGGCGAGCGCGATGGCGAGCATCTCCTCGGTCGCGGCCATTTCGAGATTCAGGGGGAGGTCGATCTCGGCCATCAGGCGGGCGATGTCGGCGTCGGTGATATGGCGGCGGTCCTCTCGCAGGTGGGCGGTGATGCCGTCGGCGCCGGCAGCGGCGGCGATATGGGCGGCGCGCACGGGATCGGGGTGGCTGCCGCCGCGGGCGTTGCGAACGGTGGCGACATGATCGATGTTGACGCCGAGGCGGAGGGGGTGGGTCATGCGGCGGCTCCGGCAACAAAGCTTTCCATCAGGCGCAGGCGTTCGGCAGGTGTCAACTCGTGCGATTTCTGTCGATGTGGGGCGAGGTCGCTGGGCAGCACGGCATTGAACAGGGTGTAGAGGCTGCTGATTGCATCCGGGCCGGGCAGGCGCTCAGCCGAATGCGCGGCAAGGAAGTTGCGAACCTCGACAATAGCCTGAGCCGGGTTTTTCCCGTGCGATTTGGGGTCGACGCCCGCGATATCGGACATGCTTTGTTGATAACGGTATGGTTTGCTGTCGAGGACCAGAAGCTGATGGTCGCGGAGTTTTCTGCGTCCGAGATATTTCATGCCGAGCGCAATGCCCAGTTCAAGCGGCATGTTGAAGCGCGGGAGGTTGGATCGGGGATCGAGTTCGACGCGCGAGAGGTCGTGTATGCTGAGGCTGCTGTCCGCGATCAGGTCGATGATTTTGGCGAGGCGCAACTGGCCACTGTCTTCGATGGTGGCAGCGCTGTTGACCTTGAAGCCGCAGGTAATGACGGCAAAATTGATGGCGTCCTGAATTGGCGCGAATTCCGCGTCGAACGGACAATTGATGAAGACCCGGATACGCCGGTTGGCGGGCTTGGTGGTCAATCAGGCGGCCGTTCGGTCCTGACGCTCGGCATAGGCGGCAAAGGCGGCCTGCATCGCCCGATCTTCCGGACTGCCAACGGGGTAGGGCTCAACGCCGATAATGTGGCCGAAGCGTATGCGGCGCGTGCGGCCAGCTGCATCGAGGAGGCGCCAGCGGTAGCGTCCGGTTTCATCCTGATAGACTTCGACGCTCATCTCGTAGCTCCTGAATATACTATAGCAGGGCGGGACGGGGTTCTCAACCGGCGGCGCGGCTGCCGGGCTTTACCGGGGGGAGGGCGGCGAGGTCGGGGGGGAGGGAGTCGGGGGCGTAGCTGGGGATGTCGAGGCGGAGGAGCGGGGTGAGGGGGACGCCGACGTCGGCCTGTCCGTTGCTGCGGTCGACGAGGCAGGCGGCGTGGATGACGTGGCCGCCGGCGGCAGTGATGGCGGCGATGGCTTCGCGGCTGGAGAGGCCGGTGGTGACGACATCTTCCATCAGGATGACCGGCTGGCCGGGCGTGAGGGCAAAGCCGCGACGCAGTTCGAAAGTGCCGGTAGGGCGTTCAACGAACATGGAATCGATGCCGAGCGCGCGGGCGAGCTCATAACCGCAGATGAGGCCGCCCATGGCGGGGGCGACGACGGCGGTGGCGGCGCGGGCGGCGGCGGGGAGTTTCGCGGCGAGGGCGTGGGCCAGTCGCTCCGCGCGCCGCGGGTCCATCAGGACGCGGGCGCATTGCAGGTAGCGCGGGCTTCTGAGGCCGGAGGAGAGGATGAAATGGCCTTCGAGGAGGGCGCCGGCGGCGCGGAATTCGGCAAGGACGTCGGGTATGTCGGCCATGGTGGCGGTGTAGCCATCGATGATGGACAAGGAAAGCCCGGCTGACGGCATGATTCTGTCGGGAATATACAATAGTCTTTGGCCGATTTCATGGATAGCATGCGGCGCACAGGAGGGCATGATGGCTATGGCGTGGGTTCGGACGAGCGTGGGTGCGGCGGTTGCGGGGGCGTTGGTGGCGACATCGGTGCCGGGGTTGGCGCAGATCAATTCGAAGCGCAGCGAATCGGCGGAGGCGACGCGCGCCAAGGAACAGGCGACGCTGCCCAATTGCGCGCGGCCCATTGGCACGCTCGCGCTGGGGGAACCGGAAACGCGCTGGTGGGGCGACCTGGGCCTGGGGTCGCCCGAAGCGCTGATCCGCGTCTATGTCCAGCAGTCCAAATGCTTCCGGCTGGTGAACCGCAGCAACCGTGGCATGGCGGCGATGCAGCAGGAACGCGCGCTGGCGTCGGGCGGCGAGCTGCGGCGTGGCGGGGTGGTCGGCAAGGGGCAGATGGTGGAGGCGGACTATACGCTGATCCCCGACATCGTGACCGGCAATTCGGATCGCGGCGGCACCAATGTGGGCGGTTTGATCGGCGGGTTGATCGGCGGCATCGGCGGCGGGCTGATCGGTGGCATCAACATCAAGAAGCGCGCCGCGAACGTGACGCTGAACGTGGTCAACAACAAGACGTCGGAAGAGTTCGTCAGCGAGGGGCAGGCGAAGAAGACCGACCTGGGCTGGGGCGGGGGCGGGGGCCTGTTCGGCGGTTTCCTGGCGGCGGGCGGGGCGAGCGGTTATGACAATACGGAAATCGGCCAGGTGATCGCGCTCGCCTATCTGGACGCCTATCGCAAGCTGGTGAACGACCTGGGCGGGATGCAGGCGGCTGTCGGCCAGCCGGCGGCGGAGAAAGCCGTGCGCATGAAGCGGTCCGGGCGGCTGTATGCGAGCGCCTCGCTGAAGGCGAAGGTGCTGAAGCCGCTGGATGCCGGGGCGATGCTCTATCCGACCGGCAAGAAGCAGGACGGGTTCTGGGAGGTTGAGGACGAGCTGGGCAGCAAGGGCTGGGTGACGGAGGCGGGCATCGAAGTCGCAACGTGAGGGCCTGTCCGACAAATCGCCCATGCCGGGCTGCGAACGCCGATTTGCTGCGCTCCGATGCTCACGCACCTTAAGTGCGCTGCGCTTCGGTGCTCTCAAATCAGCGTTCTCGCCACGGCCTGAGCAATTTCCCGGACAGGCTCTCGTCCTTGCTGAGCAAGGCATGGGGGAACAGCGGCGGCCATGTCAGCCGGCGACCCGTTCCACGCTGACCACGGCCTTGGGGGCTTTCAGGCCGGTGATGATGTTGGTAAGGTGGGCGATGTCGTCCACCTCCACATCCATCAGGAAATTGTGGAAGGCGCGGTCCCGGTGTTTCAGTTGCAGGTTGACGATGTTGGCGCGTTGCGCCGCCAGCACCGCGGTGACCTGCGCCAGGCTGCCGGGTTCGTTGCGGACGATGACCAGGATGCGGGCCGCCGCGGCGCCGGCGTCCTCGTGCCATTTCAGGTCCACCCAGTCGGCCTCCTCCGCGTCCGCCAGGCGGGGGCAGTCGATGCGGTGGACCTCGATGCCCTCGCCTTCCTGGCGGACGCCGACGATGCGGTCGCCGGGGACGGGGGCGCAGCAGTCCATCAGGCGGATGCCCGATGCGGCGCGGCCCTCGATCAGGACGGGGCTGCGTTTGCCGCGTTTCTTCGCCGGCGCGCCGCTGCCGGGGACGAGCGCGTCCATGACGGCATGGTCGGCGAGCGTCTGGCGGGCGAGCGCGATGTAGAGCGCGTTGCGGTCGGCGAGTTTCAGGCGGGCGAGCGCGGCGAGCACGGCCTCGTCCGACAGGGTGATGCCGAGGCGGTTGCTGATGTCGGCGAAAAGCTGCGTGCCGATGTGGATGAGGGTGTCGCGTTCGCGGCCGCGGACGAAGCGGCGGACGGCGGCGCGGGCCTTGGCGGTGACGACGAAATTTTCCCAGGCGGGGTCGGGGGTTTGCGCGGAGGAGCGGAGGATTTCGACCTGGTCGCCGTTCTTCAGCGCGGTGCGCAGCGGCACGGTCTGGCCCTGCACCTTGGCGCCGACGCAGGTGTTGCCGAGCGTGGTGTGGACGGCATAGGCGAAATCGACGGGGGTGGCGCCCTTGGGAAGCTGGATCAGCTCGCCCTTTGGCGTGAAGCAGAAGAGCTGGTCCTGGAACATCGCCATGCGGGTGTGTTCCAGCACTTCCTCCGCGCTGCCGGCGGTGTCCAGGATTTCGATGAGGTCGTCGAGCCAGGGATATTGCGCGGCGGTGCCGTCGGTCTTCTGCTTGTAGGCCCAGTGGGCGGCAAGGCCGAATTCCGCCTCGGCATGCATGGCGGTGTCGCGGATCTGCACCTCGATCCGCATCTTGTCGCGGTCGATCAGCGTGGTGTGGAGCGAGCGGTAGCCGTTGCGTTTGGGGGTGGAGATGAAATCCTTGAAGCGGCCGGGGACCATAGGCCAGCGCTGGTGCAGGATGCCCAGCGCGCGGTAGCAATCGGCGGGATTGTCCACGATCACGCGGAAGGCGACGATGTCCGACAGCTGTTCGAAGGGCAGGCGGCGGTCCTGCATCTTGCGCCAGATCGACCAGGGTTTCTTTTCGCGGCCCTTGACGTCGAGTGGGGGTAGGCCGGCGGTTTCCAGCGTCATGCGGATGCCGCTTTCGATGCGGCGGACGGTGTCGCCACCGCCGGCGCGGAGCGATTCGAGGCGCTTGGTGACGCTGGCGTGGCCTTCGGGTTCGAGTTCGCGGAAGGCGAGCTGTTTCAGCTCGTCCATGAAGCCGTACATGCCGATGCGCTCGGCGAGCGGCGCGTAGATGTCCATGGTCTCGCGGGCGATGCGGCGGCGCTTTTCCGGTTTGGCGATGAAATGCAGCGTGCGCATATTGTGCAGGCGGTCGGCGAGTTTTACCAGCAGCACGCGGATGTCATCGGACATGGCGAGGAGGAAGCGGCGGAGGTTTTCGGCGGCACGTTCGGATTCGGATTGCGCCTCGATCCGGCTGAGTTTGGTGACGCCATCGACCAGGCGGGCGACGTTGGGGCCGAAGAGTTTGAGGATGGTTTCGGGGGTGGCGACGGTATCCTCGATGGTGTCGTGGAGGATGCCGGTGGCGATGGTTTCGTCGTCCAGCCGGAGGTCGGTTAGGATGCCGGCGACTTCGATCGGGTGGCTGAAATAAGGGTCGCCCGACGCGCGGAGCTGCGAGCCGTGGGCTTTCATGGAGAAGACATAGGCGCGGTTGAGGAGGTCCTCGTCCGCCTCGGGGTCATAGGCCTTGACCCGTTCGACCAGTTCATATTGCCTGAGCATCAGGAACCTTATGGTGCTGCCGCCGGGGGCATGCAATAAGTTGCTGGCGTGCAGGCGAGATAGCGGGGATTCAATGCCGCTGAAGGAATTTCTGGAAACCGATCCGCTGGTGCTCGTTTCGGGCGTGGCGGTTGCCGCGGGTGGATTGGTGGCGGGGGTAATGGCGTGGTTTGGCAATCAGGCCAGCGACCGCAAAGTTGCGATGGAACGGCAGGCGGGGGCGGACGCCGCGGCGGCGCTGCAGAGAGAGGTTGCCGCTGCCAAGCAGGAATCAGCGGGGTTGAAGGCAGAGCTTGCCGAGCGGGACCGGCGCTTTGCCAGCATCGAGCGGCGCATCGGAGATGAGCAGGCGTTGATCGATGTGCGCAAGTTCTTCATCGCGGCAAACGGCGCACTGGCACTGGGCGATGGCTATCGGTCGCTGGAAGGCGGGCGCTTCTATATCCGCGACCCGGCGGTGGCGGGGATTGTTTATCAAGCGATGTCCGAGGCCGATTTGCAGCGGGAGGGATGGTTCGTTGAGGGCGTGACGATGCCGATCGATGCAGCCGCGGAACAGTTGACCGTCCATGTCTGGCGACGTGATGCAGTGCGAACGCGACTCCTCGCCGTCGCCGCCGGCGAGGATGAGCTGGACATGACGGTGAACTCCTGGCCGCAAGTGATACTGCAGTATGTGCGGACAGACACGATCCGCGACATCCAGCGGCGCAACATGCTGGCCACGCAGGAGAAGGACGATGCCGGCACGCCGCACGAACTGGGACCGGATCAGATCAAGCTACTGGAAAAACTGGGCGGGGATCCACCGACGGCGGGATTGATCAACATGATCCTGGGCGCGGTGCAAATGCAGTCGGTTTCGCCGCATCTGAGCGTCAGCTTCGATTCCGTTCAGCGCTCCGCCGGCATTCTCTACCTGAGTTATCGCCTTCTCTTCAATATTCCGGACAGTCCGCCGCTGACCGTATTGCAGGAGACCTATGTCGTTCCTCTGGCGCATGGCATTGTCTTTGTCCGGATGCAGATCCCCACCGAGGATGGGCTTGCTGCCAGCGACCGCGCTTGGACGAACGATTGGCTTTCAGGTTTGCGGATCGTGACCGACCCGGCATAACGCCCGTTATTCGTAGTCCGGCCCCAGATTCTGGTTGCGCGGGGGGGCGGCGGCGGTGAGGCGGAGGGCTTCGGCGCTGGCGGCGAGGCTGCCGAGTTCGTCGGCGACATCGTCCTCGTCGATCTGCACCTTCTGCAGATCCTGCACCATGCGCTCGGTCAGGCCCTCGGGGCTGATGGTGCGTTCGGCGATCTCGCGCAGCGCGACGACGGGGTTCTTGTCGCGGTCGCGGTCCAGCGTCAGTTCGCTGCCGCCGGAAATCTGGCGGGCGCGGGCGCCGGCGAGCAGGACCAGTTCGAACCGGTTGGGGACGACTTCGATGCAATCTTCGACGGTGACGCGGGCCATGGCTGGCAACTCTCTGCTGGAATATCGGGAAAGAGCGGCGCTCATAGCGCGGGAGGGGCGGCCCGGTCAACGATTGCTTGACCGGGGAGGGATGGGCGATTAAGGGGCGCGCTTCGCATTTGACCCCGCACGTCCGGTGAAGCGGTGGTCCATGCCTGTGGCCTTGCGCCCTGGCATGCGCGGATCCGGGCAATTCGTTCGGCGTAATCAGGCGCCGGACAGCGAGAGGATGCCATCATGTCGAAGCGCACAAGCGCCAAGTACAAGCTCGACCGCCGCATGGGCGAGAATATCTGGGGCCGGCCGAAGTCGCCCGTGAACAAGCGCGAATATGGGCCGGGCCAGCACGGCCAGCGGCGCAAGAGCAAGCTCTCTGACTTCGGCGTGCAGCTGAAGGCGAAGCAGAAGCTGAAGGGCTATTACGGCGACGTGACCGAGAAGCAGTTCCGCAAGGTCTATGCCGAGGCCGTGCGGATGAAGGGTGATACCAGCCAGAACCTGATCGGCCTTTTGGAACAGCGGCTGGACATGGTGATCTATCGCGCCAAGTTCGCGCCGACGATCTTCGCCGCACGGCAGATCGTGAACCATGGGCATATCCATGTGAATGGCCGCAAGTGCAACATCGCGTCCGCGCGCATCAAGCCGGGCGACGTGATCGAGGTGGGGCCGAAGGGGCGCGAAATGGCGCTGATCCTGGAAGCGACCCAATCGAGCGAGCGCGAGGCGCCGGAATATGTGAACGTCGATGGCTTCGCCGCGCAATATGTGCGCGTGCCGACGCTGGACGAAGTGCCCTATCCGGTGAAGATGGAGCCGAACCTGGTGGTCGAGTTCTACAGCCGCTAAGCGGCTGCGGCCTGGAGGCGGATTGCATCGCAATCCGCCGAAGGTTCGCAGACTCGCGTGCGGCTTGGCCGGCGGACGAACCGGGATACCCCCGGTTCGATCCGTCCGACAGCGCGGCTTTGCCACATCTCCTGTGGCGCTATGCTTCCTGCCCGATCAGCAGCAGGGCGTTTCCGGTATCAACGATCCGCACCGTGTCCACCCGGCCGACGGATTGCAAGCCGTGGTCGCCGGTGACCAGCAAGGCTGCACGACCACCCAATGCCGTTCCTATAACAATGTCGTCGTCAGAGTCAGGCGCGATGCCCGAGACGGCATCGGGGCGCACGGAATAAGCGAGCGCGGCGTAGCCGCGAACAAGGTCGATCGGGGATAGTGACGCTGCTTGCAGCCTGGCGGCGAATTTTCGACGTTCGAGAACATCGCGCAATTCGTCTAGAAGGGGAGGGCTGGTCAACAGCATGACGTCATGGTCACGTGCCATCATGAGCAATCGCCGTGGTGGGCCATTCCACAGTAGCGCTGACACGACGACATTTGTATCCAGCAGGATCCGCACTCAGGCGGCGCGGGCACGACGAACGGCGGCGAGTTCGCGGGTCACTTCTTCGGGTGTCAGCGGCTTGTGTGCGGTTGCATCGAGGACGGCAAGGTCGGCGAACAGACGGTCGACCGCCTCCACGCGAAGCTGGTTGCGCAAGAGTATTTCCATCCGCCCGGGATCGAACAGGCCCGCGCTTTTTGCCTCGCTGGCAAGGGCATCGGGAAGGGTGACTTCGATCGTTGTCATTGCGCCTTTATAGCAGATGGACGCTTGACGGCCAAGCTGATCAGCCCTTCCGCGCCTCCGCGACCGCCTTTTTCAGTTCGTCGTAGCCGACGGCGCCGGAGAGGATCTGGTTGCCGACGATGTAGCTGGGGGTACCGGTGAGGCCGAGCGCGCGGCCGAGCTGCAAATTCCTGTCGACCTCTTTCTTCAGCGCGGCGGCGGACATGTCGGCGGCGGTGCGGGATTCGTTGAGGCCGGCGGCGCGGATGGTGGCGATGACCTTTTCGCGGGTGGCGCGGCCGGGTGTGCCGAACATGCGGTTGTAGAAGGCGGTGTAGCGGCCCTGCTGCGCGGCGCTGAGCGCGGCCATCGAGGCGGTCTCGCTGTCCGGGCCGAGGACGGGGAAATCGCGGAACACGACCTTCAGCTTCGGGTCCTCGGCGAGCAGTTTCGCGACATCGGCGGCGCCCTGGCGGCAATAGGGACAGTTGAAGTCGAAGAACTCGACCAGGACGACATCGCCGTCCCTGGCGCCGGCCCAGGCGCTGCCGAAGGGGGTCTCCATCGCCTCCCGGTTGGTCGCCAGCAATTTCGTGACTTCCTTGGTTTGCAGCCGGTTGATCGCCTCGGGGATGATCTCGGGATGGGCGAGGATATAGTCGCGGACGATCTTCTCGATGGCGGCCTTGTCCGGCGGGGTGACGGGGTCGGCGAGGGTTTGCGCGGCGAACATCGTTGTCGCGGCGACGGTTGCGCCACCGAGCAGCCATGCCCAGCGTCCGTGCATCATCATCTGCTCCCAATAATGTTTGAGGGGCGCCATCAGCGGCGCCGTTTCTTGATCTTGCTCGCCGCATCCTCGCTGACCAGCAGGATGTCCTGCGCGCGCAGCCAGTCGGGCGAGCCCTTGGGCAGGCCGGCCATGGCGGTCCTGGCCGCGTTGACGGCGCCGCGCGGATCGCCGCCCGACAGGTTGATGCGCTCGGCGGTGGCGAGCGCGGCGCGGGGCTGGTCCCCCAGCCGGTCGTAGATGGTGCCAAGTTGCAGCCAGGCGAAGGGGTTGGCGTTGTCGCGGTTGATCGCCGTGCGCAGGACGGTTTCCGCCTCCTTCATGTTGGCGGGGTCTTCGGTCTGCACCAGCGCGTGGCCGAGCATGGCGGCGATCAGCGGCTCGCCGCGGCTGGCGGCGACGGCGGCACGCAGCGGCGCGATGCTGTCGGCGACGCGGCCGGATTCGAGCAGCACCTGGCCCTTGAGCTCGAGATAATAGGGGTCGGCGGGGCGGTCTTTCAGCAGCGAATCCACCTCGGCGATGGCCTTGTCGGGGAAGGCCTGTTTGTGGAAGGCGTAGGCGCGGGCGTAGCGGGCGGGTTCGCTGCCGTTGCCGGGCGGGTAGGCCGCAAGCGTCGCCTCGGGTGCGCTGACGAAGCCGATCAGCTTTGCCCGCACGCGCTGGAAGCGCGCCTCCAGCACCGGGTCGGTGGGACGATTCCAGCAGGGGCTGTTCTCGAACTGGTTCTGGAGCACGGAAATGCGCTCGCCCGACAGCGGGTGGGTGCGGTTATAGGCATTGTCCTGTTTGATCGCGAGGCGGTATTCGTCCCCCTGCAGGCGCTTGAAGAATTCGATCATGCCGCGGCCGGAGGTGCAGGTCTTGGCGAGATAGACGACCGCGGCCTGATCCGTGCGGCTTTCCTGTTCGCGGCTGAAGGCCAGGAAGCTGCCCATGGCGGCCTGCTGCCCTGCCATGATCACGCCGAGGCCGGCGTCGGCGCCGCCGGCCGCGATCAGCGCGGCGCCGAGCACGAGGCTGAGCAGCGAGATGTTGGTGGCCGGCGCGCTGCCCTCGTTGTCGCGCACCGCATGACCGGCGGCGACATGGCCCAGCTCGTGCGCGAGCACGCCCTGCACCTGATTCACATTGTCGGCGGCGATGATCAGCCCGCTGTGGAAATAGACCTGCTGGCCAAGCGTGGCAAAGGCATTGATCGACGGATCGCCGATCAGGCCCACCCGCACGCTGTCGGGATTGAGGCCGGCGGCTGTGGCGAGCGGTCGCGCAAGGTCGCGGAACAGCGCCTCGGTCTCGGCATCGCGCAGCAGGCTTTGCGCCGTGGCGCTGGTGACCGGCAGCAGCGCGGCGAGCACGGCGATCATCAGGGTCCGGAGAAGTCGCATCGGCTGCACAGGGCAAGTCTAGGCTGAATGGCGCGTGAAGGGTAGGGCGTATCGATGCCTGAGCCACCGTTTGCCCCGTTGATCGTGACGCTGGGCTTTCCGGCGGCGGTGGCGGCGCGGCTGGAGGCGCTGCGGCGGGCGCATTATCCGCCGGCGCTGAACCGGGTGCCGGCGCATCTGACGCTGTTCCACCATCTGCCGGGAACGGAGGTGGCGGCGGTGACGGCGACCTTGCGGGAGGCGGCGCGGCATCTCGCGGCGCCAGAGGGGTGGTTGGCCGGGGTGCGCTTTCTTGGGCGGGGCAGCGCCTGGGTGGTGGAGAGCGATGGGCTGCTGGCGCTGCGGGACTGGCTGGCGGGGCGGTTCGCGGACTGGCTGATCCCGCAGGACCAGGCGGGTTTTCGCCCGCATGTGACGCTGGCGAACAAACTGCCGGCTGCGGAAGCGAAGCGGTGCCACGCGGTTTTGCAGGCCGAACTGCGGCCGCTGCCGTTCCGGGCGGAATCCTTGCTGTTGTGGCGCTTTGACGGCGGACCCTGGACGCGCCTTGCCGCGGTGGCTTTCCGCCGGTAGAAGCCGCGCCATGGCTGTTTCGCGTTTCACGACCGCCGCGCTGCTGGCGCTGACCCTGTCCCTGACGGTGGCGGGCTGCGCCCGCGACCGGGCGAAGAAGGGCGACACCGCTTATGTCGCCCGCGATGTCGAGACGCTCTATAACCTGGCCAAGGACACGCTGGACAAGGGCCAGTATCGGATGGCCGCGGCGCTGTTCGACGAGGTGGAGCGGCAGCACCCCTATTCAGTGTGGGCGCGGCGGGCGCAGTTGATGAGCGCATTCAGCTATTACGCGGCGCGGCAATATTCCGAAGCCGTGCTGGCAGGGCAGCGGTTCCTGAGCCTGCACCCGGGCAACCGCGATGCGCCCTATGCCTATTACATCATCGCGGTGAGCCAGTATGAGCAGATCGCCGACACCAGCCGCGACCAGAAGACCACCGGCCAGGCGCTGGATGCGCTGACGGAGCTGGTGCGGCGCTATCCGGATTCGCCCTATGCGGAGGATGCGCGGCTGAAGATCGACCTGGTGAACGACCATCTGGCCGGCAAGGAGATGGATGTCGGCCGCTTTCACCAGAAGCAGCGCCAGTGGATCGCGGCCAGCATCCGGTTCCGGAAGGTGATCGAACAATATCAGACGACGAGCCACACGCCCGAGGCGCTGCATCGGCTGGTGGAATGCTATCTGGCGCTGGGAATCCCCGAGGAGGCGAAGCGGACCGCGGCGGTGCTGGGGGCGAACTATCCGGGCAGCAAATGGTATGAGCGCGCGTACAAGCTCGTCCAGGAGCACAAGGCGGCCTGAGCCGCGGCCCATGCTGACGCGGCTGTCCCTGCGGGATGTGGTGCTGATCGCTTCGGTGGACCTGGAGCTGGCGGGCGGGTTGACCGTGCTGACGGGCGAAACGGGGGCGGGCAAGTCCATCCTGCTGGACGGGCTGGGACTGGTGCTCGGCGACCGGGCGGACGCGGGGCTGGTGCGCCACGGCGCGGCACAGGCGGTGGTGAGCGCGGCCTTCGCGCCGCCGGCCGGGCATGGCGTGCGGGCGCTGCTGCAGGAGAATGGGCTGGAGCAGGGCGAAGAGCTGCTGCTGCGGCGGGTGGTGAAGGCGGATGGTGGCAGCCGGGCGTTCGTGAACGACCTGCCCGTGTCGGCGGCGCTGCTGCGGGAGGTGGGCGCGGCGCTGGTTGAGGTGCATGGCCAGCATGATGACCGGGGTCTGCTGGCGCCGAAGGGACATCGGGCGCTGCTGGATGCCTTCGGCGGCTGCAACACGGCGGCGGTGGCGGCGGCCTGGGCAGCGGCGAGCGCGGCTCGGGCGGCGCTGCTGGCAGCGGAGGAAGCGCTGGCGAACGCGGCGCGCGACCGGGAGTGGTTGAGCCATGCGGTGACCGAACTGCGCGCGCTGGCGCCACGGCCGGGGGAGGAAGCGGAACTGGCGGAAGCGCGGGCAAGGATGCAGCGTGGCGCGCGGCTGGCGGATGACCTGCTGGCGGTGGAGGCGCTGGTGAGTGGCGGCGACGGCGCGCTCTCTCAGTTGCGGCAGGCGGGGCGGCGGCTGGAACGGCTGGCGGAGGCGGACGCGGGGCTGGCGGCGGCGCTGGCGGCGGTCGACCGGGCCCTGGTGGAGGGCGACGAGGTGGAGGCCGGGCTGGCGGCGGCGCGCGAGGCGCTGTCATTCACGCCGGATGATCTGGAGGCGACGGAAGCGCGGCTGTTCGAATTGCGGGCAATGGCGCGCAAGCATCGGGTGGCGGCGGATGACCTGGCGGCGCTGGCGGGGGAGCTGGGGGAGCGCGCGGCGGCGATCGAGGCGGGGGAGGGAGGATTGAAGCCGCTGCGGGCGGCGGTGGTGGCGGCGGAGAAACATTATGCCGCGGCGGCTGACGGGTTGAGCGAGGCGCGGACGGCGGCGGCAGCGCGCCTGGATGGGGCGGTCAATGCCGAACTGCCGGCACTGAAGCTGGAAGCGGCGCGATTCCGGACCCGGGTGGAGCGGGCGGAGCCGGGGCCGGCGGGGCAGGATGGCGTGCTGTTCGAGGTGGCGACCAACACGGGGGCCACTTTTGGCCCGCTGACGAAAATCGCCAGTGGTGGTGAGATGAGCCGGTTCGTGCTGGCATTGAAGGTAGCGCTGGCGAGCGAGGGAGCGGCGGGCACGCTGATCTTCGACGAAATCGACCGGGGGGTGGGAGGCGCGACCGCGTCGGCGATCGGCGCGCGGCTGGCACGGGTGGCGGCGGGGGCACAGGTGATCGTGGTGACGCACTCGCCGCAGGTGGCCGCCGCCGGGGCGCAGCATCTGGTGATCTCGAAGGCGACGGGCCCCGGGGGTGTGCGGACGGAGGTGGTGGCGGTGACGGGCGCGGCGCGGCGGGAGGAACTGGCGCGGATGTTGAGCGGGGACGCGGTGAGTGACGAAGCGCGCGCGGCGGCGGAGAAGCTTTTGGCCTGAGGCGGCTGGCAATAGCGCCGGAGCGCTATTTTCAGTCTCGCCGAGGGCCTGGCCGGCGTGTGGAGGACTTGGCCGCCCGATACGTCCGAGCCGAACGCCAGGGCAGCGACCGCGCGGCTTGGCCGCGCAGGCGCCCCTCCCGCTCGCTGGCGCGAGTCGCCTCCTTCAGCTCCGCTAGGGAAGGATCGACGTCCGGAAGTGGGGGAGGATCGGGAGCGAGCGGGATGTGGCCTCAGCGTTTGGCGCGGAAGATGCCGGGGGCGACGGGGCGGGGTTTGGCGGGGGTTTTGGGCGTTGCAGGGTCGGCCCTGGCGGCTTGGACGAGGCCGCGGGCGAGCGCGAGGGCGCCGGCGAGGCGGGCGGCGGGGGTGTTGAACTCGCGGGCGACGAAGAATTTCTGGTCGGGGCGGAGTTTGGCGGTGCCTTTCAGCCGCTGGATATAGTCGACCAGGCCGGCGGGGTTGGGGAAGCGGTTGTCGGCAAAGGTGACGAGCGCGCCCTTGGGCCCCACCTCCAGCTTCGCGATGTGGGCCGTTTTTGCCGCGTTCTTGGCCTCGACGATCTTGAGCAGGTTGCCGGCGGGTTCGGGAAGGGGCCCGAAACGGTCGATCAGTTCGGCGGCGAAGCCTTCGAGCGACGCCTTGTCCGTAAGGTCGGCGGCGCGGCGGTAGAGCGCCATGCGCAGGCCGAGGTCGGGCACATAATCCTCGGGGATGCTGACGGGGGCATCGACGCTGATCTGCGGGCTGAGCGGATCGTCCGGCGCGCGCAGGCCGTTTGCCATCGCTTTGGCGGCGATGATCGCGTCCTCGAGCATGGACTGGTAGAGTTCGAAGCCCACTTCGCGGATGTGGCCGGACTGTTCATCGCCGAGCAGGTTGCCGGCACCGCGATGGTCGAGGTCGTGGCTGGCGAGCTGGAAGCCGGCGCCGAGATTGTCGAGCGCGGCGAGCACCTGGAGGCGTTTTTCGGCGCCCTCGGTCATGCGGCCGTCGGGCGCGGTGGTGAGATAGGCGTAGGCACGGGTTTTCGCACGGCCGACGCGGCCGCGGATCTGGTAGAGCTGGGCCAGGCCGAACATGTCGGCGCGATGCACGATGAGGGTGTTGGCGGCGGGAATGTCGAGGCCGGACTCGATGATGGTGGTGGCGAGCAGCACGTCGTAGCGATGGTCGTAGAAGGCGGTCATGCGCTCCTCGATCTCGCTGGGCGCCATCTGGCCGTGGGCGGTGACGGCGCGGACTTCGGGGACGCTTTCGCGCAGGAACTGCTCGATGTCGGGGAGGTCGGCGACGCGGGGGACGACGAAGAAGCTCTGACCGCCGCGGTAGTGCTCGCGCAGCAGGGCCTCCCTGACCACCACCGGATCAAACGGGGCGACGGTGGTGCGGACGGCGAGGCGATCGACCGGCGGCGTGGCGATGACGGAGAGTTCGCGCAGGCCCGAGAGCGCCATTTGCAAGGTGCGGGGGATGGGGGTGGCGGTGAGGGTGAGGACGTGGACGTCGTGCCGGAGGGCTTTCAGCCGCTCCTTATGCGTGACGCCGAAGCGCTGTTCCTCGTCCACCACCACCAGCCCCAGGCGTTTGAAGTCGATGGATTTGGACAGCAGCGCGTGGGTGCCGATGACGAGGTCGACGGTGCCGTCGGCAAGGCCTTCCTTCGTCGCCCTGGCTTCCGCGGCGGGGACGAGGCGGGAGAGATGGCGGACGTTGACGGGGAGGCCGTGGAAACGCTCCCGAAAGGATTGGGCGTGCTGGCGGGCGAGGAGGGTGGTGGGGCAGACGACGGCGACCTGTTTGCCCGCCATGACGGCGGCGAAGGCAGCGCGCATCGCGACCTCGGTCTTGCCGAAGCCGACATCGCCGCAGACCAGGCGGTCCATGGGGCGGCCGGCGGCGAGGTCCTCCAGCACGTCGGCGGTGGCCTTCAGCTGATCCTCGGTCTCGGCATAGGGGAAACGGTCGACGAAACCGGCGTAGGCCTGGGGATCGATCTGGAAGGCGTCGGCCTCGCGGGTGGCACGGACGGCGGCGATCTTCAGCAGTTCGTGGGCGATCTCGCGGATGCGGTCCTTCATCCGCGCCTTGCGTGCCTGCCAGGCCTGGCCGCCGAGCTTGTCGAGCGGGACGCCTTCGCCGTCGGCGCCGTAGCGGCTGAGGACGTCGAGGTTTTCGACGGGGACGTAGAGCTTGTCGCCGCCGGCATATTCGAGCGCGACGGTATCGTGGGCGGCGCCGGCGATGGTGAGCGCGGAGAGGCCGAGGTAGCGGCCGATGCCATGGTCGACATGGACGACGAGGTCGCCGAGGTTGAGCATGGCGAGTTCGGCCATGAAGGCATCGGCCTTGCGGGCCTTCTTGCGGCGGACGAGGCGGTCGCCGAGCAGGTCCTGCTCGCTGAACAGGGTTAGCGTTTCACGGGTGAAACCATGTTCCAAGGGAAGAACGATGAGGGGGGTTTCGGCCCTGGCGGCGCGGGCCAGTGCATCCTGCCAGCTTTTGGCGCCGGAGAGGTTGGCGAGGCCGGCCTCCTGCAACTGGCTGCCGATGCGGTCGCGGGAGCCTTCGGAGTAGCAGGCGAGGATGATGCGCTGGCCGGTGGATTGCGCCGCGGCGATCTGGGTGGCGATGGCCGTGTAGAGGCTGGGACCGCCGGCGGCGGCCGCCTGGCGTTCGGGGGTGAAATCATGCGCGGTCCGGGCGCCCAGGTTGAGGGTGGCGGGGGTGTCGGGGCGGGTGAAGGGAGAGGCGGCGTGGGTGTTGGTGGCGGTGAGGGCGGCGGCGTATTCGGTTTCCGACAGGTAGAGGGCGGAGGGGGGGAGGGGGCGGTAGATGGCGGCGCCGAGTTTCGCCTTTTTGTCGGTCAGTGCCGCGACGCGGTTGGCGTGGTAATCGGTGATCGCCTCGAAACGGTTGGCGGCGGCGGCGGTGGAGCCGGCGTCCCGGATGAGGATGTCCGATGGCGACAGCCAGTCGAACAGGGGGATCAGGGTTTCGGCGAACAGCGGCAGATAATGTTCGGTGCCGGGGTGGCGGCGGCCCTCGCTGACGGCCTGGTAGAGCGGGTCGGTGGTGGCGGCGGCGCCGAAGCGTTCGAGCCAGCGGGTACGGAAGCGGCGGATGCCGTCGGGGTCGAGCATGACCTCCGACACCGGCGCGAGGGTGAAGCGGTCGGCCTTCCCCACGGTGCGCTGGGTGGCGGGATCGACGCGGCGGATCGATTCCAGCTCGTCGCCGAAGAAGTCGAGGCGCAGGATGTGGCTTTCGCCGGCGGGGTAGAGATCGATGAGGCCGCCGCGCACGGCATATTCGCCGGCGTCGGCGACGGTGTCGGTACGGACATAGCCGGCGGTCGAGAGTTTCGCGATCAGGGCCTCGCGGCCGATGGCGGCGCCGGGGGTGAGGACGGCGGTGGCCGCGGTGATCACCGACGGCGGCAGGACCCGCTGGGTGAGGGCGTTGACGGTGGTGACGAGCAGCTGTGGCCCGGACGGAGGGGCGGCGAGGGTGGCGAAGGCGGCCATGCGGTCGGCGGCGATACGCTGCGAGGGGGAGGCGCGGTCGTAGGGCAGGCAATCCCAGGCGGGCAGCCAGACGGGCGTGACATCAGGGGCGAAGAAGGGGGCGGTATCGAGGAGGGCGCGGGCGGCGGCGTCGTCGGCCGCGATGAAGACGGCGCGGGCACCATCGAGGGCACGCGCGCGGGCGAGGTCGGCAAGCAGCCAGGGGAGGAGGCCGTCGGGTGCTTCGCCGAGGTCCAGCGGCATGGTGGCGGTGAGGAGGGGCTGAAGGTCGATCAACGCGGCACCAGGCGGATATAGTCGAGGGCCATGAGCCGGTCGAGCATGGGGCCGTGGAAGGCGGGCGGCGCGGGGGCCTTGGCGAAGGCCCAGGCCATGATGTCGACATCCTGTTCCTCGAGCAGGGCGTCGAACCAGGCACGCTCCTCGGCGGTCATGGTGGGCAGGTAGCGGTCGGCGAAGCCGCCCACCAGCATGTCGGCCTCCTTGGTGCCGCGATGGTGGGCGCGCCAGAGGGTGCGTTTGAGGGCAAGATCGGCGGACATGCGGGTTCCAAACGGGACAGACGCCGTTCGGCTTTTCCGAACAGCGCGCAGGCGTTAGGGCATTGGTAGCCATGCGCCCGCCCGTCCTCAACCCGCTTTTTGCCGATGCGGCATCGTTGCCGGGGGTCGGCCCGGCGCTGGCAAAGGCGCTGGCGCGGATCGACCTGACCCGGGTGAGGGATGTGGCGCTGCACCTGCCGCTGGGCTGGGCGCGGTGGAAACGGGTGGCGCGGCTGGGCGACGCGGCGGAGGGCGAACGGATCATCGTGGCGCTGACGGTGCTGGCGCACCAGGAGTCGGCCGGGCGGGGGCCGCTGCGCATCCGGGCGAATGATGCCGATGGTGCGCCGGTGACGCTGGCCTTCTTTGGCGGCGCGGGCGGCTATGCGGCGGCGAAGCTGCCGGTGGGGTCGCGGCGGGTGGTGGCGGGGAAGCTGGAGCGGCATGAGGATCGCTGGCAGATCGTGCATCCGGACCGGATCGCGGAAGATGAGGCGGGGACGCCGCCGCTGGAGCCGGTCTATGCGCTGACCGCGGGCGTGACCAACCGGCGGATGGCGGCCGCGGTGGCGGCGGCGTTGAAGCGGGCGCCGGTGCTGGACGAGTGGGTGGAGCCGTCGATGCTGGCGCGCCACGGCTGGCCGGGGTGGCGCGCGGCGCTGGAGACGGTGCATGGCGTGCCGGACGCGGCGGCGGCGCGCGACCGGCTGGCCTATGACGAACTGCTGGCCAACCAGCTCGCCTGGGCGCTGGTGCGCGCGAGCCGGCGGCGGCGGCGCGGGCGGGCGTTGCAGGGGGACGGCCAGCTGACGGAGGCCCTGGTGGCGGGTCTCCCCTGGCCGCTGACGGGGGCGCAGCGGCGAGCGGGGGCGGAGATCGCCGGCGACATGGCGCAGCGGCACGCGATGCTGCGGCTGTTGCAGGGCGATGTGGGCAGCGGCAAGACGCTGGTGGCGCTGATCGCCATGCTGACCGCGGTGGAGGCGGGGGCGCAGGCGGCGCTGCTGGCGCCGACCGACCTGCTGGCGCGGCAGCACCGGGCGGTGCTGGAGAAGATGTTGGGCGACCTCCCCGTGCGATTGGGGTTCCTGTCGGGCCGGGAGAAGGGACGCGCGCGGGAGGCGACACTGGCCGCGCTGGCGGCGGGCGAGATCGACATATTGGTGGGGACGCATGCGATCTTCCAGCAGGGGGTGGCCTATCGCGACCTGGGGCTGGCGGTGGTGGATGAGCAGCACAAGTTCGGCGTGGCGCAGCGGCTGATGCTGGCGGAGAAGGCCGAGGTGCCGCCGCACTTGCTGGTGATGACGGCGACGCCGATTCCGCGCACGCTGGCCTTGACCGCGTTCGGCGAGATGGATGTGAGCCGGCTGGACGAGCGGCCGCCGGGGCGGACGCCGGTGGTGACGCGGGTGATGGCGATGGACCGGCTGGAGGAATTGCTGGAGGGTCTGGGGCGGCATCTGGCGGCGGGGCGGCAGGCCTATTGGGTGTGTCCGCTGGTGGGTGACGGCGATGAGGACGAAGCCGCGGCGACGGCGCGGGCGGCGACGTTGCGGGCGCGGTTCGGCGAGACGGTGGCGCTGGTGCACGGGCGGCTGCCGGGGCCGGAGAAGGATGCGGCGATGGCGCGCTTCGCCGCCGGCGAGGCGGGTGTGCTGGTGGCGACGACGGTGATCGAGGTGGGGGTGGATGTGCCCAATGCCAGCCTGATGGTGGTGGAGGCGGCGGAGCGGTTCGGGCTGGCGCAGCTGCACCAGCTGCGCGGGCGGGTGGGGCGGGGGGCGGCGCAATCGAGCTGCGTGCTGCTGCGCGGGCTGACGCTGACCGCGACGGCGAAGGCCCGGCTGAAGATGATGCGCGAGACGGACGATGGCTTTGCCATCGCCGAGGCGGACCTGCGGCTGCGCGGGGCGGGGGAGATGCTGGGGACGCGGCAATCGGGGGAGGCGAGCTTTGCGCTGGCCGATGAGGAGCAGGTGGCGCGGCTGGTGGGGGCCGCACGCGACGATGCGCGGCTGCTGCTGGAGCGCGACGGCGGGCTGGAGGGGGTGCGCGGCGAGGCGGCGCGGGTGCTGCTGTATCTGTTCGAGCAGGATGCGGCGGTGTCGCTGTTGCGGTCGGGATGAGCGGGGGGTAAGGCGCGGGCATGCGGTGTACGGCATTTCTGGTGATGGTGGCGGCATCCGCGGGGCTGGCGGCGGCGGACGCCGAGCCGCTGGACGCGATGCTGCAGGCGGCGACCGCGGATTTCGCGGGGGGACGCTATGCCGAGGCGATGCCCCGGCTGCGCGCCCTGTCGTTGCGCGATGTGCCGGCGGCGGACACGATGCTGGGGGTGATGGCGGTGCGCGGGGTGGGCTGCGCGACGCCGCCATGCCGCGCCGATGCGGCGGTGGGGGCGGCCTGGTTCATGCGCGCGGCGCGGCGCAATTATGGCCCGGCGCAGCTGGCACTGGCGGACGCCTATGCCCGCGGGCGCGGCGTGCCGGTCAATTGGGAACGGGCGCGGGGGCTGGCGCTGGCGGCGGCGGAGCATGGTCAGCAGGCGGGGGCGCGGGTGCTGCTGGCGCGGCTGGCGGCGGCGCGGCGGGCGGAGCAGGCGGGGCAGGGGGCTTCACCCGCCGGGCGCTGAGGATGGCGACGGGGGCGGCGATCATCTGGCCGCGCATCGCGCCCTCGCCGGCACTGGGATCGGTTTTTGCCGCCTGGATGCGGCGGACGACGTCCATGCCGTCGACGACGCGGCCGAACACCGCGAAGCCGGCATTGTCGCCCATCGCCTGCGGCGCGGCGTCGAGGCTGGGGATGCCCTCCACGATGATGAAGAATTCGCTGCGGGCGCTGCCCGGCGCGGCGCGGGCCATGCTGATGGCGCCGTCGCAGTGGGTGAGGCCGGTCTTGCTGGTGGGCTCGTGCGCGATCGGCGCCAGCATGCGGCGGCCATCCTGGCGGAAGCCGCCCTGGATCAGGCCGACAGCCTCCGGGCCGATCTTCATGGCGCGGTAGAAGCTGGCGCCGTCATAGCGTTTCTGGTCGACGTAGCGAAGGAAGTTGGCGGCGGTGAGGGGCGCGCGTTTGGTTTCCAGCGCGAGGGTGATCCTGCCCTGGGGGGTGGTGAGGGCGACGAAGGCCTGGGGCGTGCCGTCCGGGGGCGGGGCGCAGCGGCCCATGGTCTGGGCGGCGAGGGGTGTAGCGATGAGGAGGGTGAGCAGCAGGGCGGGGCGGATCATGCGGCGGCTCCCAACAGCGCGTGGCGTTTCTTGCCGAGGCTGAGCTTCAGCGGGTCGGCGCCGGGGGACAGAAGCTGGGTGGGGTCGGTGGCGGGGATGCCATCGACGCGGACGGCGCCCTCGGCAAGCTTGCGGCGCGCTTCGGCCTTCGACGCGGCGAGGCCGGTGAGGACGAGGGCGTCGGCGAGCGCGGTGGGGGCGGCGATGTCGGCGCGCGGCAGGCTGTCGCCGGCACCCCCGGCAAAGGTGGCGGCGGCGGTGGCTTCGGCCTGCTGTGCGGCGGCGGCACCCCGGCACAGCGTGGTGGCGGCGTTGGCGAGCGCGACCTTGGCCTGGTTGATCTCCGCGCCCTGAAGCGCTTCGAGGCGGGCGATCTCGTCCATCGGCAGGTCGGTGAACAGGCGAAGGAAGCGGCCGACGTCGCGGTCATCGGTGTTGCGCCAGAACTGCCAATAGTCCCAGTGCGGCAGCTGGTCCTCGTGCAGCCAGAGCGCGCCCTGCGCGGTCTTGCCCATCTTGGCGCCATCGGCGGTGGTGATGAGGGGGGTGGTGAGGCCGAACAGCTCGGCGCCGATCACGCGGCGGGCGAGGTCGATGCCGTTGACGATATTGCCCCACTGGTCGCTGCCGCCCATCTGGAGCCGGCAGCCGTGGCGGATGTGGAGTTCGAGGAAATCATAGGCTTGCAGCACCATGTAGTTGAACTCGATGAAGCTGAGCGGTTGTTCCCGGTCAAGGCGGAGGCGGACGCTGTCCATGGTGAGCATGCGGTTGACGCTGAAATGCCGGCCGTAATCGCGCAGGAAGTCGATGTAGTTGAGGCCGCTGAGCCAGGCGTCGTTGTCGAGCATGAGGGCGTCGGTGGGGCCGTCCCCGAAGGTGAGGAAGCGTTCGAAGATGCGGCGGATGCCGGCCTTGTTGGCCTCGATCTCCTGCGCGGTGCGCAAGGCGCGGGCTTCGTCCTTGCCGCTGGGGTCGCCGACCTTGGTGGTGCCGCCGCCGACCAGGACGATGGGCTTGCCGCCGGCGGCCTGGAGGCGGCGGAGCATCATGATCGAGACGAGGTTGCCGATGTGCAGGCTGGGCGCGGTGCAGTCGAAGCCGACATAAGCAGTAACCGGCGCGGCGGCGTCGAGGCCGGGGGCGTCGGTGATCTGGTGGATATAGCCGCGTTCGGCCATCGAGATCAGGAAGGGGGACTTGAAGGACATGCCATGGTGTTTAAACGCGGGGGGATGGATTTGCAAAAGCCGGTGCGGGTGATTGGGCTGATGTCGGGGACGTCGGCCGATGGCGTGGATGCGGCGCTGATCGAGAGTGATGGCGAGCGGCATGTGCGGCCGCTGGCGTTCGTGTCGCGCGCTTATACGGCGGCAGAACGGGCGGCGGTCCTGGCGGCGGGGGCGCGGGCGCGGGGGATGGCGGCGCCGGGGCCGGACGCGGTGGTGGATGAGGCGGCGCGTTTGTTGACGCTGGCGCATGCCGAAACGGTAGCGATGCTGCCCGGGCAGGAGACGGCCGAGTTGATCGGCTTTCACGGGCAGACGGTGGTGCACCGGCCGGAGCAACAGTGGACCTGGCAGGTGGGAGATGCGACGTTGCTGGCGCAGCTGTGCGGCCGGCCGGTGGTGCATGATTTCCGCAGCGCCGATGTGGCGGCGGGGGGACAGGGGGCGCCACTGACACCGGGCTATCACCGGGCGCGATTGCAGGGCGGGCCTGCGACGGGGGTGCTGAACCTGGGGGGAGTAGGGAACCTGACATGGTTTTCCACGGAGGCTTGGGGCGCGTTCGATACCGGGCCGGGCAATGCGCTGATCGACGACTGGGTGGGGGAGCATGCCGGGCTGACCCATGACGCCGGCGGCGCGATTGCCGCGGCCGGCCGCGTGGACGAGGCGGTGCTGTGCGCGTTGCTGGACAACCCCTGGTTCGATATGGCGGGGCCGAAATCGCTCGACCGCAATGACTTTTCGACCGCGGCGGCGCGCGGGCTGGGGTTGCGCGATGGCGCGGCGACGCTGGCGGCGTTCACGGCGGAGACGGTGGTGCTGGCGCTGCGGCTGCTGCCGGTGGCCTTGACCCGGATCCTGGTGACGGGCGGCGGGCGGCACAATCCGGTGCTGATGGCGATGATCGCCGGGCGGACGGAGCTGCCGGTGCTGCCGGTGGAGGCGCTGGGATGGAATGGTGACGCGCTGGAGGCGGAGGCGTTCGGCTGGCTGGCGGTGCGCAGCATGAGGGGCCTGCCGCTGAGCTGGCCCGAGACGACGGGCGTACCGCGAGCGACGACGGGCGGTGCGCTGGTGGGGCCGGATGGAGGAACCTTCGGGCGGATGGCGCGTCTGTAGGGCACCACCCCCAGCAAGGAGCGTGACATGGATAATGATCGCATCGAAGGCGCCGCGAAGAATATCGGCGGCAAGATCAAGGAAGGCGTCGGCAAGCTGACCGGCGACGCCAAGTTGCAGACCGAAGGCAAGCTGGACCAGGCCGAAGGCAAGGCCCAGAATGCCGTGGGCGGCATCAAGGACAAAGTGCGCGAGACGACCGCCCGATAAATCGTCCAGGCCGGGGCTGCAAATGGCGATTTGTTGCGCTCCGATGCTCACGACCCTTTAGGTCGCTGCGCTTCGGTGCTCGCAAATCACCATTTTCGCCGACGGCCTGAACAATTTCTCGAGCAGTCTTCAAGTGTAAAGCATTAAGAAACGGCGGTGCCCTATGGCGCCGCCGTTTTTTTTATTTGCCGCTGAGGAGGCGGCGGTCGAGGTAGCGTTCGACGGTGGTCATCAGCTCGTCCATCTCATTCTCGAAGAAATGGTTGGCGCCCTCGATGCGCTCGTAATCGATGGTGATGTGGCGCTGGGTCTTCAGCTTCTCGACCAGCTTGACGACCGCGGGTTCGGTGACGACTTCGTCGGCGGTGCCCTGGACGATGATGCCGCTGGACGGGCAGGGGGCGAGGAAGCCGAAATCATACATGTTGGCGGGCGGCGCGATGCTGATGAAGCCGCGCACCTCCGGCCGGCGCATGAGCAACTGCATGCCGATCCAGGCGCCGAAGCTGAAGCCGGCGACCCAGGTGCCGCCCGATTCGGGATATTGGGCCTGCAGCCAGTCGAGCGCGCTCGCCGCGTCGGACAGTTCGCCGATGCCGTTGTCGAACACGCCTTCGGAGCGCCCGACGCCGCGGAAGTTGAAGCGCAGCGTGGCAAAGCCGCGTTTCACGAACATGTTGTAGAGCGCCAGCGTAATGGCGTTGTTCATGGTGCCGCCACCCTGCGGGTGCGGGTGCAGGATGATGGCGACGGGGGCACGCGGGCGGGGCGAGGGCTGGAAGCGACCGTGCAGGCGGCCCTCGGGACCGGGGAAGATAACTTCGGGCATGGATGATCCGCACATTCTATTTTCGGCGCCACTTTCAGCAGTGGCGACGGACAGGGAAAGAGCCGCTATAGGGAGCGGTTGCATCAAAGTTCAACAAAAAGGCGACTCGCGCTGGGACGGACCTATCTGGATTGGGCGGCGACGGCGCCGCTGGCGCCCGCGGCTGCAGAGGCGATGGCAGACGCCGCGGCGCGGCTGGCGTGCGGGGAATGGGCGAACCCGTCGAGCGTGCATGCGCCAGGGCGGGCGGCGCGGCGGGCGATGGAGGCGGCGCGGGGGCGAATCGCGGGCTTTTTCCGGGTGCCGGCGGACAGCCTGCTGTTCACCAGTGGCGGCACGGAGGCGCTGGTGCTGGCGCTGGGCAATGCCAATGGTGCCGCGGTGGCGGTGATGGCGACCGAGCACAACGCGGTGCTGGGCAACGCGCGGGGGGCGACGGTGCTGCCGGTGGATGTTGATGGCCGGCTGGAGATGGACGCGCTGGCGGCGTTTCTGGCGGCGAACCCGGGAGGCCTGGTGGCGGTGCAGGACGCCAACAACGAGACCGGCGTGGTGCAGGCAAGTGGCGCGATTGCCGAGGCGGTGCATGCGGCGGGCGGGCGATTGCTGTGCGATGCGGTACAGTCGGCGGGGAAGCGGCCCTTGCCGCCGGCGGATTTCGTGGCGCTGTCGGCGCACAAGCTGGGCGGGCCGGCGGGGGTGGGGGCGCTGGTGGTGCGCTGCCGCGATGGTGTTGGCGCGATGGTGCGGGGGTCGCAGGAGGGGGGCTTGCGCGGCGGCACGGAGAATCTGATCGGGGTGATCGGCTGGGCGGCGGCGCTGGAGGCACTGCCCGACGGCTGGCTGGCGCGGTGCGAGGGCGTGCAGGCGCGGCTGGAGTCGGTGGTGCTGGCGGAGGGGGGCCGCGTGAATGGCGCAGGCGTGGAGCGCTTGCCGACGATCAGCAGCGTGCATCTGGCGGGGGTGGCGGCGAGCACGCAGCTGATGCGGATGGACATGGCGGGGATCGCGGTGAGCCAGGGGGCGGCGTGCAGCAGCGGCACGATGGGGCCGAGCGCGACCCTGCTGGCGATGGGGGCGGGCGAGGCGGCGCGGGAATCGCTGCGGGTGAGTTTCGGCTGGGGAACGACGGACGGGGATGTCGACCGCTTCATCGATGCCTGGCGGGGGATGCGGCGGTGATCGACCTGGACGTGCAGGCGACGACCCCGCTGGACCCGGCGGTGCTGGAGGCGATGCTGCCCTGGTTGCGGGACCATCATGCCAATCCGCACAGCCCGCATCGCGCCGGACGCGGGGCCAAGGCGGCGGTGGAGGTGGCGCGGGCGCAGGTGGCGGCGGTGATGGGGGTGGCAGCGGAATGGGTGGTGTTCACCGGCGGGGCGACCGAGGCGAACAATCTGGCGCTGAAGGGGGTAATGCTGGCGGCGCCGCCGCCGCGACGCCGGCTGGTGACCTTTGCGACCGAGCACAGCTGCGTGCTGGTGAGTGCGCGCTGGCTGGAGCGGGTGGGGTTCGCGCTCACCGTCCTGCCGGTGTTGGCCGACGGGCAGCCCGACCTGATGGCCTATGCCGGCGCGCTGGGCGATGATGTGGCGCTGGTGTCGGCGATGCTGGTGAACAACGAGATCGGCAGTGTCTGGCCGATCGCGGCGATGGCGGAGATGGCGCATGGTGCCGGCGCGCTGATGCACAGCGACGCGGCGCAAGGGTTCGGCAAGGTGGATGCGAGTGCGCTGGACGTCGATCTGCTGAGCGTGTCGGGACACAAGATTTATGGGCCGAAGGGGGTGGGGGCCTTGCTGGTGCGGCCGGGGGTGGTGCTGGAACCGGTGCTGCATGGCGGCGGTCAGGAGCGGTTCCGGAGCGGCACGCTGTCGCCGGCGCTGTGCGTCGGGCTGGGGGCGGCGGCGCGGCTGGCGGGGGAGCGGATGACGGCGGATGCGGCGCATGTGGCGGCGTGCTGGGAGGCTGCCATGCGTTCGCTGCATGGAACCATGCATGCGGTGAATGGCGGGGTGACGGCACGCTGGCTGGGGAATTTGTCGGTGCGGTTTCCGGGGGTGGATGCGTCGCGCGTGATGGCGGCGGTGCCGCAGGTGATGATGGGCAGCGGCGCGGCGTGCAGCAGCGCCGCGGGTCGGCCGAGCCATGTGCTGGCCGCCATCGGCCTGGAACGGGCCGCGGTGCGGGAGACGGTGCGGCTGGGGTGGGGGCGGTTTACCGGGGTGGATGAGGTGGAGCGGGCGATGGCGATGATCGTGGATGCAGTGCGGGGGATGGCATGATCCGGGTGCGGTTCCTGCGGGCGGACGGCGGCCTGGACCGGGAGGTCGAGGCGGCGGCGGGGGTGCGGTTGCTGGAAGTGGCGCAGGCGAATGGCCAGCCGCTGGAGGGGACGTGCGAGGGGGCGATGGCGTGCAGCACCTGTCATGTGATCGTGGACGAGGCGGATTTCGCGCGGCTGCCGAAGGCGTCGGCGCATGAGGAGGACATGCTGGATTTTGCAGCCCATGTGCGGCGGACGAGCCGGCTGGCGTGCCAGATCCTGCTGACGGCGGATTTGGGCAGCCTGACGGTGCGGATGCCGGCGGGACATGTGGATATGAAGGGGAGGTGAGCGCATCGCGGAAACGTGGGCACCGGTTTTCCGCTCTAGATGCGCGCCAACAAAACTGACGGCACGCTTGTTGCCGGGTTCGGCCTATGATATGTGATAGGGGTGTTCGTGGACGGGTTGAGGGACCCGGGTGAAGCGGGCGCGGCGGGGGATGCCGCGGGGCTGGCCGGCGGCGCGAACCGCGTGGGAGAGCCTGGGATGGCGTATCAAACGGAAAAGGGCCGGCGGCTTTATGCCGTGGCGGGCGTGGTCGCGCTGCATGGCGTGCTGGGCTATGCGCTGATCAGCGGCCTGGCGGTGGAAGTGGTGAAACAGTTCCTGCCGCCGGTGGAGGCGCGGAACATCGACGAGCCGGTGGTGAAGACGCCGGACGTTCCGCCGCCGCCAGAGACGAAGATGGAGAAGGTGAGGGTGCCAGTGGAGGCGCCGGTGTTCACCATCGTCGATGAGACGCCGCGGATACCGGCGATGCCGGACAAGGGTGAAATCGTGCTGAAGGGCGACGGCGGCACGGGGATGGCGCCGCTGCCGCAACCCGTGCCGGTGCTGCGCGGACCGGCAGCGACGGCGAGCGTGGGAATCAGCGAGGATGACTATCCCGAAGCGTCGCGGCGACTGGGGGAGACGGGCGCGATGACGGTGCGGCTGGCGATCGGTGTCGATGGCCGGGTGACGGCTTGCACGGTGACGCGCTCCACCGGCCATGAGCGGCTGGATGCGCGGGCCTGCCAGGTGGCGCAACGGCGCTGGCACTTCACGCCGGCGACGGCCGATGGCGTGCCAGTGGCGGGAACGGTGGTGCGCGACATCAGCTGGCGGCTGGCGGAGCGGCGCTGAGCGGCTTGGCAAGCGCAAGGGGCATGTGCCAGAAATGGCGCATGCCCCAGTCTTTTCCATCGCGCGTCGCGCTCGCCCTGATCCTGATGCTGTCGTCGGTGCCGGCGGTAGCGCAAGGGCCGTCCTTGCTGATCCGGGAGCGGGGGGCGGCGCTGGATTATCGCTGGACGGCGGCGCCGGAGATGGTGCTGGCGCCGGCGTTGTTGAAGGCGCTGCGGGCGGAGGCGCTGAAGGATCTGGGCGCGGCGCGGGTGGCGGCGGAGCGGGATGCTGCGGAGGCGCGGAAGGGCGGCTTCCCGGTGCGGCGGTACACGACACAGGTGCGCTGGACCGCGGAAGCGGAAACGCCGCGGCTGCTGGTGTTTGTCGCTTCCACCTATGCCTACACCGGCGGGGCGCATGGCAATTCGGGGACGTCGGCGCTGATCTGGGACCGGGCGACGCAGCGGCGAGTGGCGTTCCGCGACCTGTTCAGCGACGGCGCCGCAGTCATGAAGAGCCTGTGGCCGCGCTGGTGCAAGGCGCTGGATGAGGAACGGGCGAAGCGGCGCGGCGGCGCGGCGATGGAGGGATTCAGCGCCTGCCCGGCGGCGAAGGAGGTGACGCTGGTGCCGACCGGCAGCGACCTCATTTGGGGGGTGAAGGTCGTGGCCGACCCCTATGTCGCCGGGCCTTATGCGGAAGGGAGCTATGCGGTGACGCTGCGCCTGGAGGATGGCGAACTGAAACTGTTGAAGCCTGCGTATAAAGCTTCCTTCACCGATGGGGATTGAACGCCTATAGCGGGGCGGTGAGTGAACCCCTGTACAATCATGCGATCCTGCGGCTGGCGGCGAACATTCCGCTGACGGCGCGGCTGCCCGCGCCTGACGCGAGCGCGCAGCGGGTGTCGCCGATCTGCGGCAGCCGGGTGACGGCGGACGTGGTGCTGGACGGCGAGGGCCGGGTGGCGGACTATGGCCAGGAGGTGCGGGCCTGCGCGCTGGGGCAGGCGAGCGCGGCGATCCTGGGGGCGGGTGTGATCGGCCGCGATGGTGTTGAACTGGCGGACGCGGCGGATGCGCTGGCGCTATGGCTGCGGGGCCAGGGCGAGTTGCCGGCGGGCTGGGCGGATTTGGCGCTGTTCGAGCCGGCGCGGGCGCACAAGGGGCGGCACGGCTCGATCCTGCTGCCCTGGCAGGTGGCGGCGGCGGTGGTGGAAAGCGCCGCGCGCGCGAAGGCCGCCTGATGGCCGGTGCGGCCGAGACCGGCCTGCTGACGGATGCGGTGGTGTATCTGGCGGCGGCGGCGGCGATGGTGCCGCTGTTCACCCGGGCGCGGCTGGGGGCGGTGCTGGGCTATCTGGCTGGCGGGGTGCTGATCGGGCCGCATGTGCTGGGGCTGATCGGCGATCCGGCCTCCACGCTGAAATTCGCCGAGTTCGGCATCGTGCTGCTGCTGTTCGTGATCGGGCTGGAGCTGAAGCCCTCGCGGCTGTGGTCCTTGCGGCGCGACATTTTCGGGCTGGGGACGGCGCAGGTGCTGCTGTGCGGCGCGGCGCTGACCGGCGTGCTGCTGCTGCTGACCAGCCTGTCCTGGCAGGCGGCGCTGGTGGTGGGGCTGCCGCTGGCGCTGTCCTCGACCGCGCTGGTGGTGCAGCTGTTGCGGGAGCGCGACCAGCTGAACACGCCGCTGGGGGAACGGGTGTTCAGCGTGCTGCTGTTGCAGGACCTGGCGATCGTGCCGCTGTTGACGGTGGTGGCGGCGCTGAGCCGCAACCCCGATCCGAATGCGCCGGAGGGCTGGGTGCAGGCGCTCTACACCGTGGGGGCGCTGCTGGGGCTGGTGCTTGCCGGACGATTCGTGCTGAACCCGATGCTGCGGGTGATCGGCACGCTGGGCGCGCGCGAGGTGTTCGTGGTGACCGCGCTGCTGACGGTGCTGGGGTCGGCGCTGCTGATGGCCTCGCTGGGACTGTCGATGGCGCTGGGGGCGTTCGTAGCGGGCGTGATGCTGGCGGACAGCAGTTACCGGCACGAGCTGGAGGCGGACATCGAGCCGTTCCGGGGGCTGCTGCTGGGGCTGTTCTTTCTCTCCGTCGGGATGAGCCTGGACCTCAGGGTGTTGTGGGAGAATGTGGGGCTGGTGCTGGCGCTGGTAGTGGCGCTGGTGCTGGTGAAGACCGCCGTGATGACCGGGCTGGCGCGGCTGTTCGGCAGCAGCTGGAAGGAGGCGTTCAGCACCGGTCTGTTGCTGAGCCAGGGGGGCGAGTTCGCCTTCGTGGTGTTCGGGGCGGCGACGGCGGGATTGCTGATCGCGCCGGGCGCGGCATCGATGTTCGCCGCGGTGGTGACGCTGTCGATGGCGCTGACGCCGCCGCTGTTGGGATTGTGGCGGCGGTGGAAGGCGCGCGGGGTTTCAAGCGAGGGGCTGGCGCTGCCCGAGGAGGCGGGCGAGGGCGCGGCGATCGTGGTCGGCTATGGCCGGTTCGGCCAGATCGTGACGCAGATGCTGCACGCGCGCGGCGTGGAGGTGACGCTGATCGATGTGAAGCCCGAGCAGATCGAGCGCAGCAACCAGTTCGGCTGGAAGGTCTATTATGGCGACGGGTTCCGGGTGGATGTGCTGCGCGCGGCCGGCGCGGAGCGGGCGCAGCTGCTGGTGATCGCCGCCGATGGCCCCTGGGCGCCGACGCGGCTGCTGCCGATCCGCGACGCCTTTCCGCAGCTGGAGATCGTGGCCCGGGCGCATGACCGGCGGCACTACATCGATCTCAGGCGGGCGGATCAGGAGCTGATCGTGCGCGAGCTGTTCCTGGGCGCGGTGGAGGTGGGGCGCATGGCGCTGCGCGCGCTGGGCAATGACGAGGAAGCGGTGGACGCGATCGAGGCGGAGTTCCGCCGGCGCGATGCCGAGCGGCTGGCATTGCAGGCGGCGACCGGCGACATCATGGCCGGGCGCGACAGCGTGTTCCGGCCGGGAACGAGCTGGACGCCGGAGATCGCGCTGGGCGAGATTCCGTTCGCCGGGGTGGAGGCGGAAAAGGTCAGCTGATCATTCGGCCGCCATCGCCAGGCTGTTGCGCCAGAGGGGTTGTTGTGGGGCGGGGAGGCCGGTTTCACTGGCGCAGTTGGCGCGGAGCGTGGCGAGATCGGGGCCGTAGTTGAAGAGGGGGAGGGGGCCGCGGCTGGCCTGGAGCTGCTGGCGCAGGGCTTCGGTGGCGGCGGTGTCGACATTGCCATCGGTGATGACGACGCCGTAGGCGCGGGCGCCTTCGACGCTGACCAGGCCCTGGCGGATTTCCCGGGCGACCAGTTCGGGATCGCGGGCGAGTGGGTCGCCCCAGCCGCCGCCGCCCCAGGTGATGAAGTGGAGGAGGTCGCCCTCCTCGACATCGAGCGTGTCGATCTTGTTGGGGACGATGGTTTGCGTGCCGTCGGGCTTTTCCAGGATCTTGCGGGCGCGGGCGCCGGGTTCGCCGCCGTTGACGCCCCAGGGGGGCACGAACCAGCGGTCGTCATGGATGGAGACGCTGCCGGATTCGAGGAAACGGTAGGACATGAGGATGCCGTTGCCGCCGCGATGCAGCCCGGCACCGCCCGAATCGGGCAGCGCCTCGTAACGTTCGATGCGCAGCGGGAAATAGCGTTCGAGGAATTCGTTGGGGACGTTGGTGAAGCCGGGCCAGAGCGAGTGGCCGTCCGGGCCGTCTCCCAGCGGCCGGCCGGGGATGCCGCCGAAGCCGATCTGGAAGAGCTGGAACCATTTGCCGCTTTTGTCGGTGCCGGAATACATGAGGTGCGGCGAGGAGCTGAAGCCGGCGGCGTTGAGGAATTCGGGGGTCTTCTGCCCCAGCAGGCCGCCCAGGATGTCGAAGATGCGCCCCAAGGCGTGGGTACGGCCGGAGAGCGCCGCGGGGTAGCGGGGTTTCAGCAGCGAGCCTTCGGGGATGCGGACGTCAATCAGGTCATAGAAGCCGTCGTTGAACAGGATTTGCGGGTCGAACACCATGATCATGTAGATGCCGAAGAACATCTTGAACATGTTCTCGTTGAGGAAGAAGTTGATGCTGGCCGCCGATTGTGGATCGGTGCCGGCGAAGTCGAGGATGACTTTCTCGCCGTCGCGCCACATGGTGCATTTGATCTTGTAGGGGCCGAAGCCGACGCCGTCGTCGCAGATATAGTCCTCGAAGCTGATCGGTTCCTCGGCGATGGCCATGGCGATCAGTGCCTTCATGGCGCGGTGGTTGCGGGCGAGCAGCGCCTGGGTGGCGCTGTAGTAGATATCATCGCCGAAGCGGGCGCACATTTCCTCGACGCGCCTTGCCGCGACGCGGCAGGAGGCGATGAGGGCGTTGAGGTCGGCGGCGCACCAGTCCGGCTTGCGGGTCTGGTGCATGACGAGCTTGATCAGGTCCTCGTTATACTCGCCCTTGCGCCAGATTTTGACGGGCGGGATGCGGACGCCTTCCTCGTAGATGCTGCGGGCGTCGATGGGCATGGAGCCGGCGACCTTGCCGCCGATGTCGCTCTGGTGGCCGAACATGGCGGTCCAGGCGACGAGGCGGCCGTTGCGATAGACGGGGAGGAGCACCAGCCAGTCGTTGGAGTGGCTGATGGCGCCGCCGCAGCTGTAGGGGTCGGAGAGGAAGATCATGTCGCCTTCCTCGATCGTGCCGTCCCAGTTGGCGAGGAAGCCGTCGATGAAGCTGCCGAACTGGCCGACGATCATCTTGCCGGCGGGGTCGGCGATGAGGGGGAAGGCGTCGCCCTGCTCGCGGATGCCGGGCGACATGGCGGTGCGCACCAGCGTTGCGTCCATCTCGACACGGGCGTTGCGGAGCGCGTTTTCGATGATGTCCAGCGTGACCGGATCGATTGTCCTGTCGGCGAAGGGGGCGGGGTTGGTTTCGATGATGCGCGTGGGCATGGGGAGTTCCTATTTGCGGGGCGGCGTGATGAAGTCGGCGAGCGGGGTGGGGTCGATGTCGGTGGCACCGGTCTGCTTGTCCATCAGGCAGAGGTGGCGTTCGGTCGCCGTGCCGCGTTTGAAGGTGACGATGGCGACGCCGAAGCGTTCGGTCCCGGTTGGTGAGACGGTGGCGGTGGGTTTGGCGCCTTTGGGAGCGGCCGCCCTGGTGACGGCGGCGATGCAGGCGGTCGCGGTCTTGCGCTGGAAGGCTTGCCAGGCAGCGGGGCTGGAGGCGGCCGCGGGAAGGGCGATGAGGGTGGCGGCGATGGCAGCGGTCGCCGCATGGGTTTTCACGGACGTCATCCGACGCGCCTTTCGTTGCACAGGGTTCGCCGGATGAGGGTGCCGCCCTGGAACCAGTGCCAGGTCCGCGCGCGGGTGTCGGCGTCGCCCATGACGATCAGTTCGTGGAAGCGCACGCCCGGTTCGTCGCGGCGGTCCAGGGTGAGCAGGATCATGCCGTCGCCGGCGTCCCAGGCGTGGCCGTGGAAGGCGGGCAGATCCCACCAGAGGCGGCCGTCGCGCAGGGTGCCCGGCAGGGTTGACACGGTGACGCGACCGTCCGGGTGGGTGAAGCGATTATGCTGGATATAGGCATGGTCGCCGGCATCGGGAAATTCGCACCGCACCTGGGCCGCATGCTGGTCGATGAGCGCGCCATCGGCGTCGAGGTGACGGTATGTGCCCTCCCACAGCCCCTCGTGCGCGAGCATCGCGGGCATTTGTTCGGCGATTTTGGCGCGCCATCCCGTCATGCCGGCCGGATCAGGATGTTGCCCATGGCATCGACGGTGCCCACGCAGCCGTCGTGGATGAGCGTCGTCGAGTCCATTTCGCAGACCACCGCGGGGCCGGGGATGGTATCGCCGGCGCGGAGTTTGGCGCGGTCGTAGATGATGGCGGGGAGCGCCTTGCCGCCCATCCACACCTCGTGGTCGCGGAGTTTGGCGGCGGTGGGGTTGCCGTCTCCGCGAGGGATTTCCGGGGCGGCGACGTTGGCGGCGCGGCCGAGCGCGATGACGCGGATGTTCACCAGCTCGTGCGGGACCGAGAGGTTGAAGGTGAAGAGACGCTTGTGTTCGGTGTCGAAGCGCTCGGTGAGGCTGTGGATGGTGCTGCCCTGCGGGCTGCTGAGAGGTACTTCGAAGGCCTGGCCGGCGTAGCGGATGTCGATCTCGACGCCGATTTCGACGTCCTGCGACGCGACGCCTTCGGCGACCAGTTCGCCGCTGACCTGGGCGATCAGGCCTTCGATGATGCCGCCGACCTCGGCATCGCTGGTGTCGGTGGCGAGGCGGTTGAAGCTGCGTTGCGCGTCCACCCGGAGGCGGGTGGTGGCGTCGCCATAGGCGCAGAGCACGCCGGGGGAGGGGGGGACGATGACCGGCCAGCTCTGCATGAGGAGGCTCATGGCGTTGCCATGCAAGGGCCCGGCGCCGCCGAAGGGCATCAGGGCGAAATCGCGCGGGTCATAACCCTGCTGCACGCTGACCAGGCGGAGCGCGCCGAACATGTTTTCGTTGACGATGCTGATGATGCCCGCGGCAGCCTCGAAGAGGCTGAGACTCAAGGCGTCGGCGACTTTCTGCACGGCGCGCTTGGAAGCGTCGCGATCGAGGCGGAAGGCGCCGCCGAGCAGGTTTTCGGGGAGGTAGCCGAGGACGACGTTGGCGTCGGTGACGGTGGGTTCGGTGCCGCCCTTGCCATAGGCGGCGGGGCCGGGCACGGCGCCCGCGCTCTGCGGCCCGACGCGAAGGGCTTTGGTCAGGTCGGGCACATAGGCGATGCTGCCGCCGCCGGCACCGACGGTCTTGACGTCCAGCGAGGAGGCGCGGACGGTCAGGTGGCCGACGCTGGTTTCGCGGCGCAGGCGGGCCGACCCGTTTTCGATGAGCGCGACGTCGGTGCTGGTGCCGCCCATGTCAAGGGTGAGGACGTTGGGGAAGCCGGCATTCTTCGCCACCCATACGGCACCCGCGACGCCGCCGGCGGGGCCGGACATGAGGAGGTTGACGGGGGCGGAGCGGCTTTTTTCGGCGGACATCAGCCCGCCGTCGGAGCGCAGCAGGTTGAGCTTGGCGGGGGTGCCCCAGCTTTTCAGTTCGCGTTCGAGATTGCCGACGTAGCGGCTGACGGTGGGGCGCACCGCGCTGTTGGCGACGGTGGTGAGGGCGCGTTCATATTCCTGCATTTCCGGCAAAATGTCGGCGCTGACGCTGACGGGAAGGTCGGGGAACATGTCGGCGACGATCGCCGCGACCGCGCGTTCGTGCGCGTCGTTGACGTAGCTGTTCATCAGGCAGACGGTGATCGCCTCGACACCCTGGCCGCGCAGGATTTCGAGGTTGGCGCGGAGTTTCGCCTCATCCAGCGCGCGGACGATGCTGCCGTCGGCGCCGATGCGTTCGGGGGCTTCGACGGTGGCCTCCAGCGGGGCCAGCGGTTCCGGCTTGGGCCAGATGATCCAGGCGGCGAGGCCGCCGGGGACGAGGCTGCGGGCGATCTGCAGGATGTGGCGATAGCCTTCGGTGACGACCAGACCGACCTTCGCCACCTTCCCTTCGAGCACGGCGTTGGTGGCGACCGTGGTGCCGTGCATGAACAGGTCGATGGCGGCCGCGGTGATGCCGTTCGCCTCGCACACCTGGCGGGCGCCGTTGACGACGGCGATCGAGGGATCGTGCGGGGTGGAGGGCACCTTGTCCCGGAAGGTGGCGCCGGTCGCCTCGTCGATGACGAGGAGGTCGGTGAAGGTGCCGCCGACGTCGACGCCCAGACGATAGCTCATGCGGAAAATCCCCCTGCTTTGGCGACCATGGACGGCATCGGCCGACCCAGGATGGTTTCGAACCAGTTGTTGATGGCGATCAGTTTGGCGAGGTCGACGCCGGTGGTAATCGCGCTGCGGTCAGCGAGGAAGAGCAGATCCTCGGTGGCGATGTTGCCGGTGGCGCGGGGCGCGAAGGGGCAGCCGCCGAGGCCGCCGAGGCTGCTGTCCAGCGTGGTGACGCCGGCCATAATGGCGGCCCAGGCGTTGGCGATGCCGGTGTTGCGGGTGTTGTGGAAATGGACGCGCAGCGGCACGCCGGGGGCAGCCTCCGCCACGCGGCCGAGGAGGTCGGTGACCTGCGACGGCACGCCGACGCCGATGGTGTCCGCCAGCGCGATTTCCTGCGCGCCGGCGTCGGCCATCTCGGCCGCCAGCCGTGCCACGGTTTCGGGTGGCACATGGCCTTCGAAGGGGCAGCCGAAGGCGGCGCTGATGGTGACCTGGGCGAACAGGCCGCCCTCGCGGGCAAGGCGCAGCATGGCGCGGTTTTCGGCGATGCCCTCGGCGATGGTCTGGCCCTGGTTTTTCTGGCCGAAGGTATCGGAGGCGACGAGGACGCAGCCGGCTTCGTCGACGCCGCGCTTGCCGCCGTCGCGGGTGGCAAGGGCGCGCAGCACACCGCGCTTGTTGAGGCAGAGGCCGATGTAGCGCACGTCCGGTCGATCGGGCAGCGCGGCGATGACGGCTTCGCCATCGGCCATCTGCGGGACGCGGGCGGGGTTGACGAAGCTCGCCACCTCAAAGCGGCGAAGGCCGGCGTCGATCAGGCGGGTGAGGAGCGCGACCTTGTGCCCGGTGCCGATGATCTCCGCCTCGTTCTGCAGGCCGTCGCGCGCGCCGACCTCGACGATCTGGATTTCTCCGGCAGGCGGCACTGGCAACTCCCGAGATTGTATACAAAGGCGCGCTTCGCCTATATGGCCGCGCAAACATTGGCGCAAGCGGGGTTATGATGGGTGCACTGGACGGATTGCGATTGATCGAGCTGGGGCAGCTGATCGCGGGGCCTTTCTGCGGCCAGCTGATGGCGGACCATGGCGCCGAGGTGATCAAGATCGAGCCGCCGGTGAAGCCGGGCGACATCGCCGAGGGCGACCCGATGCGCCAGTGGGGGCGGGGACAGCCGCTGTGGTTTCCGGTGGTGGCGCGCAACAAGAAGACGATCACGCTGAACCTGCGTGACAAGCGCGGGCAGGACATCGTGCGGCGGCTGGTCGGGAAGAGCGATTTCCTGCTGGAGAATTTCCGGCCGGGCACGCTGGAGAAATGGGGGCTGGGCTGGGAGGCGCTGCGGGCGCTGAACAAGGGGCTGATCATGATCCGCGTGTCCGGCTATGGCCAGACCGGGCCTTATGCGCCGCGGGCGGGCTATGGCTCGATCGGCGAGGCGATGGGGGGCATCCGCAACCTGGCGGGCGATCCCTCGACCCCGCCCAGCCGGGTGGGGCTGAGCATCGGCGACAGCCTGGCGGCGACCTTTGCCTGTTTGGGGGCGATGATGGCGCTGAACCATCGCCACAAGACCGGCGAGGGGCAGGTGGTGGACAGCGCCATTTACGAGGCGGTGCTGGCGATGATGGAATCGACGGTGCCGGAATATACGCAAGGGGGGTTCATCCGGGAGCGGACAGGGTCGATCCTGCCGGGGGTGGCGCCTTCCAACGTCTATGCCTGCAAGGATGGGGAGATTTTGATCGGGGCGAACCAGAACAGCGTTTGGGCGCGCATGGCGGAGGCGATGGGGCGGCCGGAGCTGGGGAGCGATCCGCGCTTTGCGACGCACAATGCCCGCGGGGAACGGCAGGCAGAGCTGGACGAGCTGATCAATGAATGGACGCGGACGCTGACGGTCGAGGAGCTGCTGGCGACGATGGAGGCGCATGGGGTGCCGGCGGGGAAGATCTACAAGGCGCCGGACATGCTGGCGGACCCGCATTTCGCGGCGCGGGAGGCGCTGGTGAAGGTGGCGCATCCGGACTATGCCAATCTGGTGATGCAGAATGTGTTCCCGAAGCTGAGCGCGACGCCGGGCGAGGTGAAATGGGCGGGGCAGCCGCTGGGGGCCTATAATGAGGCGGTCTATGGCGGGTTGCTGGGGATGAGTGGGGCCGAGATGGACGCGCTGAAGGCGGAGGGGGTGATCTGATGGGGGGGGACGCCCCCACCCCCGACCCCTCCCCTGAAGGGGAGGGGAGGAGCCTGCTGGCGGATTATGCGGCGGCGGGGTTTGGGGCTTCGATGGGGTTTGGCAGGCGGCCGGTGGTGATCGTGGTGGATTTCGCGCTGGCCTATCTGGACCGGGCGTCGCCGCTGTTCGCCGATGTGGAAGACGCGCTGGCGGTGAATGTGGCCTTGGTGGCGGCGGCGCGGGCGGCGGGCGTTCGGATCGTGTTCACGCGGGTGGACTATGCGGAGGGCGGCCTGGAGGGGGGGCTGTTCTATCGCAAGGTGAAGGCGCTGGCCTGTTTCGACCGGGGGAACCCCTGGGGCGGGTTCGATCCGCGGCTGGAACCGGCGCCGGGGGATGTGGTGGTGACGAAACATTATCCCAGTGCGTTTTTCGGCACGTCGCTGGCCAGCATGCTGACGGCGATGGGGGTGGATACGGCGATCGTGACGGGGCTTTCGACGAGCGGCTGCGTGCGGGCGACGGCGCTGGACGCGCTGTGCCATGGCTTCTATCCGATCGTGGTGCGCGATGCCTGTGGCGACCGGAGCGCCGCGGTGCATGAGGCGAACCTGTTCGATTTGCAGGCGAAATATGCCGATGTGGTGGGGAGTGAGGTGGTGATGGACTATCTGAGGGGGCTGGCATGAGCCGGGAGCGGTTGGCGCGCTGGCATGCCTATGTCGCGGCGCCGGACCATGGGGTGTTGTGGGACATGCTGCATCCGGATGCGGTGTTCGAGAGCCCGGTGGTGCACACGCCGCAGCGGGGGCGGGAGATCGTGTTCAAATATCTGGCGAGCGCGGACCAGGTGCTGGGGGGCGAGGGGTTCCGCTATGTGGGCGAGTGGTTTTCGGACGATGGCGCGGTGCTGGAGTTCGAGAGCGAGGTGGACGGCATCAAGGTGAACGGGGTGGACATGATTCGCTGGGATGCGGACGGCCGAATCGTGCATTTCAAGGTGATGGTGCGGCCGTTGAAGGCGATCCAGATGGTGCATGCGAAGATGGGGGAGATGTTGGCAAAGGGCGCGTGACAATGCTGGTCAGTGCCCGGCGGGGGCGTCGCCGGCGCGGGGTTTGCGGGCAAGCATGACCAGCGGCAGGACGATGGCGAAAGCGACGGCCATGGTGAGGAAGACATCGTTGAACGCCATGGTGCCGACTTCGCGTTCGACCAGCGCCGCCAGCCGGGCGATGGCGCCGGCCTGCGGGTCGGTGACGCCCTGGGTGGCGAGGGTGGCGGCGGTGCCGTCCAGCCAGCCCTGAACGTCGGCATGGCCGGTGGATACGGCAGTAGCCAGCTCGGTGCGGTGCAAATTGGCCTTGTCGGTCAAAAGGGTGTTGATGATGGCGAGGCCGAGCGCGCCGCCGAGGTTGCGCATCATGCTGAACAGACCGCTGCCGTCTTGGACACGATCGAGCGGCAGGGTGCCGAGCGCCAGCACGGTCATCGGGATCATGGCCATCATCAGGCCCATGCCGCGCAGCGCCTGCGGCAGCAGCAGTTGGAGAAAACCGGCGTCGGGCGAGAGATGGGCGTTGAGCCAGAGGCCGAAGGCGGCGATGGCGAGGCCGGAGCCGATCAGCAGGCGGGCGTCGATGCGGCGTTGCAGCTTGCCGACGACAGGCGCCATCATGAACATGGTGAGGCCGGAGACGAACATCGTCTGCCCGATCTGGAGTGCGTTGTAGCCACGGATCTGGCCTAGGAAGAGCGGGATCAGATAGACCGAACCATAAAGGCCGATGCCGACAACGGCAGCGACGAGGCAGCCGACGATGAAATTGCGGTTCCGGAAGACGGCGAGCTGGACGATGGGGTTTGGTGAGGTGAAGGCGCGCCAGAAGAACAGGCCGCCGCCCGCCAGCATCAGCAGCGCGACATTGCGGACCATGGGGTCGGCCAGCCAATCCTGCCGCGGGCCTTCCTCCAGCACATATTCGAGGCTGCCGAGCATGGCGGCCATGCCCAGCAGGCCCCAGACATCGAGCCGTTTCAGCAGCGACAGGTCGCGGCTGCGCAGCGGCGACAGCGTCCAGACGACGCCGGCGGCGACCAGGCCGGGGAGCAGGTTGATGAGGAACAGCCAATGCCATCCGAGCGAATCGGTGATGGCGCCGCCGATGGTGGGACCGATGGAGGGCGCGATGGTGGAGACCATGCCGATGAGGACGGTCGCCGGGCCGCGCCGCTCGGGCGGGAACAGGATGAAGAGCGCGGCCATGGTGGTGGGGATCATGGCGCCGCCGAGGAAGCCCTGCAGCGCGCGGAAGATGATGAGGCTGTCGATGTTCCACGAGAGGGCGCAGAGGAGGCTGGCGAGCGTGAAGCCGAGCGCAGACATGGTGAACAGGGTGCGCATCGAGAGGGCGCGGCCAAGGAGGCCGGAGAGCGGGATGGCGATGATCTCGGCGATGAGGTAGCTGGTCTGGATCCAGGCGATCTCGTCGTTGGAGGCGCTGACACCGGCCTGGATGTCGCGCAGCGATGAACTGACAATCTGGATGTCGAGGATCGCCATGAAATTGCCGAGGATCATGGCGAGGAAGCCCGCCCAGACCAGGCGGGGCGAGAGGTCCCCGCCGGCGGGGGGCACCGGCGGGGAGGGGGCTGTGGCGGCCATCGTCGGTCAGCCCCGAGTGTTGACCGTTGCCTCGACCGACAGGCCGGGGCGGAGCAGCTCGGCGCCGAGCTGGGTGCGGTCGATGGTGATGCGCACCGGGACACGCTGCACGATCTTGGTGAAGTTGCCGGTAGCGGTGTCAGTGGGAATGAGGGCGAATTGCGCGCCGGAGGTGGGGGCGAGGCTTTCGACGCGGCCGCTGAGGTGCAGTCCGGGGTAGGCATCGACCGCGATCTCCACCGGCTGGCCGGCCTTCATATGATCGAGCTGTGTCTCCTTGAAATTGGCAACCACATAGGCGGCCTGCACGGGCACGACACTGAGCAGCTGCGCACCGTTCCTGACGAGCTGGCCGGGGCGCACGCTGCGGTTGCCGACGATGCCGTCCACAGGTGCGCGCAGTTCGGTGCGGCCGAGATCGAGGCGGGCGCTGGCGAGCGCCGCTTGGGCGGCGGCGACTTGGGCCTGCGCGGCTTCGATATCGGCCGCGGCCTTGACGCGGCCGCTGACGGACACGCCGGTCACACCCTGCGCCTGGACGATCGCGGCGCGGGCGGCCGCCACGTTGGCGACGGCGCTGGCTGCAGCGGCATTCACTTGGTCGAGCTGCGCGCGCGTCACCCAGCCGGACTTGGCGAGGTCGCGGTAGCGGACGGCGTCGGCATTGGCCTTGACGGCCGCGGCCTGGGTCGCCGTGAGGTTGGCCCGCGCGACGCCGGTGGCGGCCACCTGCGCGCCGAGTTGGCTGCCGGCGCCGACCGCCGCCGCCCGGGCTTGGGCGAGGTTGGCGCGGGCGGTGGCGAGGTTGGCGGTTGCTGCAGCGACCTTTGCGGCATAGTCCGACGGGTCGATGCGGACGAGCAGGTCGCCGGCCTTGACCCGCTGGTTGTCGGCGATCGCGACGGTAGCGACATAACCGTCGACCTTGGCGGCGACGGGCGTGATGTCCGCGCGGACATAGGCATTGTCCGTCGATTGCTGATACTGCCAGACGTTGAGATACTGGGTGGCGGCGGCGCCGACGGCCAGCGCCAGCACCAGGCCACCACCGATCAGCAGGCGGCGACGGCGGGCGACGCCGGCCGACGTCGGGGTTGCTGGCGCATCCGCCGCGCGCATGACTGGCGTTTCGGCTGGGTCGATGAGCGCCTTTGGAGCGGATTCGGGGCGTTTCAGCAACGTGACGGTCATGGCGGCGGTCCTTTCGGAGGGCGTTGTGACAGCGTTGCGGTCTTGCCAACAGTCGGCAGAAATGCGTTTCTGCGTTCCAGAAGTGGAACGTTACGGATGATCCGGCATCTGGAAGAGCTCGCGGTGTTTGCACGGGTTGGTGAACTTAAATCCATCTCGGCGGCGGCGCGGGCGCTGCGGATGCCGAAATCCAGCGTCAGCCGGGCCGTTGCCAGGCTGGAACAGGAGTTGCAGGCCCGGCTGGTGGAACGGTCCAGCCGGGCCCTGGTTCTGACGGAGGCGGGAGCCGGGTTGCTGGGCCATGCGCAGGCGATGGTAGTGGAGGCGGAGAATGGTTTTGCCGAGATCGCGGCGCGCCAGGGGAACCCACGCGGACTGTTGCGGGTGGCGATGCCGGCGACGATGGCGCGTTCCATCCTGGCGCCGGAGCTGCCTGGGTTTCTGCGGCGCTATCCGGATGTGGATCTGGCGGTAACGGTGACCGACCGGCTGGTGAACCCGGTGACCGATGAATATGACGTGGTGGTCCGGGCCGGATGGCTGGAGGATTCGAGCGTGATCGTACGCAAGGTCGCGGCGATCGAAATGGGTCTGTTCGCCAGTGTTGGCTATGTGGCGGCGCATGGGATGCCGCTGACCATCGAAGCATTGCCTGCGCATGCCGTGATCGGACTGAGCCTGCCGGGTGCCCGGACGCTGACGTTGAGCCGTCAGGGACGCCAGGTCGAAGTGCCGATGGCGCGGCGGTTCAGCAGCAACGATCCGGTGGTGGCGGCGGAGATGGTGCGGGCCGGGCTGGCGATCGGGCAGCTGGCGCGCTGGTTCATCGCGCATGACGTGGCGGCGGGGCGGATCGTGGAGGTTTTGCCCGATTGGGCGCTGGAGGATCCGCCGGCGCTTTACGCGCTCTATCCAAGCCGGACAGCCATGCCGCCGAAGGTCCGGGTGTTTCTGGAGTTCATCACGGACGTGGCGAACAGGGTGCAGCGAGGCGACGCCGGCCCGCATCCGGAGCGGCCGGTGGTTTGAGCGTCAGTTCAGCAGTTTTTCGGTGAGGATGATGGCGAAGGCGAGGGCGGTGAGGAGGAGGCCGACGATGGTGAGGCGGATGCTGTGGGTGAGGAGGCTGCGCTGCTTGTCGATGGAGGTGCAGTAGGCGGCGTAGAGGCGCTGGATGAGGAGGTCAGGGCGGGCCTCCAGGCCGTCGCCGGAGAATTCCTCGCCGATGGTGATGGCGATGACGGTGACGAGGCCGGAGAGGGCGAGGAGCGCGATGGCGACGAGGGTGAGCAGGGTTTGCAATGGCTGCTGCGCGGCGTCGAGCGCGAGCGGCGCGCCGGGGGAGGCGACCATGGGCTGGATGGCGGTGCCGATGAGCAGGGCATCGAAGGCGAGGATGGCGCCGAGGCGGATGGAAAGGTCCAGATCCTTGTTCTGGAGCAGGCGGAGGTCGGCATCGACATCCTGGAAGCCGGGGTCGCTGCGCGCGTCCTGATAGAGGCGGAGGAGGGCGCGGGTGAAGAGCGGGGCGCGGGGCATGGCAAGAGGGTGGCAGAGGTTGCGGCGGGCGGGAAGGGGGGGGTGGTGGCCCCCTCCCGCTCGCTTCGCGAGTCGCCTCCCCCGAGGGGGGAGGGGCTGGCGCTGGGATCAGCCGGGTGTGTTGGCGATGGCGGTCTGGAAGCTGTGGGCGGCGCGGCGGATGTGGGCGGTCATGACGGCGCTGGCCCAGGCGGCGTCCTGGGCGGTGAAGGCGGCGAGCAGTTCCTCATGCTCGGCGTGGCTGCGGACGAGGGCGGCGCGGTCGTAGCGGTGGGCGGTGCGGCGGACGACGGGCTGTTCGACGAGGGCGGCGAGCATGGCGGCGAGGCGGGGGGAGGCGGCGGCGGCGAGGATGGCGGCGTGGAAGGCGCGGTTGTGGTTGAGGAAGGCTTCGGTGTCGTGCGCGTGCGCGGCGGTGTGGAGGTCGGCGTTCAGCGTGCGCAGCGCGGCGATGGCGGCGGGCGCGATGCGGGTGGCGGCGCGGGCGGCGGCGTGGGATTCGAGGAGGCCGCGGAGCGTGAACATCTCGCCGATGTCGTCGCTGCTCCAGTCCGCGACGAAGCTGCGGGAGCCATCGGTGCGGCGGACGAGATATTCGGCTTCGAGGCGGCGCAGCGCTTCGCGCACGGGGGTGCGGCTGACGCCGGTGAGCGCTGCCAGCTCCTCCTCTCGCAGCGGGGCGCCGGGGGGCCATTCGCCGCCGGTGATGCCGGCGCGGATGCGGGCGTAGGCGGTGTGGGAGGCGCGGGACATGGCGGGCCTGTCAGCTGCGGGGTGTCAGGCGGGTGATAGGGGGTGGGGCGGGAATTGTATACAGGGGGGCAGGGCGCGTGTGGCCCGCTTTGCCTGGACGCACCCCGGCTGCGTTGCGCGGAGTTGCCCCTGCCTTCCTTGTTCGGGGCGCTCGCACCCACCGCGTGAATCGGGCTCGCTTCGCTCGCACCCACCCCTGCCCCTCCCTTCTCCGCTGCGCGGGAGGGAGGGGAGATTCAGCATCAGCCGTCGTTGTCCAGGCTGGCGCCCTGGAGGTCGGCGGTGGGGGCGTCTTCGGTGAAGCCGCTTTCCTCGCGCTCGAACATGTCGGCGGTGACGTCGACGCCCTTGGCCTGAAGTTCGGCTTCCTCGGGCGAGCGGGCGACGTTGACCTTGATGGTCTGCGCGACTTCGGCGTGGAGGGCGATTTTCACGTCGCTGAGGCCCAGCGCCTTGATCGGCTTGTCGAGCACGATCGCCGATTTCGGCACCTTGTGGCCGGCGGCCTCGAGCGCCTCCGCGATGTCGCGGCTGCTGACGCTGCCGTAGAGCGCGCCGGCGTTGGAGGCCTGGCGGATGAGGATGACGGTTACGTCATTCATCTTGGCGACCTGCTTTTCGGCAGCGGCTTTCTTGGCGGCGTTGTCGGCGACGATCTGCGCCTTGTTGGCTTCGAACTTCGCCTTGTTGGCGTCGGTCGCGCGCAGCGCCTTGCCGCGGGGCAGCAGGAAGTTGCGGGCGAAGCCGGGCTTCACGCTGACGACGTCGCCGATGTGGCCGAGCTTGGCCACGCGTTCCAGAAGGATCACATCCATGGGGCCGTCCTTACTTCACGAGGTAGGGCAGCAGGCCCAGATGGCGGGCGCGCTTGATGGCTTGCGACAGTTCGCGCTGCTTCTTGGCGGAGACCGCCGTGATGCGCGAGGGGACGATCTTGCCGCGTTCGGAGACGAAGCCCTGGAGCAGGCGCACGTCCTTGTAATCGATGACGGGCGCGTTCGGGCCGCTGAACGGGCAGCTCTTGCGGCGGCGGAAGAAGGGACGTGCCATTACCAGGCTCCTTGCTCACGGGGGGCGCGCGGGGCGCCACGGTCGCCGCGATCGCCACGGTCGGGGCGGTCGCCGCCGCGGTCACCGCGGTCACCGCGGTCGCCGCGTTCGGCACGGTCGGCCTTGCGCATCATGGCGGACTGTTCGGTCTCCAGCTTGTCGACGCGGATGGTCATGTAGCGGATGACGTCTTCGTTCAGCGCGACCTGGCGTTCCAGTTCCTGCACGGCGGCGGCGGGCGCCTCGATATTGAGGAGCACATAGTGCGCCTTGCGGTTCTTCTTGATGCGGTAGGCGATGCTGCGCAGGCCCCAATATTCCTGGGATGCGACGGCGCCTTCGTGATCGCTGATGATCTTCTGGAAGCCCTCTGTCAGGGCCTCGACCTGCGCGGGGGCCAGATCCTGGCGCGCGAGGTAGACATGCTCGTAATACGGCATGGGTGCTTGCTCCTCCCGATCGCTGACGCACGCCCATCGCGCGCCCCTCCGGGTTTCTTGAAGGGCGGGGCCATAGCGGGGGATCAGCGATTGGGCAAGGATTATCGAGCAAAAGGTTTATTGAGTTGCACGATCTTCCAGTTGAGGACGGCGGCGAAGCTGACCCAGGCGAGGTAGGGGGCGATCAGCCAGGCGGCCTTGGGGGCGAAGGGGGCGGTGAAGAGGATGAGGGCGAGGATGGAGGCCCAGAAGGGAATGATTTCGAGGAGCGCCCAGTCGGGCCGTTTCAGTTTGAAGAAAAGCGGGCTCCAGGCGAAGAACAGCGCGGCGTTGAGGCCGTAGAGGATCAGCACCCACGGTTGCGTGGCGGCGTCGGCGGCGCGCCAGGCGGTGACGGCGGACCAGGCCCAGCCGATGAGCAGCAGCGTCCAGGCAGGACCGAAGAGCCAGTTGGGCGGGTTCCACCAGGGCTTTTTCAGGTTGCGGTACCAGGCGCCGATTTCGGTGAGCAGGCCGCCGCCGGCGCCGAGGACGATGGCGGTGCCGCCGGCGATGATCCATTCGGTGTCCACGACTGTCCTTTCGATTGCGCCGCTGTGTCGCGCTGCTACCTATAGGGGATGAAGGCGAAATTTCCATTCTCCGCCATCGTGGGCCAGAACGCGATGAGGCAGGCTTTGTTGCTGGCGGCGGTGGAGCCGCGGCTGGGCGGGGTGATGGTGTTCGGCGACCGGGGGACGGGGAAATCCACCGCGGTGCGGGCGCTGGCGGCGCTGCTGCCGCCCATCAAGGTGGTGGCGGGGAGCCGTTATAACGCCGATCCGGCGGAGCGCGAACGCTATCCGGATGCCGGCGAGCTGAGGCACGCGAAGGCGGTGGAGGCGCCGGTGCCGTTCGTGGACCTGCCGCTGGGGGCGACCGAGGACCGGGTGCTGGGGGCGCTGGACCTGGAGCGCGCGCTGGTAAGCGGCGAGAAACGATTCGAGCCGGGGCTGCTGGCGCGGGCGCACCGGGGGTTCCTGTATATCGACGAGGTCAACCTGCTGGAGGATCATCTGGTCGACCTGCTGCTGGACGTGGCGGCGAGTGGCGAGAATCTGGTGGAGCGAGAGGGGCTGAGCGTGCGGCATCCGGCGCGCTTCCTGCTGATCGGCAGCGGCAATCCGGAGGAGGGGGAGTTGCGGCCGCAGCTGCTGGATCGCTTTGGCCTGTCGGTGGAAGTGACGACGCCGACCGACATGGCGGAGCGGGTGGAGATCGTGCGGCGCTGCGATGCGTTCGACCGCGATCCGGACGCCTTCATGGCGCGGTTTGCCGATGCCGAGGCGGCGACGCTGAAGGCGCTGGCGAAGGCGAAGAAGGCGCTGGGGAAGGTGGTGGTGCCCGATGCGATGCTGGAGCGGGCGACGCGGCTGTGCATGGCGGTGGGGGCGGATGGCCTGCGGGGTGAGCTGACGCTGATGCGGGCGGCGCGGGCGGCGGCCGCGCTGGAAGGGAAGAAGGCGGTGGGGCCGGCGCATCTGGCGGCGGTGGCGCCGAGTGCGCTGCGGCACCGGCTGCGGAAGAATCCGCTGGATGACAGCGGATCGACGGCGCGGATCGAACGGGCGCTGGCCGCATTGTGAGGCAGATGCCGTGAGCGAGGCGCTGGCAGATGCGGAAGCGTCAGCCGCGATGCTGGCGGCGGATGCGGGGCTGCGGGGCGTGGTGCTGCGGAGCGACGGTGGCCCGGTGCTGGAGGGCTGGCTGGCGGCGTTGCGCGGGCGGCTGCCCGAAGGGGCGCCATGGGTGCGGGTGCCGGGGAGTGTTGAGCCGGAGCGGCTGACGGGGGGCGTCGATCTGGCGGCGACATTGGCGGCCCGGCGGCCGGTGATGGCGGCGGGGTTGCTGGCGGGGGCGGACGGGGGTGTGCTGTTGGTGCCGGGGGCGGAACGGCTGGAGCCGGGGGTGGCGGCGACGATCGCCGCGGCGATGGATGCGGGGGCGGGATTCCGGCTGGTGCTGATCGATGAGGGGGTGGAGGAGGATGCCGGCGTCGCGCCGGTGCTGGTGGAGCGGGTGGGGTTGATGCTGGACCTGCGGGGGTTGCGGGTGGCGCCGTCGGGGTGGCCGGTGGCGGGGCGGGCGGATGCGGCGCTGCCGGCGGGGGCGGTGGAGGGGTTGAGCGCGGCGGCGGCGGCGCTGGCGATCCCGTCCCTGCGGCCGCTTTTGTTTGCGTGTCGGGCGGCGCGGGCAGCGGCGGGGTTGTTCGGGCGGGCGGAGGCGGGCGAGCAGGATCTGGCCCGGGCGGTGCGGCTGGTGCTCATGCCGCGGGCACGGGCGTTGCCGGGCGCGGCGGCGGCGGATGCACCGCCGTCGCCACCGGACCCCGGGGATGCGCCGGAGGACAGCGGTGAGGCCGCGCTGGCAGAGATGCTGGTGGAGGCGGTGCGGGCGGCGCTGCCGGCGGGGCTGCTGGCGGCGCTGGCGGCGGGGCAGGCGCCGCGGGGCAGCAGCGGCGGGCGGGGGAAGGGGCGGGAGCGGGCGGCGCCGGCCAATGGCCGGCGCGGGCGGGTGCGGATGGGGGCGCCGCGGGGCAGCTGGCGGCTGGACCTGGTGGAGACGCTGAAGGCGGCGGCGCCCTGGCAGGGGCTGCGCGGTGGCCGCGGCGGGGTAATGCGCGTGTCGAAATCGGATTTTCGCGTGCGGCGGCGGTTGCGGCGGGCGGGGGCGACGACGCTGTTCGTGGTGGATGCGTCGGGATCGAGCGCACTGGCGCGGTTGAACGAGGCGAAGGGGGCGGTCGAGCTGTTGCTGGCCGATGCCTATGTGCGGCGGGACGAAGTGGCGCTGATCGCCTTCCGCGGCGAGGGGGCGGAGCTGCTGCTGCCGCCGACGCGGAGCCTGGCGCGGGCAAAGCGGGCGCTGGGGGACATGGTGGGGGGTGGGGGCACGCCGCTGGGCGCGGCGATCGAAGCCGCGGCGGCGGTGGCGCGGGCCATCGTGGCGCGGGGGCGGCAGGCGCAGGTCGTGTTCCTGACCGATGCGCGGGCGAACGTGTCACGCGGAGAGTTGCCGGCGGTGGAGGATGCGCTGGCGGCGGCGCGGGGATTGCAGGGATTTTCGGTGGTGCTGATCGACAGCTCGACGCGGGTGCGGGCGGAGGGCGTGGCCCTGGCGGCGGCGATGGGGGCGCGGCACGTGGCGTTGCCGCGGGCGGATGCGGCGGCGATCAGGGGGGTGTTGGCGCGGTAGCGATTTTGTGCCGGTTTTGCTGGCCCCCTCCGCTCGGCTGCGCCGAGTCGCTCCCCCGTGCCGGGGGAGAGGTGGTATCGGGCTTAGCGAATGAAGGTAGCGGTGGTTTTGGCGGCGACGTCGGTGGCGGTGACGCCGGGGGCGGTTTCGCGGAGGCGGAAGGGGCTTTGGCGATCGGGGCGGTCGAACACGGCGAGGTCGGTGATGAGGACATCGACGACGTTGCGGCCGGTCAGCGGCAGGGTGCAGGCGGGCACGAACTTGGGCGCGCCCTTCTTGTCGGTATGCTCCATCATGACGACGATACGACGGGCGCCGGCGACCAGATCCATGGCGCCGCCCATGCCTTTCACCATCTTGCCGGGCACCATCCAGTTGGCAAGGTCGCCGTTTTCCGCGACCTCCATGGCGCCGAGGATCGATAGGTCCATGTGGCCGCCGCGGATCATGGCGAAGCTGTCGGCGCTGCTGAAATAGGCGGTGCGGGGGAGTTCGGTGATGGTCTGCTTGCCGGCGTTGATGAGGTCGGGGTCTTCCTCCCCCTCATAGGGAAAAGGCCCCATGCCGAGCATGCCGTTTTCGGATTGCAGGGTGATGTCGAGGCCGCCGGCGTGGTTGGCGACCAGCGTGGGCATGCCAATCCCGAGGTTGACGTAGAAGCCGTCGCGCAGCTCGGCAGCGGCGCGGGCGGCCATCTCGTCGCGGGTCCAGCCGATCGTTTGGAGGGACATCATGCGGTTCCTTTCAGGCTCAGGGCGGGCCAGGCGAGCCAGGTGCCGATGGCGTAGGCGAGGCCGTAGATCAGGACGATCAGCGATGACCATGTGAGAAAGGGCGTGACGACGTCGGGCATGAAGATCATCGCGTGGAACAGCACCAGGCCGCGCAGCAGGTAGATGGCGCTGATCACCACGAGGCCGGTGCGCAGCAGGGGGAGCCGCATGATCCATCCGGCGCCGGAAAAGGCATAGGCCGCCCAGGCCAGCAGGATGCTGGCGATGCCGAGCGTGATGACCGTCGGCTGCCAGGCACCGCGTTCGGCCATCCGTGCCATCGCCTCTCCCGCACCGAAGAAGCGGTACCAGGAGGGGCCACCGAAGATGACGCCGACATGCAGGATGGCGGCGGCGGCGCTGAGGACGCCGCCCGCCGTCAGCCAGGCGGTGCCCTGATTCATGCTGTTTCGCGCGGGCGAACGGTGCGCTGTTCGATGCGCTTTTCGAACGTCGCCTGGACGAGGCGCTGGACATAGACGCCGGGCGTGTGGATCGCGTCCGGGTCGAGGCTGCCTTCGGGGACGATCTCCTCCACCTCGGCGACGGTGACACGGCCGGCGGTGGCGGCCATGGGGTTGAAGTTGCGCGCGGTCTTGCGGAAGATGAGGTTGCCGCTGGTGTCGGCCTTCCATGCCTTCACGATGGCGAGGTCGGCGCGGATGCCGCGCTCCAGGATGTAGGTTTCGCCGTCGAACTCCTTGTGCTCCTTGCCCTCGGCAATCAGCGTGCCGACGCCGGTGCGGGTGTAGAAGCCGGGGATGCCGGCGCCGCCGGCGCGGATGCGTTCGGCGAGCGTGCCCTGCGGCGTGAACTCCAGCTCCAGCTCGCCGGCGAGATACTGGCGTTCGAACTCCTTGTTCTCGCCGACATAGCTGCTGATCATTTTGGCGACCTGGCGGGTTTCCAGCAGCTGGCCGAGGCCGAAGCCATCGACGCCGGCATTGTTGGAGACGATGGTGAGGCGCTTGACGCCGTGCGCGCGGATGGCGGCGATGCTGTTTTCCGGAATGCCGCACAGGCCGAAGCCGCCCGAGACGATGGTCATGCCGTCGAACAGCAGGCCGTCGAGTGCGGCGGCGGCGGTGGGGTGGATCTTGTTCGCCATGGGCACGCTGATAGCCGCCCCACGCGACTGCGAAAAGGGGGAGGGGGCGGGGGATTCAACTTCGTGGGAAGGGGAACGATGGGTGTGATCTATCTGGCGCGGCACGCGGAGACGGTGTTCAACCGGGCGGCGCGGATGCAGGGGAATGACGCGCATACGCCGCTGACGCTGGCGGGTGTGATGCAGGCCGATGCGATGGGGGCGGCGCTGGTGGCGCATTTCGCCGCGAGCGGCGAGGCGGTGCCGCCGATCTGGTGTTCGACGGCCGGACGGACGCAGCAGACCGCGGCGATCGTCGCCGATCATCTGGGGGTGGATTTCTTCGCCATCCGGCAGGATGCGCGGCTGCGGGAGATCGAGGTGGGGCGCTGGACCGGGCGCAGCTATGCCGAGATCGTGGCGGCGGAGGGGCCGATCCTGGACCTGGATCGGCGGTTGTTCCGGATGCCGATTCCGGGCGGCGAGAGCTATGCCGACATCGCGGTGCGGTTGCGGGACTGGATGCGGGAGGCCGGCGAGGGGCCGATGCTGGTGATCAGCCATGGCATGACGGCGCGGGTGCTGCGCGGGATTCTGGTGGGCGGGCCGGATTATGGGGGCGTGCCGATCGCGGTGGATGTGCCGCAGGGGACGGTGATGCGGATCGACAAGGGTGCCGAGGTGCCGCTGGTGGTGGGGAGCGGGGTGGCGCGGATGGGGGCGGCTTAGGTTTCCCCCTCCGTCACTCGCTACGCTCGTGCCACCTCCCCCACACGAGGTGGGGGAGGATGGGCAGGCGGTTGACAGGGCGCGGCGTGGCGGGGAGGCTGTGCCGGGGGAGAGCGTTCATGCAGCAGGGGGTGGTGGCGGAAGCGCGCGGCGCGCGGGGGGCACGTTTGTTGTGGCTGGCGCTGCTGGCGCTGTTCCTCAGCTATGTCGACCGGGGCCTGCTGCCGGTGGCGGGGCCGGCGATCTCGGACAGTTTCGACCTGTCGGCGACGCAGTTCGGCCTGGCGGTGTCGGCGTTTTTCTGGGTCTATGCGCCGTTCCAATATGTCTCGGGCTGGCTGGTCGACCGCCATCGGCTGTATCGGCAATATGCCGGCGGCGTGGCCTTGTGGGGCCTTGGAACGGGTGCGATCGCGCTGGTGACGGGGCTGGGCGGGCTGGTGGCGGCGCGGCTGCTGAAGGGGCTGGGGCAGGCGGTGACCTTTCCCGCCATGTCCAAATTCATCCTGCGGCATGGTGAGCCGCACTGGCAGGCGCGCTGGAACGGGGCGATGATCGCGGCGATCGCGCTGGGGCAGGCGCTGTCGGCGCTGGCGGGCGGATTGCTGATCGCGGGGCTGGGGTGGCAGGCGGCATTCGTGGTGGCGGGGGCGGTGACCCTGCTGTGGCTGTGGCCCTGGCACCGTGCGACGGCGGGGCTGGCGGAACCGGTGGCGGCGGTGGTTGCGGGGCCGCGCGTGTCCTATCGCGCGATTGTCGGCACGCGGGCGCTGTGGTCGGCGTCGGCCGGGCATTTTTCCGGCAATTATGTGCTGTATTTCGTGATTGCCTGGTTGCCGCTGTTTCTGGTGCGGGAGCGCGGACTGTCCACGAGCGAGATGGCAGTTCTGGCGGGCGGCATCTTCTGCGCGCAGGCGGTGGGGGCGCTGCTGGCGGGGCAGGTGGCCGACCGGTTCGTGGTGGGGCGGGCGGACGAATCCTGGCGTCGCAAGGCCCTGATGATCGGCATCTACCTCAGCTGTGCGGCGGCGCTGGTCGTGGCGGGGACGGCGGCGTCGATGCCGGTCATCGCGCTGGCCCTGGTCTTGACCGCGGCGACGGTGGGGGCGGGGGGCGCCTTGCTCTATGCGATTTCGCAGTGTTTCGCGGGGCCGGCGGCGGCGGGGCGCTGGGTGGGGGTGCAGAATGGCACGGCGAACTTTTCCGGAATCGTCGGGCCGGTCATCACGGGGATGCTGGTTGACGCGACCGGCAATTACAGCGCGGCGTTCATGCTGGCGGCGCTGTTAGCGGTGGCCGCGGCGCTTTGCTGGTCCGTGCTGCTGCCGGCGATCAGGCCGATCGAATGGGCGCGGCAGCCATAGGACGATGCCGGCCGGGTTGCCCCGACCGGCATCGCCGGATGGTGTCGATCAGGCCGCGAGCGTCTTGCGGCGCCGCATGGCGACACCGACCAGCCCGAAACCGGCGATGAGCATCGCCCATGTGGCGGGCTCGGGGACGGCGTTGGCGGCGAGGCTGAAATTGTCGATCGCCCAGCTTTCGTCGTTGCCATATTGGAAGCCGGCACCGCCGGCGGCGATGGTCATGCCCCAGGTGTTGGTGCTGTGCGCGAAGCTGAAGGCACAGCGGTAGGTGGCATCGACGAAGCCATTGCCGACCGTGTTCGAGCCGCTGCTGAGGAGCGAGCAAGTGGGCGCGATGACGGTGTTGCTGCCGGATTGGTTAGGCACGGTCCACTGCATCGGGGCCATGCCATCGATGTTGACGAACAGCCAGTCGGGCGTGACGCCGGGGACGCCATTGTCGCTGTCCCAGCTGTCGACGAAGGTGATGTCGAAGCCGAGTTCGAGACTGGTGTGGGCCCCGAGGCCGGTGGCGTCGAAGATGGTGGTGCCGGGCGTGGTGTTGCGGAAGAGCGATGTGCCCGAACCGGGGACAGAGCCGCTGCTTTCGATGGTGCCGCCACCGAAGGTGACGCCGAGGCTGCTCCAGGGAAAGGGGCCGGTGGTTTCGAAATAGCCGCTGTCGAAGCTGGTGGACCAGATGTTGACGGCGGCGGAGGCCGGGGCGGCGATGGCCGCGATGGCCGCGAGGGCGGCGAGGGCGACGAGGCGCATGTGCAGGACTCCCGTTAAGGCCCGACTGGATCAGGGCTGTATCATCCACCATGCAATTCATGCGCCAAGTGACCAATATGAGCAAACACAATAGGTTAACATTTATTCACTGCTGCCGGTTGTAAGGGATGCCGACGCACAGGGTGACAGGGAGCGAACTCAAGCCGACCGCTTTCGGCCTGATCCGCTCTTTTTGCCGCCGCCGTCCTGCTTGTTGACGGTGGCCCAGGCGCGGGCTTCCGCCTCCGCTTCGGGAACACCGCGTTCCTCGTAGCTTTCGGCGATGTGCGCGGCCTTGCGTTTCTGTTTGTCGGAGTAGGCGGCCTTGTCACCCTGGGGCATGGCTTCTCTCCTGCCGCGATGAAGCGCGCGGGAGGGCTGTGGTTCCCGTCAGCCGGGCAGGCGCCAGGGCGGGAAATGCTGGTTGGTGCCGGCATGGTAGAGCAGGATGCGGTTGCCCGCCGGGTCGGTGACCTGGGCAGTGCGCCAGAGGTAGCTCTGGTCGGTGGGCGGCCAATCGAAGCGGAGGCCGTTCGCGGCGGCGGCGGCGTGGGCGGCGTCGACATCGTCGGCGGCGAGGAAGATCTCGGCGGTGCCGGCGCGCGCGTCCGGGGTGACCTCGATGGAGAGGGTGCTCTGATCGTCGACGGCGAAGCGGGCGTAGCGCGGTTCGGCGAGCACGATGAGCTGGAGGCCGAGCGCGCGGTAGAAGGCGAGGCTGGCGGCGAGGTCTTGGGCGGGGAGCGTGACATGGTTGAGGCGCATCGAGAGGGTCCTTTCGATGGTCCATGCCGACCCGCCGGCCTCGTGCGGAGGTTGGTGATAGGATAGCAAATGGCGCGTGGCTGGCAAGAGGTCAGGCTTTTCGCTATGGCGGCGGCCATGGATACCGAATTGATGACGATTGCCGGCGCGGTGGACCCGGTGCCGGTGCCGCGGACGATGCCGGCGGGTGACGGCCGCGTGGACCTGGTGGGACTGGCGCGGGCCGATGTGGCGGGCGCGCTGGTCGCGGCCGGCGTGGCGGACGCGCGCACCGCGAAGATGCGGGCGCGGCAGCTGTGGAGCTGGATCTACAACCGCGGCGTGACCGAGTTCGCGCTGATGACCGATATCGCCAAGCCGATGCGCGAGGCGCTGGAGCGGGCGTTCGTGGTCGGGCGGCCGGAGGTTGTGACGGCGCAGGTGTCGACCGACGGGACGCGCAAGTGGCTGCTGCGCAGCGGTGGCGAAGAGTATGAGATGGTGTTCATTCCGGATCATGACCGGGGGACGCTGTGCGTGTCGAGCCAGGTGGGGTGCACGCTGAACTGCCGCTTCTGCCACACCGGCACGATGAAGCTGGTCAGGAACCTGACCGCGGCGGAGATCGTGGGGCAGGTGATGCTGGCGCGGGACAGTCTGGGGGAATGGCCCTCCAGCCCGGATGGGCGGTTGCTGACCAACATCGTGATGATGGGGATGGGCGAGCCGCTGTACAATTTCGAGAATGTGAAGGCGGCGCTGAATATCGTGATGGATGGCGATGGCCTGGCGCTGTCGAAACGGCGGATCACGCTCTCCACATCCGGCGTGGTGCCGATGATGGCGCGCGCCGGGGAGGAGATCGGCGTCAATCTGGCGGTGAGCCTGCACGCGGTGACCAAGGAGGTGCGGGACGAGATCGTGCCGCTGAACAAGCGCTATGGGATCCAGGAACTGCTGTCAGCCTGCGCGGCATACCCTGGGGCGAACAACGCGCGGCGCATCACCTTCGAATATGTGATGCTGAGGGACAAGAATGACAGCGACGCCGATGCCGAGGAGCTGGTGCGGCTGATCCAGTCCTATCGGCTGCCGGCGAAGGTGAACCTGATCCCGTTCAATCCCTGGCCGGGGGTGGGCTATGAGACCTCGACGCCGGAGCGGATCGCGCGCTTTTCCGACATCATCTATCGCGCCGGGATTTCGGCGCCGGTGCGCACGCCGCGCGGGCGGGACATCATGGCAGCCTGCGGCCAGCTGAAGAGCGCCAGCGAGAAGGTGAGCCGGGCGGAACTGGACCGGCGGGCGGCGGAGAAGGAAGCGGCGTGGGTTTGATCTATCCGCGGACGCTGGTGTTCGATCTGGACGGGACGCTGGTGGACACCGCCGATGACCTGGCGGCGGCAATGAACCATGGCCTGGCGACGGTGGGGCGGCCGGGGCTGCCGGTGGCAGCGGTGCGCCCGATGGTGGGACAGGGCGCGCGCAAGCTGCTGGAGAAGGGGCTGGCGGCGAGCGGCGGGGGTTCGGACGCGGAGATGGAGGCGGCGTTCTGCGCCTTTTTCGAGCATTATGCGGCCAATATTGCCCGGCACAGCCGGGCATTCGAGGGGGTGGAGCCGACGCTGGATCGGCTGTCCGCGGCGGGCTGTGTGTTGGGCATCTGCACCAACAAGCCGATCGGGCTGACCCGGCTGCTGCTGGCGGCACTGGGGTGGAGCGGGCGGTTCGCGGCCGTGTTGGGGGCGGACAGCCTGGGCGTCCGCAAGCCCGATCCCGAGCATCTGTGGGCGACGATCCGCGCCTGTGGCGGCGAGGCTGGCGACGCCGCGTTTGTGGGGGATTCGATGACCGACGCGCTGACGGGCCAGGCGGCGGGCGTGCCGACGGTGCTGGTGACGTTCGGATTCTCGGTGGAGCCGGTGGCGAGCCTGCCGCATGATGCGCTGATCGATGACTTTGTGTTGCTGCCGGGGGTGCTGGCGGCGTTCAAGGCGCGTTCAAGCGTTGCCGCGTAAGCCCTCGCCGATGAGACAATTTTTTCTGATGGCGGCGCTGGTCGCGGCGCCCGCGGCGGCGCAGGGCGTGTCTTTGGCGGAGGTGCAGGCGGCGCTGGTGGCGACGACCAGCATGACGGCGGATTTCGTGCAGACCGCCGGCAACGGTTCGCAGGCGCGGGGCGTGATGAGCCTGCAGCGGCCGGGGCGCATCCGCTTTGACTATGGGCCGGGCGCGCGCATCCTGGTGGTGGCCGACGGGCGCAACCTGAGCTTCATCGATTACAAGGTGGGACAGGTGAGCCAATGGCCGGTGAAGGCGACACCGCTGGGCGTGCTGCTCGATCCCAGGGCCGACCTGTCGCGGGTGGCGCGGGTGCTGCCCGACAGCGAGGTGCCGGTGCCGGGGATGGTGGGGGTGGTGGCGAGCGACCCGAAGCGGCCGGATCTGGGGCGGATCACCTTTTTCCTGTCGAGGAGCGCCGGCGCGCCGGGGGGGTTGGCGCTGGCCGGATGGCGGGTGGTGGATGCGCAGGGGCAGCAGACGCAGGTGCAACTGAGCAATATCGTGTGGAACCCGGCGATTCCGGCGGGGCGCTTTGCCTTTGTCGACCCGCGCCGTCGGCTAATGCCGCCGGGAAAGGGCGGCTGAAGAATTTTTTGCCTGCCATTCAGTTTCAGGCAAGGTTGGTCGTTCTAAAAGATGTTCACGAGGACGGGCCGCCGGTATTTGCCCCCTGTTGACCGGCTCCCTCACTTCTCGTTGCGTGACGAACGCAAAACCGGCGCCCGCTGCATGCCCCCGCAGCGGGCGCCAAATTTTTGTGCGCACCGTCCGTCGATCATGGCCCCAATAAGCCGGTTGACAGATTGTCGCAGGGGTATATCATAAAGTTCATAAATGGGTCGCATCGGACTGGGGAGGTTACGATGCGGATACTGGTTTTCCTGACATTGGTGATGATTGCCGGTGGCGTGCAGGCGCAGCGCGAAGCGCGGGCGCCGGGCGTCTATGGGCAGGTGGTGCATGTCTATCATGGGCTGCCGGTGAATGCCGACCTGAAACCGGTGAAGGTGGATGCCGAGCGGTTGATGGCGGCGGTGGTGGCGCTGGAGGCCATGGCGGGGCAGGTGCGCGCGAAGGATTACCAGCGCAACCGGGAGATGCTGCTGGCGATTCCGAAGGCGGCGAAGCTCGGAGGTGCCGAGGCGCGCTACATGACCGATTTGCTGCGGCTGGTGGCGGTCGAGCCGGTGGCGCGGGCGCTGAAGGTGCCGCAATGGCGGCTGGACTATCTGCTGGAGGCGCAGAAGGTGGCGCTGCTGGATCGCCATCAGTTGAAGGCAATTCCGCGGATCAACCGGGACTATCTGCGCGAATTCCGCTTCCCGCGCGAGATTTTCGAGCGGGTGGTGATCTGCTGTCTGGACATCAGCTGGATGGTCGACACGGCCTATACGCGCGACTGCCGCAAGGAAGGCGTGCCGATCCCGCCGGACTGGGGCAATGCCGCCTGGGTGAAGCGGCCGGGCAGCCAGCCGCAGAACCGGCTGTTCCTGCAGGCGGGTGATCCCGTGGAGGTCTGGACCTATACGCCGCCGGCGGGCGGTTCGGCGGGGGGATGCATCGCCCTGCCGCGCTGGGACAGCCCGGCGAAGACAGGGGTGACGCTGGGCGTGATCTGCCAGAGTGCGACAACCTCGAAGGCGTGCATCTGGGACAACCGGTTGCGCGGTGGCGGGCCGACCTTCGTGCCGACGACACCGTCGCAGCGGCGGATCGCCAGCACCTGGACGGATGGCTATGACCCGGCGCTTTCGGGCGGTGGCAAGTGCGTGATGTGCCATCGCGGCGACAATGTGTTCCTGCTGCATCCCAACACGGCGCTGGGCAATCGCGACGGCAGCGTGCCGGCGGCGACCGACCTGCCGTTCACCACGGCAGCGGCGGCGAAATATACGCTGGTGAACAGCCTGGGCTGGAGCAACCCCGCCAATGCGACCCTGGCGGGCGGCGGCGGGTGCAAGAGTTGCCACGGGGTTGGCAGCATCACCGTGGAACGCGCCAGCTATTGCGCGATCCTGAAACAGGCGGCGCAACGGGAGATGCCGAACCCGACGTCGCCGGCCGGCTGGGCGTCGCCCTCGGCGGGATACAGCGCGCACATCAACGCCATGAAGGCGGAATGCGGGCCATGATAGGGGGGTGACGGCTGCCACGCGCGGTTTTACACCGGGGGCATGAGCTTCAGGATTGCCAGCTGGAACATCAACAGCGTTCGGGCGCGGATCGGGATTGTCGAGCGGTTGCTGCGGGAGCAGGCACCGGACGTGCTGTGTTTGCAGGAGACGAAGTGCGAGGACGCGCTGTTTCCGCACGCCTCGTTCGCGGCGATGGGTTACCCGCATGTCTATCCGGCCGGGCAGCGGATGCATCATGGCGTGGCGATCGTCAGCAAGGTGGCGTTGACCCCCAACAACCGTTTCGACTGGCAGGACAATGGCGAGGCGCGGCATGTGGGGGTGCGGCTGCCGAATGGCGTGCTGCTGGAGAATGTCTATGTGCCGGCCGGGGGGGACATTCCCGATCGGACGGTCAATCCCAAGTTCGGGCAGAAGCTGGATTTCCTGGGGCGGATGACGCGCTGGAGCGAGGGGCTGCGCGAGCCGAGCATCGTGCTGGGCGATTTCAACATCGCACCCTTGCCGGAGGATGTGTGGGATCACAAGGCGTTGCTGGACGTGGTGAGCCATACGCCCGTCGAAGTGGAGACGCTGGCGGCGTTGCAATCGAGCCATGGCTGGGCGGATTTGGGGCGGCTGTTCGTGCCACCGCCGGCGCGGCTCTACACCTGGTGGAGTTACCGCGCGGCGGACTGGGCGGCCTCCAATCGCGGTCGGCGGCTGGATCATGTCTGGTGCTCGCCGGAGGTGCGTGGCAGCGCGCGGGCGGTGACGACGCTGGTGGCGGCGCGGGGATGGGAGAAGCCCAGCGACCATGTGCCGTTGATCGCGGATTTCGACTTTTGAGCGAGTTGGAGGTCGCGCGCGGGGTGGATGACCTGCGGCGCGGTGAAATCGTGGTGGTGCGCGACGGCGATGTGGCGCTGAGCGTGCAGGCGGTGGAGCGCGGCGGGGCGCTGGCGGGTGCCGACCTGCTGATCACGCCGGAACGCGCCGCGACACTGAAGATCGTCAACCAGCGGGCGGCCGCCGGCGCGGGGGCGGTGCGGCTGGCACGGGCGGCGTGGATGGAACCGCACGCCGTGGCGGACCCGGTGGATGACCTGGCGACGCCGTTCAAGGGGCCGTTTCCGTCTGTCGATCTGGGGCCCGCCGAGCGGGCGGCGACGGCGGCCCTGCGGCTGGCGAAGCGGGCGGCGCTGCTGCCGGCGTTGTTCGTGCGCGATGGCGCGGTGGCGGACACACTGGTGGTGGACGCCGCGGAGGTGCTGCAATGGCGACGGGCGGCGGCGCTGGATGTGGTCGCGCGGGCGCGGCTGCCGCTGGCGGCGGCGCCGGACACGCAGGTGGTGGCGTTCCGCAGCCGGCATGAGGGTGGCCCGGATCATCTTGCGCTGATCATCGGCTCGCCGGGTGACGTGCCGCTGGTACGGCTGCATTCGGCCTGTCTGACGGGGGACCTTCTGGGCAGCCTGAAGTGCGACTGTGGCCCGCAGTTGCAGGCGGCGATCGCGCGGATCGCGGCGGAGGGCGGCATGCTGCTCTATCTGCAACAGGAAGGGCGGGGCATCGGGCTGCTGAACAAGCTGCGCGCCTATGCGCTTCAGGACCAGGGGTTCGATACGGTGGACGCGAACCTGCGGCTGGGCTTTGCCGAGGACGAGCGCGACCTGGAGCTGGGGGCCGCAATGCTGGGCAAGCTGGGGGTGGCACGCATCCGCCTGCTCACCAACAATCCGCTGAAGGTGGGGGCGTTCGAGGCCGGCGGGGTGCATGTGGTGGAGCGGGTGTCGCATGTGCTGCCGGCGAACCCGCACAACGCCGCCTATCTGGCGACCAAGCGCGACCGGCAGGGGCATCAGCTGTGATCGTGGCGGAGGGCGTGCTGCGGGCGTTCGGGGAGGCGGTGCCGTGCGTGACCGGGCGGGGTGGCGTGGTGGATGCAGCGGCGAAACGGGAGGGGGATGGCGCGACGCCGCGCGGGACCTGGGCGTTGCGGGGCGTGCTGTTGCGGCCGGACCGGGTGGCGGCGATGCCGCTGGTGCTGCCGTGGCGCTGGCTGCGGCCGGCGGACGGCTGGAGCGACGGGGTGGATGATCCCGCCTACAATCGCCCGGTGGTGCATCCGCACCGGTTTTCGGCCGAGCGGCTGTGGCGGGATGATGCGGTGTATGATGTGATTGTCGTGCTGGGCCATAATGATGCGCCGGTGGTGGCCGGGGCGGGGAGCGCGATCTTCTGGCATCTGATGCGGGATGATGGTGCACCGACGGAAGGGTGCCTGGCGGTGCGCCGGGAGGCGATGCTGGGGTTGTTGCCGCGGCTCAGGGCGGGGATAGCGGTGACGGTGGTTTGAGCCGTTGCGTGGATGCCCCCTCCCGTTCGCTTGCGCGAGTCGCCTCCCCCACAAGTGGGGGAGGCGCTTTCTGGTTCTGACATGAGCCCTCACCCTCCCGGATGCGGGAGAGGATTACTTTGGACGGATGAAGCGGTTGGTTTTGGGGCGGGGGCGGTCGTGGGCGGGGCCGTGGGCGCGCGCCGGGGGACCGTGGGCGGGAATGATGCGGATGGCGCCTTCGGGGGATTTGTCCTCGCCATGGGTGCGTTTCAGGGCGTCGGCGAAGCGTGCGGCGAGCGCGCGCGGGATTTCGAACGCGGTTTCCTGCGCGCTGATGCGAATGGCGCCGATGTCGGCCTTGGTGATGTGGCCGCGGCGCGCGATGAGCGGGATGATCCAGCGGGGGTCGGCATTCTGCTGGCGGCCGACGTCCATGCGGAACCAGACCGTGTCCTCGAAGCCGGGACGCGGCAGGTTGCGGTCGGGGCGTTCGGCGCGGGGTGGCGGGCCGCCGGCATCGAGCAGGTCCTCGACGGCGGGCAGTTTCGCGCGGTGGATGCGGACCAGCGCCGCGGCGATCTGTTCAGGCGTGCGCTCGGCGAGCAGCCGGCCGGCAAGTTCCGTGTCGTTGTCGTCGGCCTCCGCCGGGAGTTCAAGGAGGGTGTCGAGCAGGCGGGCATGATCCTGGGCCCGGATGGCGTCGGGAGAGGGGACGGGGAGCCATTGCGCCTCTACCCGGGCGTTGCGCAGCATCGCCTCGGTACGGCGGCGCGCAGGGTAGGGGACGATCAGGACGGCGGTGCCCTTTTTCCCGGCGCGGCCGGTGCGACCGGAGCGGTGTTGCAGGATTTCGGCATCGCGCGGGAGTTCGACATGGACAACGAGCGAGAGGTTGGGAAGGTCGATGCCGCGCGAGGCGACGTCAGTCGCAACGCAAATGCGGGCGCGCCGGTCGCGCAGCGCCTGGAGGGCATGGTTGCGTTCGGACTGGCTATGTTCGCCGGACAGCGCGACGGCGTCGAACCCGCGTTCGACCAGGCTGGCGTGGAGGTGGCGGACATTGTCGCGGGTGGCGCAGAACAGTATCGCCGTGGGTGCCTCGTGGAAGCGCAGCAGGTTGACGACGGCGTTCTCGATATCCGCCGGGGCGACGGTGACGCACTGGTAGGCAATGTCGCCATGGCCGCGGTCCTCGCCGGTGGTGGCGATGCGCAGGGCATCGCGCTGATAGCGTTTGGCGAGCGCGACGATGGGACGGGGCAGGGTGGCGGAAAAGAGGAAGGTGCGGCGGGTATCGGGCGTGGCGTCGAGCAGTTGTTCGAGGTCCTCGCGGAAGCCCATGTCGAGCATTTCGTCGGCTTCATCGAGCACGGCGACGGCGATGCCGTTCAGGATGAGGGCGCCGCGTTCGAGATGGTCGCGCAGGCGGCCGGGGGTGCCGACCACGATGTGGGTGCCGTGGTGAAGGGCGCGGCGCTCTTTCGATGCGTCCATGCCGCCGACGCAGGTGGCGATGCGCAGGCCGGTGGCGGCGTAGAGCCAGGCGAGTTCACGGCTGACCTGAAGCGCCAGTTCGCGGGTGGGCGCGATGACGAGCGCAAGCGGCGCGCCGGCGGGGGGTGCGCAGCCATCGGTATCGAGCAGTTGCGGTGCCATGGCGAGGCCGAAAGCGATGGTCTTGCCGGAGCCGGTCTGGGCGGAAACGAGGAGGTCCCGCGTTTCGGCACCGGGTTCCAGGACCGCGGCCTGGACGGGGGTGGGGGCGGCGTAGCCACGGTCGGCAAGCGCCGTCATGAGCGGTGCGGGGAGGCTGTTGAAAGGCATAGGGTGCGCCCCATGCCCCAGAATGGCGGGAAAGGCGAACGGCAAGTGCTGGCCGGGTTGACTTTGGCGGCGGCATTTGCGCATTGGCGCGGGGAAGCACCCGTAGCTCAGCTGGATAGAGCGTTGCCCTCCGAAGGCAGAGGTCACAGGTTCGAATCCTGTCGGGTGCACCATTTCGGTTCAAAACCACGAACGCCTAGCACCGCCGCCTCTACGCCAGAGGCGGCGGTCAAGGTTCGGAGCAGTTCGCTGCGCTGACCGCGAATGCGGACCTCGGTCTTGCTGATCACCTCGACTCGCTGCGCGACGGCCCGGATATGGTCGCGTGCATACGACCCATCGTTGTTGCGCAGCTTCTTCCGGGCCGCCTTCGCGAACGCCCGAAGGCTTTCCGCTGTGATCGTAGGCCCGATCTTTTCGATGTGCGAGACCGCCCGGTCCGCGTCTCCTCTGGCCTGATCGCGCGTCACCGCCAGTTCGGCAATGCGATCCTTAAGCGACGGATCGCTCATATCGAGCACGCCGTTCTCGATTGCTTCGTAGAGCCGCTTGAGCTTCGCTTCGGCTTCTGTCGCTCGGCGCTCAAGATCAGCGACATGGAGGCGGCGCTGGGCCACCCAGTCGTCCCTGCGTTCGAGGATCTGGTCCATCAGCGCCTCCAACCGCGCGGGTTCAAGGAGCCGCTTCTCGATATGCGCGATCACGGCGTCGTTCAGCCGGTCCATGGGCACGGTGATCCCGGGGCAGCCCTTCACGCCTTGTCGTGCCTTTGTCGCACAGGTGTAGTAGCGATATTCTTTGCCGGTATTGCTGGTCCCGGTCCGCAGCGTCATCGCGCCGCCGCAGCAGGCGCAGAAGCATATGCCTGTCAGCAGTGTAGGACCACCCACCGCCATCGGCGGCATCATCTTCGGGCTGCGGGCCTTCAACGATCGTTGCACGGTCTCGAACTCGGCCTCGGAAACGATGGCAGGCACCTGCATGATCGCATGCTCGCTCTCGGGCTTTGGCCGCCGGGTCTTGTGGTCGCGCGTGTTGAACCGATGCTGGCCGATATAGGTCGTGCGGGTCAGTATCTGGTGGACCGCGCCCACACCCCACCGCCCGCCATCACGGGTGCGTATGTTGTTCTCGTTTAGCCAGCTTGCGATCGCCTTCAGCCCCATCGGCCCGCGATCTTCGACCCCGTTCAGCGCCATCCGATAGATACGCCGTACCGTCTCCGCTTGGATCGGATCGATCTCCAGTGCCTTCTTGATCTTCGCCCCGCGCTGCCCGGCTGCCACGATCCTGTAGCCGATCGGTGCCCGTGCGCCATTCCAGAAGCCCTGCCGGGCGTTCTCGTTCATGGCGCGCAGGGTGTGCTTGCCGTTCTCTTTCGACTGATACTCGTCGAACAGGGTCATGATCTGCCGCATCATGACGCTCATCGGATCATCGCCAAGGTCCTGGGTGATCGAGACAAGCCTGACCCCGTTCTTGGCCAGCTTGCGGACGTAGAACTCGAATTGGAACTGATCGCGGAAGAAGCGCGAGAAGCTGTGAACGACGATCACGGTAAACGCAGGCGGCTTGCTCATCGCCGCTTCGATCATCGCCTGGAATGCAGGTCGGCGATCATCCGTGGCCGTGTTGCCCGGCTCAACGAATGTATCCGCGACCTCCCAGCCGCGTGAAAGGCAGTAGCTCTCGATCTGGCGACGCTGGTCGGGGATCGAGAGGTCGCTTTCAGCCTGTTTGCTGGTCGAAACGCGCAGATAGAGCGCAGCGCGTGCGGTGACCGCAACCGACGCCTCGTCCTGATCCGATCGGCGGGCGGCGCTGGTCATGGCTTGCTACTCCTTACCTCACGGCAGCGGACCGAACAGCTTGTCGAGTTCGCTGCGCAAATGGCCTTCGATAACGCGCAGTTCTGCGTCGCTGATCGGAACCGGATCGGGCCAGTCATCGGAGACAGCGATCTCTGCCTCTGCCTTGTCGACGTATGCGCGCTGCGGTGGTGCCTGAACATAATCGTGCAGGTCGCCAATGTCTTGCGACCATTTGCGCGGCGCGCGGATCCGGCGTTTGCGTGGCAGCGGCATCGGAGGATGCTGTCGTCCTCGTTTGCGGCGAGCAAACCCTTATTGCCGGCGTAGCGCAGATACGTGCTCACGGCGCTTCCGGCGTAGCCGCCTCCAGTCTTTGGCGCACTTGAGGATCGCTTGCCGCTGCCATCAGCGCGGCCCAATCATCAGGCGGGTTGCCGCCGTCGAGCATCTTGCGGAATACGGCGTAGGCATCGGACTTCGAGCCATAGGCCCGTAGGGTGTTCTCGTCATTGACCCACGCGAACACGATCACCTTGGCGCTGCTGCTGTATCGGAAAAACAACCGGAACCGCCCGCCGCCGAATTTGGCGCGGAACCAGTGCTTACGTGCATCGCCGAGCGTTCCGCCCTGGCGATATTCCGGACGGGTGGGGTCTTGCGGGATCGTCTCGAAGACGAGTTGCCAAATGGCTGCGAGGAGCTTGGCATTGGCCGACTTCCGCCAACCGCGCGGGTCCTTCGTTTGCGCCTTCTCGACCGCACCCGCCAGCTTCTCGATCTGGTCGAGGAACAGCGGATGGGCGAACAACTGCCATCCGTTCACTTCCAGCATTTAGAGATCGACGTCGCCGTCGATCGGCGCTTCGAGGTCAACCTTCACACCCTCGGTCAGCGCCGCAAGACGCTCGGCCAGTGCCGGCGTCAGCGCCGTGACCGCCTCGGGTCGCCGGGCAATGTCGTCGGCCAGGAACGCCAGAAAGCGGTCAATGGCGGGGTCTTCGTTATCGACCTCCGCGCGGTGGACCGACACGCCGCGCTCGTCGACCCGGAACGCAATCTTGCCGCCATAATCGACGCCAAGCGCGGTCCGGACCGACTTCGGAACCGTGGTCTGGCCCTTGGCGGTGATGGTGCTGATCTCTTCGAGCATTGCGGACATGGCGGTCTCCTATAGGTGCGCTCTTGTAAGGAGAACGCCTTACAATGTCAAGTTGAGAGGAAGAGGGCGGCGGCTGTCGCCGTGACGGTTCGAGTGTCGGGAGAGAGGCTCCCGGCCGGGCCGTCGCGGAGACATGTCATGACACAAGTTCAAGTTCTCGATGCGAGCCCCGACCGGAGCGGTGGCTACAAGGTCGATGTCGGTCGCGGCCAGCGGGTCGGTCGGGTATCGTCGGAATGGTTCAGCCGTCCCGCCGATGAGCGTTACCTGTCGCTCGATGCGCTGATGGCATCGGTGAAGGGCCGAGCCGAACGCAGCCGCACGCGCACGGTCGAGAGCGCGGCGGTGCTTGTCGAAGCCAGCCGCGATAATCCGGAACGGCTCGACCTGATCCTGCCTGGCGCTGACCTTCCCATCTCGCCCACCCACTGGAGCTTCGGCCAGCTCGCGGCACTGGTCGGCGCGCCCGCCGCCTATCTGCGCCAGCTTCCGGCACCGCTGGCAGGCATCAACCTGCAGTATGGCCTCACCAACCACCGGGCCGAGCAGATCAAGACGCTGGAAACCGATGATGGCCGCATGGAACTGCGCGCCGTCACAGGCCCGGATTATGGCCGCATCTATGACCATGAACTGGTTGCCGCCGTGCAGCGGATCGCTGGAAACGGCACGGGCGATACGCGCTGGAAAGTGCCGGGCGTGCTCGACTGGTCGACCGGCATCTACAATCCAATGGTGGATATCAGCGCCGACACCACCACGCTCTATGCGTCCGACCGTGACGTGTTCCTGTTCCTCGTCGATGACCTCAACCCGATCGAGGCAGGCAAGCTGCCCGACGGATCGCCGGACCTCTACTTCAGGGGCTTCTACTGCTGGAACTCCGAGGTGGGCGCCAAAACGCTCGGCATCGCCAGCTTCTATCTTCGCGCTGTCTGCCAGAACCGCAATCTCTGGGGCGTCGAGGACTTCGAGGAGATCAGCATCCGGCACAGCAAATACGCCGCCAACCGCTTTGCGCACGAAGCGGCACCGGCGCTGACACGATTTGCGGATTCCTCGCCGCTGCCGTTCGTCAACGGCATCCGGCAGGCGCGCGAGCGCATCGTCGCGCGCTCTGACGAAGACCGCACTGATTTCCTGCGCAAGCGCGGGTTCGGCAAAGCCGAGACCGCTAGAATCATCGACACGGTGCTCGCCGAAGAAGGCCGACCACCAGAGTCCGTATTCGACTTCGTCCAGGGCATCACCGCCTTCGCGCGGGGCAAGGCGCAGCAGGACGCGCGGCTCGATCTGGAGGGCCGTGCCAAGAAGCTGTTCGAAAGGGTATGATTTGTTCGGGCGTCATTTATCGGCCTTTAGGCGGACCGAAAATACGATGCAGTTCGGCAATCTAATAGTGCACGCTTCTTGTTCGCTGCCGAGGCCTTGCTTTGTAAAGAGGTGACTGGCCGCGGTTCCAGATCCAGTCCGAAAGGCGCAGTGGCATCACGACGTCTCCCCGCTTGGCGCTCATCGCTGATAGTAGCTCAGTTGCGTGGACCGCCATCGCCCTGATTTCGATCTCCTCCGGCGACCCCGCGGCGATCAGCTCTCCACGGTCGATCCTCTCAAGCAGCGTTGCATCAAATTCCAGCACACCATCCACGCGAAGCGTATGCGGGACGAGGTTGTCGGCAAAGATTGTTAGCTGATCGAGATCGTGAAATCGGCAACGATCGTCGCCTGGGCAGAACAAGCTGAGGTCATATGCCGCCAGCTGTGCCCGCTTGAGAAACGGGAACTGTAGGCCATCGTAGATGTAGACGTCATTGAAATAGCCAACCTCCCCAAGCAATGCTGTAAGTTGCACGGCCGACCGATCAGCGGCTGCAACCAAGTTGCCGTAGCTCCCTCCGAAACGGTTGCCGAGTGCTTCGCCGAGCTGTCGCCATGCATCGGCGAACAGTGCCATCAGTTCGGCGACCGGCTCGGTCATCGACTGCCCAAAAACAATTGCGCAGTGCTCGGCGGTGGTCTTCGACAATTGCTCAGCGCTTGGAACGCCGTTCTCCGCCAACCACCGCGCCAACCGGACGCCTGTCGTTCGGGCACCCGAAATCCCCGGCTCCTTGTTCAGGTGGGGATGCCATCCCGAACCGAAGTTTGTGGCGTCGCGAAGCAAGACGAAAGAAACGCGCTCCTCCGCGCTGGAGGTTTCGTCCGGTGCCGGATCGTATCGCTGTTGCTGATCACGGCGCGCGACCTCTTCGAGGTAGGCTTCCAGCCGATCGGTGCGCACGCTGACGTGCCGCGTCCGGCCGGCCAGGGCTTGGGCCGATCGTCGAAGGACCGTCTGAGGACTATCCGTCATTGGTTATCCTTTCCCTCGACAAGCTTGTAGAGTTTGGCAGGCCTGTGCTGGCCCCGACGCGCCTCGCCCGTTTCGCGTAGTGGCGCTTTGTTTTGAAGCCATGCTCGGAAGTTGCGCTTGTCGATCGGCTCGCCTGCGACCGCCTCAAAGGCGCGCTGCGCTTCGCCAAGCGTGAAGCTGTCGGGCAGCAGCTTGAACGCCGAGGTAGTCGTGTACAGGGCTTCGGCCAACCGACGTCGGCCAGTGGCCACGATTTCGTCATGGTCGAAGGCAAGGCTCGGCAGCGCATTAATGTCGTGCCATGCCGCCTCCGCTGCGTCGCTCCCGGCCTGCAAAGTCTGTTCGTTTGCGCGCACGAGTGCGAGATAGGCTACCGAGACGACATCTCCTCGCGGATCTCGACCGGGCCTTGAGAACGCCGCGAGCTGCTCGAGATGTCGGAGTTGCAACCCGGTCTCCTCGATCAACTCTCGCTCGGCGCAGTCGTCAAGGGTTTCGTTGGGCTCGAGAAATCCGCCTGGCAGCGCCCAGCGGTTACTGAACGGCTCCTTTGCGCGCCGGATCAGCAGCAGGCGCAGTTGCTCGCTGTCGAATGCGAAGATCACCAAGTCAGTGGTGAGCGCGAACGGTTTCCGGTCCAAGAGAGCCATGAAAGTAATAGTGTATAGTTCACACTAACGAGTCAAGGCGTTTTGTAGACATAGCGTAAGCGGCAGGTTTGGCGGCTTATCGAGGCTGGACGGAACTCCCGCATAATCGTCGGGAGCGGCCGCGCGTGCAGTATCGCATCGCCGCATCGGTTACGTCGCTCTCTTCAGAGGAAGAGGGCGGCGCTTCGCTTCGTGACGGTTCGAGGTGTCGGGAGAGAGGCTCCCGGCCGAGCCGTCCGGAGAAGTGTCATGCCCAAGTCCAATCCCAAGCTCGCGCTCAGTGTTTCGCGCGACATCCCGTTCGACAAGCTTGTGCTGTCGCAGTCCAACGTCCGCCGGATCAAGGCCGGTGTCGGCATCGAGGAACTTGCCGAGGACATTGCCCGGCGCACGCTGCTGCAGTCGCTTACCGTCCGCGCGGTCGTCGATGCGGAAGGCAACGAAACCGGCATGTTCGAGGTGCCATCGGGTGGTCGCCGCTACCGCGCCCTCGAACTGCTGGTTAAGCGCAAGCAGCTGCCGCGTAATGCGCCGGTGCCGTGCATCATCCGCAGGGAGGGCGATGCCGAGGAAGACAGCCTGGCCGAGAACATCCAGCGGGCACCGCTGCACCCGCTCGACCAGTTCCGTGCCTTCCTGGCGCTCCGCGAGAAGGGCCAGTCCGAGGAGGAGATCGCCGCCCACCAGTTCGTGTCGGTGGCGGTGGTCAAGCAGCGCCTGAAGCTCGCCGCCATCAGCCCGAAGATCCTCGAAGCCTATGCTGAGGACGAGATCACGCTCGACCAGCTGATGGCGTTCACCGTCAACGGCGACCATGAGCGTCAGGAGCAGGTCTATGAACGGCTCGCCGGTTCCTACGACCGTCAGCCTTACGCGATCCGCCGGATGCTGACCGAAGGCGCGGTGCGTGCATGCGACAAGCGCGCCCGGTTCATCGACGTCGATGCCTATATCGAGGCGGGCGGCGGCGTCATGCGCGACCTGTTCCAGGGCGATGATGGTGGCTGGCTGCAGGATGTCGGCCTCGTTGACTTGATGGTCTCTGAGCGACTGCGCGAAGAGGCGATGAAGGTGCAGGCCGAAGGCTGGCGCTGGATCGATGCAGCGCCCGACTTCCCGTACGGCCACACTTACGGGCTGCGTCAGTTGCGCGGCACGCCGGTGGCGATCACCGCCGAAGAGCAGGCCGCGCGCGACGCGCTTCAGGCCGAATATGACGCGATGGTCGCCGAGCATGAGAACTTGCCTGAACTGCCCGACGAGGTCGACGAACGGCTGGGCGAACTGGAAACCGCGATCGAGGCGCTCGACCAGCGACCGCTGGCCTACGACGCCGACGAGGTCGCACGGGCTGGTGCATTCGTCAGCATCGCGCCGGATGGCAGCCTGCGGATCGAGCGCGGCTTCGTTCGACCCGAGGACGAACTGCCCATCGAGCCCGAACAGGGTGCTGTTGTGGAAGGGGGCCACGGCCATGTTGACAACGGCACCGACGATGGTGGGGATCAGGTCGGCATCGACAGTGATGTCGAGGTGGCGCCTGAGCCCGAGGAGGATGAAGGCCTGCGCCCGATCCCCGATCGGCTGATGTCCGAACTGACCGCGCACCGCACGCTGGCGCTGCGCGATGCCGTGGCCCGGTCGCCGGAAGTGGCATTCCATGCCTGCCTCCATGCGCTCGTGCTGCGGCTGTTCTACCGCTATGCGCTCGACAGCTGCCTCGAACTCGACGCCAAGCATGTCGGGTTTGGTCAGCAGGCACCGGGGCTTGGCGAAACGGCGTCCGCACAGGCAATCGATGCGCGGCACCAAGCGCTTGCCGATCTGCTGCCTGCGCAACCCGAGGCGCTGTGGGATGCGCTTGGCGACATGGACGGCGATCAGCAAAAGTCGCTGTTCGCCCATTGCGTTGCCTGCACGGTCAATGCCACGTTCGAGGCTTACAACCGCAGGCCGCGTGCGCTCGCCCATGCCGATATGCTAGCCAAGGCGGTCGATCTCGACATGGCGGCGGCAGGTTGGAGGCCAACGGCCGATACGTTCCTTGGCCGCGTGACCAAGGCGCGGATAGTTCAAGCAGTGGCCGAAGCGAAGGGCGAACGGACGGCCGAGAGCATCGCGCATCTCAAGAAGCCCGACATGGCCGCACGCGCAGCGGTGTTGCTCGAAGACAGCGGATGGCTTCCCGAACCTCTCCGCACGCCCGGACGCGCACTGCCAGCACCGGTCCAAAGCGAGCTCGAGTCGCCTATCGACGACGCCACGATCGCCGCCGATCCCGCCAGCGAAGCGCAGACGGCGGCAGATGACGGCGAACGGTCCGTGGCGAACGAAGCGCCGATCGACGACAATGCCGAGGCCGAGGGCGACATCCCCTTCGCCGTCGCCGCCGAGTAGGTCGCGCTCCCCAGACCCGCTCGCAACTGAGGGTCCGCCGTGCATCGGGGTCCCCGCGAAGCCTGCTTCGTGGGGATTGCTTGGGCGCGGCGGACCCTCTTCTTGTCTCAGGAGGATCAGATGCCCGAAGCATCCGACCTTGCCCGGCAGCTTGCTCGCAATGCCGAGAGTGTCTGCCGCCACTATCTGCCCCAAGGTCGCCGACACGGGCGCTACTGGCTCATCGGTGATATCGAAGGCACGCCGGGGCGCAGCCTGTTCGTGCGACTGACCGGACCCGACGCTGGCAAGGGCGCTGCAGGCAAATGGACCGATGCGGCCACCGGCGAGCACGGCGACCTGCTCGACCTCATCGCTGCCAACCAGCGATTGGCTTTGCTCGCCGACACGCTCGGCGAAGCGCAGCGCTTTCTGGCTCTGCCGCCGCCAGAGCCAAAGACATTTGAACCGCTGCCGCCTGTACCGACTGGATCGCCGGAAGCTGCACGACGGCTGTGGGCCATATCGAAGCCGATCTTTGGCACGCTTGCCGAGGCATATCTGCGCCAGCGTGGCATCGTCGATCTGCGCGAGTGCAGCTCGCTGCGGTTCCATCCCAACTGCTGGTATCGCGCCGACGAAGACGACCCACCCGGCACGCCGAGCGCGTTCCCAGCATTGATTGCAGCAGTCCAAAGGGATGACGGATCGTTGACCGGCATCCACCGCACCTGGCTCGATCCGAACGACAGCGGAAAGGCACCCGTCGCCACTGCGCGTCGCGCCATGGGCAATCTCCTCGGCAACGGCGTGCGGTTCGGTCGCGCCCGATCCGTCCTGGTCGCTGGAGAGGGCATCGAAACGATCTTGTCTCTCCGTCAGATCATGCCGACCATGCCCATGATTGCCGGTCTCTCAGCGGGTCACTTGTCCGCGTTGCAAATCGCGCCCTCGCTGCGCCGCCTCTACATTGCGCGTGATAACGATCCCGCTGGACAACATGCGGCTGACACGTTGGCCGCACGCGCGATCGGGGCTGGTATCGAGCCGTTGATGCTGACTGCCAGACTTGGTGACTTCAACGACGATTTGCAGCAGCTTGGCCGGGACGAGATGCGGGCAGCGGTGCGAGTGCAGCTTGCGCCGGAGGATGCCGAACAGTTCATCGGCTGAGCATAGACGGTGACGTCTCTGCGCCCGAGCTATGTTCGCCATGATCCGTCGCTCCGCTGACAGAGCCGCGCCTCTGCCTTCGAGAGGGGCGAGAGAAGCGGAAGCAGACCGGGCCGGCAATGGCTGTGCGCGACTTTCTTCCCCGCCGCGACCACCCCACGCGTCAAGCCGCGCGGGGACCCCGGTTTCGCGGCTCCTCGCGCGCCAAGAAAGTCGTGCTCGCCATCCTCCGCTGCGCTGCGGCCACAAAGCCCACCCCAGAAAGTGGTACTTTCTGGGGACCCCGGGCGGGTGCCGACCCGCTCCGCCCCCGCTCTTTGCTCGCCCATGAAGGCCGCGAGAGGCGCGGTCGACGGAGGAGCGAAGCCAATGACCGAGCACGACGAACCCCAGGAACAATCCCCGACCGCGCATATGCTCGATGAACTGCAACTCTATGGCTTCCGGCCATTACATGACCAACCCGACCCACGACCGTTGCCCGAAGGCGACCGTGTCGCAGGGGCCGTCGCTGACATCTTCGATGCGCTGATCGGCACGCTTGCCGACACCCGGCTCGAACCCGATCTCGACGATTTGCTCTGGTCGACGGTCAATCTGTTCCACCGCACCGCCGAGCGGGTCGAACGCGAGCTCGACGACAATGAGCAGGCACAGCGTCGATCGCAACGCGAACAGGACGGCTCCGAGGTCGCATCGGTCGAACTTGAGCGATTGTTGGCCCAGGGCCTGACGCTGATCGAACGGCGCAATGCCCATGAACTGATGCGCGATGCCGCTTGCGATCTCTACCGCACCCATACAGGTTCGGCTTGGCATCCCCGCCATGGCAGCCTCGTCAACCGCCGCGCGTTGACCGCAGCCATGGTCGACAGCCGCGACTTCATCGCCGCCCGCCGCCGTGCCGAAAACGAGGTCATGCTGCCCGCTGGCCCCAAGGTCGCATTCACAGGTGGCAAGGATTGCAACGATACTGACGCCATCTGGGCGGCATTGGACCGCGTGCGCGCCAAACACCCGAATATGGTCCTGCTGCATGGCGGCGCGCCATCAGGCGCCGAGCGGATTGCTGCCTGCTGGGCCGACAATCGCAAGGTGACGCAGGTGGCATTCAAGCCTGACTGGTCCCGTCATGCCAAGGCAGCACCGTTCAAGCGCAACGATGCGATGCTCGATGTGTTGCCGATCGGCGTTGTGGTGTTCCCCGGCACCGGCATTCAGGACAACCTTGCCGACAAGGCCCGCAAGCTCGGCATCCCCGTGTTCGACTTCCGGAATAGCAAGTCCCCGACCTGATCAGTCGGCATTGCCCGACCGCTGGCAGGAGCACTGTTCCGATAATCATCAGCGTGAGCGGCAAGCCAGCAAACTTCCGGCCGGTGAATCGACGCTGCATCCCGTTCCGAAGCGGGCACGCCCCGCTCTCTCTGGCTTACCTCTGACCTTAGCACTGCCTTGTGACGATCAACCCGCAAGGGGTCCGCTAAGCACAGCTTGCGGCCTTCAGCTTCGCCTTCGGTGATCGCGGCCGCGCGTCGGTCGCCTGTGCGCCTGTCGAGCGGGGGACGGTTCCCGCTCCGGAAACAGGAGCAAGATCATGTCGCTTCCCACCGCCCAGAAGTTCGCCTGGAGCCTTGCCAAGACGCTGATGACATGCGTGGTGCTGATCCAGACCAGCGATGGCTACGCCGTGATGACCGATGCCGAGTACGATGGCGATCCGATGCTGATCATTCACGTGTATGATCCGTTCTGACTGATTGTACGCTTCCGGACATCCCACCAAGCAACCCGCGAAACTTCTTGCTTCACTTTGCGAGGGTTGCCTCGTGAAGTGTCCACACAAGCCGACGCAAAAGCTGATGATCCTGCTCGATATTTCGGTTAGGAAGACCGAGCGCGGTCGGTGACGGGCGTCAGTCGGCATGCGACTCGGGGGTTTTTGCTGAACGACTTTTGCTGAATTTGTTGATTGGGGGACCTGTGCAACTCGAGCAATTCTTTGATTTAGTTGAGCAAACTCCCGCAATCGCACGGCGCCCAAATGTTGAGCAGCAGTTATGCATTCAAGCCGACCTAGCAAGCCCCACGATGATCGTTGCCGGCCCAGGAAGTGGTAAGACAACGGTTCTAGTACTTCGCGCTCTGAGGCACATGCTCGTCGACAGAATTGCGCCAGAGCGCATTGTCATTACAACCTTTACTAAAAAAGCCGCGCGTGAAATTAGAAGTCGCTTGATCGAGTGGGGCGAAGCAATTGTCGATCAAGCAACTGCGATGCAGCATCTCGATGCTGCAGACCAAGCCATTCTCCGGCACCTAGACGTTAACCGCGTCGTCACCGGTACGCTCGACAGCATCTGCCAGGAAGCCTTAGGCTCCGACCGTCACGCCGATGAGCCTCCATTAGTGACGCTGGAGGCTTTCGCGGCGAACGTAATACTCCAACGCCGGGGGCGGCTCGGTCAAGTCTTTACCGCAAATCAAGCAGAAATGGCGGATTTTCTCGCGCCATTCACCTTCGACGGCACGCCTCCGTCTACTGTCGGTGAAGCCAGCCGGGCACTTGTGCCGATAGTCGAGCGATTCATTCAAGATCGGGTGAATGTAGATGCTTTCGGCGCTGCAAGCCAACCGTACGCACATCAACTGATCGCAGGCATCGCGGCAGACTACCGCCGGTATCTGAGAGAAAATAATCTTCTAGATTTCTCGAGCCTGGAAGAAGCCATCCTGAATCGGTTGCAGGCCCGGCGAGTTCCGACTCTTCTCGCCGATACTGCTGTTGTTCTGGTCGATGAGTATCAGGACACGAACGCCCTCCAAGAAGCGATCTATTTCGAACTTGTTTTAGCTACTGGCGCTTCCTTCACGGTCGTGGGCGACGACGACCAGAGCCTGTACCGCTTTCGTGGCGCCACGATCGAACTGTTCCGTGCGTTTGTTGAGCGGTGCCAGAACCGGCTTGGCATTGCGCCCCAAGGACCGCTCTATCTCGTCGAAAATTATCGTTCGACACCCGAAATCGTCGACTTCTTTAATGCCTTCGTCCGAGAGGATCCCAACTTCGCGCCAGCGCGTATTCAGCCGCCCAAACCGGTGATCCGTGCCAACGCTGCAGCTTCGCAGATGCCTGTCCTGGCAATGTTCCGGCCCGATGCGCCCACGCTCGCAAACGACCTCACCGGATTTCTCTCAGATGTTTTTCGGGGAGGCGGATATCGCGATCCGAATGGTCGCTATCCCGACCTGCTGCGGCGGGCGGCCGAGGGTGGCGACCTTGGCGATGCCGTTCTGCTGGGTTTCAGTGTTCTCGAGATGCAGAGACCGTTCAGGGGCAATCCTCCCAAACCCCGCTTTGCACATCACCTTCGCAACGCTCTGATGGGTAGCGGCATGTCGATGTTCAATCCTCGCGGACGCTCGCTCCGTGATATCGAGCAGGTCGAGCAGCTACTCGGGCTAGCGATCCTGGCGATTGATCCGCCGAGCCGGCATGGCGGGCATCTTTTCGATTTGATGACAATTACAAATGAAGCCAAATTCTTCATGCACAGATGGGTCGCGGCTGGGCGTGCCCTCCTCGCCGCTGCCCCCGCACCGATCTATGGGCGCACGCTTCAGCAAGAGGTTGGCGAGTGGAATCGCTTCGTACTAGGCGGTCCTAATCCCAACCCGAAATGGTCGAGTAGAGATTGGCCTTTTCTGGACGTTCTCTATGGCCTTGTGCCGTGGGTACCGCATTTTGAGGAGGACCCCGAGGGACAGGTCTATCTCGAAGCCATATCGCGCGCAGCAGGGCAAGCGGCCGGCTTTTCTGCATATTCCGGGAAGATCGTGCGACCCGTCGATCCCATTGCGGACGAAGATCATGGCCGGCGCAGCATTTTGGCGATTCTTCGGGACGTGATCGCGCCAATCGCAGAAAATGTCATCGACGTTGACGAAGAGATCATGCCGAGCGTGCCGCGCGATCGGCTTAACGTCATGACAATCCACCAGGCTAAGGGTCTGGAATATCCGTTGGTGATCGTCGACGTCGGCGCGGACTTCACGATGGACGCACCAAAGAATCGCTTCAGACGCTTTCCTGACGCACCGTCGGCGACCGCGCAAATTGAAGATGCCCTCGCGCCCTTCACCCCCGAACTTGGTCCATTGCGTACCGCGCGCAGCGGACTCGATCGTAGCTTCGAAGACCTGATCAGGCTCTTCTATGTGGCGTTCAGTCGTCCGCAGTCCGTGCTCATGCTTGTCGGATGCGAGAAGTTGCGTGGATGGAAGAGTAACATAAAGCATGTCGCAACAGGCTGGCGACAAGATCAGAGCTGGGCGTGGAAAGATCAAACATCCTATGTCGGACGGCGGGCACCGCCGATCGTGTCACCTCCATCAATTCACTTTATTTGAGAGGCCGCTATGGAATTACCGATCAAGCGGCCCGACCGCATCGTTCCCGATTACAGCCTCACCGGCGATGTCTTGTCCTTCTCCCGCTGCCAGCGGAGCTATCGCTACTACAACGGTTCGGCGCTGCCGCCCTCGCGACCCGTTCAGATGTGGTATGGCGAATTCATTCACGGAATGATGGAGCGTACCTTCCGCCTTTGGCAGGACCGGGGCGGGCTTCCATTCCCATTGCCCTACACGCCGGTCACGGAAAACGACATGCCGGGTGAGCCGCCGGCCGGAACCGACCCGCTCGATCTACGCGCAATTGGTTGGCCGATTGAGCAAGCACTCGCACATCAGGGCAAGTTCGCGCGAAGCGCCGACGCCCGCATCTCAGCCTATGAACGCGCCGAAGCGGCGGTCAATCAGCTTGGACCCCATCTCTTTCCGCTCATTGATGTCGCGGAGCGGAAGGTGCTGGGTACGCGGCCCCTGCCGGCATCCGAAGAACATTTGGCGGAGCGAGCCGCTCGTTACGTCCTTCAGGGGATCATAGACGTCCTTGGACATACCCAGCTCGATGGGCAGCCATCGGACAATGCGATAAAGCGCGCCATCATGGATGCAAATCCGCATTTGGCGGGCGAGTATGAAATCATCATCGACTACAAGGGCTCGCGCCGACCACGTGTTGATGATAACCCACGGGGCGACTGGAAGCTCGGCGAATGGCAAGTGCAGACCTATTCATGGCTTCGCTCTCAGCAGATCGATGCGCGTCCTGTAGCGGCCGGAATCCTGATTTACGTCAGCGAGCTCTCACCCGGGTCCAAGGAGATGACGATGCTGCGCACGGAGATGCGCAACGGGTCGACCGACGTCGTGCCGGTGACCGGAACACCCGAATATTATCAAGTAAGCGGGTGGACTCCCGGCAGCCAAGCCAACCTCTCGCTCGAGTTCCGATTGAAGCGAGCGATCCGAGTTATTCCGGTCACGCCAGCGACGATGACGGAAGCGACGACGGCAATCGACGGAGTGGTGCGCGCGATCGAAGATCGTGTCGCACACGAGCGTCAAAGCATGCAGATCAAGCAATCTTGGCCGGCAGATAGCAATGATCCTGACACCTGTGTCGCTTGCGATTTTCGGGTCTCTTGCGAGCACTACAACAACGACGTGAGAGAAGCGTAGCGCCCCGCTATTCTGCAGCGGCGCTGCTCACCAAGTCACCGCTGACAATCCAATCGATAGCCAGATCGAATCGTTCGGCGACATGATCCGCCGCACTCCACGCCGACGACGAGATCCAAGTCGGCCGAAATCGGCTCGGAACGAGCACACCGATGCACCCCGCAGCTTGCGCTGGGAGAATGTCGCGATCGGGCTGATCGCCGATCACGACCAAGGGTGATGGAGCGAAGCGCCGCCGCTGCCGATCAAACTGATCCTGACTCTTTGTCGCTTCGCTCACGCCTCTGACCAGGTGGGTAATGCCAAGGGCTTGCGATCTTGTTCGTTGGCGCTCTGCTGATCCTTCCGTCAAAATCCAGACATTGAGATTTGCCCGCCTCGCTAGTTCGAGGCCATCCGTGACGCCGGGCAGCAACGCTGGCGTCCGAGCGAGCGCTTCGAAATAGCGCGCGACAATGCCTTCCTCCGCGCTGGCAAGGTCCTGGGATGGCCGCCGCGCGATTGCCATGCGTGCCGCCGTCGCTGGGTCGTGGCCGAGGTTGCCCAATGCCAGTGCGCGCGCGAGGAGCACAGGCGGATATCGCAGATGCCGACGATCAATCTGCGCAAGCGCCTGGTCGTAGGCGCGCACATGCGCCAGCGGATCGGGACGCGCCGTCCCCGGAAATTGCTGATCGACATTCGCCAGCATGCCGAGTTGCGCATCGGCGAAAACGCTGTCGGTATCCCAAAGCGTATTGTCGGCATCTGCAAGAATGACTGGTGCGTCATGCATGGGCATCTTACCGATCGAACACGGCCAGAACGTTTAGGTCGATCCCGGCTTTCAATGTCCCGACCATGCGAATACCCTGCCGGTAGCCGCGGCGAACCATGTTGTAGGCAAAAACCCCTGTATAATAACGCCCTCCTGGCACAAGATGGAGGTGCATGGCGTCGCCCGCGGTGCCAATCGGCATGCGGAAGTCGATCCATCCGAACCGGCCTTCCGCGCCGGCAGCCTCGATCACTTCCATGCCGACCCGCGAGGAGAAACGATCAGCCAAGGCGCGCCAATAGACCCGTCGGGCGTCCTGATCGGCGTTGTCTGCTGGATACACCGGGCGTTCGGCCTCGGTCGGCCATTGCTGGGCAATATAGTTTTCGTAGAGGCGCGCCGTCGATCCCGCTTCGCACTCGCATGCCATGGGAATGATCGGCGTGTTGCGGGGAATGTCGATGAATGCCAGCATACGCGGCGGATCCTCGGCGGCCGCTTCGAGATCCTGAATCGACAGGGTTCTGCCGTCAAAGGTGGTCGCAGTCCCGTCTGTATCGATGAACACGATCCGGTCTGGATGGTTACTGAGATAGACAAGGGCGATCTCCTCAAGACGGCGTCCGGCCGTGTCCACCCGCACTTCGGTCCGCATCGTGGAGGTTGTCAGCGTGTCGGTCTTCTCGCGTTCTGCATTGACTTGGCCTCGAAGTTTAAGGGCGCCGGTCAGAAAGGAGAGGCCTAAATCATAGCCCGCCTCGGCCTCGCCGCCGAGCAGCCGCCGCCGTGCGGTTTCGCTGACCTCACCAACTTCGCGGCTCTGCACCTCATAGGAAGGTCGCACTACCGCGTCGAACAACCGGGCCGTGAGCGCCTCGTCGACGAACAACGGAGCGTCGAGTAACCACTGGAGTCGCCGTTGCGCCTTCTCGTCGCCCTTACTCATGCCGACGATCCTTCTGCAAAACGCTGCCACCCGCTGGCCCGCAATGCGCAGGCTGGACATGAGCCGCATCCATACCCCCATTCAAACCGTCGCGTGCGGTCTCCGAGATAACAACTGTGACTGTGTTCCTGGATCACGTCCACCAATGCCGCTCCGCCAAGATCGGCTGCCAACTGCCAAGTCGCCCCCTTGTCGATCCACATGAGCGGCGTATGCAGCACGAAACGCTGGTCCATGCCGAGATTAAGCGTGACCTGGAGCGCCTTGAGCGCATCGTCGCGGCAATCGGGATAGCCCGAATAATCGGTCTCGCACATGCCGCCGACCAGATGCCGGATACCCCTCCGATAGGCGATCGCTGCCGCAAAGGTAAAGAATATGAGGTTGCGCCCTGGCACGAAGGTGTTGGGCAATCCCGCCTCACTTGCGGTGATTGCGATTTCGGACGTCATTGCCGTACCGCCGATTTGGCCGAGGGCCTCGATCGGGATCACATGATCGTCACCAAGGCGATCACGCCATCGGGAGTTCAATTCAGCGATCCCGGCCCGTACGGCCTCGCGACAGTCAAGCTCGATGGCGTGCCTTTGCCCGTAAGCGATTCCGACAGTCTCAACAGCCGCGAAGCGATCTAGCGCCCAGGCGAGACAGGTCGCTGAATCCTGCCCTCCGGAGAGGAGCACCAGTGCACGCATGTCAGGATCGGCCGACATCACTCGCCCCAATAGCTGCAGCTTTCGCCGGCGCTGTCGCGGAAGACCGTCACCCGCACCAGTTGCGGGCATTCGGGCTTCACCTTGCGCCAGATCCAGCTTGCCAGATTCTCCATGGTCGCCGGCCCAAGGTCGTTGATCTCATCGAGGAAGCGATGATCCAAGGTTTCACGCGCACCTTCCACCAATTGTTCGACGAGCCCCATATCTGCGACCATTCCGGAAGTCGGGTCAACGGACCCACGAAGTGCGACCTGCGCACGATACGAGTGCCCATGAATGCGCCGCGATCCTTCCGCCGCAATCTCGCGGATCAGCGTGTGTGCGGCATCGAACCGGAAATCCTTGGTGATTTCGTGCAACGCGGTCACCGATCGCTCGCGAGCCGCAGACCGCGCGGTCGCCGGACTAGGCTTACCAGATGAGTTGCCAGCAACTGATAGTCGGCGCCGGTGTTCTGAAGCGTATTCCACAGCCGGCGTTGATCGGTGAATTCCCATTCCCCGCTTCGAAACGCGGTGCGGCCCACCAACGGCTCTAGGCCCGCGACGAAATCGTCCTTCGAGCGGGCCTCTCGATCGAAGGCCAGAGCGTCCATGACATATCCCATCGCGACCAAGCCTACGCCATGGACGAGGCGCGAGGTTTTGGGCGTATGACCCTCCCAGTCATCGGCGAACACCTGGCGTAGCGCCGAAAAGAAATTTGCCACCATCGCATAGCCGGGACCAAGCAAGAGTGAGGTGTCGTCCCGCCAAGCCGATAACGCACCGTCGGAGAGTGATGCCATCAGCACGCGCTGGATGAGCGTGTCCTTGATGACGCCCGCGCGATTGGTGTGCTGCTTGATCATGCCTTTCAATGGCGAGCCTTCGCGATAGTTGAGCGCTTCGACCAGAAGAGCTGCTGCAGTCCGATCAGACAGACGCGGCGGCAGCCCCTCAACGCCCGGCATCAGCTCGTAGATCAGGTCGCGCGGCAGCGGACGAGTAGAGTTAATGAGGATGAACTGCTTATGCAATTCTGCGACCGATCGGCAAAGAAAGGCCGAAACGAGAAGCGGGAAGTCCTGATTCTGCGTGCGGGTTGCTGCGGTCAGCCTCTGCTGACCATCGACCACCCAGCCAGGGGGCACGCTGCCGCCGTCGACCACGAGCACGTCGCTTTTTATGCTTACACCGCCGCAGAAGCCCAACACGATAGCGTTGGGCAGGATCGGCGCCTCGTCTTCGTCGAGATAGTCCTGGATTTCGTTGATATGCGCTTGGATCTGTGGACGCTGAAATCCCACCAGCCTACCGTCTTCACGCCGGTCAGCGCGCTCGATCCGAGCGATCGAGAGAATCTCTGACGCCGTCGCTCGGAAGACCACGACCGGCACGGCCGAAGATTGTTCGAGTTGAAGGACAGGCCCGAGCTTGATTGTCTTCATGGAGAAACCTTGGCTTGCGATTTGAGGAGGCTGTGGAAGACTGCGAGATTGTGAAAGCCGCGCCGTTTGTTGTGGTTGGTCGAGCGGAAAATCAACGCCTCCACTCCGAGTTCGTGGCACACGCGGCAGTCGCAGCGTTCCCAAGGTCGTTCGCCCAAAGAGCGGAGATAGATGGAACGCAACTTGGCAAATTCGGCCGTATTTGATTTCTCAGACTTCTTGTCCTTCCAGAGGACGACGCTGACATAATCGATGATACGATCAACGGTTTGCTCAAGTTCGCCTTCGCCTGAGGCATAAGCTCGTACCGCGCCAAGCGCGATTCGCTCAAGGCGGATCAATTCCTCTTGCCCAACAGTCCGAGCCTTAGCCGACGCGCGCGCATGCCGATCGTCGGCTGCTTGTGGTATTCGCACGGCCGTATAGTGGCCGAGGCGATTGCCATCAGCATAGAAATAGTTCTGCCTGTCGTCCTTAAAGGCCCGAAGCAACGGCGACGTGGTATCGAAGCTGGTTACGCCTAAGCGCTTCAGCCGCGGTGCGTCTTCGACCTTGCCGAAACCCAGCACATGGATGGCGACCTTCGATGCGCCCAGGCGTTCGTTGATCGCCTTGAGCGCTAGCTCGATATCATCGGTGGGCGAACGCGCCATTCCACCGAGGGCTAGGCTACGATAACCCATCTTTACGAGATCGACCGCTGCATCTGCCATACTAGCAGGCGACCATCCCTGAATGGCACCCATGGGCGTAAACCTTTTGCCGAGAGCAACCGAGGTCCGATAGAAATCCGCCGCTAAAGTCAGCGTAATCTCCTGACGCCGACGTGCCTCCTCCGACGGTTCACGGTTATCAGTGAAGAAATCGAAAATGAGGTGATCCACCGAGCAGCCATGGGTAAAGCCACCGTCCGCGTAGAAGGAAAGCGTGTCATCGACAGTGTAAAGCGGCGCATCGGCATCGCGATAGCTGAATGCGCCACAGTCACCCATGACGATGCTGCCGGGGAACTCCGCTTCGGGATAACGCAAAAACGTGCGCGCGCCCTCACGCCGAAACCGCATAGACCGCGCTGCACCATACTTGCCGGAGCGGCGATGATCGCTAAACGCCGCGCGCGATAGCAAGATGCCGTCATAAGGCGCGCGGATCAGATGCTCGTGCGGATAATGGTCATCGTCGTGAACACGACGCTGCCGAGGGCTCCGCGTGCGTTCAAAGTCGAATGCAGGGTCGACCGTATCCGCAGTATCGGCAAAAAGGAATTTCATGCGACGAGCCTTGGCTGATGCTCAAGTCGAATGAGATGATCGCGCAACCGGGCGATGCTCCGCGAAGTGCATTCCACGGTATTCCATTCGATCTCAAGGCCGTCCCACTTACCGTTGGTCCAGCGGCAATGCGGGGCGATCCGTTCAAGCGCGGCGAGCGTCGCTTCGCGCGGCGTGCGCGCCGCGTCCGGTCGGGACAAGATCCGGTCCATCAGATAGCCCATGACCTCAATCCCGGCGGCGTGCATCAGCCGGCTTTCACTCGGAGGAAGTCCCCAAGCATCGGGGAATGCTTCACGCACTGCGCTCCAAAAACCGGATAGCAGGCCGTACATCGCCTGGACATCAGGCTCGCCACCTCCGTGACCATAGGGACTCAGCGCACCAAGCGGCGTCGAGATAGATCGCTTGATTGAGCGCAACAGGGCCTGGTCGCCGATAATGGCGGTCTCGACACCGCCCGGACGACGGATGAGACCACAAAGCGGTGAATCCCGATGTGAATTCAGGGCGTCGACCAGAACACTCGGGATTTTCCGGGGACCGAGATCGCGAGGCAGTACCGCCGCATCCATCGCCGGGAGCAGAGCATCCACGACCGCACGCGGTAGGGGCCGCGCCTTGTTGACCAGCACGAACTGTTCGCGATGGACGGCAATATCCGTGGATACGAACGCGACGACCGGGACGACCATCGTCTTGGCGTCCGCCTTGGCCAACGCCAGCACCCGCTGCTGCCCATCTACGATCCAGCCGGGCTTATTGGGACCGGTCGGCAGGCGCAGGGTCCCGACATCGCCGGTCGGGAGCATTCCGGGCGGCCGCGATCCGCGAGCGGATTTGAAACGCACGTCAGGCGAGAGCGCAAGAAGAATGGGATTGGGAAAGAGGACATCGCCATCGCTCAGATAGCGCGCAATGTCAGCGACATGGCTGCGTATCTCGCCGCGCTGATAGCCTTCAAGCATGCCGGCCGCATCGCGGCCGATCCGGCTGATTTCGGCGATATCGAGCAGCCGGTCTCCCGGAACGGCAAACAGGTACAGATCATGCCCGCCTTGTCGCATATGCAGCGCCCGCACAATCATGGTCGACGTGCTCATGCCATCAATCCTATCATGATGCGCCGGGCGCGCTCCTCTGAGCACGCAATGCCGCAAAGGTCGCGCAGGCGGCGAAGAATTCGGGTGTGGCTGATCATCGGCTCTTCACGAAGCCAAGGGGATATTTGCTGCACAATGACTTGGTCCGAAACCGCTTTCCGGTTGCGAGCGCGATACGGCTTACCGCCTGCCATCATCGCACGAACGGCTTCACGCTCGTCTTCCAGGTTGTAGTTGTCCGTTTCGGCGGCGAGCAAACGCGCATGGGTCAGCAAGGCACGACCGGCGAAATCGCCTTTCGTGCCTTTGAGCGTCATGCCTTCATCATAAGGCATGAGGCAACCGGTCAGCGGCTGCGGCAGATGAGAGGCAAGCCCTGCACCAAAGATCCGAATACGGTCGGCATGGGCCGCAAATTGCTCCAGCATGGGGCGGACCATCCGCGCATAGTCGCGGGTCAGTGCGATCATGATCACCGGTCGGCTCCCGGTCTCTGGCAAGCGCTCCGCTGAGAAGCGGCTCCGACTGACGGCCGCCCACCACTCATCCGGCTTGAACTTGAAGATCCGCTGCGCCACGCCGCCAGCACCGCGGCCGGCGGCCAGATCATAGCTGGGGATCAGCGCTTCCCCCCGAACATAGCCGAGGCCCGCGGAGAGAATGTCGACCTCGGCGTCGAGCAATGCCGCTGCCTGTTTCGCGTAAGCGAAAGAGCGGCCGATATACATTTCTACCGCCGCGACTGTTGGAGTCGCACCGTCGATGGAATCGAGCCATGCGCTGGCCACGTTCTCAAGATCACCGATTGGAAGTGCTTCGACGCTGACTTTGGCGGGAATCGCCTTGCGGGCGGAGCAGCATGCGATCACCAGCGGACGAGTTCGTTTGCAGTTTTTGATGGAAACTGCTGAGTAAACCGCGTGGTCTTCTGAAAAATCTGACATTGATTTTACGAGCAATCTAGCCCACTCCAAAGGCGCGTAAGCGTGTTGCTTGTGTAGCTGGGGCGTTCGATAAGGTCAATCGATCCGATCGCAGCCTGCCTCTTTTGCGCGATCATGGATGTCAGTTTTTCGTGTGAACGGCATCGGTTGCATCAAAATACTGCGCTTTGTAGTTCGATGGAGGAAGTTTTTGACAGTGGTCGAACGCAGAGCACGAGATTTGCAGTGGGACTTTTATGACCGGCAGACCGGGGTGGCTAAGCAGCGCGCCATGGATCGGCTCATTATCGTCAATCAGGTCGAGGCGCTCGTGGAGGGAGGCATGACCAAATCCGCCGCAGTTGCCGCGCTCGCCAGCCTGGGCGACGCCAGCGCGGCGAGTATTTGGACTTGGTTGAGCGCAGTCTCAGGAATTAGCCGTCATGACCGGCTTGCTTACCTCGTGCCGCGCTTCAAAGGGGGTGGGTGCCCGGCTTCGATCGAAAGCAGCGTGCTCGACCGACTGGCCGCAGAATATTTTAGGCCCGAGCGACCAAGCTGGGCTGAATGTGTGCGGAGGGTGAAAACAAGTGCCGACGAGCGCGGAATCGTGCTCCCGCATGCCCGCACACTCTGGCGGCGGCTGAGTGTAATCTACGATGTGCCTACGAGGGCGCTACACCGTGGCGAGCAACTGCCAGCCTGGCTATTACGTCGTCTGCCTGCGAACGACCGCTAAGCAGACCAATGATGCGCGCGGAGCGTTCGGCGAGCGCAGCATGATATGCCGCATGCTCTGGTCTAAGTCGTTTTGACGATCTGAGCGGTCCGTTCGAGCCTGTACTCTCGATCCATGTTGCCAACCATGCGGTTCCATTGCGCACCACCTCAATGCGATCTCTTCATGGGTTTGATCTGTCCGGGACCAGCTTCGCCTCGTCCGCCTAGCCGCAACGGCGGGCTTGCGACTTTCTTCCCCTGACCTTCGGTCATTCCTCGCGAAACAAGAAACTCGCCGCCCTCCGTCCTCCGCTATCGCTTCGGCCGCAAGCGGTGCGGCAGCGTCCGTCCCGGCCTTTGGATCACCCATCGAGACCGCAATCGGGCGGTTCGATCCAAGGAAAGGAACTTCATCATGGCAACCATCGGCACTTTCAAGAAGACGGCTTCGGGCGAATACACCGGCGAAATCGTCACCCTCTCGGTTCAGGCCAAGGGCGTCCGCATCATCCCGCAGGACACTCGCACCAACGACAACGCGCCATCGCACCGGGTTCTGGTCAACCGCGCCGAAATCGGTGCCGCCTGGAGCAAGACCTCGAACGAAGGCCGCGACTATCTGGCGGTCAAGCTCGACGATCCCAGCTTCAACGCGCCGATCTACGCCAACCTCTTCGACGACGAGGGTGGCGAGACCTTCAGCCTCATCTGGTCGCGCCCCAACGGCCGTCGCAACGACGGCTGAGCCGGCCAGACGCCCCGCCCGGACCACCGGGCGGGGCTCTTTGCAATTCGAGCTACGCCATTCGTGCCAGATCAGAATCGTCGTCTTCGATCTTCGCGACAAGGTCGGACGGCTCGACCCCGAGTGGTCCTGCCAAATGAAACAGCGTCACCACCGTGGGGTTGCGACGCCCGCGCTCCAGATCGCTGACATATTGCTGGGTAAAGCCCGACATCTCAGCAAACTGCTCTTGCGTCAGCCCCTTGTCGCGCCGCAAACGCGCGAAGTTCAGTCCCACGAGGCGGCGCATGTCCATGCACGGCACGCTGGACGATACACCTGATGAGGTTTATCTCTTATAAGGTGTATTGGCCCGACTTGAGCTTCGGCGCTGCAAAAGGTGCGTTCAGCTATGCATGACTTGCAAGTATTTTCCGGCGGTAGTTCCGTTATTGCAGTGGCGGGCAAGAGGGGGGATTCGCTGCCATGAGCTGCCGTTTCGACGACATTGCGCCTGAGGTTCCAATAATCACGCCTTATGACGAGGCGCACCTCACCGATTATCTGCGATTGCTCGATGCTGACGCCGACGGAGCCGACTGGCGAGAGGCCATCGCGATCATTTTTGGCATTGATCCTGCCCGCGAACCGGAACGCGCCGAGCAAATGTATGCCTCTCACCTGGCCCGCGCGCGGTGGATGACCGAGGTCGGCTACGCCCATCTGCTGGCGCGCGACAGTGAGCTAAAGCATTAACGTTTCAGTCCATTATGGAGAAAGCTCGGCGCATCGCGTGCATCGCAGCATGCGGATTTGACGCTTTTCGATTCGCGACGGCATCGCCACGCTCTGGTTCGCGGGCCGCGATGGTCGCGGCCAGGAGACTGTCATGTCCAGGTCGTCGAACAAGCGTACCAGTGGCAGTGAGAAGGCGGCCGACACGCTTGGTCGCGCCGAACTCGCCGCCGAATTTCTGAAGCGCAACCGCAACTATCGCGCCGAACATGCGCAGATGGAGCGGCGGATCGCGCGCGGATCGATCGCACGCCAAACCGCCGAAGCCGCATTCGCGCGGCGCTGGGGGTTGTCCTTTCGCCTATGCGCCGGATGACCTTGCCGACACGGTGATCTGGCGGCCCGAGCTAACCGCCGTCACCGTCATTCTTGACGCCCCGCCGGAAGGGTTCGGCGACGCTAAAGCCGTCGATCCGCTGAAGCTTGGCGCGCTGCTGGCCGATCAGGCGGGGGTCGAGGGGCGGCACGTCGTGGTGGCTGACCGGGACGGCGCACATTCGCTTTGGCTGCGCAATCCGACGCCCGGTCAGCCGCTGGCGGCGATCATCCCACTCGACAAGGATTTCACGACGCGGGTGACGAGCCTGCTGCGCTTTCATCGCCGATTGTTCGGTAAGCAATCGGGGCCACCGGCACGCGGATGGCCGCTTAGCCGCTACCGGCAAGCACGCCTCGCCATGATGCTTCAGGCGCTCGATTTGCACCTGTCGGGCGCGAGCTATCGCCAGATTGCCACCGCTATGGGCCGCGAAGATGATGCCGAACTGCCAGCGACCGAATGGAAAACATCGGCCGGGCGGTCGTTCGCAATCCGGCTCGTCCGCGACGCCACTGCGCTGATGAATGGCGACTATCGCAAGCTGCTGCGCATCCGCTGAACCGGCTTGCGCGGGTCTCGGGCAGGGGTGGTCACATCCCCGCGATCACATATCTTCATACTCCACCTCTCCGAGCGCGCTTCGTCATTTTCGCCTCCTGCCACCCCCGACCGCAGGAGCCTGACCTTGCCTGATACGACGCATAATCTGCCGCCCCGCTATCTCCGGACGCCCGAAGCTGCACGCTTCCTGGGCCTGTCCGGGCGGACGCTGGAAAAGCACCGCTATTTCGGGACCGGACCGACCTATCGCCGCATCGGCGGGCGTGTGGTCTATTCGGTCGACGACCTTCAGGCCTGGGCCGATCTCGGCACCAAGCATTCCACCAGCGAGCCGGGCCAGAACGACCTGTTGCCGCGCGCCAACTCGCCCTTCGCACGGAGCCGGCAATGACCGTCTCGCCCACACAACGTGGACACGGCGCTCCGCGTCCCGATAACATGACTCACGTTCAACTGACGTGGATCGAGAAACGGGTCGAACACTGGATCCGCTTCGGTCGGATCGCCAAGGACGAAATTGTCGATCGCCGTCGCCGCATCGTCAGCTTTCGTCCCGGTGCCATCTTCGCGTTCGTTCGCTGGGCCGCCAATGACTTCGGCACGGTCAGCTCGCGCATCGACGTCGTGCGTGCCGTCAGTGCAGGCGAGCCGTTCACGACGCTGCCCTTCGTGCTGCCGGGCGGTGACATTTTGCTCACCATCGAAGGCTGGCCAAAGGTATCCCAAGTGCTCAGCCACATCGACGCGGTGGACTACGCAGGCGTCGATCCGTGCGATACAGCACCCGATCATTGGCGGCATGTCCACAACCGCATCGCTGCCGGGCATCAGCCGCGCGCGTACACGATGGAGCGCCATCGGGCCTGGCTCAAGCGGCGGGAGATCGAAGGATGAGCCGCCGCTTCTATATCCGTGCGACGGTTGCAGCAGCGTCAGCATTCGCCCTGTCATTCGCAGCGATTGTGGTGACTGATCCGCTGCCGCGCATCGTCTGGAACACCAGTGCGAGCGCGCCGATCGGGCTTTATCGAATCCAGCCAGACCGCGATCCGCCGCTGGGTACGCTGGTCGCCGTGGCACCGCCACAGCGCCTTGGCCGCTGGATGGCCGTGCGCGGATATCTCGGCGAAAACGTGCCGCTGTTGAAACATGTGGCCGCCAAGGCCGGGCAGCGCGTGTGCCGGCTCGGCGGCACAGTGACCGTCGACGGCCAGGCGGTCACGCTCGCACTGACACACGACCGGCTTGCACGTCCGCTGCCTGTCTGGCGCGGCTGCCGGACGCTTGGAGCCGACGAGCTGTTGCTTCTCAACCCCGCGCATCCCGACAGCCTTGACGGTCGCTACTTCGGCCCTTTGCCGACAGCAACCGTGCTCGGCCGCGCGATCCCAATCCTCACACGGAAAACGCCCGACGCGCCGCTGATCTGGCGCTGACCTCCTGTCTCGAATTCCAACCGAAAGGACCATTACCATGCAGATCGGCAGCTTCATCCGCACTGACAAAGGCTTCGAAGGCGTTATCGAAACCGCCATGCTCGATATCCGTATCTCGCTCGTCCCGGCTGAGCCCGGCGGCGCCGACAAGGCGCCGGATTGGCGCGTCCATCGCGGCAATGACGGCGAAGGGCCGGAAATTGGCGCGGGCTGGAACGAGAGCGGCGAGCGGACCGGGGAATACGTCTCGCTGCGCATCGACGATCCCAGCTTTCCGCAGCCGATCCGCGCGGCACTGTTCCAGAATGCCAACGATCCGGCGTCCTGGTCGCTGCGCTGGAGCCGCCCGCACAAAGCCCGTGAGCAGGACTGAGGCGGTGCGTGCTGCCGCGATCAGTCGGCCTTTGAACCTGCGTTCGCGCGCCGCAACGCTGACCTTGGCTGCACTGCTGGGTGCGTTGCCAATCTGCCAGACACCGGCATTGGCGCAGGAAGCGAACACGCCACCTGCCCCGTCCGCCGTCGCCCATCCCTATGCGCCGCATGTCGCTGAAGCGGCACTGCGGTTCGGCATTCCCGAGGCTTGGATCTGGGCGGTCTTGCGTGTCGAAAGTGCAGGCAATGCCCGCGCCGTGTCGAGCGCTGGGGCGATGGGCTTGATGCAGATCATGCCCGGAACCTGGGCTCAGCTTCGTGCCCGCCATGGGCTGGGCACTGACCCGTTCGATGTGCGCGACAACATCATGGCCGGTGCTGCTTACTTACGCGAAATGCACGATCGCTACGGCAATCCGAGCGCGATGCTCGCGGCGTACAATGCCGGGCCGGGCCGCTATGATGACCACCTTTCGCGTGGCCGTCCGCTGCCCGCCGAAACAGTCGCGTATCTGGCGCGGCTTGGGTCAATCACCAGCACCGCCCGTACCGTCGAAGTGGCTGTCGTCGCACCGCCTGATCGCTTCGCCTGGCGACGTTCCGCGCTGTTCGTCCGCACATCCGCGGCCACAACAGAAGCTGATTTGGCGCGACCCAAGAACGAGATCGCCGCGGTCGATGAACCCACCGCTCAGCCCGCAGTCGGCCATTCGTCTTCACCAAATCCGCCTGCCGCAACGCCGATCGACAGCCTTTTTGTTGCCCGCGCTGGCGCGGGTCGACCGCAATGATCGCCGCAGTGATCAGGTCGCCCGTCCGCGAGGAAATCAGGATGGATCAGGGAGAAAAGTGCCTGAAAGGACGATTGCAAGATACAAGGCGCACCCCGTTTCGCCGAAAAACCAATGGTTTTCCGTGGCTTCATACGGGGGCGTCGGTCGACGCGCGTGCCGCACGGAAGGGAAAGTCCAGCAATAACAACGCCTCCAATGGCACTATAGGCCATTTTCGGCCGAAAGCGGCCCGGCTGTGAGCGAGGACAGCGAGTTCCGCGTCCGGCCGGGCAAGGCCAAGCGCAGCAAGGCGCTGGGCCGCAATGCGCGCGGCCTTGTGGCCGAGGTCCTCCGTGTCGCTGCGCTCCACGGCGGGACGAAGCGCGCAGGCTGGGGCGAGCCGCGCCGCCGTGGCCAGTCGAGCTTCGGAAAGGGCCGCACCGCGTTCGCCCGCAGCCGCCTGTTCGGCTCGGGCCGGCGCGTCATGGTCAAGATGCTGCCCGTGACCACCCGCAGCCGGGGCGGCCGGCGCTCGGCGCCGCTGTCCGCGCACGTCGCTTATTTGAAGCGCGAAGGCGTCACCCGCGACGGCTCGCCGACGCGGATGTTCGACGCGACCGGCGACAACCCCGACGATCGCTCTTTCACCGAGCGATGCAAGGATGACCGGCATCATTTTCGGGTCATCGTGTCGCCAGAGGACGCCGCCGAGCTGACCGACCTGCGCGAATACACGCGCGACCTCATGCGTCAGATGGAGGCGGACCTGGGGACGCGGCTCGATTGGGTCGCGGTCGATCATTGGAACACCGACAATCCGCACGTCCATTTGCTGGTGCGCGGCGTCACCGACACCGGCGCCGATCTCGTCATCTCACGCGACTACATCAGTCACAATCTCCGCTCGCGCGCGCAAGACCTGGCCTTGGCCGAGCTGGGGCCGAAGCCCGAGCATCAAGTCCAGCGCACGCTCGACCGAGAGGTATCGGCCGAGCGCTGGACCCGGCTCGACACCGAGATCCAGCGCGCCGCCGACGAGTTAGGCGTCATCGACCTGCGCCCCGAGCGGCCCGGCCCGGACGATCCACGGCTCCGCCGCTTGATGATCGGCCGGTTGCAGCACCTGGAGACAATGGGGCTCGCGACCGAAGGAGATACCGGCCAATGGGCGGTAGCCGAAAGAGCGGCGGCGAAGTTGCGCGAGCTGGGCGCGCGAGGCGACATCATTCGCACGATTGGCGCGGCGCTCAAGGCTCGCGACCAGGACCGGCCGCTCGACAGCTACGCCGTCGTCACCAACGCGCCCGAGAAGCCGATCGCCGGCCGGCTGATTGACAAAGGGTTGCACGACGAGCTTACCGGCACCGCCTATGCCGTCATCGACGGCACGGACGGGCGCACTCACCATGTCCGGCTGCCCGGCATCGAGGCGCTGGAGCACACACCGAAGCTCGGCGGCATCGTCGAGTTGCGCGCGATCGGGCGGGCCGGCGAGGAGAAGCCGACGCTGGTGCTCGCCACGCGCTCGGACCTCGACCTCGCCGCTCAGATCAAGGCGCCCGGCGCGACCTGGCTGGACCACCGGCTGATCGAGCGCGGCGCGGGCGTCGCGGATGGCGGGTTCGGCGCCGAGGTGCGCCGGGCGATGGACGCGCGCACCGACCATCTTGTCCGGCAGGGGCTCGCGCGGCGCTTCGGCGAGCGCACGGTGTTCGAACGCGGAATGCTCGATACGTTACGCAAGCACGAGCTGGACTCCGTTGGGTCCAAGATCGCGAGCGAGATGGGGCTGGCCTACCGACCGACCCAAGCCGGCGAGAAAGTGGCCGGCGTCGTCCGCCAGCGTCTTGCGCTCGCCTCCGGCCGCTTCGCCATGATCGACGACGGCCTCGGCTTCCGGCTCGTGCCTTGGGTCAGCACCCTCGAACAGCAGCTCGGCCGTCAGGTGTCCGGGGTCGTCCGCACCGGTGCCGGCATCGACTGGACGCTCGGCCGCAAGCGCGGCCTTAGCATCTGACCGGAAGGAGACGTCAATGTCCGCAACCAAGATTCTCTGGGGCCAAGTCATCACGGTGTTTCTCATCGTGCTCGCTGCAGTGTGGGGCGCGACGCAGTGGACCGCAGCCGCGCTCGCCTATCAGCCGGAACTTGGGCCGCCATGGTTCATGGCTTTTGGATGGCCGATCTATCCGCCGCCCGCGTTCTTCTGGTGGTGGTTTTCGTTCGACGCCTATGCGCCCGACATCTTCCAGACTGGTGCGTTCATTGCGGCGTCGGGCGGGTTCGTGTCGATTGCTGTCGCCATCAGCATGTCAGTGTGGCGCGCGCGCGAACTGAAAAATGCCGAAACCTATGGCTCGGCGCGCTGGGCGACCGAAAAGGAGGTGCGTTCCGCTGGTCTTCTCGGTCCGAACGGCGTGGTGCTTGGAAAGCTCGCCGACGACTATCTTCGCCATGATGGCCCGGAGCACGTGCTTTGCTTCGCGCCCACTCGCAGCGGCAAGGGCGTGGGGCTGGTCATCCCGTCACTCCTGACATGGCCGGGCTCGGCGATCGTCCACGATATCAAGGGCGAGAACTGGACATTGACCGCTGGCTTTCGCGCCCAGCATGGCCGTGTGCTGCTGTTCGATCCGACCAACGCCGCGAGTGCTGCCTACAACCCGCTGCTCGAAGTCCGGCGCGGCCAGTGGGAGGTGCGCGATGTGCAGAACGTCGCCGACGTGCTGGTCGATCCCGAAGGTAGCCTTGAGCGCCGCAATCATTGGGAAAAGACATCGCATTCGTTGCTCGTCGGCGCGATCCTGCACGTCCTCTATGCCGAACCTGACAAGACCCTGGCGGGGGTGGCCGCATTCCTGTCCGATCCGTCGCGCACGATCGAGGAAACGCTGGCGGCGATGATGGCCACGCCGCATCTCGGCGAAGCCGGTGTGCATCCCGTTGTCGCATCTGCCGCGCGTGAATTGCTAAACAAGTCCGACAACGAGCGGTCAGGTGTGCTCAGCACGGCCATGTCGTTCCTTGGCCTCTATCGCGATCCCGTCGTCGCGCAGGTCACGCGGGCCTGCCAGTGGCGCATATCTGATCTGGTCGAAGGTGGCCGCCCAGCGACGCTCTATTTGGTCGTACCGCCAAGCGACATCTCGCGCACCAAGCCACTGATCCGCCTCATCCTCAACCAGATCGGACGGCGGCTGACCGAGGAGCTGACGCCGAACGGCAACCGCCATCGCGTTCTGTTGATGCTCGACGAGTTCCCTGCGCTGGGGCGGCTCGACTTCTTCGAGTCCGCCCTGGCGTTTATGGCGGGCTATGGGCTCAAGGCATTCCTGATCGCGCAGAGCCTTAATCAGATCGAAAAAGCGTACGGTCCGAACAACGCCATCCTCGACAATTGCCATGTCCGCGTGAGCTTCGCCACCAACGACGAACGCACCGCCAAGCGCGTATCGGACGCGCTCGGCACCGCCACCGAGATGCGGGCGATGAAGAACTACGCCGGGCATCGCCTCTCGCCTTGGCTGGGGCATCTGATGGTGTCGCGACAGGAGACCGGACGGCAGCTGCTGACGCCGGGCGAAGTGATGCAGCTCCCACCAGACGACGAGATCGTGATGGTGGCCGGCGTCCGCCCAATCCGCGCGAAGAAGGCGCGCTACTTCGAAGACCGACGTTTTGCGGAGCGGATCATGAACACTCCGAACCCTGCGGTTGACGCAGTGCGTCCTGACAATTGGGCCGGATGCGCCGCCGTCGCCAATCCGGCTGATATCGCCAGGATCGTCAAGGCCCTGGACGACGCAGCCAATGGCGGGCTGCGCCGCGAGCCGGAACTGCCCCAGCACGTCGCGATCGCCCCAGAAGAGACAGCACCGCCCGCAAAAGAGTTCTCGATCGTTGATGACGCGCAAACCGACGCGGCCAAGCAGGCAGCCCTGAGCCGCCAGATGCAGCGGATCGCGCGGCAAGCATCGCTCGATCCCGGTGACGGTATCAAGCTCTAGGAGATCGCCCTTGCGAACCCGGCTTAACGTGTATTTTCCGCCTGCGCTCGCCAAGCAGGTCGACGAGCTGGCGATCAGGCGTCGCATCTCTCGTTCGGCCATCGTGGAAGCAGCGGTGGCGTCCTACCTGTCGCCGGACGGTGCCGACCGCATGGAGGCAGCGTTTGCGCGGCGGCTCGATCGTTTGTCGCGACAGCTCCAGCGGCTTGAGCGCAACACGGGGCTGACGACAGAGGCGCTGACCTTGTTCGTGCGCTTTTGGCTGTCTGTCACACCGCCGCTGCCCGAAGCGGATCAGGCGGCCGCGCAGGTGAAGGGTCGCCAGCGCTATGAAGGGTTCGTTGAAACCCTCGGTCGGCGCTTCGCCAGCGGGAAGACCCTGCTCGACGATATACCTTCAGACGTTTGGCCCAAGGATCCTGGTCAATCGGAATGACACAATGGATTGTTGGATCTCCGCTTCCCCGCACACATCATTCTGCCAATCCCGAGGCCGACGAAGACCCCTCTGCCTAGGTAGGGGACCGAAATGGACGCAGCGACGCTTCTGCCACGCCCGCGCGAAGGACGGAAAGGTCGAAAGGCTTTTCGATTATCAAAGCGTCCGGCAAACGTTCGCGGACCTCAGAACCGCTGGCGGTGACGAAAATGACCGGTATTGGCTTGTCAGCGCAAATGGTGAGAACTGCGTCGGTGCCTGTGCCGTCGATGATCCGGTGGTCGGCCACAATAAGGTCAGGACAACGCCGCTGAGCAGCCTCGATGGCACCTCTCACAGAGGGGACCATGTCGAATTCCGAGTATCCCATTTGCTTGAGGGCTTCTTGCAACAAAAGGGCAAGAGCCCACTCGTCTTCGATGATAAGTGCATGCGACATCGAGGCTACACCTCATCATGCGAACGCGGTAAACGGGAGCCGCCGGTACCAAGCTGGCAGTTTAAAATGCGGATCCTATAGCAAATGATAATACGAACCGGCTTGACTTATGTTGGCTTTGGCATGGGCGATGTCGAACGACACCTCACTGCTGAACCTTAGTTCGTAAGGCGATGATGCTTGGATTTTGTCGGTAAGCGAGCCTTCAACCAGCTGTTTTTGATAAGATCAGAGAAGCAGCCATGATCGACCACATCTTTATGCTCATCGATCCCGATGGGCCCGCAATCGACCGGATGAATGCGTTAGGCCTCGTAGAAACCTATCGGCGCACGCACGAGGGCCAAGGCACGCGGAACGTTTGCTACGGCTTCGACAACATGTTTCTCGAATTGCTGTGGGTGGACGACCCTCAGGCTGCGCTAAGTCCTCCGATCAGAAGAACGGGTCTTTATGATCGCTCGCTTTGGCGAACCAACGACGCTTGCCCATTCGGAATTGCTTGGCGAGCAACGACCTTGGCTGCCGAGCCGGCCATATCGACCTGGGCGTTCTCGCCGCCCTATCTTCCCGACGGTATGGCGATTGCCGTTGCGGAAGATAGCGACGATTTCCGACAACCCATGATGTTCCGGTCTCCGGGTTCAGCACCACCGATCGATTGGCCGCCGGAGAGGCGCGGCGACCTGCAGCATGGGTGTGGTCTGGGGGCAGTGCAGGAGATCGTTTTGACACTGCCAGCCTCTTTAGGGCCAAGTGATGCGCTGAAGACCATCGCTGCAGATTGTCAACCTCACCTCACGCTCACACGCGGGAGCGCCTGGCGTTTGGAGATCCGGGCTGAGGGGCTGAACGGGAGTCCTGGACTGATAATCGGGTTACCGCACTGACCGAGCCGCGCGGTTGCTGAGCCGATCCTGACTACAGGCATCTCAATCCACCAAGAGGTCCCATCACGTAGATCGCAGCACTGCGGCTGCTTTCGAAGCCTCGGCAGCGTTTGAGCAGTCCATTGCTAGGCGGCTGACACCTTGTGCCGCGTATGCATTCGGTGAGTGCCGCAGGCGGTGGCCGGTAATGGTCAGGCGGCGATCGGCAGCCGGTCCTGCGCGGTCTTCCAGTTCCAGGGCAGCAGTTCGGCAAGGCGCTGCTGCGGGATGCTGGCGATGCGGGCGAGGACGTCGGCGAGCCAGGCCTGCGGATCGACGTCGTTGAGCCGGGCGGTGGCGATCAGCCCGAACATGAAGGCGGCGCGCTGGCCGCCGCGGTCGGAGCCGGCGAACAGCCAGGCCTTGCGGCCCAGCGCGACGGGACGCAGCGCCCGTTCCGCCGCGTTGTTGGTCAGGCAGATGCGGCCATCGTCGAGGAAGGCGGCAAAGGCCGGCCAGTCGCCGAGCATGTAGTCCATCGCCTTGGCCACCGGCGAGCCGCGGGACAGGGTGGCACGCTGCTGCTGCAGCCAGTGGTGCAGGTCGGCCACAAGCGGCGCGGCGTGCTGCTGCCGCGCGAGACGCCGTTCCTCGGCGCTGTGGCCAAGGACGGCGCGCTCGACGGCGAAGATCGCATCGATGCGGCGCACGGCTTCGACGGCCAGCGGTGCGACCACCGGCTGTGTGCGCCGCCGCTTCTTGAGCTGCGCCGCGGCATCGGCAAGCTCGAAGAAGTGGCGCCGGGCATGGGCCCAGCACAGGGCGCGCTGGACCGGCAGCGGCTTGCGATCGGCATCGAACAGCCGATTGTAGCCTGCATAGGCGTCGGCCTGAAGGATGCCATGCCAGCCCTCGAGATGCGCCAACGGATGCTCGCCCCGTCGGTCACGCGAGTAGCGGAAGATCGCTGCCGGCGGACCGGTGCCGCCAAAGGGCCGGTCATCGCGTGCATAGACCCAGAGGCGTCCCGTATCGGTCTTGTCACGGGCCAGCACCGGCACGGTGGTATCGTCGCCGTGGAGGCGCTCGGCCGCCAGGACATGGGCCTCGATCAGCCGGTGCAGCGGCGTCAGTGCCGCCGTGCAGGCGCCGACCTGGTCGGCAAGGGTGGCAAGGCTGAGCTCGACGCCTTCGCGGGCATAGCGGTCGCGCTGGCGGTTGAGGGGCTGGTGCTGGCCGAACTTCTCGAAGAGCAGCATGGCGAGGAACGCCGGGCCGAACAGGCTGCGCGGCGTCACATGGAACGGCGCCGGCGGCTGCGTGATCGCCTCGCAGTCCCGGCAGGAGACCTTCTCGCGCACGGTCTGCACCACCTTCCACTGGCGCGGGATCACCTCAAGCGTCTCGGTGACGTCCTCGCCGAGCTTCGAGAGCCGTGTTCCGCCACAGGACGGGCAGGCACACGGGGCCGGGATGACCACCCGCTCGCGCGGCAGGTGCTCGGGCAGCGGCTTGCGGGCCGGGCGGCGGCGCTCGAACGGCGCAACGCTGGTTCGTGCCGCGGCCAGGAGGCCAAGCGCCTCGTCCTCGCTGGCGGTGGTCTCCAGTTCCTCGAAGCCGAGTTCCATCTGGTCGACGAGCTGCCGGCTGCGCTCCGACCGCGGCCCGTAGAGCGCCCGGCGCATCTTCTCGTTCTGCAGCTCGAGGAGTGCGTTGCGCGCTTCGAGATCGGCGTTGATCGCCCGCACCCGGGCGGCATCGGCGGTCGCGGCATCGAGCGCTGCCATCAGGGCAGCGACGTCGATCCGGGGCCCGGCGCCGGCAGCTTCCATGGGCGGCATGGAATCACAGACCGTCGTGCAGGTGAAGCAAAAAGCGCCGGAAAGCCGTCGCTTCCGGCCTATCCCGCCGCCGTCGGTCGCCAGCTGTGCTGCGGGTTGCGCCAATCGATGCCCTCGAGCAGGCATGCCAGTTGCGCCGCGGTCAGCGAGACGATGCCGTCGGTCGCAGAAGGCCAGATGAAGCGGCCCTTCTCGAGGCGCTTGGCATAGAGCGACAGGCCGATGCCGTCGTGCCAGATGATCTTGACCAGCGAACCGCCCCGGCCGCGGAACACGAACAGATCGCCCGCAAAGGGATCGCGGTGCAGCGCCTGCTGGACCAGCAGCGCCAGGCCCTGCATCCCCTTCCTCATATCCGTGTGACCCATGGCGATCCTCACGCGCGCACCGGGTGGGATCACCGCAGCGCCCTCAGCACAGCGCCGGCCAGCGCCGGTGATGCCGAAGCCGAGATGCTGACCCGGCCGCGCGGCATCTCGACGATCACCACCGCGCCTGACGCCCCTGCCGCTGGCACCGGGCCATGCGCCTCCGTCACCACCGCCTCGGCAAAGCCGAGACCCTCGTCGACCGGCGTCAGCGGCGGCGCGAACTGCTTGCGCCAGGCATAGACCAGCGACGTGGAGACATCGTGCCGCCGCGCTACCTCCGACACGCACGCACCGGGAGCAAAGGCCTCCTGCAGGATCCGCAGACGCTCATCCTGAGACCACCGGCGCCGGCGCTCCGGCCCAGCAAACACCGACACCTGACCCATCAGGACACTCCATCGCGCGCTCACAAGCGCACGCTAAAGCGCACTCAGTCAGGTCAACGACAAGGCGGCTCCCACCGAAGGGATACTGTGCCGCTCCATATGCGGCAGGAAATCCATCTTGCCCAATGCCAACCCTGCATTGCGTAGCAAAGCGTAAGCCATTGTGACGTGGAAATAGAAATTCGGCACGATCCAGTCTTGGATATCTTCTTCCGAAGACATCAGGAACCGAACGCCATTGGGCAAGGTCAGATCGACTGGCGCGTTACCGTCGGCCCATTCATTCGGGTCGACCGCCTCAATCAGTGAGCGAACGGCGGCGATCCGCTCTCGAACTTCCCCTAGCGTGCGGTAGGCCGCCTCCTCAAGCGGAACGGTCTTTCCGGCCACCTGGTTGAGACCCAACAACACTTGGTTAAGCGCGACGCGGAACTGCAACTCCAGAGAAAACATATCTTCGGTAAGCTTCGCGGCGAGCACATCGTCCGTCATTCCGGCGTCCTGAGCCTTGCTCGCGAGATGATCGAGCGTGCCCAGCATGTTGACGAAGACATTTTGAGCTGAATGGGCGTAAGTCATCTCGAACTTTCAGTAGCAAAACTGCACCAGTGCTAAAGCACCTGTGACTAAGATCAGTGGGCAATCAGCCATCACTTGGTCGGCGTGCTGATTCGCAGCCAACGAGGAAACCGGGTCACCTTCGCGCGGATTGATAGCAAGGCTGACACGCCCTCCGCAACCTATTTGCCGCCGCCTATACTACGCCGCCAACTATCTGTTGCGACGAGACAATTCCTGCGTCTCTTAATCTGCCCCGACAGCCGGGCGGCGGTTCGCCCGGTCCATCGCAGGGGCCAATCCTTGTCCGTTCAGCCGATCCGATCCGAAGCAAAATCCCGCGGCGCGCGGATGCTGCGCACCGCGCTCGGGCCTTCGATCGCTGCCTGGCTAGACGACCCTCTTGTCATTGAAGTGATGCTCAACCCGGACGGCCGGCTGTGGCTTGACCGGCTCGGCGAAGGCATCGGCGATACCGGCGAGCTGCTGTCCGCCGCCGATGGCGAGCGCATCGTCCGCCTGGTCGCCCACCATGTCGGTGTCGAGGTCCATGCCCTATCCCCGCGCGTCTCCGCCGAGCTGCCGGAAGGAGGTGAGCGGTTCGAGGGGCTGCTGCCTCCCGTCGTCGCCGCGCCGGCCTTTGCGATCCGCAAGCCCGCCGTCGCCGTTTTCACGCTTGCCGATTATGCGGCGGCCGGAATCATGTCGGCGGTCGAAGCTGAGACTCTGCGCCACGGCGTCGAGACCCGGGCCAACATTATCGTCGCGGGCGGCACCGGCAGCGGCAAGACCACGCTGGTAAACGCGCTCCTCGCCGAAGTTGCCAAGACCACCGACCGCATCGTTCTGATAGAAGATACCCGCGAGCTGCACTGCGCCGCGCCCAATCTCGTCGCAATGCGGACCAAGGACGGCGTCGTCTCGCTATCCGATCTCGTCCGGTCCTCCCTGCGCCTGCGCCCCGACCGTATACCCATCGGTGAGGTGCGCGGCGCGGAAGCGCTTGATCTCCTCAAAGCCTGGGGCACCGGTCACCCTGGCGGGATTGGCACAATCCACGCCGGGACCGCGCTCGGCGCGCTGCGCCGCATGGAGCAGCTCATTCAGGAGGCCGTCGTATCGGTCCCCCGCGCGTTGCTCGCCGAGACCATCGACCTGATTGCCGTCCTCGTCCGGGATGGGCACGGCCGCCGCCTCGCCGAACTGGCCCGCGTCGACGGGCTCGACCCCGCGACCGGCGACTACCACCTCACACCGCTCACCACACCCCAGACCGGAGACCTGCCATGATCCATGCCCTTCGGCATGGCGCACGCCGCGCCATGCTCACCGCCACCGCCACCGTGATTGCGCTGACCTTCGCCGTTCCCGCCCAGGCGGGCGGCTCGTCGATGCCGTGGGAAGCCCCGCTCCAGTCGATCCTCGAAAGCATCGAGGGGCCGGTCGCCAAGATCATCGCGGTGATGATCATCATCGTCACCGGCCTGACGCTGGCTTTTGGCGATACGTCGGGCGGCGCGCGGCGGATGATCCAGATCGTGTTCGGTCTGTCGATCGCGTTTGCGGCCAGTTCGTTCTTCCTGTCGTTCTTCAGCTTCGGCGGCGGGGCGCTGGTCTGATGGAAAGCAGTGAGCCGATCCCCGGCTATTATGCGCCGGTCCACCGGGCACTGACCGAGCAGATATTGCTCGGCGGCGCTCCCCGGTCGCTCGCCATCGTGAACGGCACGCTGGCGGGCGCGATCGGCCTTGGTCTGCGTCTCTGGATCGCCGGCATCGTCATCTGGGCCATCGGCCATGCGCTCGCTGTCTGGGCCGCGCGCCGCGACCCGCAATTCGTGGACGTCGCCCGGCGACACCTGCGTTACCCGAACTGGATGCAGCCATGATGAGCCTGCGTGAATACCGTAGCAAGGCAGCGCATCTCGCCGACTTCCTGCCCTGGGCCGCGCTGGTCGGCGAAGGTATCGTGCTCAACAAGGATGGGTCGTTCCAGCGCACGGCGCGTTTCCGGGGACCGGATCTTGATTCTGCAACGCCCGCCGAACTGGTCGCTACAACCGCGCGGCTGAACAATGCGCTGCGCCGCTTGGGCTCGGGATGGGCGATCTTCGTCGAAGCGCAGCGCACACCGGCGCTCGACTATCCGGATGATGTGTTTCCCGATCCCGTATCGGCCTTGGTCGATATGGAGCGGCGTGAGCAGTTCCGCGAGGCAGGCGCGCATTTCGAAAGCGCCTATTTCCTGACGGTGCTGTGGATGCCGCCCGCCGAAGAAACCGCGCGCGCCGAAAGCTGGCTCTATGAGGGCCGCTCGACCAGTGGTGCCGATCCGCGCGAACTGCTCAAGGGTTTCGGCGATCGCAGCGACGGCGTGCTGGGCCTCGTCGAAGGCTTCGTGCCCGAGGTGCGCTGGCTCGATGACGCCGAGACACTGACCTATCTGCACAGCACGATCTCCACCCGGCGCCAGCGTGTGCGCGTCCCGGAGATACCGATGCACCTCGACGCGCTGCTCGCCGACGAGCCGCTGACCGGCGGGCTGGAGCCGCGCCTCGGCGATCATCATTTGCGCACGCTCACCATCACGGGATTTCCGAGCGCGACATTCCCGGGCCTGCTAGACGAGCTCAATCGGCTCGCCTTCGAATATCGCTGGTCGACCCGCGCGATCATGCTCGACAAGACCGACGCGACCAAGCTGCTCACCCGCATCCGCCGGCAGTGGTTCGCCAAGCGCAAGTCGGTCGCAGCCATCCTCAAAGAGGTGATGACCAACGAGGCGTCAACGCTGCTCGACAGCGACGCTTCGAACAAGGCAGCCGACGCCGATACCGCCTTGCAGGAGCTCGGGGCGGACTATGCCGGGATGGCTTATGTCACCGCGACGGTAACGGTATGGGATTGTGATCCTGCCACTGCCGCAGAGAAGCTTCGGTTGGTCGAGAAGGTCATCCAGGGCCGCGACTTCACCGTGATTCCCGAGGGCATGAATGCGATAGAGGCGTGGCTGGGGAGTCTGCCCGGCCACACCTATGCCAATGTCCGTCAGCCCCCGATTTCCACCATCAATCTCGCCCATCTGATCCCGCTGTCAGCGGTGTGGGCGGGGCCGGAACGGGACGAGCATTTCGGTGCGCCCCCCTTGCTCTATGGCAAGACCGAAGGCTCGACCCCGTTCCGGTTTTCGCTTCATGTCGGCGATGTCGGTCACACGCTGATCGTCGGTCCGACCGGTGCGGGCAAATCCGTGCTGCTCGCGCTGATAGCGATGCAGTTCCGCCGCTACGATAAGGCGCAAGTCTTCGCCTTCGACTTCGGCGGCAGCATTCGCGCCGCCGCGATCGGCATGGGCGGCGACTGGCAGGATCTCGGCGGGATGCTTGCCGACGAAGCGGGCGACGGCGTGCAACTCCAGCCGCTCGCCCGTATCGACGCTCCGGCAGAACGCGCCTGGGCGGCCGAATGGCTGGCGGCAATCCTCACGTCCGAGGGCGCTGCGGTCGACCCACAAGCGAAAGAGCATCTGTGGTCGGCGCTTGGCTCGCTGGCGTCCGCACCAGTGTCGGAGCGCACGCTGACCGGGCTCGCCGTGCTGTTGCAAAACCAGCAGCTCAAGCAAGCGCTCGCGTCCTATTGCATCGGCGGACCTTGGGGCCGGCTGCTCGACGCCGAGGTCGAACTGCTCGGCGAGGCCTCGGTGCAGGCGTTCGAGACCGAGGGCTTGGTCGGTGCTGGCTCCGCTGCCGCAGTCCTGTCCTACCTGTTCCATCGGATCGAGGGCCGCCTCAATGGCTCGCCGACCCTCATCATCATCGACGAGGGCTGGCTTGTACTCGACAGCCCGGACTTCGCCGCACAACTGCGGGAATGGCTGAAGACGCTCAGAAAGAAGAACGCCAGCGTCGTGTTCGCCACGCAGAGCCTCGCCGACATCGAGACGAGCGCCATCGCCCCGGCCATCATCGAGAGCTGCCCGACGCGCATTTTCCTGCCCAATGAGCGCGCCGCCGAGCCGCAGATCGCCGCCATCTACGAGCGGTTCGGACTTAACGCCCGCCAGATCGAAATCCTCAGCAGGGCGACGCCGAAGCGCGACTATTACTGCCAGTCGCGGCGCGGCAACCGGCTGTTCGAGCTGGGGCTGGGCGAGGTCGCGCTCGCCTTTACCGCCGCGTCGTCAAAGACCGACCAGCTCCGCATCGCCGAAATCGTCGCGGCTCATGGCGCCAAGCGCTTCGCCGCAGAATGGCTGCGCCATCGCGGCCTCGCCTGGGCGATCGAACTTCTTCCCGAAACCGACCCTCAACCCTCCGCCCGCGACCGGGAAGCCGCGAGCCAACATTTTTCGATGGAGATAGAATGATGAATACACCCTTTTTGCGCCGCGCATTCCTTGCCGGCGTCCTTGCGACCCCGAGCGCCTTGCTCGTGACCGTCACGACCACGCCTGCGTCCGCGCAGATGATCGTCAAGGATCCGACCAATTACGCGCAGAACGTGCTGCAGGCGGCGCGCGCGCTTCAGCAGATCAACAACCAGATCACGCAGATCCAGCAGCAGGCGACAAGCCTGATCAACGAGGGCCGCAATCTCGCATCGTTGCCGTTCAGCTCGCTCCAGCAATTGCAGCAACAGGTCCAGCGCACCCAGCAGCTTCTGGGCGAGGCGCAGCGCATCGCCTATGACGTGCAGGACGTCCAGCAGGTGTTCCAGGGCCGCTATCGCGGCGCTGCATTGAGCGGCACCCACGCCGAGATGGTCGCCAACGCCAATGCCCGCTGGCAGGACAGTGTCGGTGCGTTCGAGGATGCGCTGCGGGTTCAAGCAGGCGTGGTCGGCAACATCGACGGTGCTCGGACGGCGATGGACCGGCTGGTCTCGTCGAGCCAGTCCGCGACCGGCGCGCTCCAGGCCGCGCAGGCGGGCAACCAGCTACTCGCGCTGCAATCGCAGCAATTGGCCGACCTCGCCGCATTGGTTGCCGCGCAAGGGCGTGCCGACGCACTGGAGTCGGCGCGAACTGCGGCGATCGAAGCCGAGAGTCGCGAGCGGTTCCGCCGCTTCCGTGACCGCAACTGACCTGGGACGCCCGATGTCACGAAACGCAAAGATCGCGGGCGTCGCGGCGTTGGCCGGGATGATGGTGACGGTCGGGGTTGTGTCCGCGTCCCGGCCAACGCCTGAGCCTGCCACCGTTCAGACCAAGGGCGCGCTGACCGCCGCCGCACCAGCAGCCGATCTCCGCCGCTGCCGGACCGTCACCTTGCCCGACAGCAGTTGTGATGCGGCATGGGAAGCCAAGCGCCGCCACTTCTTTGGAACGGACGACGAGCGATGAACGACACCGGCGTGATCGACACCTTCCTTGGCGTCTTTACCGGCTACATCGATAGCGGGTTCGGCCTGCTCGGCGGCGAGGTCGCCTTTCTGTCGACCACACTGATCGCCATCGACTTGACGCTTGCCGGGCTGTTCTGGGCTTGGGGTGCCGACGAAGACGTAATGCAGCGCCTCGTCAAAAAGACGCTGTTCATCGGCACCTTCGCCTTCATCATCGGCAATTTCGGCACCCTCGCCACGATCGTGTTCGAGAGTTTCGCGGGGCTCGGCCTTCAGGCCAGCGGCGGTAGTCTGTCGCTCGCCGATTTCATGAAACCCGGTGCGATCGCTGCGACCGGCCTCGACGCCGCCGATCCGCTGCTCGCCGCAACCGAAGACCTGCTCGGACCGGTCGGGCTGTTCACCAACTTCGTGCAGATCCTGCTGCTGCTTCTGGCGTGGGTGATCGTCGTTCTCGCCTTCTTCATCATTGCGATCCAAGTGTTCGTCACCTTGATCGAATTCAAGCTCGTCACGCTGGCAGGGTTCGTCCTGCTGCCCTTCACCTTCTTCAACAAGACCGCATTCATGGCCGAACGCGTGCTCGGCCATGTCGTCTCGAGCGGCATCAAGGTGCTGGTGCTCGCGGTCATCACCGGCATCGGCACCACCTTGTTCAGCCAGTTCACCAGCGGATCGATGGGTGCCGAGCCCAATCTCGAGCAGGTCATGGCGATCGCGCTCGCGGCCCTCACCTTGCTCGGGCTTTCCATCTTCGGCCCCGGGATCGCAAACGGCATTGTCTCGGGCGGACCCGCGCTCGGCGCAGGAGCAGTGGCAGGCACCGCGCTTATGGCAGGCGGAGTGGTGGCCGGCGGCGCTGCGGCAGCGACCCTCGGCGCGGGCGCGGCCGCCGGTGCGATTGCCGGTACGGCGCGTGGCAGCGCCTTCGCCTCCGGCGCTGCCAGCAGCGCCTATGCACTCGGTTCGGCCGGGAAGACGGGCGGGGCTGCGATTGCAGGCGGGGCCGCTGCGGTCGGCAAGGCTGCGGTCGGTGCCGCCATGTCGCCGCTACGCAAGGCCGCCGCTTCGCTGAAGGACAGCTATCGCTCAGGCGGCCGCGCCGCAGCAACCGCCAGCGGCGGCACCGTGTCCGGCGGGAACCCGACGCCGCCTTCGTCACCCAATGGGCCGCCCAGTTCTTCCGGTGCGCCTCCCGCCTGGGCCGCCGCGATGAAGAACCGTCAGGCCATGACCCACGGCGCAACCATCGCTGCCCACACCCTGCGCTCGGGCGATGGCGGCGGCAGCGGTGCTGCGGTCGACATCACTCAGAAGGACTGATCCCATGTTTCGACGACCCTCCATCCGCTACAGTCAGACGCCCGAGGCGGTGACCCCATATCAGCGTGCCGCGCAGGTGTGGGATGACCGGATCGGTTCCGCCCGCGTGCAGGCGCGAAACTGGCGGCTTGCCTTCTTTAGCACCTTGGCCCTCTCGGGCGGGCTCGCCGGAGGTCTGGTCTGGCAGTCGGCGCGCGGGCACATCGTGCCTTGGGTAGTGCAGGTCGACCGGTTCGGCGAAGCGCAGGCCGTTGCGCCTGCCGAAGCCGGCTATCGCCCGACCGACCCGCAAGTTGCGTTCCATCTGGCGCGCTTTATCGAGCAGGTGCGCAGCATCCCAACCGATCCGGTCATCGTCCGTCAGAACTGGCTGCGCGCCTACGACTTCACCACCGACAAAGGTGCACTTGCGCTTAACGACTATGCGCGCGCCAACGACCCCTTTGCCAATGTCGGCCGGGTGCAGGTGGCGGTGGACGTGTCGAGCGTCATCCGTGCATCGCCCGACAGCTTCCGCGTCGCCTGGACCGAGCGCCGCTATCAGGACGGCAGTCTCACCGCCACCGAACGCTGGTCGGCGATCCTGACGGTCGTGGTCCGGCCGCCGCGTACCCCCGACGCCCTGCGCAAGAACCCGCTCGGGGTCTTCGTCAATGCCCTCAACTGGTCGAAGGAGCTGTCCCAATGACCGCCACTCCGTTCCGCCGCGCTGGATCCGCAGCGTTGCTCGCCTCCGCTGTAACGCTCGCCGGCTGCGCCACCACGTCGGCGAGTCCTGCCGTAAACACCTATGACGAGCCACCGGTGGAGATCGCCGCGACACCCGCGCCCGAACCGGTGCGCCAGGTCGAGGTGGTGGCGATCCCCGAGCCTCTCCCGCTGCCCGGCCAGCTGAGACCGGTGACCGATAGGCCCCTTGCCGCAGAACCGTTCGATCCCCGCCAGCGCGTCGGCGCGGCGAACGCCGCCGCCCGCGTGCAGCCGGTACGCGCTGGCTTCATCAACGCGATCCAGCAATACCCATGGACCGAGGGTGCGCTCTATCAGGTCTATGCCGCACCCGGCCAGGTGACGGACATTGCCTTGCAGGAAGGCGAACAGCTCGTCGGGCCGGGTCCAGTGGCAGCCGGTGACACCGTGCGCTGGATCATTGGCGACACGATCAGCGGCAGCGGGCCGGCTACACGGGTGCATATCCTCGTCAAGCCGACCCGGCCCGACCTTTCCACCAACCTTGTCATCAACACCGACCGCCGCTCCTATCATCTGGAGCTTCGCGCAACGCCTGCGACTTACATGGCGTCGGTTTCATGGACCTATCCGCAAGACCAGCTCATCGCGCTGCGATCCGCCCATGCCGCGGCGCAGTCCGCTGCACCGGTCGCGACCGGGATCGATCCGGCTGCGCTCAACTTCCGCTACCTTATTGAAGGCGACCGTGCATCGTGGCGTCCGGCGCGCGCTTTCGATGACGGGCGGCAGGTGTTCATCGAGTTTCCGGTCGGTATTGCTCAGGGCGAGATGCCGCCACTGTTCGTGACCGGCCCCGCCGGCGATGCAGAGCTCGTCAACTACCGCGTCCGGGGCCGCTACATGGTCGTCGACCGCCTGTTCGCCGCAGCCGAACTGAGCTTGGGTGACCGGCGTAGCAAACAGCGCGTCCGCATTTTGCGTGACGACAGCCGGGAGCGGCGGCGATGAGCGAGCGCGACGATGATGCTGACGTGCCACTCGAACCAGCAGCGCCGCAGTCGGCTGTCGCCGACGCCCGAGCGTTCCAGCTTCGCGGAGACCCGCCCCGCGTCATGCGCCTGTCGCGCAAGGCGCTCGCCGTGGTCGGGGGCGTAGCCGCCCTCGGCATCGCCGGTTCGCTGATTTACGCGCTCGCTCCTGCGGATGAAAAGCCTGCACAGGAACTCTACAACACCGAAAGTCGATCGACGTCCGAGGCGATCACATCCGGTCCTCAGGACTATGCCAATGTGCCCAAGCTCGGTCCGCCGCTCCCCGGCGATCTCGGCGGGCCCATCGTATCGGCGCAGCAACGCGGGGAAGCTGTGCCGTTGCCGCCGATTGGTGCGCAGCCCGGTCAGCCCGATCCGCACGCGCAGGCCGCCGAAGCAGCGCGGCAGCGCGCCCAGCAAGAAGGGGACGCTGCAAGGATGAGCGGCGTTTTTCTGGGCGGCAACGCTGGTGGCGGCGCGACCACTTCGGCGTCATCCCTCGTGCTGGCCGACCAGGAGGCACCGCAGTCTCAGCAGGCGGCTGCGGCGGTAAACGATCAGGCTTCGAAACGTGGCTTCCTAACCCAGGCGTCGAACCAGCGCACGGTCAGCGCCGAACGTCTGGTTGCGCCCGCCTCGCCGAACGTCGTGCAGGCGGGCAGCATCATTCCCGCCGCGCTCATCACCGGCATCCGCTCCGACCTGCCCGGACAGATCACCGCGCAAGTGACGCAGAACGTCTACGACAGCCCGACGGGGCGTATCCTGCTGATCCCGCAGGGCGCGCGGCTGATCGGCGAATATGACAGCGAGATCGCCGCAGGCCAGTCCCGCGTCCTGCTCGCCTGGGACCGCCTGATACTGCCCGATGGCCGCTCGATCATTCTCGAGCGCCAGCCTGGCGCCGACGCCGCCGGGTTCGCGGGGCTGCAGGACCGGGTCGATCAGCATTGGGGCAATCTGCTGCGGGCCGCCGCGATTTCGACACTGCTTGGGATAGGAGTCGAACTCGGTGCTGACGACGAGGGCGATCTTGTCCGGGCGCTGCGCCAGGGCAGCCAGCAGACGATCAATCAAAGTGGCCAGCAGATCGTCGATCGGGAGTTGAACGTGCAGCCGACCCTCACGATCCGACCCGGCTATCCACTTCGGGTCATTCTGACCCGTGACCTTATCCTTGAACCGATGGGGAGCAGGCGATGACCAAGCTCAAACTGGGCCCGCTAGCGGACGATCGCCCTGCGAAATTGACCATTGAGCTGCCTGCCTCCGTTCACCGCGACCTCATGGCATATGCTGCGGCGTTGGCGGCGGAGACAGGTGGACCGCCTTGCGCACCGGAGAAGTTGGTTGCGCCGATGATCGAGCGTTTCATGGCCACTGATCGCGGTTTTCGCCGCCATCGTCCAAAGGGTAGCTGACATCCTGATGTATGTCACTTTTCCCTGAAGCGCTTGAAGCGGTCCCTGCTTTCCGCTTCAACAATCGCCTGTTCAGCATTTGCGCATTCGGCTCCACGCAGCGACCCGGCTCCGCAACCTGCGGTGACCCGACGGGCTTCGGCGAGATTAGCGGCGAAGTATTGGACTCCTCGCGCTTCGCCGTCATCCGCGATCGCAGACCCTGCTGCAACAACGGCTGGAACTCGGCTAGGCGCGATAAACGGCCGAAGCAGGAATCCGGCCATGAAGCCGATACAGAATAACGTGATCCAAACAAAGAGGTGCTTGCTTTGCGTCATTTCACAAACCTCCTGATTTCAGCTGTTTGCCTAATTTCGGAAGATCGAACGAAAGCGCATATCGCTGGCCAACGAATACAAGGAAACGCTGCAAGGCCGCGTTGTCTCGCTCATCTCGCCAGTATGCCGAGTAACCCGCGAGAGCTTGCCCTTGCTCACCATGTATTGGTCGATAGACTACCTCGGGGTAACGCGCGCCAATCGAACCTTCACAAACAATGGTGACGTCCAAGCCTCCGCCCAAGGTGCTCAACAAAGTCTCCCGGCTCGACCGACGCATATGGATCTCCGGCTGACGGCCCAAAGCGCCCAACCGTCCTAAAAGCATGTCTCGCAACTCGGCTCCAGGGTCTGCAACTGGCAGCAATACCCGCTGGCAGCGGAGGTCAGTCCAATGAATAATCTCAGATTTTGCGAGCGGGTTTATCGTCGATAGAGCTAAAAAAATGCGTTCGCTCCACAGAGGCAAAATGCGGAGATCCGCATGCCTTATTTCCCCCAACAGGAAAGCAATATCAATCTCACCGCTATCAAGCCCTGCGAGTAACGCACCGCGATCAGCTTCTACGCATTCAATCTCCACGTCGGGATAGGTATCGCGCCAGTTCATTATTGTTGCCCGCAAGTTGCCAGCAGAAACAGAGCTATTGTGTCCAAAGATCAATACGCCGGCACGTCCTTGTCCGACAGCGCGCATAATTGTCATTAAATTGTCCGCAGTGGCTACCATCGGTCGTGCACCCCGGATGAAAGCTTTCCCGGCTGTCGTCATAGAAACGCCGGCTCTCGATCGTTCAAAAATCGCGGTACCGACAATCCGCTCCAGTTTTTGAACCGAGCGGCTGAGCGTGGACTGCTCGACGTCAAGCGCCCGCGCGGCTCGGTAGAAGCTGCCATGATCAGCCGCCGCAATCGCATGACGAAGTTGGCGGATATCGAAAGGCATCAGGTCACTCGCGATTAGCTTCATGCTGAACGGACTGCCGCGGAGTGACGCTATTCTCAGACAATGGCTTGATGAATGCGTTGGCCCTGCGACTGGCGGGATCGGAATTGACGCCGCCCATCGGAGCTCCGCCCCCCAACACACGGTACAACGCGATGAGATCGCTGGCCGCGACCGCTTTCGCATTCGCCAATTGATCCTTGGCCTGAGCGTCGGTGCGCTCGGCATCAAGGACGGTCGTGAAATCGGCGATGCCGCCGCGATAGGCGATCCGTGTCAGGCGCACCGCCTCCGAGGTCTGTTCGGCCTGTGCGGTCAGAGTTTCGAGCAGCGCGCGATCGTTTTGCAGCGCGACCAGCGCGTCCTCGACCTCGCGCAACGCAACCAATGCGGTCTGCTGATAGGTGAGCCGTGCCTGCTCTGCGCGGGCGCGCGCCGCCACAATATTACTTTTGGCACGGCCACCATCAAAGATCGGCCCCGCCAGCGTGCCGAGCGCCTGCCAGACAAGGCTGGGTGCGGCGAGCAAATTGCTGAGTGCCGTGCTCGAACCGCCACCACTTCCAGTGAGCGTCAGGCGGGGCAGCGCCTCGACTTTGGCGACCCCGATGTTGGCGACCGCAGCGGCATAGGTGCGTTCGGCGACCCGCATGTCGGGCCGACGCAGCAGTACCGATGCCGGCAACCCCGCCGCGACGACCAGCGGAGGCTGCGGAATTGGTATGGCGGTCTCAAGCCGTGCCATCAGTGCCGTCGGCGGCTGCGCGGTGAGCACCGCCAGCCCATGCATCAGCGTGCGCGCGGCCGTCCGCAAGGGCGGCGCCGCGGCGCGTGCCAGTTCGAGCTGCGCAGCGGCGCGGGTTTCGTCGAGCGCGGTGCCGATCCCGCCGATCCGCTTTTCGCGCGCCACATCGCGTAACGCACGGGCGGCGGCAATGTTGTCGTCCGCGACTGCAAGCCGCGTCTGGATCCCGCGTAGGGCGACATACTGCCGGGCCACCTCGCTGGCGGTGGCGAGCCGAACGGCGTCCGCGGATGCTTGGGCTCCGCCGATCCGCGCATCGGCCGCTTCGACCGAGCGGCGCAGGCCCCCAAACAGGTCGGTCTCCCAGGCAACATTGGCCCCGAGATTGAAGCTCGGATTGGTCCGTTGCGGCAGAAATGCACCGTTCGGGGTATTCCGGCTGACGCTGCTCTCACCCACGCTCCCCGAGCCGGTGATTTGAGGCAGCAACCCCGCCGCAACGGCGGTGCGGCTAGCGCGTGCCTCGTCGATCCGTGCCAGCGCGGTCGCGATGTCGAGATTTGCCGCAAGCGCCTCTTCGACCAGTTCGTCCAGCATCGCGTCGCCAAGCGTGCGCCACCATTCGGCTGGCACTTCAGCTTCGGCCAGCGGTGATGGCCTGGACGGCTCCCCGACAAAGGCGGGGGGAGCAGGCGGGGGGAGCGCGGCATAGTCCGGCCCGACCATGCAACCCGCTAGAAACAGGGGCGATGTTATTCCGATGACGGCGCGCAGGCCTTCATTGGATTGCGTGCGCCAGGGGATCAATGTCGTGCTCCTGATATCGCACCAATATTTCGCGGTTTTCGCAAGGCGAGTGCCAGAGGAAGGCACATCAGCAGCAGCACCGCGAGCCATTGGTAAATTGTGAGGTAGGCGAGGATCGACGATTGACGCAGCAGCTCCGCGTAAAGTTTGGCTGAGACCGTATCGCTAGTCATCGTCCGTCCATAAAGCTCGCGCAGCGCCTCGTATCCGAAGCTGCCGGGCGCGAGGTGCGCCGCCAGCGCCGATTGGTGCGCCTGCGAAAGCCGGTCGGCATAGGCAGTAACCAGGCTGATCCCGACCGACCCGCCGAGATTGCGCGACAACGCGACCAACGAAGCCGCGTTATCGCTGTCTCTGGGACGGATGTCGGCGAATGTGATCGTCGAAATTGGCACCATCAGGAACAGCACGCCCAACGCCTGCGCGCAGCGGAACAGAACGAACATGGTGAAGGACTGATTGGGGTCGATGAAGCTGGACAGGTACATCCCCGCGCCGGTCAACGCGAAGCCAAAGGGGATCAGAATCCGCGGGCTTAACGCGCTCATGAGCGTACGAGTGGCTGGCATCAGCATAAGGATCATGATCGCGGCCGGCGCGAGCACGAAACCCGACCAGGTCGCAGTGTAGTTGAAATCGCGCTGAAGCATTGCCGGGAGCAGCACCGCGCCGGCAAAGATTGTCACGCCCATCGCAAAGTTGAGCACGCAACCAATCGCAAAATTGCGGTCCCGAAACAGGAACAGGTCGATAATCGGGCGGCGCTGGCCCAAGAGCCACCAAATCCCAACCATGAATGCCGAGATCGAAAGACCGGCGAAGAACAAGATGAACGGGCTGGTGAACCAATCTTCTTGCTGGCCTTTGTCGAGAACGACTTGAAGGCACCCGAAGGCGACGATCGCCAGACCTAGCCCTATCATATCGATCCGACGGGCCTCAGGATCGCGCGTCGGAGGTTTGTCAGGAAGCAGACGATACAGCAGGTAAGCAGCCCCAACGCCTACCGGCACGTTGATAAGGAATACCCAGCGCCAGCTCATATTGTCTGTAATCACCCCGCCAAGCGCTGGGCCGAGAATTGGCGCGATGATCGTGGCAATTCCTGCAAGCGTAAACGCGAAAGCTCGTCGTTCGGGCGGGAAGGTATCTACCAGGATCGCTTGCTGCGAAGGCTGCAACCCGCCTCCTGCAATCCCCTGCACCAGCCGGAAGACGACCAGCATCGGTAGCGAAGTGGCAAGCCCGCAGGCGAGCGACAGCGCGCAGAACGCAAGCACCGAACCTATGAAGAACCGCTTGCGCCCGATCAGCCCCGACAGCCAGCCTGCCAAAGGCAGCACGATGCCGTTCGAGACCAGATATGCGGTCAGAACCCACGTGCTCTCATCGCTGCCCGCACCCAAGCTTCCGGCTATGTGCCGCAACGCGACGTTGATGATGGTAGCGTCGAGCACCTCCATGAAGGCGGCGATCGTCACGGTCAGTGCTATTACGATGCGCCGACGCTCGCTGATCGCGGTCGGGACGGCGGTCGGCTCCACGCTGGCGACCGCACTCGCCATCAGTTTGAAACCCGGATCGTGGACACGACCGACATCCCCGGGCCCAACGGCAGCTTGGGGTTGAGGCCCGAGGTGATACGGATCTTGACCGGCACCCGCTGGACGACCTTGACGAAGTTGCCGGTAGCGTTCTCAGCCGGAAATGCCGAAAAGCGTGAGCCAGACCCGGCCTGGATTGAGTCTACCACACCTCTCAGCTTCAGGCCGCCATAGGCGTCGACCGTGATGTCAACCCGGTCACCGATGCGCACGCGCGCGAGCTGCGTCTCCTTCAGATTGGCGACGATCCAGGGATCGTTCTGCACGACGAGCGCGAGGAGCTGTCCAGGCTGCGCGTAGCTCCCGACCTCAGCCGAGCGGCGGGCGACCCGGCCGCTTACGGGTGCGACGACCCGCGTTCGCTGGAGGTCGACTTGCGCCGAGGCGAGGTCGGCGCGCTGCACCGCCATCGTCGCGCGAAGTTCTCCGACACGGTTCGACGCAACTGCGATCTGCGTGCCTACCGTGCCCGCCGACGCGGCACGCGCCCTCGCGTCGGCGAGTGCCGCTGCCGCCGAACGCTCATTGGAAAGCGCGAGATCGATCGCCTGCTGCGTCGTAACTTTCGGGTCGATCGCGCGAAGCCGTGCGAGATCAGCACGGGCGCGGGCGAGCGTCGCGACGGCCGATGACACCTGCGCCTGCGCGCTTTCGAACGCGGCGGGAGACTGGACGCGCGTCTGATCGACGGTGAGCTGGGCGGTGCCGATCTGCGCCTGCGTCTGCCCCAGCGTTGCTTCGGCGCGGTCGACGCGGATCTGGTAGGTCGCCGGGTCAATATCGAACATCGGCGTGCCCATTGCGACGACCTGATTGTCACGCACGCGCATCGCGGTGATCCTGCCAGCCACCTCGGCCCTTATCTCGCTGACATGGGCCTCGACGAACGCATCGTCAGTTGAGACGAGGTCACGCCCCGAATACCACCAGCCACCGCCGCCCAGCGCGACGCCCGCAAGAATGATGAGCGGGATCGCGCGCTTGCTGGTCGGGACACGCGGGGCGTCGGTAGATGTGGCGGGTGCCGTCTCAGGCGCGGGCGTGTCGCTCATCGGGTCGAGGGCCTTCGCCCATTCGCCGCCTCGGCAAGCGCTGCGATAATCGGCGCGGTCGCCGCGGCAGTCGGTCCGTCGAAGCGGCGCATCAGCCCGGCGGCGACCGCTTGGACAGTTGCGATTCGAGCGCCCAGCTGGACCAGTCGGGCCTGCGCGGCACCTGCGGCGATCGGGGTCGTCGTTGCGCATGCGTCGAGCGGGACGACGACGTCCAGCCCGAGGCCGATCGCGCTTTCGACCGCAAACGCCACGCCAATGTCGGTTGCAACCCCGGCGGTGATCAGCGTCTTCCGACCCAAAGCAAACACCGCATTGGCCAACTCGCCATCGTCGAAGGCGTCGGCGGTCATGCGGTCGATCCGGGCAAGATCGTCCAGTGCCGCGATCAGATGCGAGCCCTCGGGCCGCTTGCCCGCTGTGGCGATGATCGGCACCGCGTGTATGTCGGCAACGCGCCGCAACGCGTCGACGCTGGTCTCCAAATCGCTCGCGACTTCGGCCTCGAGCATGGCAATTGAGCCGGGCTGCAGGTCGATGAGCAGCAGTGCGGTCTGGGCGGCGTTGAGGCGCATATCAGGCCGCGACCGCGCTCGGTGTCGCAATGAGCACCTTGGCGAGGTAGTTCTCGATCGCTGAGGCATTGTGCGCGCTGCAGCGCAGGCCGACATACCAGTCGGGGCGAACGAGGATCAGCGTAGGGTCAGAGACTCCAAAGGCATGATGCGCTTCGTCGTCGACGTCATGGACAAGTTCGACGAGGGCGGCGTCTCCGTTTCCGAAGCACAGCGTTGGCGTGATGACGAACGCCTTGATTCGTTCGCCGTATATGCCGACCAGCTCATCGGCGATGTCGATCAGGTCGTGCGCATCGCCGCGCTTGCCCGCAAGGAACAGCGCAGTCCAGTGAGTGCCCCGGAACAGCTGCTGGATGCGCGACGCGCGACGACCAGGCCCGCGCACGACCTGCGCATCGGGGACACGGTCACCGCCCAGCACACCTCCTGAGCCGTCGTATGATTCGGCAAGCGCACCGCCGCGGTAATGGAGGTCGACTTCCTCCACCGCCGCACGCAGTCTATCTTGAACCCGCGTTGTGTTGAGAAACGAGGCGCCAAGCAGCCGAATTGCCGCCTCTGTCGCCGCGTTTGGGGTCACGAGACGACGGAAGCCGCCGTCGGTGAAGTTAATAAGGCGTTCCGCCTTGGGCTGGCGCTCGGCATCGTAGCTGTCGAGGAGCGACGCTGGCGCCCAGCCCCGAATAACCGACGCAAGCTTCCAGGACAGGTTGAACGCGTCCTGCATGCCCGTGTTCATGCCTTGGCCCGCTACAGGGACATGGACGTGACCGGCATCGCCGGCGATGAACATCCGTGCGCCGGCGCGGAAGGCACCCGCAACACGGTGCTGAGTGCGGAAACGGTTGAGCCAGAGCGGGTCCGATAGCGTCGCTTGCGGATCGACGACGTCACGGACGATATTTTCCATTTCAAGCAGCGTCGGATCCGAAGTGTCGGTCGCATCCTGGTCGGGCCGGGCGCACAGCACGCGGTAGAGGCCCTTTCCGTCGAATGGAAACAGGCCGAGGAAGCGGTCGTGGTTGATAAAGACGTAACCGCGACCCGGCACGAGCGAGGCATGCACCCGCGCATCGGTCTGGACGAACTCGAAACCCGTGTAGCGCTCGCCCTCGAAAGGGATGTCAGCCGTCTTGCGGACGATACTGTTCGAGCCTTCGCAGCCGCACACATAGGCCGCCTCGGCAATCTCCTCGCGACCGTCAGGGTGTCTCAGCGTGACGCGGCAGCTGCCGGCGTCCTGCTCGACGGCGACAGCTTCGACGGGCCGCTCGACAACAACGCCGAGCGCAGCGAGATGCGCGATGAGGATGCGCTCGGTCTTGTCCTGGCCGATGTCGAGCGGTCCTCGGTCCTGATCGCCGTCGACGCCGAACAGGCGGACAGTCGCAAGGTGCCGCCCCAGCGCATGAAAGCTAAGCTCCTCGAAGCGATGCCCTTGCGCGTTGAAGTCCTCCGCAATGCCCATCGCGTCGAACATCTCTCGGGTGCGGGTGTGGACGACGCTCGCATGGCTATGTTCCACGGGCCCGGCGCGCTTGTCGACGATCCTGACCCCAACACCGAAGCGCGCGAGGTGCGCCGCCATCGTCATGCCGACGGGGCCTGCGCCGATGATCATCACTTGGTTCGCATCATTAGCCATCGGCACACCTCGTCATCTGAGCAAGTCATGCGCCGCTTCGAGGCTACGGTCTTTCAGTCGCGGAAGGCGGTTTTCAGATTCCTGCGAAGACGCATAGCTCCCCGCAAAGACTACCTTGACGACTAAGCATCGATCGTCCGAACGTGTCGGAGATGGAAACGAGTGTCGGCACCGGTCGGATGCGACCTCTCGGCAAATGGGTGCAGACGACGCCGCTGCTAGCCGTTGCAGGAACTTCTTTCCGTGCCAATGAGGTTCGCAGGTTTGTCGAAGCAGTTCGTCTGGCCGAGAGGCAGGGTGAACATTATGGCGTCAGGCTAGAGCGCGAACGCGGCAACCCACACGACCCCAACGCGGTGAAAGTGCTGGGTTATGCCAGCTGCCGCCGGTTGCTGCGCGGCGTCCGTCAGGAAGAATTGCACATCGGATATCTGCCGAGGGAAGTCGCGGCGGAGCTTGTGGGGCCGGTAATCGACGCCGGTCATGTGCACGGGGCCGAACTCTACGACATAGTTGTCGGCGCGGACGGCGTATCGATCCGCTTCTTCGTGCTGCTGCCGGTCGACTCTCCGGTCAAAGATTGGAGAGCTCGCCGCACCGCATCGCTGGCAACCGATCCCGATCGCCTGACTGACGAGCAAGTCGAATTTATTCGGACCCGGTCTCTAGGCCTTTATCGTAATACCAGGCTTGAGCAGGCCGAGGCGTTCAAAAAGATTGGCGACTACCCGGCTGCCCTCGACTCGTACCTTCGCGTCGCGTGGCTCGACGCGCAGGGCGTTAACAATGCGGGGACCATTGACGGTGAGCCCTCGCCGCGAGGGATCGCATTTACGCAAGAAGACCGTTTCCTCGCACCTGGCATCGTCAAGGCGATCGCGCAGGCTTCCAACTCGCTGAAGATCGACGCCGCTGAATTAGCGCGGCGGGCTTCCGAGGCCGGGCTGAGAGAACGGCGGGCGCTCGGAAAGCTGCGCCCGCCGGTCGACGACGAGGATGCATGGACGTTCTTCGCAGGACCCGTGGCCGAGATGGTCGCGACCGGGACGAAGTGGCGCATCCGTCAATAGGATCAGTCGAGCCGCCTCTGCAGGGCCAACGGTCGTCCCAGGTTCGGCGGCAGCTTGTAGCCGTGGCCAGTGATCCGCGTGTCGTCGACCCAGATATAGTGGTAGCTGCGCCGCGCGAAGCGCCAGTGGCCGTCGACCTTTACCAGCGCGTCGTCGTAGATCGCGAAATTGTCGTAGCTGCGCGACTGGTCGGTCTGGCGCGCGAATTCGCGGATTTCGGATCGCGCCGTCGCATGCTCGAGATCATCGGCGATGTCGACGGCGCTGGAATGCGTCAGCTGCACGAAGAATTCCCAGCCCACCATCAGCCGGTCGAGCATCGGCGCGATCTCGCCGATGCCGCGCCCGACGAGTAGATAGGGCTCGCCGATTTCCCACACGCAGTTCTCGGTCCACAGCGCGTGGAACGCGGGCCGGTCATCGCGCCCGACCGCATCGGAAAAGCTGGCAATTGTCTGGCGAACGGCCGCCTCGGCCTCCAGTCGCGCGATGCGCTCTTCGATGCCAGTGTTGATCATGTCGGGGGCCTTGCGATGGAACGTCGCGATCACGCTGACAGCGGACGGTCTCGCTGTCTTTCAACCAACCGAACAGAATTTCGCAATTCTGCCAATGGTGGCCATTGTCTCGGACGCTTGCCTTAAAGTTTGCATTCCCGGCGATAGCGCGCCGGGCTGACGCCAAGCCGCTTCGTGAAGGTCGATGTCAGGTGCGCCTGGCTGGAGAAGCCTACGCCATAGGCAATGTCCGCGATCGTCTGCGAACTCCCCTCAAGCAATTCGCGCGCACGCTGAATGCGCCGGTCGATCAGATATTGATGCGGCGTTTGGCGGAAGCGATCAAGAAATGCCCGGGTGAAGCTGATCGGTTCGCGGCCGACAAGCGTTGCCAAGCTCGCCAGCGAGTGGCCATCGTCCAACGATGCTTCGATGTGATCGGCCACAAGCGCGGCCTCGGCATCTGACAGACACGCGCGTTTCGCGGCAAGCCGAGAGGGAGCTGCTGCCGACAGGATCAGCCCCTGCAACGCGGTCAACAGACCGTCAATCAGCAAAGCTTCGCCGGGAAGCGCACTCGTTTCCGATAACAATGTCCGACACACTTCATCGACCAGCATCTGCGCGCGCGCATCACGATGGAATTGGAGCGGCGCTGCGTTGCCGACCCCCGCGTGCGTTCCGATGCCCGACTGGAAACCCACAACGAGATGGCGGCCGGTAAGCGTGACCTCGCGCTCCTTTATGGAGGTGCCGGCGAGATGGAAGTTGATCGTCCGTCCAGGCGATGAACAACTACGTATCGGCGAAAAGTCGGCGGCGAAGCGCGATGAGAAGGGCGCAGTTGCAAAGAGAGCGACATCGCACGGACAGACATCATCATATTCCCACACCGACGCTCCCGGTGAGATCAGCTCCGCGCTGAACCGGTCGGATGCGTAGTATGCCAGTCGCAAAGGTGGCGACAGCAGGGCATCGCTGATCAAAACGCTCACGACCGCTGCTCGCGCCGATAGCGCGCGGGACTGACGCCGAGTCGCTTGGTGAATGTCGATGTCAGATGCGCCTGGCTCGAGAAGCCGACATCGTAGGCGACATTGGCAATAGTTTCATCCGTCTGCCTCAACAGGCATTTGGCGCGTTCCACGCGGCGCTCGAGCAGCCAGGCGTGCGGCGTCCTGCCGGTGGTTTCGCGGAACGCGCGGTGGAACGCGGACGCGGTCATGCCGACAGATGCACTGAGTTCGACCAGGGAGTGGTCGCCCGCGAGATCGGCTTCGATGCAGTCGACGATGCGAGCAAGCGTCTGCGCGTCCAACGCCACGGGACTGCGCGCGTGCGACCCGGCCAGTGTGCGCAGTCGATGCATGATCGACGCGATCAGCGACTCCTGCAGCAACCGCTCGTTCTCGCAACCGCCATCACAGGACGCCCAGACCATGTCGAGCAGCGTCGAGACGATCTGGTCGCGCACAAAATTCGCGTGGAGACCGTCGAAGTCGATGGGGGCGCCGCTGCGGTCGGGCTCGATGCGGTCGATCTCGGCCACGGGCAAAACCAAGGCATCGAGCTCGTGCGCTTTGTCGAGGATATAGGTCGTGCCCTGATGCGGCATCGTGATTGCGATGTGGTTCACCAGCGGCGTGAACGATTTTCGGCCCGACCCCAGGTCGAAAAGACCCGGCGCTGCAGACGAGCGCAGTCGGGCCAGGATCAGGCTTGCTGCTGGCGGGTCGGACATGTCTCCAGCGGGTTGCGCGCAGCGATACATCGCTGCGCCCGAAGCCGGGCCGAGCATCTGGCGCGCCATCACGAACGGCGCGACCTGGCCGGTTTCAAACCAGTCGATGTGCGTGTAGTCGACGTTCACGACCGCGGCTCCTGCCAGCCGATTTGCGCGGCATGATCGTGTGGTGACACGTCAGGCGCGCGGCTGCAGGAATCGGCCAAGCTCGTCATGAAATGCTTCCGTCTGCTCGTCGCAGGCGGGATAGCCGCGCGTCGCCCGGCCAAGGCGCGCACTCAATTGCGACGGTAGAGCGATACTATTGCAATACTTCAATCTCAAGACAAGGCACTTGGCCCGGGCACAGCAAGAAACTGAAAAACGGTATCCGTGCCTGAAAGACAGATCCGGCCAGATTGCGGCATTCAAAGCATCGCACGGTCCGCCCCCCATTGACCGCGCAACCCACCCCGGGCCGCGGATCACCCCCTTCCGCCGCCCGTCGGGTCCCGCTGCCCAAAGGCCAGGGTGGCGGGACCCGTTCGTGGCGCCAACGGGGCTGAAGGATGCCAATTCATGGAAACGACGCCGTTCGAACCAAAGGACACCGCGCTGCTGCTGATCGATCATCAGGTTGGCACTATGGGCCTCATCCGGACGATGGACCGCGCGCATTCGCTCCGGATGGCAATTGCGCTCGCGAAGACCGCGCGCGTGCTCGACATGCCGATCGTTCTGACGACCAGCCAGGAGGATCACACACAGGGGCCGCTCGCGACCGAACTCGCCGCGCTGCTCCCCGACGAGTATGCGGTGCGCATCAAGCGCCAGGGCATTGCCGACGCGTGGCGCGACGCGAATTTCAAGGCGGCAGTCGAAGCCACGGGCAAGCGCAATCTGGTGATGGCGGCGGTGACGACTGATGTCTGCCTGGTGTTTCCCGCCATCTCCGCTGTTGCCGATGGGTATCGGGTGCAGGGTGTGCTCGACGCCAGCGGCTCGCCCTATGACGTGTCCGAAGAGATGGCGCGGCGGCGGATGGCGGCGGCGGGCGTGGTGCTGACCGCCACCAACACGCTGATCGCCGAGCTGGTGCAGGACTGGTCGACAGCGGCCGGCCAGCAGCTCATCGGTCTGCTGTTTTCAGACGTGCTGCCGCCGATCGAGGGCGCTGGCCATGGCTGACGTTGCCGCCCCCACCGCAGCGCGCGACGAGCCTGCGATCGATGTCCAATCTCTGCACATGCGCGCGTGTCGGTTCGGGGCCTATGGGCCGCCGCACGTTCTTGCCGTCGAACAGGTCCGCCTGCCGCCGCTCGGCGAACATGAGGTGCTGGTGCGTGTGCTCGGTTGCGGCATCAACCCACTTGACCTGAACGTCCGTGCCGGTCGCGTCGCCAGCCTGATGCCACGCGAACTGCCGTCCATTCCCGGCTGGGACCTGGCGGGCAATGTGGTCAAGCGCGGCAAGAGCGTCGAAGGGTGGGCGCCGGGCACGCCGGTGGCCGCGATGCTCGATTACCGCGCTTCGGGCGCAGCCTGCGAATATGTCGCCGTTCCTGCCTTGCTGCTCGCCGAGCGGCCCGTCGCGGTCGCACCTTCGGTGGCGGCCGGGCTCGTCACCCCGGCGCTCACCGGTCGGGCGCTTGCTCAAACGGTTCAGGGCGCAGCGCGTGTTCTGGTTGCGGGCGCACTCGGCAACGTGGGGCACTGGTTTGCGCAGTTCGCTCGCGAAAATGGTGCGCGCACGTTGATCGGGCTCGTCGCGCGGGACCGCGGCATGGATGCCGCCGGCGCCGGCTACGACCGCCTGGTCACCGCCGAGACGATGCGCGAAGGGCAGGTCGGTCCTGTCGATGCCGTCGTCGACTTGGTCGGGGGCTCGACTCGCGCCCTTCTGCGGCCTTGGCTCGTGGAAGGCGGTGTGCTGGTCGGCACCACCGAGCCGCCGTCTGATGCCGATTTCGCGCGGGGCATTCGTGCCTCGATGCTCATGGTCCGACCCGATCCGCCCGCGCTCGAGGCTATCCTGCGCGGTGTGGCCGAGGGGCGCTATGCCGCGTCGGAGGTCGCGACGATCGGCCTCGACGACGTTGCCGCGCTTCATGCGGCGATGGAGGCAGGAATTGCGCCACCAAAGACGGTGATTGTCCCGTGAACGCCATCGACCTCGTCGGCCATTTTGCGTTCGCACTTGGCGCGCTGTCGCTCGCGATGCGCGACATGGCGTGGTTGCGGGGCGTCGGCATCGCCTCGGGGCTTGTCGGGCTCGGCTACAATTTCTTTGCGGCGGCGACGCCGCTCTGGCCGCCGATCCTGTGGGGATCGGTCTATCTCTTCATCAACGCTTGGGCGCTCGCGCGCCTGCTCCGCGAACGGCGGCCCGACGATCTCGCCCCTGAAATTGCGCGGCTGAAAGCAGAAACATTCCCGCACATGAGCCTGTGCGAGTTCCGGCGGCTCGCGCGCGATCTGCGCTGGATCGATGCCGCCCTCGGCGAGGTGCTCGCGCGCGAGGGCAACCGGGCTCACGCCGTCATGGTGCTGACGTCGGGGCGGGTCGATGTCTATGCCGGCACGCGGCTGCGCGGCCGCCTCGATCCGGGTTCGATCATCGGCGAAGCTGCACTCGTCGCCGACCACCCCTATGCCGCCACACTTGTCGCTGCAGGGCCGGTCAGACTCGCCTGCTGGGACGCGGCTGATCTTGCCCATTTGTTCGCGGCCAGCCCTGCAACTGCGATCGGATTCGAGCGCGCCTATCTCCGCCTCATCCCGGCCGACGCGCAGGTCCGTCGCAGATCCGCGCCCATGCCCGTCCCCACCTGATGGAGCCAGCAATGCCCTTTTCCCTGCCGCCCTTGCCTTACGCGCTGGACGCACTCGAGCCTCATGTGTCGGCACGCACGCTTGCGTTCCATCACGGCAAGCATCACCAGGCCTATGTCGACAAGGCGAATGCGCTTGTCGCCGGGACCGCACTCGAGGGGCTGGGCGCGCACGATCTGTTGCGCCGCGCCCACGCCGACGGCAACACCGTGCTTGCCAACCAGGTCGGTCAGCTCCTCAACCATGACATCCAGTGGCTGTCGATGACGCCACACGCCGCGACGCCGTCTGGCCGGCTGCGCGCGCTGCTCGACCGTGACCTTGGCGGCATTGACGGGTTCAATCGGCAGTTCACGGCGGTCGCGACCGGACACTTCGGATCGGGCTGGGCATGGCTCGTCGTCAAGCCGTCTGGAACGCTCGCAATTGCGGCAACGCATGACGCCGGTTGTCCCGAGATCGAGCCGAACGTCACGGCGCTGCTTGTCCTCGATCTGTGGGAGCACGCCTATTATCTCGACCGCCAAAACCGACGGCCCGATTATGTCGAGGCGTGGCTCGGCGCGCTGATCGACTGGCGCGGGGCGGAGAGCCGCTTGCCCGAGCGCGTGTCGTGAGCGGTAACGCGGGCGTAATCGACAAGCGTGCGCGCCTCGCCAAGGGCGTGGCGCGCACGCACCTGCTCGATCCCCACGGCATGCGCGGCTGAGATGGCGGAGGCGGTGGCCCCGGTCGGCGCGACGCTGGCGCAAAGCGCTGCTCCTGAGTCCGCGCCGTCGTCGCCGGTAATCGCCGAGCGTCGCCTGGCCGGCTTCGCGGTCGCCCTCGCGGGCACGTTCGCGACCGGGATCACCGCGCAACTGCTCGGGGTCGGCATTGCCGACGTCGGCGGTCGGCTGTCGCTGTCGACGGTCGAGGCGTCGTGGCTGCGGGTGGTCTATCCGGCGGGGCTGGTGTTCATGCTTCCGCTCGCGTCGCCGTTGTCGCGCGCGCTCGGCCCGCGCCATTATCTCGCGCTGCTTGCCGCCCTGTTCGCCGCCGCGTGCCTCGCTTCGGCGGTGGAGGGTAATTTCAGCACTGCGGTTTCAGCGCGCCTGCTGCATGGCCTGTCGGCGGGCGGCTTTTCGATCGTCGCCTTCGGCCTCGCCTTCCGTGCGTTTGCGGGGCGCAGCCCATGGCCGGGCCTCGCCTGGGTCGCCTTTGTCGGCACCGCGCCCGCGATGCTCGCGCTCCCTGCCGCTGCGTGGCTCGACGGCGGCGCAGTCTGGCCCTGGGTCTTCCTCGCCACGGCGATCGCCGCGATCGCCATCGGCGCAGTGGCGCTCTCGGTGTTCCCTGCGGAGGGTTTCGATCGCCGTCACATCACCGGCCTCGACTGGTTCGGCTATGCGGCACTGGCGATCGGCCTCGCCGCAATGCTGCTTGGCTTCGGGCAGGCCGACCGCTTCTTCTGGACCGACGCCGCCTGGGTCGGCGGTTTGCTCCTGATCGGCAGCGTCGCGCTCGCGGCGTTCCTGATCATCGAGACCGTCCATCCAACACCACTCGTCGAAATCGGGCTTATGGCGAGCGGCGGGTTTGGCGTCGCGCTCGCGGTCAACCTCCTCTGGCGATTGCCACTCGTCGAGCCAACGGTGCTCGTGCCCGGCGCACTCGCCACATTCACAGGTTTGCGGCCCAACCAGGTTGCGACCGTATTTGCGCCGATCGTCATGCTCCATGTGCTGCTTTACCCGCTGACCGCGCATGTTGCGAAATGGCTCGACCCGCGCGCGATGTGCGCCACCGCGCTGATGTTGCTCGCAGCCGGCACCGCCTTGGACGCTGCGGTGACTTCGACCTGGGGGCTGCCTGAGTTCCGCGCGTCGCAGCTCATCGCCTTCACAACTGTGCCAATCGTTGCGACGTCATTGCTCCTCGTTGCGACAGGCGATGTGTCACCGACGCAAGGTGCTTCGGCGGGCGTGCTATGGAACGCTGCCGCCAATCTTGGCGGTACAGTCGCGGGTACGCTGACCGCAACCTTTCTGCGCTTGCGAACCGACTTGCACCAGTCAGCAATCCTCGAAAACGTGAACGCCGCAGCCGCGACCGCATCTCAGGCATTCGGGGGCCTTGCTGTGTCAGGTGGTACTGCACACGGGCATCTCGCCGGGCTGATTGTCGGGCGTGCGCATCTTCAGGCTTCGGCCCTTGCCTATCAGGACGCATTCCGGTTGCTTGCCCTTGTCGGGCTGTCGGTCGCGCCGCTCGTCATGCTGGCGCGTCGTCCGGGGTTTATCCGTTGAAGCGGCACGTCGCCTCGCTGGCGTTTGCCGGCCTCGGGCTCGTTGCCGTTGCGATTGTCGCAAGCGCATGGGGATTTGCGCCGATGGCCGGAGAGGCTTTATCGACCGACGACGCCTATGTGCGGGGTGACGTCACCGTTATCGCACCGCGCGTTGCAGGCTATGTTGACCGCGTGCTCGTCTCCGACTTTGCACACGTGCGCGAAGGGGAGCCGCTCGTCCGGTTGCGGACAGAAGATTACGTCGCACAGGTGGCGCGTGCCGAGGCGGTGCTGAGATCACGTGAAGCCGCGCTCGCGGCCAATGTGGAGGCACAGCAGGAGGCCCTCGCCGCCATCGAGCAGGCCCGCGCATCACGTGTTGCAGGCCAGGCAGAGCGTCAGCGCAGTGCAACATCGTTCGCGCGTGGCGAGACGCTTTGGAAGCAGGGGGTCTACACTACCGAGAGCCTCGATCAGGCGCGCGCAGCGCGCGACAGCAGCGCCGCAAACGTGATTCGCGCGGCCGCTGCGGTCGATGCGGCGAAGGCGCATGCAGCAACACTGGTGGCGCAGGCGGCAGGCCTTCAGGCTGACGTTGCGACTGCGAAAGCCGATCTCGATCTTGCCCGCATACAGGCCGGATACACTGTCTTGGCAGCGCCGGCCGACGGCGTGGTTGGCGAGCGGATGGCGCGCGTTGGCCAGTATGTTCAGCCGGGCGTCCAGGTGTTCGCTCTGGTGCCGTCACGCGGGCGATGGATCATCGCCAATTTCCGCGAAACACAGTTGGCCAGGATTGCCATCGGCGACCGGGTGAAAGTCAGCGTGGATGCACTGGGTGACGCCCGGATCGATGGACGCGTGACAGCGTTCGCACCGGCAAGCGGTTCTGACTTCGCACTTCTGCCGCCTGACAACGCCACAGGCAACTTCACCAAGATCGTCAGGCGATTCGGGGTGCGCATCGATCTCGACGGTCCGGCATCGACGGTCGCGCGGTTGCGGCCCGGCATGTCCGTCGTGGTTTCGGTGCAGCCGAACCGCGTCCCCACCACCCGACGGCAGGTGACGGCACGATGAGCAGACGGATCATCGCAACAGTTGCAATCCTGCTCACTCTTGCGGGGTGCGACGGAGGCGCGCCGCGTCCACCTTTCCAGGATCCGGACGGGTGGCAGGCAAAGCTTGCGACCGCCGATCCTGCGCGCGGTGCCGCTCTGTACGCGCAGATGCACCGCCTGTCCGGCGAGCGCGAGGCACTGTCCTGCGCGACCTGCCACGGGCCTCAGGGCGGCGGCAATTACGGTCTTGAGAACCCGAAGCATATCGCGCCGCGCCTGGCGGGACTCAACACGGTCTATGTCGGCGAGCAACTGCGCGCCTATGCAAACGGCACGCGTGTATTCCCGCCGATGCAGGCGTTGGCAGGCAAGCTGTCGTCGCAGGATGTGGCCGATCTTGCGGTGAATGTTGCACAGCTCGATCCCGGCCCTGCGCCCTTGCAGACGCTCACGCCCGCGCTCGTCGAGCGAGGACGCGTCGTCTGGACCGAGGGTGTGGTCGGCGCTGCCACCCCGTGCGCGCAGTGCCATGGCAAGGCAGGCGAGGGAAAGGTGCTCCGCAGTCCCGCTATCGCGGGCGAGCCATTCCCCTATATCGTCGCGCAGCTGACGACCATGCACGACAGGGGTCGCACCGGCACCACGGCTGCCGATACGATGTCGGCGGCTGTGGGCAGGCTGCGCGACGACGATCTTGTGGCCGTCGCCGCCTATGTCGCTTCCCTTCAGGCGCGCGAGGTCGGCGAGAGTCGACCGGCGAACGCGCCTGCCGCGCCGACAGAAAAGCCGAACCGTGGCGGGGTGTGATGGGCTTACCGGTTCGGCACCTTCGCCTTCCGTGCGAGGTTTGCGAGATTCTCGGTCTCACCCTGCTCGGGGCGCTTTTCGGCGCGTTCATTTTCCTCATCATGAACGGGGCTCTGCCGTGATCGAAGGAACTCTCACATCGGCTGCCGCTGCCGACCACCCGGGCATCGAGCCGGTGGCACGGTCGGCACGTAGCAGTTCGCGGCGACGACGACGCGCAAGATGTCGCCGAATCTGGCCAACGCGGCGCTCCAACACGCGAGTGATCTTTTGGGCGCAGCCGGAAAGATGAGACAACGTGCAAGTGATTATGATCAAAAGGAGAAGGACAATGAATTTGAAATCGCCGACCGATAGTGGACTGTCAATGGCTGGGGCGCAGCGTCTCGCGACGCCAACCGATCTTGGCGACAATGCGGTGAAGGATATCGCAGGGGCGCTCAACGCGCTGCTCGCCGACGCGTTCGCGCTCTACTTCAAGACGAAAAACTTTCACTGGCATGTATCGGGGCCGCATTTTCGCGATTATCACCTCCTGCTCGACGAGCAAGCAGATCAGATTTTCGCAATTACTGACGATATCGCTGAACGCGTTCGCAAAATCGGCGCGACAACGCTGCGCTCACTTCATCAGGCCGCTGCGATGACCCGCGTTCTGCCCAACGACGCGGATTATGTCGAACCCGCCGACATGCTGGCCGAGCTTATGGACGACAACAAGGCCTATATCCGCGCCCTACGCGCCAGCCACGACCTTTGTGACGAACACAACGACGTGGCCACAGCCAGCCTGATCGAGGTGTGGATCGACGAAGCCGAGCGCCGGACATGGTTTCTCTATGAAACGCTGCGCGCCGCGCAAAGCGGCGGCCACTGAGGCCGCCGGGAAAAGAGCGCGTCGTGGTCGCCATCACATTTCGGAAGATTTTGCTCGCCACGTTGATGTCGTCGTGGTGGCCGAAACGAGGCACCATATTTCTCGCTCTGTGCGGTCTCGCTTCTCTGCCCGCCGCAGCCCTGGCAGAGGTTGGTGCGCCCCTTCGCACTCCGGTGACCTACAGCAGCAAGGACGGCGTCCTGGCTGTCACGCTGATCGCAGCAGAAACGCCGGTCGCAATTGGCGAGCGCATCATCGACGGTGCGACATACAATGGTGATTATGGCGGCCCAATCCTGAGGCTGAAGCCGGGCGACGTGCTCGAACTCACGCTGGTCAATCGCCTGCCGCAGGCCACTAACATGCACTTTCACGGGCTGGCCGTTTCACCGCGTGGCCATGGCGATGATGCGATGCACATGATCCTGCCCGGACAGAGTTGGACGTTTCGCATTCCGATCCCGGCGGACCATGCGCCGGGTGTCTACTGGTTTCACACGCACGGCCATGAATTCGCCGAGCGGCAGGTTATGGGCGGACTGAGTGGCACCTTAGTGATCGAAGGTTTTCAGGATCAAGTTCCCGCGACCCGACCGCTCCAGGAACGGCTGATGGCTCTGAAGGAGTTTTCGCCGGCTCCGGACGGTCGGCTGAACAATGTGCCCAAGCCGGCCCATGGCGAATTGAAGACCATCAACGGCCAATTGGCACCGGTGATCGCCATGCAGGCCGGTGAAACGCAGTTGTGGCGTCTCAGCGGCCAGGCCGCCGATGGCTATTTCCGGCTTGCGGCCCCGGGGATCAGCTTCGTCGAGATCGGGCGCGATTCGCGGCCCTTGCCAAAGCCGCTACCGGTCCGTGAGATAATCATCGGCCCCGCCAACCGGGTCGATGTCCTGGCGACGGCTTCCTCGCCGGGCCGCTTCGCGTTTGAACAGAAGGTCACCGACACCGGGCCTGCGGGAGATTGGTTCCCGCCGCAATTGATGGCAACAATCGACGTCGCGCCTCCCACCGGTTCCGCACCCGCCATCGCCGATCCTGCCGGCGTGGCGACCGCGCAGCAGCAGCCCATTCCCGCAAGCGCGGTCGGCAACCGTCGGCTGATCGTCTTTTCCGAAGACAAGACGACGGGCCTCTTCTTCATCAATCACCAGACCTTCGACATGAGCCGCATCGATGTGCGCGTGCCGCTAGGCTCCACCGAAGAATGGACGGTCCGCAACTCCTCGAACGAATTGCACATCTTCCACATTCACCAGGTCGCGTTCCAGGTCGTCAGCATCAATGGCCGCCCCGTCCCGTTCGAAGGTCTGCGCGATACGGTGACAGTGCCAATCCATGGCGAGGTGGTGGTGCGCCTGGCGTTCACCGATCCGCGCATCGTGGGCAGGTTCATGTTCCACTGCCACATCCTCGAACATGAGGACAAAGGCATGATGGCCACCATCGAGGTCTATGACCCCGATGCCGTCGCACCGCCGCCCGCTACCATGCCGCCGGATATGCCCGGCATGGCGCATGATCACGCGGCGGCCGTTGAAAGTCCGGCCCCGCCGCCTGCACCATTGGCGCAGAACGGCGCCCCCGGCACCACCAATGGAAACCGGCGTCAGGCAGAACGGATTGCCCGCGGCGAGATGGCCGCCGAGATGCCGTCGATGTCGAGCGGGGCGTTTCCCAAATTCACCCTCGACACGCTCGCCAATTTCGAGGCTTCCGGTCTCAGTCCGAGGAGTGGTCCGTCGCGCCCGCTTCAGCCCTATCTTCGCTTCGATACCGTGATCGCCTTGGAAACCAGTCCTGACATCAGTCTGTTCGGCCTGCTGCAATTCAAGGCGCGTGAACCACGTCCGCTTGATGATCCCAATGCCGAACTGTTCATCAACCAGGGCGCCGGTCGCCGCGTTGGCGGCAAGTTCAAGGAACTCTACGCCCGTATCGGTTCGTGGCGGGTGGGCAAGTTCGTTCAGAATTTCGGCCGTGCCTATTGGCTTCTGCCTGGCCCCTTTTCCGCCGATTTCGTCGAAGAGCCCGATCAGGGTTACGAGCCTAGCGAAATGCTGGGGGTTGAGCGGATTCAGGTGTTCCCGAGCGAGCGCTTCGGCTGGCACCAGCTGACGGCGTCTGCATTCATGGTCGATCGTACGCCGCTTCATCACAGCTGGCCTTTCGACGAAGGCCGCATCCGTTACGCCGATGGCGGCGTTGGCAACACCAGGCTGCCGACCAACCTGATGCTGACGTGGGATGCGATCAACGTGCCGGTCACGGGCGATGTGCAGGCCAGCTTTCAGGCCAGCGTCATCCGTTATGGCCGCAGCTTCGGCGCTGAACGCGGAGAGCGCTGGGCGACGCTGGGCGGCGATATCACGATCCCGATCGACAATAGCGCGGAGCGCACGCTTGATGGCCGTTACGCGCAATTGCGCCTTTATTTCGAAGCGACTCGGCGATGGAACTTCGAAGGACGTGAAGATGCCGAGCGAGGCTATTTCACCCAAGCCGTCGAAGGGATTTACGGACCTTGGCAATTGGCAATCTCGGCGACCCAGCGGCGCACGACAGCGCCAACGGAGCCGGAGCGCCACGACCGCTACGCCACCGCCACACTCTCCTACACCTTCCGCGCCCAGCGCACGCTACAGTTCAGTATCGCGCACCAGACTGTCGGCGAGCGGGCGGGAACCTACGCCGGCTTAAGGCTCGTCCAAACCATCACCATATGTTCACGGTGCTCCCGAAGTTCAGCCTTCTGATCGGCTTCGTGTCGCGACGACATTAGCCAAACAGCAGCGCTGTAGGTTCGCTTCAAGCTGAACTCGAAGACGGAATCATTGCCCAGTCTTAGCAGGAACGGCGACGTGCGAGCGAGAGCATCGGCCGGAGTCCTCTTTTGACCGCTGCGAATGCGGCCGAGGGGCCGAAGCAAAAAGGGCTGACATGTGACGGTGCGCCCGCACTCGACGCGCCAAGCTGCGATCATCGGTTGGTCAAACGAACCGGCAGCGCTCCGCCCTGCGCCTGAACGGCGGCGCGCTGACAAAAAGCGCGCACCGCCGATCCTGGATCAGGATTCCGCTGGCGGTGGCATGGTCTCCTGCACGCTCGGCCGCGTCAGACTGCGCGCGAGGTAGGCCGCAAGCTGCGGCCGCGCGCCGATGAGCGCGGCGCCTTCGGGCATGGTGTTCGTGTAGAACAGGATCGGGACGAGATAGGCATCGACGCGGCCGAACGGCTGCTGCCCCAGATCGCCCTGCGCCAGCGCTGCCTCGAGCACGTCGAGGATGCCCGTCATTTTGGGCATCAGCGCCTCGATAGCTGCTTGATCAGGCCTGCCATCGGCGCCGGTCGGGAAGAAATAGGCGAACAGATACTGCCTGATGAGCATCGGCTCGACCGTGCTGGTGATCATCGAGGTCCAGCTGTCGCTGTGGCGGGCGGCCTCTGGATCTGCCGGCACGAGTTTCGGGCCTTCGAACGCGCTGTCCACATAATCGATGATCGCCCGCGACTCACAAATCGTCAGCGAACCATGGCGCAGGATCGGTATCTTGCCGAACGGGTGGATGGCCACGACGTCCGGGCTGTGCGGCGGCGCCGGGATGCTCTGGTGGGCGACGCCCTTTTCGGCCAGCGCGATGCGTGTCGCCCACACGAAATTGCTCTGCGGCAAACCTATGATCTGAACGTCTGGCATGGTCTTTTCCCTGGTGTTGCATGCAGTGACGCCCAGGGCGGACAGATTGGGACAACTTGGCTCAGTTTGCGCGCATCGCCCGCTGTCTCAGCAGCCAGGCCCGGATCGCCGGGTGCTCGGCGAGCCCCGCCGCACGCGTGTAGGCGTCGGCGGCTTGCGCGTGCTCGCCCGCCGCGGCCAGCGCGAAGGCGCGGGTTGCCCAATAGGGCTGATGGGCCTTGACCCGGTCTGCGTGCAATGCGTCCAGCGCCTGGATCGCAGCCACCGGCTGGCCGGACTGGGCCAGGGCGGCGGACCGGGCGACATGGCTGCCAATCGTCGGGGCGATGGCCAGCAGTCCTTCATAAAGGTCGAGGATCGCGGCCCAGTTCGTGACGGGGTGCCGGCGACGGTCGGCATGCACCGCCTGGATCGCCGCCTCGAGCTGAAACCGTCCCGAACGGCCGAGGCGGCCAGCCTGGCGCAGGCATCGCTCCGCCTCTGTCATCAAGGCTCCGTTCCAGCAGGCGGGGTCTTGCCCGCTGACCGGGATAAAGTGACCGCCCTGGATCGGTGACGGCCGGGCCGAGACGAACAGCATGAGCGCAAGCAGCCCCGCGGCTTCGGGTTCACCGGGGGCCAATTCAGCCAGCAGTCGCCCCAGCCACAGCGCCTCGTGCTGCAGCGAATCGTCGCCGTCGCCGCCCCGCGACAGGGTGAAGGCGGCATAGACGGCGTCGAGGACGGGCTCCAGCCGATCGGCCAGCGCGTCCGGGTCAGGTGTCTCGAACCGCACCCCCGCGCCCGCGAGCCTGGCCTTGGCGCGCACCAGGCGCTTCGTCATCGCCGCAGCGGACACCAGAAAGGCCGGCGCGATACGCTCGGCCGTAAGCCCCAGCACGGCCTGGAGCATGAGCGGCGTGCGCGCGCCGGCATCGATCGCCGGATGGGCGCAGGCCAGCAGCAGCCCCAGCCGCTGGTCGGGATAGGCCGCATCCTCGGTCATGGCCGTCTGTGCCTCCTCCTGCATGCGGACGAGCTCGGCCTGCGCGAGGTCGGCATGGGCGCGGCGGCGGGCGCGGTCGATGCTGCGCCGCCGCGCCACCGTGAGCAGCCAGCCTTGCGGATTGGCCGGTATCCCGGTGACGGGCCAGCGCTCCAATGCAGCGAGCAGGGCGTCCGCCAAAGCATCCTCGGCCTCGGCAAGGTCACCGGACCGGCAGGCGAGCAGTGCAACCAGGCGGCCATAGGCCCGGCGCGCCTCGGTCTCGACCGGCGACCAGGCCATTAGCGGGCGGTCAAGCGGTGATGATCGGGCGCACTTCCACCGCGCCGTAGGCGGCAGCGGGGTTGCGCGCGGCCCACTGGAGCGCCTCGTCGAGATCAGCGACGTCGATCACGAAATAGCCGCCGAGCTCTTCCTTGCTGTCGATATAAGGCCCGTCGTGAACATCGCGCCGACCATCGCGCAGCCGCACGGTCGTCGCTGTCGTTCCGGGTTTCAACGCATTGCCGCCGCGCATCACCCCGGCGTCGACCATCGCCTGAGTGTAGGCGATCCAGGCGTCCATGTCGCCGTGGGCATTGAGGGTTCCATCGGCCTGAGCGGCGGGAACGTAGTTCATGATCATATATTGCATGACACTCTCCTTCTCATGACCATGACGCGCGGCACAGCGGCATTCGGACATCGGGTCCGTGTGAACAGCGGCCCTCGCTCATCGCCTCACCAGATCTCGTGAAACGGGCGCAGCTCGGCCAGGAAGGACCATGCGTCCTTCGGCTGATGCGCCAGATGGTGGATCTCGTCGGCGATCGACTGCGGCGAGATGAAGAAATCGTCCGGCTTGCCCGGCTGAAAAGCCCGCTGCCAGGGCACGTCGATCGCGGCGTCGATCACAAGGTAGGCGACGTGGATGCCTTTTGGACCGAGATCGCGAGCGAGGCTTTCGGCGAGGATACGCTGTGCGGCCTTGGTCGGGGCGAAGCCGGCGAAGGCCGCCTTGCCGCGCTGGGCAGAGGTGTTGCCGGTGACGATGATCGCCCCTGCGCCTGCGGCGATCATTGCGGGCGTGGTCAGCCGTGCCAGATGGTACAGCGCCATGGTGTTGATGTCGAAATTGCGCTGCAGCACCTCCGGCGCGATGTCGGCGAAGGTTCCAAACGCGCCGCCGACGGCATTGTGCACGACGACCCTGGCCGGACCAGCCGCCGCGACCGTATCGGCCAGCGCGGCCGTGTCGGTGACATCGCAGACAAAGGCGCGGCTGTCCGGGATCTCCTGTTCGAGCGCGGCGAGCCTGTCGGCGTCGCGCGCAATCATCGCGGTCCGGTAACCGGCGCGGGCGAAGCGGCGTACGATTGCGGCGCCCGTCCCCGGTCCCACGCCCGTGACCAGCGCGAGCGGTTTGGCGAGGTCGCTCATGCTGCGCGCGCCGACGACAAGAGCGCTGCGCGCAGGAAGTCCAGCCGGTCGTTGCCGAAGAACATCTGGTCTCCCACGAACATCGTTGGCGAACCAAACACCCCGCGCTGCGCCGCCTCGTCAGAGTTGGCGGCCAGCAACGCGGCGACAGCCTGGCTGTCGATCCGCGCGGCGATGGTGTCCGTCTCGAGCCCGGCGGCGGACAAGGCGGCAATAATCTCCTGTGTGCCCGTCAGCGCCACCCCCTCGCTCCAGATGGCGCGGTAGAGGATGGTGGCGACAGCAACCGCGTCTTCGGGCGAGCCTACCGCGAGCACGGCGCGAGCGCACCCGTCGCCGTCGTTGCGCATCATGTCGGAAGGGTTGAGCGCGATTCCGTAGCGGCTCGCCCAGCGCGCAAGGTCGATGTTGGCATAGGCGCCCTTGGGCTTGCACAGCAGCGTGGTGGGCGTGTTGCCGACCTGCGCCATGACCTTGAGCACCTGCATCGGCCGCAGCACCAGTGCAGCTTCGATCTGAAGGAGCTGGGTGAAGGCGAGGTAGCTGTAGGGGCTGCGGAAATCGAAGAACAATTCGATGCGCTGCTTCATGATGGCGCTCCATGCGGGACATTGAGCAGATGGCGGATCGTGTCGTCCGCAGCCGGGCCAGGCCGCAGCTCGATCCGCGCTGGCGACACGGGCAGCCCATCGTCGGCATCGACAAGGGCGAGCGTCAGACGCCGGCCGGTCTCGCGGTCGAAGGTTTCGACGGGCGGTCCGCCAAAGCCGCTGGCATCCCAGCGGTCGCCCCATTCGCGCAGAGCAAGGCCGACCATCCACAGATCGGCGCCCTTTTGGGTCAGGCGATACGCGTCGCGCGGTGGACGGTCCTGATAGCGGACCCGCTCGACAATGTCCGAAGCGACGAGGTGGCGCAGGCGCGCGGACAGTGTTGCGGCTGGTATGCCAATGCTGGCGCGCAGATCGTCAAAGCGGCGAACGCCGAGCGAAAGGTCGCGGATGATCAGGAACGCCCAGCGATCGCCAATCAGCTCAAGCGCGCCGGCGATCGAGCATCGCATGCCGGAGAATGATTTGGCTTTCACAGTCTTTCTCCGACTCGCTTCAATAATTGAAGTTTATCGGGCGAAGCAGCCGTTGGCAAGCGGCAGCGATGGGAGCGGCGGCCTGCCTGTAATTTGCGGCTAGAAAATTCCGGTCCGGAAGCGACCCCAAATTGGCCACGCCCCGCCTTGCCCCATCATCAGGGTCCGCTGACGCGTCGGAGATCGTGCAGATAGAGATCGAGATGCTGTCCCGGTGGACTGGCAAGACGAGCGAGGCCACGCATCATTGGACTCGGGATCGCAACCTCCTCCACAAAATGTCCCCGGGTTCCGTTGCCGCTGGGCGCAAGCTCGGCGCGCCACCGCCCTTCGAAGCCCAGCGATGACGTGTAGGCAATGGCGAAGCGCTCCGCGGGGCGGCTCTCGACAAGATGGAAGTCCATCGCACCTCCAGCAACCGGGAACTCCCGCCATCGGCGGCCATCGCCGCTGATCTCGACCCGCCCAACATCGCTGCGCCACGCACTCTGGCCGACAACGTCGCTGATGCGCGCATGGACCTGTGCAGGGGACGCGGCAAATCGCATGTCGCGCTCGGCCCGACTGGTTGCGGGAAGGGCAAGGCCCCAGAAATAAAGTCCGCTCGGCACCAGAACGGCCAGCCCGGCGAGCGCGAACAGAACCTTGCGAATCATCCGTGCCGCGCCAGCAGATCGGCCGGGGCGCGCTCGGCAAAGTCAAACACGGCTGGCTGCCCGCGCAGCGGCGACACGCGCACGCCCTCGGCTTCGAGAAGCGCCTGTTGAACGGCGACGCCGCCTGGGTATTTGGGGTTGAGGAAGCCGCCGTTCCTGAGCACCCGCCACCAGGGCGTCAAGTCAGCTTCCGGCACGCCCAGTGTGCGCTGTTCCTCGGCCGCGCGGGCGCACATGTTCAGAAAGATCGCGGTCGACACCGGGCATGCCACAGCCACCTCGTGACGGCGGGCAATCGCGGCCCGAAGCCCGTCGAGCGCAATGACCTCACCCGGCTTGAGCGTGCGCACGATGGCATTCACCTCAGCCGGGGAGGACACGACCATGGCGCCGCCATTGGCCTCGCGATAGCCGGGCGCGCCGGGCGGGATCATGAGGACGATATGCGGTTCGCGTCCGCTGTTCAGATGTTCAAGAGCCGTCTTGCACTTAGCCATCAAAAGCTCCGCACGATTCGCAGGAAAGCTTATCGGAGTGACAATCTTGATGGAATAAGAGGCGTTTATTCATGGTTTGTTCCATTGCTGCTCAAGCGAAGATAGACACGACGCCGGGAGCCGCACTCCCGCAACCGACCATCAGTAACTTGCACATCAGCAGCCATCGATGTGCTCGGGTAAGTATTGGCCGCTGAATTGTGGTGCGTGATGTTTCTTGGCTGCGCTAGAGTAGCGAAATCGGCGACTCATATTCGTCAGGTTTATCCAACGTGGTGCACCATTTCCAAAATCTTACCGGCGGCGGACAACGACGGCGTGGTGCGGGTTTGGCGTAGTATTGCGGGCAGAGTCGCTTGCTCCGGCGGTTCGTGGCCATAGCCGAAGGTAAAGCAACGTCGAGGTTCGTAAGCCGAGAGTGGAGGACGTCCCTCTCCGCGCGCTGAGTTTGAGATAGTCGTCACCACGCTAAAGTTGGCCGCTCTTGGCGGCCCACGCCGCCATTTCACCATCGGCTACTGTCAGGGATACCCGCCATCGATCGATGCGGCGCAGGATGTAGACATGCTCCCAACCCGTTATCAGCGTGTCGCGCTCGCCGTACATGCGGTACGCCACGCGGGCCTGAGCGACGTTCGGGAACAGTTCGGTTGCTGAGAGGAGTTCACCGTCGGGCCGGATGACGCCCTGCTGGCGGTAGAATTCCATCAGCGTCACGCAGTGATCGCGAAACGCCGGTCGCTCCATGGCGAAGTTTCCGCTGGGCGATGGGAAGAGGCCCACGGGTTCCCACAGTTCGCTGAGAGCATCAGGGTCGTTGCGGGCGAAGGCCTCGATATACTCGGCAAAAAATGCGGCGATTTCGTTTTGGAGCGTCATGACCGGCCTTTCGTATCGACGGATTTGTCTTGGCGTATGGGCCAGCGTTTCCGGACCGATGATGCCCGACGCCGTCAGCTGGTCAAAGCGCGTTTGAAGAAATAGTGCAGGATGCCGTGCCCGGGCGACACAACGGCCACCAGCTCCCATCCCTGCTGTCCGAGTTCGGTCAATGCAGCCTGGTCGAGCCGCTCCTCGATCACCAGATAGTCCCATGTCATGCGATGTCTCCCGATGGGTCAGCGTTTGCATTCGCGGCGGTTGGGGTCACGGTCGCAGCGTTGCTTGCGCGCGCGGTCGGTCATGATCTGCGCATCGCGGGCGATCTGGCTGGTCAGCCGCGTCTTTTCAAGATCTTCGATCTGCTTCAGGTCACGCCGACGCTGCTGCGCCAGCATGCAGTCACTATAGGCGGGCGAGCCATAGCGCGCGCCGAAATTGGCGCAGGTGTTCGCGTCATTCTGAAGGTTCACCTGCCCCTGCTCGGCGCCAGACAGGCAACCGGCCAGGCCGAGGCCCAGCAGGGCTGCCAGGCCAAGCGATGTCACGGATCGGAGGACAGGGGTGAGGCTGTGGTACGCCATTACGAAAACTCCGTTTGTGATGATGATGTCAGGACCCGACGCGGCGCTCGGCCGGGATGTGGGCGACGACCTTGATCTCGAAATCGAACCCGGCGAGCCAGTTGACGCCGATCGCGGTCCAGGCCGGATAGGGTGCTGTCGGAAAATTTTCGTCCTTGATCGCCAGGAAGCGATCGAACTGGCTCGCCGGATCGGTGTGAAAGGTGATCACGTCCACCATATCGTCCAGCGTGCCGCCCGCAGCAGCCAGCACTGCGCGCAGATTGGCGAAGGCCTGCCGCACCTGATCGTCATAATCAGGCTCCGGCGTGCCGTCTTCGCGGCTGCCGACCTGCCCGGATACGAACACCAGATCACCGGCGCGCACGGCAGCGGAATAGCGATGAATGTCGTAGATGGCCTGCCGCCCGGTCGGAAAAATGGCGTCGCGTTTGATCATGGCAGTGTTCCTTGCGTCATCATGGGCCTCAATTGGCCGAGGCGGTGGGACGGATGGTGATCTCGCTCGTGTCGACTCCTGCAGGGGCGTCGATCAGCTGCCTCACCGCGCGCGCGATGTGGACGGGGTCCAGTGCGATGGCGCGGTAATCGTCCATCAGCGCGCGCGTCTCCTGATGGGTGATGGTCGAAGCGAGTTCGCTCTCCACCACGCCCGGATGGACGCAGGTGACGCGGATTGTCCGGCTTTCCTGCCGAAGGCCGTCCGAAATCGCGCGCACCGCGAATTTGGTGCCGCAATAAACCGCCGCGGTCGGCACGGCCCGCAGGGCGCCGATGGAGCCGATGTTGATGATCTGGCCGTCGCCCTGGCGTTCCATGATCGGCAGGACGGCGGCGATCCCCCACAGCACGCCCTTGATGTTCACATCGACCATCTGCTTCCATTCATCGAGCTTGAGCGCGGACAGGGGCGACAGCGGCATGACGCCGGCATTGTTCACCAGCACGTCGATGCGGCCCCACAAATCGACCGCCGTTTGCGCAAATGCCTGCACAGAGCCAATTTCGGTGACGTCGAGCGACACTGTCGCGACGTCGGCGCCGCTGCCGCGCAGATCGTCGGCGATGGCGTCCAGCCGATCGGTGCGCCGCGCGCCCATCAAGACCTTGGCGCCGTGGACCGCAAGCTCGCGGGCGATCGCTTCCCCGATACCGCTGGAGGCGCCGGTTACCAGTATGACCTTGTCCATGCCGTTCTCCTGTCCAATCTGAGTGCATGGCGGAATATGGACGCCAGTCGTTGTAACCGGTATTGCCCAACTGCTGGACGTATTGGTTAGCAACACGCGACAATGAAGGTGGCCGATGGACCTGAACTTGCTGCCGCTGCTGCTCGCAGTCGCCGATGAGCGGAACTTCCGCGCAGCTGCTGACCGGCTGGGCGTCACACGGTCCGCCGTCAGCCAGGGCATCCGCCGGCTGGAGGATGCGGTGGGGTTGCAGCTGGTCATGCGCACGACCAGAGCGGTGCGCTTGACGGAGGCCGGCGAGCGGCTGGTGGATAGCGTGCGCGCACCATTGAGGGCGGTGCAGGACGCGCTTGAAGTCAATACGGACGCGCCAAGTGGCAGGCTACGGCTGGCCGTGTCCTCCATCGCCGAAGATTTCCTGTCGGGGCCCTTGCTGGCGCGCTTTGCCGAAGCGCATCCCAAGGTGACGGTGGACGTTACGGTGACCGACGACGAACTGGATATTGTCGCGCATGGCTATGACGCGGGTGTTCGCCTCGGCGAAGTGATCGAGCAGGACATGATCGCCGTGCCGGTCAGCGGGCCGCAGTCGGAAGTGGCGGCGGCTTCACCCGGATATATCGCGCACCATGGTGCACCGGATCATCCAAAGGATTTGCTGAAACATCGTTGCATCGGGTGGCGGCCCGGTCCCAACACTGCCCCGTGGCGCTGGGAATTCGAACAGGACGGTAAGCCGTTCGATGTCATGGTCGATCCGCAAGTGACGACCAATGATTTGCGGCTGATGTTGCGGGTGGCGCTGGCGGGGGGCGGCATCACTTTCGCGCCGCGGGACTGCATGCGCGAGTATTTCGAGAGTGGTGCGCTGGTTCCGTTGCTCACGCGCTATCTTCCACCATTTGCCGGCTTCTATCTTTGTTTTCCGCAGCGCAAGCACATCGCACCCAAGCTGCGCGCTCTGGTCGACCATGTTCGCCAATGGCGTGTCGCAGGCTGATGAAACGGGACCTAGCTTTACGATGCGGCGCGCGATTGTCCTTGGGCATCGATTTGTGCCGCGGAACGATCGAGGGCTACTTGGCGAGCGTCCAGCATCCTGCGGAAGAAGATGCGGGTTTCAGCATCCAGGTAGTTCGGCAATTCACCGAACCTGATGTAGCCGAGCCGCTCGTAGAATCCGGGAGCCTGGAAGGAAAAGGTGTCGACCCAGATGCCAGTACAGCCGAATGTCTCGGCGTCGCGTTCGGCCTGCGCGACCGGTGCACGGCCGAGGCTTTGTCCGCGAAGCTGTTCCGGCACGCCGAGCAGCTGAATATGCAGCCAGTTCCAGTTTAATTGACCGATCAGACCGCCGACAAGTTCATCACCATCATACAGCCCAAGTGCCAGTGGCTGCGGTAAGAACGGAAAGCCGCGCGCCCGGCTGAATGCATCTAGCGGCGCGACAATCGCGGCCCGTTCGTTTTCAGAAGGCGCATTCAAACGAGCAATGGATACCGTCATGAACTACCGGTCCCTTTCCTGCCGACTACCATGAGCGTGTCGAGAGTCGCTTCTCTCATAGCTCAGGCTGCCAAGCGTTCACGAGGAGGCGTCGCCGCAATGAAGGCCTCCAGCGCGCATACATAGCTGTCCCCGGCGGCGACCAGCTCTGCCGGGCCAAGTTTATCGGCTCGGAAGATCAGGTGCGGAGCGTGCCATGGCAGGCCACAGCGGTGTGCCGTCGCCTTAAGCGGTGCCAGGATTTCATCCGCAGTGAAATAATTGGCACCGCTGCGGCCATAGGCAGCCGACGTGTTGCCCGCGGTCGCTGCGACCATTAGCGGCGTGCCGGCCAGCCTGGCACCTTCGGTATCGGGGTGGATGTAGTACATGCGCGTCAGCACCGCATCCTGCCAGGCCTTCAGCAGCGCGGGGGTCGAATACCATTGGATCGGAAATTGCAGCACGATCCGGTCGGCTTCCAGCAGTGCGCGCGCTTCGGCCTCGCTATCGGCAGCCAAGTCGATGAGGCCGTCGGGGTAACGGGCATAGATGTCCACAACCAGTGTGCCAGGCACGGTCTGGGCAGCGTCGCGCAAAGCCGCATTCGCCTTCGACTGTTCGATATTGGGGTGAAAGAGCAGGACGAGGGTCTGGGTCACGGGAGTTCCCTTCGGCTTTGGCATGACCCGACGATTATCCTATCGAGAAAATTCTTCCAACGGATATTGAATATACACTATTATCCATCTGATGAATTTACGCGGCATTGACCTGAACCTTCTCGTCGTCCTCGACGCGCTCCTCGAAGAGGCGCATGTCAGCCGGGCGGCGCACCGGCTGAACCTGTCCCAACCTGCTGTGTCTAGCGCTCTGCAGCGGTGCCGCGCGCTCTTCAGTGACCGCTTGCTGGAGCGCGGGCGCGGGGGCATGACCCGCACACCATTGGCGGACACGCTGCGCGCACCGTTGCGGTCCATCCTGGCTGACGTGGAGTCCTTGCTGGACCCGCAGGAACTGCCATTGGACCGGATCGAGCGCGTGGTTCGTATTACCACAGCCGACGATCCGGCGGCCCAGTTGGCGTGCCCTCTGGTCGAGAATCTTACGCGGACCGCGCCGGGCGTCACAGTAGTGTTTCGCCCCTGGCTTGGCCAGGACTCGGTCGTGCGTGAGCTTCTGGACGGTGATACGGACATTGCGATAGCCGTGTTTGATCGCGAGATCGAAAATGTTGAAATCCGGCCACTATTCGACGCTGATTATGTGGTCGCAATGCGCACAGGCCACCCCGCGGCGGCCGCCTTCGACCTCAATGCGTGGCTTGCATACCCGCATGTCGTTGTTTCTGGCCGTGCAGAGTGGCGCACGCCGCTCGATCCACACGTCTCCATCATGGGCCACCGGCGACGCGTCGGGCTCGTCGTGCCCTCGTTCCAGCTTGTGCCCGCCGTGCTGGCGGCGACCGACTTGATAGCCATGCTGCCGCGGCAGAGCATCGCAGCGCACGCGCATCCCGAATTTGCCCTGTATCCGCCCCCGGTCGCAGTCGATGGCTTCACCCTCAAAGTGGCCTGGCATAGCCGCCAGAACCTCGACAGGGCCGTGCAACATGTCACCGGGATCGTGCGCGAGACCTTCGAAACTGCCAGCGCGCAGCCTACATTGCTGCTGGAAGGATAATCTAGGCCGGACCGACCACGAGTGAACGGACACGTTCAGCGTCGGCTGGTGACACGGGGACGTGGACGAGCATACTCAGTTCCGGGCGACCTTCTACTGCAAAAGACGAGAACTCCAACTCGATTGGCCCGGCAACCGGATGGTCGAGGCGCTTGCGCCCGTCGCTGGTGGTTGCGACATCGTTCTCCTGCCATAGCGTCGCAAACAATGGACTCGTGCGCCAAATACCACCGTATGCCGCCGTTATCTGCGCTTCTGCCGTATCCGCTGTGCCTCGCAAAAAATGCGCAATCTCAGGGGCGTAACGGCGGCGGTGGCGGGTAGCTGAGAAGTCCGGGTCCGGCGATGTAGAATTCGGCCAAGCGCCCCCATCTCAATCATCGTGGCTTGTCGCCGGCAGTCGTAAGCTCGCCGCAACATCTTCTGATTTTCCGCATCGAATGCGAAACCGCCGTCATCCTGCGTTTGCTGCCTGACGCAATGAACCTGCCATCTTACCTGGCCGACAAACTGTAGCGCGCCATCGGTGCCTTCGAGGGCACCCAGCGAACGGGAGCAAAAGTGTCCGTAATTGGGGATTGACAACCTGCCGAACGCTGGTTCAGCAACCGATGTTTGAACGGGGATACCGAAAAATCGGGTGCTCCAGAGCCAACGTCTTGCATCATCCGTGCCAATCTCCCTGCAAGTCGTTCCGCGAACCCTGTTGCGGGGAATGAACGAATTCGAAGACGAGCTGAGCGAGGTGCAGGCACGCGTTTTCAGCGACATGCAGGCACGGCTACTGAAAAAAACTCGCCACGGTCGCTCGCAGCCAGGTGGTGCTTAAGCGCACGGCCGACGCCAGGTCGCGTTGGCAGAAGACGGCGACCATCATCGACCGGCGGCGAGGTTGAGGAAAATGATAAACAAGAGGGCTGGACATAACTCGTCCGTCAGGATTCCCGCGAAACACAGCCGCTGCCCAAGGACCAGCCGCTGACGACAAATCAGGTCGCTTTGGAATGGCTTTTGTCCATACGGCCTGACGCCTTGCTGGCACCGCAGTGTAGTTTTGGACTTCAGCTCGGGTTGCCATCTTCCTTTGCAGGACGTCAGGGCCAAGCTTAGCTTGCAGAATACATACATTCCGGTATGTTTGAAACACAACCATGAGGTGTCAAATGGCGGGCGACGACGTTTTAACCGGGCAAGCTGTCAACATCGGTCAATCATCGCTGCCGTCTTCATGGCGGACAGTCCAGCAGGCCGACATAGACGCATTCGGGAAAAGCACGGACGACATGGATCCCATGCATGTCGAGCCGGCGTGGGCGGCGGCAAATGGGCCGTTCGGGGGCACCATTGCCTTTGGTTTCTGGACGCTGGCAATGCTCACTTCGATGGTGCGCGAGATTGCGGGGACATCGCTCGGAACCGACGTCCAGGCGCATTTTGGCGTGAACTATGGGTTCAATCGGGTTCGCTTCGTCGAACCGGTCCGCGTCGGCGCACGGATCCGTGCCATCGTTACTCCCATCCATGTCGACACATCGCACGCCGGGCGTATTTTGACGACCATGGATGTCAAGGTCGAGATTGAGGGCAGCGCGCGGCCGGCGCTGGTTGCGGAATGGCTTTCGCTGACCATCCTGCCCACCGAAAGCGGCCGCCTCGACGGCTTTCGCCGGGCGGGGTGAACCGTGCGGCACCCGATCAGCGATACGGTCGCAGCGGCCTTGGCCGAACAGGTCTCGCTGCGGCCTGACGCGCTGGCCGTCGTCGACGGAGATCGGCGCCTGACCTATCGCGAACTGGGCATGCAGGTCGCGGCATTTGCACGCCAGCTGGGTGGCATCGGCATCATGCCAGGCGACCGGGTCGCCGTTCTTGCGCCGCCCGGTCTTGCCTTCTGGTCGAGTTTTCTTGCCACAACGTCGATCGGTGCCATCTGGGTAGGCCTTGGCACGCGGCACCGCCGCGACGAATTGCGGCATGTGATCATCGACTCCGGCGCCAAGGCCGTTCTCGCCGTCGCCACGCTGGACGGCCGCGCCTATCGTGAGGATCTTGAAGCGGTCGTGACACCTGCAACCGTGCTGCGCTGGTTTGGCGAGGACGGCCTGCTGGCCGACACCCTGCCTGCACAGGCGGCTGAGTCGCGCCCGCTGACAGCCGCGGAACCCGCCCTGATCGTCTACACCTCGGGCACGACCGGTACGCCCAAGGGTGCCTTGCTGTCACACGGGGCGCTCGTGGGCGGGGCGCGCGCGCAGGCGCAGGTTTACGCTGATCCGACACCGCCGACACAGATTTGTGCCTTTCCGATCAATCACATCGCCTGCGTCGGTGATACCTGCCTGACCAATCTGGTGGCCGGCGGAACGTTGGTCTTCACGCCAGGTTTCGATCCTGACGAGCAGTTTGCGCTCATCGCAAGCGAGCGGGTCAACGTCTGGGGCGGCATCCCGACGATGCTGATGCTCATGCTCAGCCGCCCCGCAGCTACTACGACCGATATGAGCAGTGTCCGCTATATCGTCTGGGGCGGTGCCGCGATGCCGCCCGCGATTGTCGAGGCGCTGGGCGGCTTCGGGGCGCGACGAGTGGCGGTCTACGGGATGACCGAAACCGGCTGCAACGTCACCCACACCCCAGCCAATGCCGCCAGCTCGGCGCTCGCGGGCAGCATCGGCGTGCCGCTGCCCGAGGTTGATATCCGCATCAGCCATGACGATGGCGCGGCTGGCGAATTGCAGATCCGTTCGCCGTTCAACATGATCGGCTATTGGGGGCGTGAGGACGCGACACGGGCCGTCTTCACCGAGGATGGCTATCTGCGCAGCGGCGATCTGGGGCATTGGAACGACGACGGGTCCATCACGCTGGTCGGTCGTGCGTCCGACATGTTCAAGTCGGGCGGCTTCAACATCTATCCGCGCGAAGTCGAACTCGCCATCGAACGCCTGCCAGGCGTGATTGCCGCCGCCGTCGTCGCTGTGCCCGACCCGCTCTATCAGGAAGTTGGCCACGGCTTCGTCATGACCGGCGGCGGCCAGTGGACGGAGGCCGGACTGCGCGCGGCGCTCGGCGAGACGCTGGCGAATTACAAATGCCCCAAACGCATTCATCTGGTTGCGGCGCTGCCGATCCTGCCGAACGGCAAGGTCGACAAGCTGGCATTGCGTGCACAGGCATTGGCAGTCGGCGGATGAACCTCGATGTCGACGTCACGGTCTCGCGGTTCGCGACACGGCGTCCGCTCGCCATTGCGCGCGGTGTGCAGACGGCGGTTGAGACCTGTCATGTCCGGCTGCTGGGCAACGGGGTCCGCGGCGCTGGCGAAGCCGTCGGGGTCAGCTATCATGGCGAGACGGCCGACTCGATTGCCGCACAGGTTCAGACTGCGGCCGCGACGACGGCAGACATCGTGGCCATGATTGCCGCGCTCCCGCCGGGAGGCGCGCGCGCCGCACTTGATGCGGCATGGTGGGACTGGCAGGCCAAGGCCGACAATCGGCCGGTGTTTGCGCCGGCTGCGCGTTCAGTCGACCAGATCGCTTCGACATGGACGGTCAGTCTCGGTCCACCAGGTGCAATGGCGGCAGAAGCGCGGGCCTGTCCTGCGCATGCATCGGCGATCAAGGTCAAGCTGGGTGGAACAGTCGCCGATGATGAACGGCGCATTGCAGCCATTCGCGCCGCGATGCCGGACAGCGTCTTGCTGGTCGACGGCAACGCCGGCTGGACGCCGGATGCGTATCGCGCGGTCCTGCCAGGCCTGTGCGCGGCCGACGTCGCCTGTGTCGAGCAGCCATGCCCGCCGGGCAGCGAGGCAGCCTTGGCCGACCTGGCCGACATCATCCCACTTTGCGCCGACGAAGCCGTTGACGATGCGGCGAGCGTCGAGCAATTGTCGCCGGTCTACCAGTCGATCAACATCAAGCTCGACAAGTGCGGGGGCCCCTCGGAAGCCTTGCGAATGGTGGCCGTGGCCAGGGCCCGTGGGCTTGGCATAATGGCTGGCAGCATGCTCACGACGTCGCTGGGGGTCGCGCCGCTGTTCCTGCTCGCCGCGCACGCGCGCTGGTTCGACATCGACGCTGCAACCTACCTGGTGCATGATCGCGCGCCGACGCTGGTGCACAAGGACTGGCGCTTCCGCTTTCCGTCACGTGCGCTTTGGGGGTAGGCATGCAACGACCGCTGGAGATCGTCAGCGAAGAGACGGCGCGCGCGGTGGTGAGCCTGGACGATGCCATTGAGGCGGTGGCGCAGGCCTTCATCGACCTGTCGGCCGGTCGTGCTGAGCTGTTTCCGGTCGCGCTCGGGCGCGGTGCGGACACGGGCCGCTTCGGCGCCAAGCTGGGGCGCGAAGGGGTTGATGGCACACCGGGCTTGAAAATCGGCACATACTGGCCGGGCAATCGTGCCAAGGGGCTGGCGGCGCATGGATCGACCACTCTGCTGCTCGACCCGGGCACGGGCTTCCCGGCGGCGCTGGTCGCTGCCACCTATCTCACCGCTATCCGCACCGCTGCCGCCGACGCGGTGGCGGTGCGGGCACTGGCCAGGCCTGATGCATCGCGGCTGCTGGTGATTGGCAGCGGCCATCAGGCCTATTGGGAGGCGCGGGCGGTGGCGCGCGTGCGGCCACTTACCGACATCGCGATTGCGGGCCGGTCGAACGAGGGCGCAGCGAAACTGGCCCGAATGCTCGCTGAGGAAGGCTATCCGGCCCGGCCGGGAACCGTGGCCAGCGATGCCGCCACGGCCGATCTGATCGTGACGGTGACGCCGTCGCATGTGCCGCTGATCGGGGCTGAACAGGTGCGCGCCGGCACCCATGTGTCGGCGATGGGGGCTGACGAACCTGGCAAGGCCGAGCTCGATCCTGCGCTGTTCGACAAGGCCGCCCTGTTCGCCGACCTGCCGGCACAGAGCGCCGCCATCGGTGAATTCAGCCAGGCGGTTGCGCAAGGCTTGCCCCTCGCGCGCATCACGGCCCTTGGCGATGTCCTGCGCGGCATCGCGGCGGGTCGACAGTCTGCGGACTTGATCACAATCTTCGACAGTTCGGGAACCGCGCTGCAGGATCTGGCCGTTGCGAGGCTCGCGCTCGCACGGGCACGGGCAGCGGGCACGTTGCAGACGATCGATATCGGTTGAGGAGCCTGAGCATGACGACGCAGCTGCGCGATCTGCAGACCCCGTGCCTGCTGCTCGATCTGGACATCATGGCGCGCAACATCGCCCGCGTGCAGACAGCGGCACAGCGCCTTGGGGTCGGCTTGCGGCCGCACGTGAAGACCCCCAAGGCCATAGAGATCGGCAAGGAACTGGGTGGCGGCATCGGCCCGATCACCGTATCGACGCTCAGCGAGGCGGACGTGTTCGCTTCCGCCGGCTTCAACGACATTCTCTATGCGACGCTGCTGTCGGCATCGAAGGTCTCGCGGGTCGAGGCACTGCTGGCAGGCGGGTGCCGGCTCCTGTCGCTTGTCGATTCGCCGGTTGCTGTGGCGCAACTGGCCGCAGCGCGACGCGGTGCCAGACCGCTGCCGGTGCTGATCGAGATCGACGTTGACGGCCATCGCGCCGGGGTTCGTCTCGGCGATGCGTTCGACGCGCTGGCGGCGCTGCTGATCGCGGACTCCGGCTTCACGCTGCTGGGCGCCATGAGCTATGCGGGTGCCTCTTACGACATTGAACCGGACGCCCGCGCGGTGCTGGCCGAGCGGCATCGGCGCGCCCTCGTAGCGGCCGGACAGCGTATCGCGGCGCTGGGCGGCCAGCCGGAGATACTCAGCTTCGGCTCGACCCCGGCGCTGATGGCTGCGGCAACCCTTGAGGGTGTTACGGAGGTGCGGGGTGGCATCTTTGTTTTTCAAGACCTGTTTCAGGCCGGCATCGGCGCTTGCACGCTGGATGACATCGCGCTCAGCGTGCTTTCCACCGTGGTCGGGCATCAGCCCGACAGCAAACGGCTGTGGATCGATGCAGGCGGCATGGCGCTGTCCAAAGATCGCAGCACCGCGGGGCGGTCCTTCGATGCTCGCTATGGGCTGGTGACCGCCGCAGATGGCCGTCGTCTGCCCTTATGGGTTGCCGATGTGCATCAGGAGTTAGGGCTGGTTGAAAGCATCGACGGCACACCGATCGACTTTGGTTCGGCGCCGATCGGAGGGCAGTTGCGCATTCTGCCCAACCATTCGGACATGACCGCAGCCGCCTATGACCGCTATCATTTGCTACGGGGTGGGCAGCTGGTCGGCACCTGGGCCCGTCACAACGGCTGGTAATGTCAGAGCCGCGCGATGCCAAGCAGGTGCAACTGCACAAACAGCACGAGCAAGGTGCCAGCCGCTGCGGCGGCAAACAGCGCCGTCATCAGAGCCCGGCCTCGACCATCAACGTTGCGCAGGGCGAGCAGCGCGCCGGCCGCCCCCATGACAACTGCAAGCAATGCCAGCGCAGCAGCAATTTGAAAGCGGGTCGCGTCCCCGGCAAAGTAACCGTCCATGAGCGGCGCTACGCCAGGAAACGGCGCCTGCAAAGCGGCGACGAAGCCGCCAACCGCAACCAACGACAGCACAAGCGCAGTGCGACTTTGGTCGCGGGCGCCGCGCCAGGCGAGCGCCAAGGCAATCATCAGCGCCGCCACCCCGCCGGCCAGCAGGCCCACGGCGACATGAGGCCGCTCGATCCAGCGCGCGGGCAGATAGGCATCCGGACGAAACTGGCGCACCAGCGCAAAGCCCTTCCCGTTTGGGAGGAACGCGATGGCTTCAGGAGAGACAGCACTGCGAAACAGGCCCGGTGCGACTTCTCGGTAGCCGCCGGCACCGCCGATGCGCAGCCCGTCGGGCGCCGTTTCGACCACAACAGCATTGAGAGCAAAGATCGACAGCACCGCCGCTGCGCTGGCGCGGTAACTGCGTGCGCTGACATAGGTGCCCGCGTAACGGCCAGTATCGCCGGGCGGCGCGGCTGCGGCGGGCATGGCGGCTGCCTTGGTCACATCGGTGCCGGTCAGGTCGCCGAGGAACGCGGCAACGAGCTGAAGCGTTATGCCTGGTCGGTCGGCAGGCAGCACGGTGCCGCGGCCATGCCACCAGTCGGTCATGCAGAAGAACAGCCCCGATCGCGCCGCGCGCGCCAGGAACATTTCGCACCATACGCCTTCGGTGGTGCCGCCGTGCTTCAGCAGCAGAAGCGGCCCCACGGGCTGCGTTTCGAACAGCATGGCATGGCCTGACATGGCCGGATGGGTCATGGCGAGCGTCGTCGTCAGCATCGCCGTTCCGCGGGGGCCGAGGACGCCCGGAATATCGGGGCCGGTAACGAGCGCCTGCACATAGCGCGCGAGATCGGCTGCCGTCATGACGGCACCGCCCGAAGGCAGATTCAACAGCGAATCCGGGCGCACCGGCCTTGCGACGGGGTGCTGTGGATCGGTCAGATCCTGCGGGACGATCAGATTTGCCGGCGCATGTAGCGAAACCGGCAGCATCGCACCTGCCATGCCAAGCGGACGAAATACATCCTGAACGACCGTATGTGCATAGCTTGTTCCGCCAACGTCCTCGACCACCGCGCCCAAGATCGCCACGCCGAAATTCGAATAGGCTGGCCACCGGCCAGCCTCACGCACGCGCCGGGGCATCATCGCGGCATAGGCAGCGCCGGGCAGCGGATAGAGGCGTGAATCGCGCGTGCGATAGAGGCCGAAGTTGGTATCGTCCAATCCGGAGCGGTGCGTCAGCAAGTCCCGCAAGGTGATCGCACGTCCTGGGCCGTCAGGCAGCTGAAAGTGCTTTAAATAGCTGTTAACTGGATCGTCAAGCGACCGGATGCGGCCTGCCTCAACCAGACGGGCGATGGCAATTGCGGTTAAGGTCTTGGTGATTGACGCCACCGGAAAGCGAGTCTGCCGCACATCGACGGCGGGCGAACCGATCCCCCCCGTGTTGCCCCAGCCCCGCAGTGCCACGACCTGCCCGTTGCGCACCTCGCCGAAGATCGCCGCCGACGCGCGATGTTCGCGCACAGCGCCGCCCAGCAGTTGCTCGGCCAGCGGTGCGGCCGTATCCGGCATCGGCTGCGCGGACGCCGTCAGAGAAAACATGAGGAATGCCAGCGCGCAGACGAAACGCAGTCGAGCGATCATGGCCGGTTTTCCCCTGAAAGAAACGTGAACAGTGCCGCCGTGATGAGCAGCAGCGCCGGAATGATAGCCATAACGAGGGTGATCGCCGGACGATCGTCCGCTCCGATCGACCCTGCATTGACGCCGAGTGCGAGCATCGCCCCTCCCGCCACAACTGGACCTGCCGCAAGCGCGAGCTTTTCAAGTGCGGTAAGATAGCCGGTCAGCCGTCCCGCCTGATCGCCCGCCGCGTCATCGGTGGTAAGCGCTGCCAGGCCGACGAAGGTCAGCACTTGCACGCCTGTCGCCGACATGCCCAGTGCGGCAAGGGCGACGATCAGCGCCATGTCGCCGAAGCCGCCAACACGTCCGGCGGCCACCGCCGCAAGCGCATAACCGAAAACGCCGAGCGTGAGCGCCGCGGCAAGCGGTCGCCTCCGTCCGCCGATTGCGGTTCGTCCCCACAGCGTCGCGCTGATCGCGCCAAGGCCGAGCATCACGAGCAGCAACATTCCCAGACGCGCCTCGCTCATCCCCTCGAGACCAACCGCATAATATGGGAGTGCCGCTGAACCGCAGGCGACGGCGACCTGCGCAAGCCCATAGAAGGCGAGGAGCGCGAGAAACCCTTGTGGCACCTTACGCGCCGTCGAAGTCGCGCCGGTCGCGACCCCGACATCTTCCACTCTCGCGAGCGCCGCGATGAGCATGGTCGCCATAACCAAGAGCCCGAGAAGGGTACCCATGAAGCGATATCCGCCCGCACCGCCCCCACCGACCTCGACCAGTATCGGTCCACCCGCGCCCCCCGCGATGATACCAAAGGCAACGAGCATCATGCGAAAACCAATCAGGTGCGTACGCGCCACCGGATCGGGTTCGATGGCCGGCGGCATGGAAATATAAGGTACACTGAACATTGCGAAGGCGACCACTGCACCGAAATAGGCAAGACCAACAAGCGCCGCCGTCGCCAGCGGCGCTTCCAGGCGGGGTATGCTGAACAGGGTCATAAGGCTCAGCCCCGACAGCAGCGCACCGAGAAGGAGAAACGGTCGGCGGCCGAAGCGCGGCCGGAGGTGATCCGACAACCGCCCAACCGCCGGATCGACTATCAGCGACATGGCCTTGGGCACGAAGACCGCAATCACGGCATATCCCATAGGTACGCGCAGGGTCTGCGTCAGGAAGAACAGCAGCAGGACTGACGGAACCGTCGAGAAAGTGCCAGTGGCAATCGAGCCGGTCGCCCATTGCAGTTTGCTATGTGTCACAATCAACGATTCTCCAACGTGGCCATTGACAAACATACCGGATTGTATGTCAACTGTGGATATGAAACGATTTCAGGGGAGGCGGCGTTGTTCAAACATGCATTGATGGCCGGAGCGGCATTTGCAGCAGCTCAACCGGTTGCGGTAAGCGCCCAGGCCACAGCGACCGCCGCCACTCCAGATACCACCGCGAGCGCGGAAATCGTGGTGACGGCGACAAAGCGCGAGCAGCGCGCGCAGGACACGCCGCTGAGCATCCAGGCCTTTGGCGGTGATCTGCTGCAGCGTCTCGGCGCCTCGGGCGTCAATGACTATCTCGACAAAGTGCCGGGGTTGACCAGCTTCGGCAACGGCAACACCCGCAACAACTTCACCATTCGCGGCGTCGCCAACATCGCGGGCAGTTTCCCCGCGGTCGGCTATTATCTCGATGAGACACCAATTTCTGACATTGGTGCACCAAGCATCGACCTGTTCGATGTCGACCGGGTGGAGATTCTCAAAGGGCCGCAGGGCACCTTGTTCGGCGAAGGCTCCATCGGTGGGCTTATTCGTGTCCTCACAACGGCGCCCGATCCGTCGAAACTCAGCGGGCGGGTCTCGGCGGGGATTTCGTCGATCAAGGGCGGCAGCCCGATCTACCGTATTGCGGGCGCCCTCAACGTGCCCGTCACCACCAATTTCGCGCTGCGCGGGTCAGTCGCCTATACCGACGACGGTGGCTTCATCGACAATCGCACAACCGGCACCAAAGATGTCAACTTCGTGCGCAGCGTGAACGTCCGCGTTGCGGGCCTGTGGAAGCCCATCGATGCGGTCACGATCACGCCTTCGCTGATCTATCAGCGCATCCGCCAGGGCACCGACAGCTTCAACAACCCGACCGGAGCCGACCTTGTCTTCGCCAATCCGGCGGCAGGCAATTTCAGCCTCGTGAACGCGGCGCCCAACGGCGGCAATCTGACGTTGGTCGACAATGCCCGGATTGCCAGCGGCACTGAACTGACGCTTGCCAACGCCTTCGACGGCTTTTCCAACGCGCGTTTTTATCTGCCGTCGCTCACCGTGAATGTCGATGGGGGGGCGTTCAACATCATTTCGGCGACAAGCTGGTATAACTTTGAGCGCAGCGACCTGAGCGATGACCGGGCAACGGCCGCCAGCTTTCGCAGCGGGCTCGACCAGCTGACACAATTCGGTGTGCTGCCGTTCCGCGTGCCGTTCCCGCGCGGTTTCCCCCTCGCCGGTACGAGCCGCACCAACACATTCACACAAGAGGTGCGGCTGGTCTCGAACGACGACGGCCCGTTGAAATGGGTCGTCGGCGGCTTCTATCGCAACCGCAACACCTTCAGCTCAATCGTGGAAACCGCTCCCGACCTGACCCCGCTGTTTGGCGTCAACAAGATTTTCGAGACGATCAACAGCATCCGCTATCGCCAGCTCGCCGGCTTCGGCGAGGTATCCTATGCCGTCACCCCCCGCTTCAACCTCACGGGCGGGCTTCGCGTGTTCCGCGAACAGATCCACGCGACCAGCCAGTCAGGCACCTTCGTGCCCGGCGGTCCGCCGACGTTCGCGCCAGGCTATGTGCAGTTCCCGCAGATTGGCCCGACAGGCTCGTCGGAGACCAGTGCGGTGTTCAAGGCGGCTATCGATTACAAGATTGCCGAACGTGTGATGCTCTACGCGTTGTTCTCCCAAGGCTTTCGCACCGGCGGCATCAACACGCGCATCATCCCGGCCGGGGCCAACCCCGCGCTGCCGGCGGGGTCACCGGTATTCTACGGGTCAGAAAAGCTCGATAATTATGAAGTCGGCGTGAAAAGCGTGTTCGCCGAAGGCCGGGTGCTGCTCAATCTGGCCGGCTTCATCCTGGAGACAAAGAACCCGCAGCTGCCGGTCGAGTTGGTCCCGGGCTTCACGGCGACGGTCAACGCCGCCGGTGGGTTGTCGCGCAGCAAGGGTTTCGAAGGCGAGGTGCAATTGCGCCCGATCGACGGCCTCACGCTGGGCGGCAATTTTGCATACACCGATGCCATATTGGTCTCGGCCGGCACCAACGGCACGCTGGTCGCAGGCTCGATTATTCCCAACACACCAAGTTTCAAAGCGGCGGCCTTTGCCGAAGGCGAAATCGCGCTCGGCAGCGAGATCAAGCTGCGCCCGCGCATCGACTATGCGCACACCGGCTCGCGCTTCGTGGGCCCGTCGCTTGACCCGACGGTGGCGGCGCGGCCGCCGTTCCCGGCCTATGACATTGTCGACCTGCAGCTGGCGCTGGCCTTTCACCAATTTACCCTGACCGGGTTTGTGACTAACCTTGGCGACGCAAGAGCGGTTTTGAGTAACCCGAGCTTCACGCAGCTGTTCGGGCTAATCGTCAACCGGCCGCGCACGATCGGGTTGCGGCTGGACGCCAGCTTCTGAGGTGAGTTCCTCGCCGCCGTTGCTATGGGGCCACCCGCGCGGCCTGTTCGTGCTGGTGGCGCTGAAGGCCTGGGAAATGTTCAGCTTCGCCGGCATGCGGGCGTTTCTTGTTCTGTACATGCTGGCAACCTTTGGCTTCAGCGACAGCAAGGCGGCGCTGGTCTTCGGTAGTTATGGCGCGCTGGTGCTGGCAACGTCGCTGATCGGCGGCTTCGTTGCCGACCGGCTGATCGGCGCGCGTATGGCCGTAACGCTTGGCGCCGCGATCATCATGGGGGGGCATTGTGGCCTTGCGCTCGAAACGATGATGGATGTGGGTTCAGTGAAGCTGCAGCTGTTTTTCCTGTCGCTTGCTGCCATCGCCGCCGGAACCGGGCTGCTGAAACCCAATGTGCTCACAATGGTCACACTTCTTTACGATGGGCTCGGTGCCGGGCGGCGCGAAACCGGATTCTACGCCTATTATCTTGGGGTCAACATCGGCGGCCTGCTTGCTCCCATCGTCTGCGGTTATCTTGCGGCGGCCTATGGGTGGCACTGGGGCTTCGGCGCGGCGGCGATCGGCATGGCCGCCGGGCTTGCAGTGCTCGTGGGCAACCGCCATCTGCTGCCCGTGGCGGCGACGCGGCCCGCGCTTCCATTGACCGGGCGCCGCGCGGCGGTCGTGATCACCGGTGCGGTGGCGCCTGCACTGGTCGCGGCATGTTGGGCTTTGTTGCAGCAGGGGGTCGCACTTGTCATTGTGCTTGGCGCTGCCTTCGTCGTGGGCCTCGCGTACGTCGCCGGGAAAGCGCCGTCTTTGCCCCCCGACGATCGGCGCATGCTGCTTCCTTTTGCGTTGCTGCTGCCGTCGGTCGCGATGTTCGTGATGCTCTACGAACAGATCGGCACGACGATCACCTTGTTCGCAGAACGCTTCGTCAACCGCGAGCTTGGCGGCGTGCAGATCGCCACCGCGCAGATCGTCGCGCTCAATTCGGCGTTCGTCATCCTGGCTGTGCCGGTATTGGCGTGGGCCTGGGCGCGCCTCGAACAGCGAGGTCTGGGGGTGCCGACCCAGCGCAAGTTCGTCATCGGCTTCCTCTTGCTTGCAGCCTGCTTCGCGACGTTGCACCTTGCCGCCGGTGCTGCGGTCACCGGTACGGTCGCGCTCGGCTGGATTGTTGTTGCCTATCTGCTGCTCACACTCGGCGAGCTTTCGATCTCGCCAGTCGCCTATGCCGAGGCCGGGCGGCTGGCCCCGCGCAGCCTGGTCGGGGTGATGCTGGGGCTGTTCTTGTTGGCCTTCGCGGCGGGCAATCTTCTGGCTGGCCTGCTTGCAGGCCTTGCTGATGTGAAGCGCGGCCCGCTTGGCCAGACGGCCTATGCCGATTATTTCGGGTTGCTGGCAGGCATCGCGGTCGCCTGGGCCGCTGTCGTTTCGGTGGGACTGTTCGCCGGCGCTGTCGGCAAACGGCTTGCACCGCAGCCATGATCGCGCCTAGTCACGCTGATATCGTTGCAACCCGTGCGCGGATCGCGCCCGCTCTTGTGCATACGCCGCTGCTGCCCACGTTGGACATGCCGGGGGTGTGGCTCAAGCCTGAAATGCTCCAGCCGCACCGGAGCTTCAAATGGCGCGCAGCGCTCGGTGCGATCGCGGACACGCCAGGCGACTCGCCACTGGTTACGGCATCAGCAGGTAATTTCGGCCAAGGCCTCGCCGCGGCAGCACGCAGTGCGGGTCGGGCCTGCACCATTGCGGTGCCCGACAACGCCGCCGCCACCAAGATTGAGGCGATGCGCCGCCTTGGCGCGACGCTTCACCTCATGCCGTTTGCCGATTGGTGGCGGGTTTTCAGCGAGCGCCGGATCGAGGGGGTCGATGGCTGCTTCGTCCATCCCGTGGCGCAAGCCGGCGTGATCGCCGGCAATGCCAGCATCGGTCTTGAGATCGCCGAGGCGCTGCCTGATGTCGCCAGCGTCGTCGTCCCCTTCGGCGGCGGTGGGCTCGCCGTCGGGGTCGCACTTGGGCTTGCTGCAGCCGGCGTGCGTGCCGAGCTGATCGTGGTCGAGAGCGACGTGTCGAATCAGGTGGCCGCGGCCCTTGCGGCAGACGCGCCCGTGCCTGCCGAACGGTTGCCCAGCTTCATCGACGGCATGGGGGGACGCGGAATTTTGCCCGAGATGTGGCCGGCGGTCCGTGCGGCGGTTGCGCGGGTCGTCACGGTGAGCGTGCGGGATGTCGAAGTGGCCGTCGCGAGGCTGTTGGGCGATCATGCCCTGATTGCCGAAGGCGCGGGTGCGGCCGCTTATGCAGCCGTCCTCGCAAACCCCCAGCTTCCCCGCCCCTGTGTCGCGGTGCTGTCCGGCGGCAACATCGATCCGGCTGTGCTGTGCCGCATCGTGCGCGCCGACATTGTCAGGGACGCTTGAACACCAGCGTCATTGTCGCAAGGCAGCTTGTGTCGAGCGGAGCGCGCGGCGCAATGAGGAATTGCCCAACCAGCGCCTGCGGGCAGGGAAGTGTTGTCACCGCATGGCCCGCGGCGGGAATCACGACAACGCGACCGGCGCCCTTCGGCATGGCGGCGATGCCGCGCTCGCCCCACGACTGCGGTGTCTGCGGGTCAAACGCTCCGAGCATGACAAGCGTCGGGATATCAGCCGTGACCGGGCGGTCGATGCTGCGCGGTTCGGGACGATAGCCCCAGGCCCGGCACGCCGCACGGTCCTGCGCGCCCCATTCGACGCGCATCAGGGCCCGCAGCGATGCCGGCCAGGCCTCGCGCGTGCGCGTGTCCTCCGTCTTGAACAGCGGCAGTCGCTCGGCACACTCGACCGACAGCCAGGTGCCGACGACATAGACGCGGTCTGCCGGAACGTCGCCGACAGCAGCGGCGATTGACGACGGCGAACGCAGCGCGATCAATGCCGGCAGATCGCGCCCGGCGGCAGCTGCGACCATCGCCGGGATGCGCGGCAGCGCGTCGGCTTCCTGAAGGCCCAAGCTGAGGCGACGCAGCACCTCCTGGCCATCAACACGCGTCGTCCCGTCGACTAGCGGGCGGGCTTGAAGATCGGTTACCGCGCGGATCATGGTCGCCCGCAGATCGGGGTAGGCACTGCCGCAGGCCGCATCGCGCGCGCAGGCATCGAACAGGTCGCTGAACTTGTCGAGATGCTTGGCTACGTTGGTAGCAAACGAGTTGATACCGTAGGGATAGGGCGAATCATGGATGACGCTGCGTACGCTGCCCGGAAAATCGCGCATGACTGCAAAGGCCAGCGACGAGCCGGAGGAAACGCCCAGAATGTCCCACTGCCGATAGCCGAGCAGGATACGCAGGTCTTCGAGGTCGGCCGCCGCCTGGCGCGCGACAAACGCGTTGAGGTCGACTCCGCGGTCGCGAAACCCTTTGGCACAGGCGGCGACCTTGGCCAGATCCCAATCATGATTGGGCAATCTGGTGCCGGGCGGGCAGGCAAGGCTTGGCTCCGCAAGCCCCGTGCCGCGCCGCTCGAGAAACACGACATCACGGCCGAGCGGTGCGAAGCTTGGCCCCACCGGTCCGGCCGAGCCGATGGTGGTGAAGCCCGGGCCGCCGGCCAGCAGCGTGATCGCCGATGCCTTCGATGTTGACGGGAACGGCTTGAAAACCGCGAACGGCAGGCGGACCACACGGTCATCGCCGGCCTTTCGCGTCATGGACGCGACAAGGGTGCCGCATTCGAACTTGGCCGGGTCGAGCTTGATCGGGCACGGCCCCGGCTCGATAAGGCTGGGCGGAACAGCCGAGCTGGTTTCTGCGCTTAACGCCATTGGCGTCGCAAGCGCGAGGCCCATCGCAATCATCATCGCCCGCCAGCCCATCGTGCCCTCCTGCATACATTCATGTTGGTATGTATGCGTGATGACTTGCGGCCGCGTCAACAGGGCCTTGAGCTTGGAAACTGGTCAACCCACCCGCGGTCGCGCGGCCAGTCGGTTGGCGCAGGCCGGTCGAGGCCATCGAGCAGCATCTGTTCGAGGAAGGCCAGCAGGTCGCGCCAATAGCCATCATGCTTCACAAAAATTCGGTTGATCGCCATGCCGGCCGCGAAATTGAACAGCACATCACGGGCGGCAACTAGGCGCGCCTTGTCAGGACAGTCGCGCGCGAACAGTCGCATCCAGATATCATAGCTCCGCGCATCCATTTCGTTGAAGAAGTCGCGCATCCGTCGCATCGATGTCCGGTCACGGCGCGCGGTCATCAGGATATCGATCCACACCAGCATGTCGCCCGACAGATACAGGCGCAGCACGCTGTCGGCATAGCGCGCAAGCTTCTCACCGACTGGTGCTTCGGCATTGATCCCGGCCCCCAGCTGCGCGATGCCATCATCAAGCAGCAGCTTGCCCACCGCCAGAATCAGCTCTTCCTTGTCGGCGAAATGGTGGTTGAGCGCGCCGCGCGTCACGCCGAGCTGTTCGACGATCATCGTGGTGGAGGTAGCGGCAAAGCCGTTGACCCGGATCACCTCGACCGTCGCGCGCAGCAGCTTCTCGCGCGTGGCCGCGCCCTGCTCCTTCTTATTTGGACGGTGCCTGGCCCGGTCGGACGCCGGGGATGTTTTCGGAGGTGTTGCCATATCCCACTCTCAACACTGACTGCGCGCAACGTCAATCCTGTGGACGTTCACATACAATTCGGTATGTATCCTTTTGTGGAAAGGCAGGCACAGGCGATGCGATGGTTGCAGGTCGGCTGTTACGTAGGCGCCATGTCGCTGGGCGTGGCCGTGAGCGCGAAGCCGGCAGCCGAACCGGCAGCAACCTTCATTGCACTGGCCCAGCGTGAACTGCTCGACGTGGTTCCCGACGCAAATCGGGCAGCCTGGCTCGCCTCGACACACGCAACCCCTGATACCGAAAGGCTCAACGCACGACTTTCGACAGAAGCGGGATTGGTTGCGCTGCGCCTGGCCCGCCAGGCCGATGCCTATAGAGGGCAGGGGCTGGCACCCGACCAAGCACAAAGCCTGCTGTTGCTGCGCACGCGAATCGAGAACCCCGTGCCTGAGGATCCGGCCGCTGCCGCCGACACGGCGACTCTGCGCGCCCGGCTGATGGCGGCCAATGCCGTCCGCTCGGTGCGCGTGAATGATACGACGTTCCGCAGCTATGGTGCCCTGCGCGATGCCATGGAGCGGAGCGACGATCCCGCCCGGCTTGTTGCACTGTGGAGCACCTGGGCCGGCACCGGCGGCGTCATGAAGGCCGATTACGCGGCGTTTGTCGCCCGGACGAACGAAGGTGCGCGCGCGCTTGGATTTGCCGATACCGGCGCACTGTGGCGGGCGGCCAACGATACGCCCGGCCTCGAAACACAGGCCGAAACCGCGCGTGTCTGGGCTCAGATTGCGCCGTTCTACCGCCTCGTTCACTGCTACGTGCGCAAGCGCCTCAATGCGACCTATGGCGATAGGGTTCAGCCGAGAACCGGCCCGATTCGAATCGACCTTACGCGCAATCCGGTCGGAATGTTCTGGCGCGGCCTGACCGCGATGACCTCGCCGTGGCCCGATGGGAGCCAGGCGGTCGACGCTGCGGTCGATGCGCGGCTACGGCAGCAGAGTCTGTCTGGCGTGCAAATGGCCAGTCTGGCGGAGGACTTCTATGTCTCGCTTGGCTATCCGAAATTGCCCGAGAGCTTCTGGCAACGCTCGATGCTTGAGAAGCCAGCTGACCGGGTCGTCGACTGTTCGGGATCGGCAACACACATCGAAGGCCGCGATGTCCGCCTGAAGTTCTGTGCGACGAGTGACCTGACCGCGCTACGGACGATGGTCCACGAAGTCGGTCACGTTTATTATGCGCTTTCCTATGCGGACCAGCCGCTGTTGTTCCAGAATGGTGCCAACGATGCCTTTCACGAGGCTCTCGCTGACTTTCCGGTCATGTCGATGACGCCCGCCTATTTCCAGCGCGTCGGGCTGCTCGATCCCGGCATCGGCAACAGTGCCAACGTCGAATTGCGTCAGCTGTGGGAACGGACGCTCGAACGTCTGCCACTGCTCGCCTATGCCGTCGCGTTCGAGCAGTGGCGCTGGGATGTGTTTGCCGGGCGCACGCAACCCGCCGATTACAATCGCCAATGGTGGCGTCTCGTTGCCGACGTACAGGGTCTTGCGCCCCCAACGCCGCGCCCGGACGACGGTTTCGATGCCGCCGCCGTCCCGCATCTGGCCAACAACATGCCCTACAACCGCTATTTCTTTGCCAATGTCCTTCAGCACCAATTTCTTGCGCGTGCCTGCACCACCATGGGCTGGCAAGGCCCGCTGCACCGATGCTCAATCTACGGGAAAACGCAGATTGGTGCCCGCATGCGGGCTGTGGCGGCATTGGGAGCCTCGGTGCCATGGCCGCAGGCACTCGACACGTTCGGTATTGAGGGGCGCTACGATGCGGCCCCGCTCCTAGCCTATTATCAGCCGCTAGTCCCTTGGCTGAAAGCGCAGACGAAAGGTGAGCAATGCGGGTGGTGACTATCTTGACCAGATCAGCCGGGCTTGGGTTGCTCGCGATGCTGTGCGCCCTGTCGCCCGGCATCGCGGCGACGCCTTCGCCGGCAGCCATCGCGGCACCCGAGACCAGCGAGGCGTCGGCGCGTCTCGCCCGATTCCGCGATGCACTTGATGACGCCCGCAAGACCTATGGCTTTCCTGGCGCCATTGCGGCCTTTGTGCTGAAGGACGGCAGCAGCGGTGTCGTCGCAGTTGGCGTTGAGGGCCGGCACGACCCGACACCGCTTGTCGCCACCGCGCGGATGATGTCTGGCAGCACGGGCAAGACCTTTGCGGCGGCGGCCGCGCTCCGGCTGGCGGCACAAGGCAAGCTCGACCTCGACGCACCGATCGGGCGCTATGTCAGCGAGCGTCCGTGGTTCAGCAAGCTTGCCAATGCGGCGCAGATTACGACCCGCATGTTGCTGGCACATCGCGCCGGGCTGGCCGATCACGTCAACCTGCCCGACTATATGGCCCAGAGCAGTCGACGTGCCGCCGCCAATCCCGACGATTTCCTGTCACCCGATGAATGCATCGCCATCGCCGTCGCCGCCCCGGCAAAATTCGCCCCCGGTACCGGCTATGCCTATTCAGACAGCGGCTATCTGATCGTCGGTGAGATCATCGAGAATGCATCTGGAAAGCGTTTCTATGACTATGCGGCAACGGAGTTTCTGACTCCCCTCGGACTGACGCTGACGGTGCCGAGCAACACCCGCCTCATTCCCGGGCTTTCGCAGGGCGAACCCGACTGGGGCGGCGCGCCGCTGCCGCCGCAGATGCTCGTCGCCCCGGGTGTGCTGCTGTTCAACCCGGCATCCGAATGGACAGGCGGCGGCTTTGCCACCAATCCGATCGACCTGGCGCGGTGGGCGCGCGCCCTCTATGGCGGCAGCCTCCTGCCGCCCGCTCTCCTCGCCGATATGGCTCGCGCGCCTGACGGTTCACCATCCGATCGTCCGGCCTATGGGCTGGGCATGCAGATCGAGACGCTCGAAGGACAACGCGTTGTCGGCCATAGCGGCTATTTTCCCGGCTATCGCTCCGACCTTTTCTACATGCCGGAAGGCGATATTGCCATCGCCTTCCAGATCAACAGCGAATTCGGCGTGAAATCACAGCCCGTCATCGGCGCCATCCGTGCAAGATTGCTACACGCGGCGATGATGAGAAAGTCACAATAGTGCATGACATACACTCAGCTTTTCGACGGCCCTGATCGTTCAGAACCCTTCGCATGGCACCGACAGGCCCAGCCGCAGATGAGTGTTCTTGGGGAGGAGGTTGCTGTAACGGTCTTCGTCTTGATGAGCTAATCCTCAACGGTTTTGGATTGCTCTGGAAACGCAATCTGGGAATGGCGGCTTCTTCGGGGTCGATCTAAGCCGTTGAATGGCGGCGTTGTCGGGGCAAGCCGACGACGTCAGCTTAAGTCCGGTAGGAGTCTGGCCGACATATAGCGCGCCGATCTGCATGCGTCGAACTGCAAGCGGTGGCGGCGCACGGTGGGCGGCGGCAATCAATTGTCTGAAGCGTTCTATCGTAGTGGAAATGGCGAAACATATTCGTCACGTTTATCCAGAGCGGGGCGCCAGTTTGGCGCTGAATTCATGTTTGCGATCGTGGTGCATCGGTTAAGGGAAGCCTTGGCGGTGGTGTTTTCGGGCATGCTGCGGCCGTGACAGGGAGCGTCGGATGGCCTTTTGGTTGATGAAGTCGGAGCCGGAGAGTTATTCCTGGGAGGATCTGGTGCGGGATGGCACGACCGCCTGGGATGGGGTGCGCAACAATCTGGCGGCGCTGAACCTGAAGGCGATGGCGGTGGGGGACGAAGCGTTTTTCTATCGCAGCGTGGAGGCGCCGGCGGTGGTGGGCGTCATGCGGGTGACACGGGCGGCATTCCCGGACGCGAAGGACGCAAGCGGGCGCTGGGTGGCGGTGCAGGTGGAACCGGTGCGCGCGATTGGCCCGGTGGCGCTGTCGGTGTTGAAGGCGACGCCGTCGCTCGCAAAGATGCAGGTGCTGACGGCGTTCCGGTTGAGCGTGGCGCGGGTGACCGACGATGAATGGGCGGAGGTGCTGCGGCTGGCGGGGTAGGGCACGGGCGCAGGTGGAAATAGCGCAGGCGGGCCGGGGCGACCACATCGTTCGCACGGTTTTCTGCAAATGGGCTGATGATCGTGGTGCTGAACAATATGGCGCCGCTGCCCGCCTTGGGACAGGAGCTGGTGGAGGGGGTGGCGGAGAGGGTGCTGTGGGGGCAGTGATCAGCTCTGGACGGCGAGGGCCTGGTAGAGGAGGACGGCGGCGGCGATGGCGACGTTGAGGCTGTCGGCTTTCCCCAGCATGGGCATGGCGGCGAGGTAATCGCAGGCATCGCGGTAATCCGCCGGAAGGCCGGCCTGTTCGTTGCCCATCAGGATGAAACTGGGGGCTGGGTAGGGGGTGTGCGTGTAGGGCCGGGCGCGGGGATCGAGGGCGGCGCCGATGAGGGTGGGGGAAGAGGGAGGGGACGCACCCACCCCCGCTCGCTGCGCGAGTCGCCGCTGACGCTTCGCGTTGTCTTCGACTCCCCGCTCTCCGCTGCGCGGGGCAGGAGGGGTGTGACGCAGCCAGGTGAGGAAATCGGGCCATTTGGTGGTGAGGCAGGGGACGGTGAAATAGGCGCCCATGCTGGCGCGGATGGCTTCCACGCTGAGCGGGTCGGCGCTGTCGTCGAGCAGGATGAGCGCGCCGGCGCCGGTGGCGTCGCAGGTGCGCAGCATGGTGCCGAGGTTGCCGGGGTCTTTCAGCGACTGCGCCACCAACCAGCGCGGGGCGCTGTGGGGATCGAGGTCGGCGAGGGAGAGGGGGCGGGGTTCGAAAGCGGCGAGGACGGATTGCGGATTGTCCTTGCCCGAGAGCGTCGAGAGGATGTCGGGCGTGGTTTCGAGCGCTCGGCCGCCGGCGTGCAGGGTAAGCTGGACAAGGCGGCGGACGAGGGGGTGGTCGCGGTGGGCGGTGGCAAAGACGAGGATGCGGGGTGTCCAGCCGGCCTCGGTCGCTTCGGTCACGATGCGCAGGCCCTCGGCGAGGAACAGGTTTTCGGCGCGGCGGTATTTTTTCTGGGACAGCGAGCGCAGGCGCTTGAGGGTGGTGTTGCTGGCGGAGGTTACCAGTTCGGGAGAGACCATGGCGGAGCCTGTTCAGCAAAAGTGGGAACCGGTTTTGCGCCCGGAACGAGGCGACCAATCAAAGAGGTGGCGCGTTGTAGCAGTGCCAGAGGAAGACAGCGGCGGCGCCGCGGTGTGGTCGCCAGGGGTCGGCGAGCGCGCGGGTGGCTTTTTCCGACGGGCGGGTTTCGAGGCCCTTCAGCTTGCCGATCTGCGCCTGGATGGCGAGGTCGCCGGCGGGGAAGATGTCGGGGCGCCCCTCCGCAAACAGCAGATAGATTTCGGCGCTCCAGCGACCGAGGCCCTTGACGCGGGTGAGGGTGAGGATCGCCTCCTCATCGTCGGCCGGGAGGTTGGTGAGGTCGAGTTCTCCGTTGAGGACAAGGGTGGCGAGGCTGCGGGCGTAGCCGAGTTTCTGCGGGCTGAGGCCGGCCGCTCGCAGGGTGGGATCATCCTGTGCCATGATGGCGAGCGGGTCTTCGGCGTTGCCGGTGGCGGCGTCGAGCTTTCGCCAGATGCTGGCGGCGGCGGCGACCGAGACCTGCTGTCCCACGATGGTGCGCATCAGCGCACCGAAGCCGCGTTCCCGCACCCGCGGTTCGGGCGTGCCATAGCGCGCGTGGGCGGCGGCGACGTGCGGGTCGGTGCGGCTGAGGGCGGCGAGGCCGGTTTCGATATGATGCGCGGTGAGGCCCAAGGCGGTGTCCGGTCTTGCGTGTGGTGCGACGCTCGTTAATAGCCGCTCGACGCCGATGCACAACAGGGAGTGACCATGCCGAAGCTGACGATTCAGAACCGCGCCGGGGCCGAGAAGACGGTGGAGGGCGATGCCGGGCTGAGCGTGATGGAGGTGATCCGCGACGCCGGGTTCGACGAGCTGCTGGCGCTGTGCGGCGGCAGCTGTTCGTGCGCGACCTGTCATGTGTGGGTGGACGATGCCTGGACGGCGAAGGTGGGCGGGCCGAACGAGGATGAGGCCGACCTGCTCGATTCGAGCGATCACCGAACGGGGGCGAGCCGGTTGAGCTGTCAGATCAAATTTTCGGCTGAGCTTGACGGGTTGAAGGTGACGATCGCGCCTGAAGACTGACCGATAAATCGTCCATGCCGGGCTGCGAAAGGCGATTTGCTGCGCTCCGATGCTCACGCACCTTGAGTGCGCTGCGCTTCGGTGCTCCCAAATCACCATTCTCGCCGACGGCCTGAACGATTTCTCGACCAGTCTTTCGCAGCACTAAAAAAAGAGTTTGCGCAGGCTTAGCGTGATGCGGCGGCCGGTGGGGTCTAGGTACGCGGGCTGGAAGGCGGTGGGGGTGGCGCCGGTGGCGTCGGTCACGCGCTGCCGGTTGTTGAGGAGGTTGGTGACGGCGAGCGTGACGCGGGTGCCGCGCAGCCAGGGAGCCCGGTCGATCAACTGCCAGCGCTGCGTGGGGTTGAAGAAGAGGCGCAGGTTCAGCGTGCCTAAATCAGCGAAATCGAGGGTGGAGGCGGGGCTGGGGCCGAGGACACGGGTTGCACTCTGCCAGTTGGCGGAGAGGCGAATGCCGAGGCCGTCGCGGCTGTAGCCGCTCTGGAGTTCCAGTTCGTGGCGCGGGGTGCCGCCGTTGCCGCTGGTACTGCCGCCATCGAGGCGATCGATCACCGGGCCGCCGGGGCGGACCAGGATCGAATCGGTGAAATGCCAGGTGTGGTAGAGGGCGAATTGCAGGCGGTTGCCCCCGAAGCCGCCGCCCCGGCCCTGGCCGCCGCCGGGACCACCCCCGCCGAAGCCGCCGCCAGAGGGCGGGCCGCCGGCCTGGCCGGGCGCGGCGGTACTGCCTCCACCGGGCGGTGGCGTGCCGGCGGCGGCGCGGGCGCGGGCTTCGCGCACCCATGGCGGCACCCAGCCTTCGGGCGGGCGTGGCTGGCGCGTGGCGAGCGGCATCGAGAAATTGATGCCCCAGCGCAGTTGTGTGTCGGTGGCGCGGGCGAAATTGACCGGACGGGTGTCCACACTGGTGAGTGTGCCGGCGGAATCGCGGATGAAGCGTTCGGGGAAGGCGGCCTGGATGGCGGCGCTGGTGCCGGGAAAGGCGCTGATCAGGTTGTCGGTGCGGGTGGAGAGGAAGTTGGCGGTCAGGTTGAAGTCGGTCTCCTCCCAGGGTTTCCAGTTGCCGGTCAATTTCAGGCTGCGGGCGGTGCTGGCAGCGAGCAGCGGGTTGCCGCCGCCGACCTGGGTCGCGACGACGCTCTGGCCGGTAACTGCATCGAACAGGGTGACGCCCGGCGTGGTGATGAGGGGGTTGCCGAGTTGTTGCGGGGTGGGGGCGTCCCGGTCGTCGGTGTAGCTGAACAGCAGTGAGAGGCGAGGCGCGGGGCGCCAGTTCAGGCCGGCGCCGAAAGTGCGCAGCGTGCCGAAGTCCGACAGCTGCTGCACGGCGGCGTTGCCGTTCAGGCTGAGCTCGCCGAGCCAGGGGAGGACATCGTTGCGGGCGCTGGCGAGCGGCAGGTCGAGGTTGAGCTGGCCGCTGCCGATGTTGCGGGTGAGGGTCGATTCGGTCGAAAGGCCGTTGCGGCGGGAGGTGGCGTCGAGGCTGGAGAGGCTGGCGCCGGCGCGGACGGCGAGGGTGGCTTCACCGGCGGGCAGCAGGAAAGCGGGGCCGCTGATCAGCGCGTCCAGCGCGCCGGTGTTCGCCAGGCTGGTGCCGCGGTTGGGGGTGGTGGGGTTGTTGGTGGCGGTGGTGGTGCGGCTGTCCACCCGGTCATAGCCGGCGGTGAGCGTCCAGCGCCAGCGGGCGAGGTTGCCGTTGGCGGTGAGGCCCAGACGGGCGGTGCTGCTGTCAGTCGTCTGCGTGAGTGCGGCGGGGGGGAGGCCGACGGCGGCGCCGGTGAGGCGCTCATTCTCATCCAGTTGCAGGCGGGCGTTGGCGGTGACGGCGGTGCGGCCGAGCACGCGGTTGTAAACGAGGTTGCCGCTATAGCTCTGCGTGTCGGGCGTCAGCGAGCGGAAGGGGTTGGCGGGGGAAAGAGGGCGTTCGGGCTCGGTGAGGCCTTCGGTCGTGGCGGCCTTGAAATCGATGTTGAGGCGGCCGGCGTCGCGGATGCGGAGGTAACCGAGCTCGCCCTGGGCGTTGGCGGTGCCGCCTTCGGTGGCGCTGCCGGCATTGAGTTCGGCGGTGGTGGCGCGGAAGCGCGGGCGGAGCACGATGTTGAGGACGCGCTGGCCGGCGGGGAAGCCATATTTGAGGGCGGCTTCTTCCGGCAGGATGTCGGTACGCAGGATGGCTTCGGTGGGCAGGTCGCGGATTTCCTGGAAACCGCTGATTCGCTGGCCGTTGAGGAGCACGATGGGCTGACCGCCGCGGCCGCTGCGCAACTGGGGGCCGAGCTCGTTGAGGAGGTCGGCGACCGAGGACACGCCATAGCCGCGGATGTCGGCCGGCGAGAGGCTGATTTCGGGCTTGATGTCGCCGGGCACGGTGCCGCGCGGGGCGGTGGCGGTGACGACGATATCGTCATCATCGGCCGCGGGCCGCGGGGCGGGGGGTAAGGTCTGGGCAAGGGCGGGCGAGGCGAGGACGGGAATGAGCAGCAGGCGCAGGGCAGGCATGGGAGTTCCGGAAAAAAGGGGAGAAGGATGTGTGGTGGCGGCATAGGCGGTTTTCCGTGAATAACGCATGACATGATTGTCATCCCCCGCTGCGGTGCAGCAAGCGGCCGCTTGACCTTTGCGGGCTGGGCTTCTAACGGGGCCTCGCTTCGGCGGTTCGACCGGCGGGGTGCTTTCGTTCATGCCGGTTTCGGCACCGACTTTGCGGGGTCTGTCTTGCCCGACGCTGATCAAAAGGCCGACCTCGACGCGCTCGGGGCCCGGCTGGCAGCGGCACAGGCGAAACATACACCGCCGCGGGAGGTGGCGCAGCGGGCATTGGCGAGCGGCACCCGCTATGCGGTCGAGATCGCGGTGGCGACAATGGTGGGGTTTGCGATCGGCTGGCAGCTGGACAGCTGGTTCGGCACCAAACCCTGGATGGCGATCCTGTTCCTGATGCTGGGGCTGGCCGCCGGTTTCACCAACCTGATGCGCGCGGTCAACCGCGAGGCGGCAGCGGTGAAGGCGGATCAGGCCGCGGCACAGGCGCAAAGGCAAGAGGGCGAATAGTGGCAAGTCCGCTGGAGCAGTTCGAGATCAGTCGCATCGCCCCGCTGGCGGTGGGTGGGTATGACGTCTCGTTCACCAATGCGTCGATGTTCATGGCCATTGCGCTGCTGCTAATCCTGGGGCTGATGTGGATGGGCACGCGCAACGCTGCGCTGGTGCCGAATCGCTGGCAGGCTGCGGTAGAAACGCTGCACGAATTCATCGGCGGCATGGTGCACGAGAATATCGGGCCGAAAGGGCGCAAGTTCGTGCCCTTCATCTTCTCGCTGTTCATTTTCGTGCTGGTCGCCAACATGATCGGGCTGGTGCCCTTTACCTTCACGGTGACGAGCCATATCGCCGTCACCTTCGCCTTTGCCGCGCTGATTTTCGTGATCTGCATCGTGGTTGGCGTGGTGCGGCACGGGTTCCATTTCCTCAGTCTTTTCGTGCCGGCGAACACACCGTGGGTGCTGCTGCTGTTGATCGTGCCGATTGAGATCATCTCATTCCTGTCGCGGCCGCTGACGCTCGCCATCCGTCTGTTCGCCAATATGACCGCCGGGCACATCCTGTTGAAGGTGTTCGCGGGCTTCGTGATCTCGCTGGGAACGGCGGGTGGCCTGCTGGCACTGCTGTCGCCGCTGCCGCTGGTCATGACCGTTGCCTTTTATGGACTGGAGCTGATCGTGGCGGTGGTGCAGGCCTATGTGTTCGCCCTGCTGACCTGCATTTACCTCAACGATTCCATCAACCTGCATCACTGAGTTAACACGGAAGGAATAGAATAATGGACGCATCTGCAGCCAAGCTGATCGGCGCCGGCATCGCCGCCATCGGGATGGGCCTTGCCGCGATCGGCGTGGGCACGCTCTTCGCCTTTTTCCTGTCGGGCGCGCTGCGCAATCCGGCAGCCGCTGATTCGCAGCGTCCGAACCTGATTTTCGGCTTTGCCGTGACGGAAGCGCTGGGGATTTTCGCGTTCCTGGTGGCGCTGCTGCTGCTGTTCGCCGTCTGACCGGACGACCGGCGCCATGCCCCAGTTCAATTTCGCTGACGCGCTGCCGCAGATCGCGTGGCTGACGCTGATCTTCGGCCTGCTGTATCTGTCGCTGACGCGCATGCTGCCGCGGGTGGAGAAAGTGGTTGAGAACCGCCGCGAGGTGATCGGCCGCGACCTGTCCGCAGCGGCGGCGGCGAAGGAGGCGGCGGTCGCTGCTTCCAGCGGTGGCAGCGGCGCGATCTCGGCGGCGCGTGGCGAGGCCAATGGCCTCGTCAATGCCGCGAAGGAACGGGCCAACGCGGCAACCGCGGCGAAGCTGGCGGTTGTGGATGCCGAACTGGGCGCCAAGGCGGACGCGGCGATGGCGGCACTGGCAGCGGCGCGTGCTTCGGCCGTGGCGGAGCTGGATGCCGTGGCAGCCAACGCCACCGTGGATCTGGTGAAGCGGCTTGCCGATGTGGCGGTGGACCAGGACGTGGCTGCGGCTGCGGTCGCCCGGCGTGCGGCATAAGGAATGACGATGGCGGAAACGGCGCAAACGACAGCGACAACGGAAGCGCACGGTGGCGCGCATGAGGCGCATCCGGCCTTTCTGGGCCTGGACAGCTACGGCTGGGTGGCGATTGCCTTTGCGACCTTCGTTGCCATCCTGTGGAAGTTGGGGGCTTTCAAGGCGATCGGCGCCGCGCTGGACGCGCGCGCGGCGAAGGTTCGCGCTGATTTGGCCGAAGCAGCAATGCTGAAGGCCGAGGCCGAGGCGCTTCGCGCGCAGGCAGCGGCGGATGCGGCGCAGGCCGAAAAAGATGCGGCGGCGATCGTTGCCGGAGCAAGGCGCGAAGCGGAACTGGTGTTGGCGAATGCCGAGACCGCGGCGGATGCGGCGATCGCGCGCCGGACGAAGCTGGCAGAGGATCGCATCGCGGCGGCCCAGCGGGCGGCTGAGGGCGAATTGCGGGCACGCGCGGCGCAACTGGCAGCCGGCGCGGCGCGTGACATCCTGGCGGCGAAAGCGGCGAATGGCGAGCTTGCGCCGCTGACCGACGAGGCCATCGCGAAACTGGGCTGAGGTCGGGTCAGGCGGCCGTCGGCAAAGCCGACGAGTTAGCGACTGCTGTGCAGTCGCTCATCGCGCGCCCCGTTTGCCTCGTGGTGCCGGATGACCTCGTCGATGATGAAGCGCAGGAATTTTTCGGTGAAATCCGGGTCGAGCTGCGCGTCTGCGGCCAGGTTGCGCAGGCGGGCGATCTGTTGTGCCTCTCGCGCCGGATCCGCCGGCGGCAGGTTGTGCGTCGCCTTGTAGGTGCCGACTTTCTGCGTCACCTTGAAGCGCTCGGCGAGCATGCAGACCAGCGCCGCGTCGATGTTATCGATGCTCTGGCGATAGCCAGCCAGCACGGGATCTGCGCTCATTCCTGTCCTCCCTGCGACACGCTCGCCCTTGCGCCGCCCTGCCGTTGGCCATAGCGGATTGCCATGACCGCGACCGTTGTTCCGTTGCGCCCCGACCGGGTGCCCAGCCTGAAGCCGCTGATGTCTCTGGTGGCGGCTGGCATGAACGACGTCAACCGCGTGATCCTGGACCGGATGCAGTCGCCGGTGGCGCTGATCCCCGAACTGGCCGGGCATCTGATCGCCGGCGGCGGCAAGCGGCTGCGGCCAATGCTGACGCTGGGCTGTGCCGCCGCGCTGGATTATGCCGGCACGCGGCATCACAAGCTGGCGGCGTGCGTGGAGTTCATCCACACCGCGACGCTGCTGCACGATGATGTGGTGGACGGCAGCGACCTCAGGCGCGGGCGGGCGACGGCGAACACCATCTGGGGCAATGCGCCCAGCGTGCTGGTGGGTGATTTCCTGTTCAGCCGTTCCTTCGAGCTGATGGTGGAGGACGGCTCGCTGCGCGTGTTGAAGATCCTGAGCCATGCCAGCGCGGTGATTGCCGAGGGTGAGGTGGCGCAGCTGACCGCGCAGCGGATGGTCGAGACGACCGAGGATCGCTATCTGGAAATCATCAGCGCCAAGACGGCGGCGCTGTTTGCCGCGGCCTGCCAGATCGCCGCGGTGGTGGCGGAGCGGGAGGCGCGCGTCGAGGCGGCGCTGGAGGCCTATGGCCGGAACCTGGGAATCGCCTTCCAGCTGGTGGATGACGCCATCGACTATGTCAGCGACGCGGCGACGATGGGGAAGGACACCGGCGATGATTTCCGTGACGGTAAGGTGACGCTGCCGGTGATCCTGGCCTATGCGCGGGGGGACGAGGCGGCGCGGCGTTTCTGGCGCCATGCCATGAGCGGACGCGCCAACGGCGAGGCGGAGCTGGCGGAAGCGACGGCGCGCCTGCATGCGACGGGAGCGATTGGCGATACACATGCGCGGGCGAGGCTGTATGGCAGCCGGGCAGTGGACGCGCTGGCGCTGCTGCCGCCGAGCGCGGCGAAGGCGGCGCTGGCGGAGACGGTCGAGTTTGCGATCGCGCGGGCTTATTGAACCGCATCGCTGCTGCGGCTTAGACCAGGCGCAGTGGGCAGGCCGGATCGGCGATGGCGAGGAAGGCGCCGTTGCGGTAGCCGGGTTTGGCGTAAGGGAAGTGGGTGGCGTCCGGCCCCAGGGTGAGGCCGCCGGCGGCACGGAGGATCGCGTCGGCGGCAGCGGTATCCCATTCGCTGGTCGGGCCGAAACGGGGGTACAGGTCGGCGAGTCCCTCCGCCAAAAGGCAGAATTTCAGGCTGCTGCCCGAGGGGGTGATGATGGCATCGGGAATGGTGGCGACCCAGGCTTTGGTGCGCTCGTCGAGGTGGCTGTGGCTGGTGACAATTCGGGGCGCGGGGGGCATGGCGCGGGTGCGGATGGCGGTGCGCATGCCATCGCGTTCGACCCAGGCACCGAGCCCACGCGCCCCGGCCCACAGCGTGTTGGTGGGGGGGTGGAGGACGAGGCCGAGGACGGGGACGCCGGCTTCGACAAGGCCGATATTGACGCTGTAGTCCGAGCGGCCGGCGATGAAGTCGCGGGTGCCGTCCAGCGGATCGATCAGCCAGAAGCGGCCGCACGGGTCGGGCATGATGCCGGCGGCGACGGCCTCTTCCCCGACAATGACCGCATCCGGGTCGGCGGCGCGGATGGCAGCTTCGAGCAGTGCTTCGGCCTGCGTGTCGGCCTGGGTCACGGGGGAGGCGTCGGCCTTGTCGCTGTGGGTCAGGCCGGCGGCCTTGATCCGCTCGATCAATGCGCCGGCGTCGTGCATGGCGGGGGCGAGGGCAGCGATGAGGGCGCTATGGTCTTTGGGCATGGGGTTGCTATCAGAGGCGGGTTCGGTGCGGTCAAGGGAGCGGGTGATGCGGTTTGCGATAATGACGGTGATGCTGCTGGCCGGGCCACTGATGGTGGTTCAGGCGTCGGCGCAGACGATCGACAGCGCGCCGTTGCTGGCGTGTGTGGCGAAGGTGGAGGCGGCCGAACGGCTCGCCTGTTACGACCGGGTAGTGGCTGGCGTCAGCGCCGAGGCGCGCGCCGCGGTGGCGCGGCGGGAGGCGGAGGCGGCGAAGGTCAAGGCATTGGCGGAGGCGGCGGCGGCAAAGGCGGCGGCCGAGCGGACGGCGGCATTGGAGGCGGAGAAGAAAGCGGCGTTCGGTCGGGAGACATTGCCGGCGGCGATCCGGCCCGACAATCCCGAGGGCAAGCTGGAAAACCTGACTGCCAAATTGCAGGAATTGCTGGTGAACAGCACCACCGGGCGAGCGGTGTTCGTGCTGGATAACGGCATGATGTGGCGGCAGACCGAGGGGCTGGAGTTTCCGCCGGTGCGGGTGGGCAGTGAAGTGCGCCTCTCGCGCGGGATGATGGGAAGTTATCTTCTGACGATCCCAAAGGTCGGGCGCTCGGTCAAGGTTGTGCGGCTGCGCTAGGCCAGCGGCGGACGATGTCGGCAAGGGCGGGGCGGGGGCGTTCTTCAAGCGCTTTGGTGGGGGTGCCGAGGAAGAAGAAGCCGACGACGCGGTCGCCAGCCTGACCGAGGGTTTCGGCGACCGCTTGCACGTAGGCGGCGGGGCCGGTGAGCCAGTTGGCGGCAAAGCCCAGCGCGTGGGTGGCGAGAATGAGGTTCTGCGCCGCCGCGCCGGCGGACAGCATCTGTTCCCATTCGGGGATGGCGCGGGCGCTGTTGGGGCGAAACAGCATGACGACCAGGGTGGGGGCCTGATGCGCGAAGGCGTGCATCGCCTCACGCTCCGCCCGGCCGGCATTGGCAGGTGTGATCAGATCGGCGAGAGCGGCACGGTCGGTGATGGTGACGAAGCGCCACGGCGCCAGTTTGCCATGGTCCGGCACGCGGGATGCAGCCGTGAAGATGGTTTCGAGCTGCGCCGGGTCGGGGCCGGGTGCGGCGAGATCGCGGGCCTTTCCGGAGCGGCGTGTGGCAAGCAGGCGCAGGGGCGTGGTGGCGTCGTTGAAGGTCATGGCCGGGCCTTGGCACAGCGGGGCGGCTTTCGCTAGGCAGGGGCGATGCGGCTGCTTGTCTGTCTGATGCTGGCGGGACCGGCGGTGGCCGAGGAGATCGTCGTAACCGGGCGGCCCCTGCCTTTGCCGCCCGGCGCGGGGGCATTTTCAGCTGTGACGATCGACGATCTATCCGTACCGTCGGGTCGGCTGGATGCAGCACTGCGGCAGGTGGCGGGGTTGGCGCTGTTCCGGCGGAGCGATTCGCGCAGCGCCAATCCGACCAGCCAGGGGGTGACGCTGCGCGGGCTGGGCGGCAATGCGGCGAGCCGCGCGCTGGTGTTGCTCGATGGTGTGCCGATGAATGATCCGTTCGCGGGTTGGGTCGCCTGGCCGGCGCTGTCGGGCGTGGCGGATGCGCGGGTGACCCGTGGTGGCGGCCTGCTGCCCGGCGCACTGGCGGGGACGGTGGAGCTGTTCAGCGGGACGGCGCCGGCAAGGGTTGAGCTGGCGGGGGGCAGTTGGGGAAGCGCACGGGCGGCAGGCGCGCTGAGCATGGCGGTGGGGGAAGGTGCGTTGAGCCTGGGCGGCGGCGTGGATCGGGGGAACGGGTTCCGTCTGTTCGAGGGTGGAGCGGTGGATCAGGCGACGCCCTATGCGCAGGGGATGGTGGCGGCGCGGGGGGTGGTGCCACTGGGCGAGGGCGAGGTTCAGGTGCGGCTGGCAGGGCATGAGGATCGGCGCAACCGCGGGCTGGACGGGGCGGACAGCCGGGTCCGGGGCGCCGATGCCTCGGTGCGGTTCGTGCAGCGGTCAGGCTGGGGGGTGGAGGCGGTGGTGCACGGCCAGCTGCGCGATTTCGCCAACCGGACGCTGGTGGCGGACGCCGCGCGGCAGAGCGCGGCGGTGACGCTGGACCAGGTGAAAACGCCGGCAAGCGGCTGGGGCGGGTCGCTGGAGCTGCGGCCGGCGGAAGGGCTGCGCTTTGGCGGTGACTGGCGCGCGTCGGAGGGGGTAACGCAGGAATTGTTTCGCTATCAGCAGGGGGTGCCTACCCGGTTCCGGCGCGCGGGCGGGCGCAGCCTGACGGCGGGGGTGTGGGCGGAGGCAGAGGGGGAGATTGCGCCCGAACTGCGGCTGGTCGCGGCGGGGCGGCTGGATCATTGGCGGTTGCGGGGCGGTTTTGTGGAGGAGAGGGTGCTGGGCGGAGCCTCACTGCTGGAGAGCCGGGCGGTGGGCCGCGACGGCTGGCAGCCGACCGGGCGGGCCGGGCTGGTGTGGCGGCCGGCGCCGGCCTGGGCGCTGCGGGCGGCGGGCTATCATTCCTGGCGGCTGCCGACCTTGAACGAGCTGTATCGGCCGTTCCGCGTGGGGGCTGAACTGACCGAAGCGAATGCGGCGCTGCGGCCGGAACGGTTGTGGGGAGCGGAGGCAGGGGTACGGTTTGCGCCGCTGTCGACACTGTCGCTGGATGTCACCGGTTACTGGAACCGGTTGAGTGGACCGGTGGCGAATGTGACGCTGGCCCCTGGGCTGCGGCGGCGGCTCAACCTGCGCGCATTGCGGGTGTGGGGGTTAGAGGCCGAGGCGAGGGCTGAGATGGGGCGATTCGAAGCGGCGGTGTCGGGGGCGTTCGCCGACGCGCGCGTCGATGGTGGGACGGTGGCACCGGGGCTGAGCGGGTTGCGGCCGGCGCAGACGCCGCGCTGGTCGGCCAGTGGCCGGGTTGGCTGGACGGGCGAGGGGGCCGAGGCGCGAGCGCTGCTGCGGCATCAGAGCGCGCTGTGGGACGATGACCTGAACACGCGCCGGTTGCGGCCGGCGACAACGCTGGACCTGGATGGGGCGGTGCGATTGACGGGGCTGATGTGGCTGACCCTGGCGGTGGAAAATGCGACGGATACGCGGGTGGAGGTGGCGACCAATGGTGCGCTGGTGGAGCGGGGGCAGCCGCGGACGGTTTGGCTGGGAGTGCGGTGGGGGCGATGAGGGTCAGGCGGCCGCTTGCGTGACCGAGCGGTGAACCACCCACCCCCGCCGCGCTGTCGCGCAAGTCGCCCCTCCCGCTCTCGGCTGCGCCGGGCGGGAGGGGTGTAGCATCGGCTCGAAGTTGGTCTCGTCTTGGGAGAAGATTACAGGGGGCGGTAGGTGAAGTTTTGTTTCTGGGTGCCGGCGCCCTGCATCGGGTTGTCGCCAGTGATTTCGCTGCTCTGCGTGGTGATACGCGGTGCGCTGCCCGGGACGGGGGCATAGTCCGTCACGGCGTCGAACTTGTCGAGTTTGGCGACCAGCATGATGCGGGTGGGTTTCGGCAGGAAGATGCGGGTGCGGGTGACGGTGGCGGTGGCTGGATCGACGGTAAGGTCGGCCGACAGCCGGTCCGACAGGTCGAAGCCGCCACCGTTCACGCTGCCCTTGGGCAGCTTTGTGATGCGATAGACTGCCTTGCCGCCACTGTCCGCCAGGCGGATGGCGCCGGCCCCCAGGAAGGTGGCGATGCGGTAGTAGCCAGGGGCGGGCACCTTGTTGATCGACTTGGTGAACTCCTCCGTCGCCTTGGCACTGGGCGGTGCGCCGTTTTCGCTGACCAGGGTCCATTGTTTGCCAGCCGGTGCGGCGGCGTTGAAGCGCTGGACGCGATTGATCGTGGTCGAGCCCTTGTCGTTGCTCGCCACCAGCACGGCGGTGCGTTCAAAGCTCTGCGGCTTGGCAACGCGGGCGCCGGCGAGGACCTGATCCAGCAGGGCATCGGCATGGGCGGGGAGGGCAAGGGCGGCGATGGCAATGAGGGCGAGGGCGCGGAAGGTCATGCTCGGCTTTCTGGCAGGGCTGATGACCCGTTCAAGCAGCCAATGCATGAACCGGGGATGTAGCCTTCTGTTCCCAAACCTCAACTATCGAGGAAACTGCGCATCTTGCGGGAGCGGCTGGGGTGTTTCAGCTTGCGCAGGGCCTTTGCCTCGATCTGGCGGATGCGTTCGCGGGTGACGCTGAACTGCTGGCCCACCTCTTCGAGCGTATGGTCGGTGTTCATGCCGATGCCGAATCGCATGCGCAGCACCCGTTCCTCGCGCGGGGTGAGGCTGGCGAGCACGCGGGTGACGGTTTCCTTGAGGTTGGAATGGATGGCGGCATCGACCGGGATGACGGCATTCTTGTCCTCGATGAAGTCGCCCAGATGGCTGTCCTCCTCGTCCCCGATGGGGGTTTCCAGGCTGATGGGCTCCTTGGCGATCTTCAGCACCTTGCGCACCTTGTCGAGCGGCATCGACAGGCGTTCGGCCAACTCCTCGGGCGTCGCTTCGCGGCCCGTTTCGTGCAGATATTGTCGGCTGGCGCGCACCAGCTTGTTGATGGTTTCGATCATGTGCACCGGAATGCGGATGGTGCGGGCCTGATCGGCGATGCTGCGGGTGATTGCCTGCCGGATCCACCAGGTGGCATAGGTGCTGAACTTGTAGCCGCGGCGATACTCGAACTTGTCCACCGCCTTCATCAGGCCGATATTGCCTTCCTGAATGAGATCAAGGAATTGCAGGCCGCGGTTGGTGTATTTCTTGGCAATGGAGATGACGAGGCGCAGGTTCGCCTCGACCATTTCCTTCTTGGCGATGCGGGCTTCGCGCTCGCCTTTCTGCACCTTGTTGACGATGCGGCGATATTCATTCAGCTCGACGCCGGTTTCGGATGAGATTTCCGACAGCTCGACGCGGATGCGCGCGACGGTCTCGGCCTCGCGCTCGGCGAAGGCGGCCCATTTCTTGTCGCGGCCGGCGTTGGTGGCGAGCCAGGCTTCATCCAGCTCATGGCCCAGATAGCTGTCGAGGAAGTCCTTGCGCGGCACCTTGTGGCGCTCGGCCAGCTTCAGCATCTGGCCGCCCAGCGTCATCAGCTTGCGGTTGTAGCTGTACAATTGCTCCACCAGCTGCTCGATCTTGGCATTGGTGAATTGCACCGCGGCGATCTGCTGGGTGAGTTCGAGGCGATATTTCTGGTATTTGCGCTCATCGGCGGCCGGAAAGGCTTCGCCGCGCCCGATCATGGTCATGCGCGGGGCCTGCAGCTTGGCGAACTTGACGAAGGTCGCCTGGATCGCGGCGAAGGTTTCCAGCGCCTGGGGTTTCAGCGTTTCTTCCATCGCGGCCAGCGACATGCCGCCTTCGTCCTCCTCTTCCTCGAAGGTGGGGCGCGGCGCGCGGTGCTCGCGCAGCTCATCCTCCTCGTCGGGTGGCGGCGGGGCTTCCTCGGGCTCTTCCTTGTCCTCGGCGAAGGTGACGGGCAGGTCACTGGCGGGCGCGTCCTCCTCCTCGACCGTCGGCTTGGCGAGCATGGCTTCGAGATCGAGGATCTCACGCAGCTGCATGCGGCCTTCGTTCAGCGCAATCGACCAGTTGATGATCGCGGCGAAGGTCAGAGGGCTTTCGCACAGCCCCTCGATCATGGTGTTGCGGCCGGCCTCGATGCGTTTGGCGATGGCGATCTCGCCCTCGCGGCTGAGCAGTTCGACGGCGCCCATTTCGCGCAGATACATGCGGACGGGGTCGTCGGTGCGGTCGAGCTTTTCCTTGGGCGCGGCCACCACGGGCGCGGTGCCGATCGGATCGACCTCCTCGACGGTGACTTCTTCCTCTTCCTCGGCCTCGCCGTCCTCGCCGCTGTCCTCATTCTCGACAAGGTTGATCCCCATGTCGCCGAGCGCCGACATCACGTCTTCGATCTGGTCGGACGACATCTGGTCTTGCGGCAGGGCGGCGTTCAATTCCTCATAGGTCAGCCAGCCACGCTTCTTCGCACGCGCGATCAGCCGCTTCAGCCCGGCCTCGTTGAGGTCGATGATGGCGGCGCCATCGGCTTCGGGCTTGCTGTCGCTGTCCTGCGGTTCGGCGAGGGGGGCTTTGGCCATATCGTCTGTCTGCTCCTGGGCACCTGCGGACGGAGCGGCTATTCGCCGGTGGCCTCTGCCAGAAGGCGCGCTTTGATCCGCGCATGTTCACGCGCCAAACGCGCCTGCACCTGGAAGACATGCTCGTCATCCTGGGCGTAGCGCGCGCGCAAGTCCTGCATTTCGGCGCCTATGTGGTGCAACTCGGCCAAGGACGCAAGGGCGGACGCCAGCCGTGCGTCAAAATCCTGTAACGGAAGGCCGGGGTCGATGAGCGGGCGGACGGAGGCCAGCGCCGTGAGATCGGGGGCGCTCCCTCGCAGCAGCGCCTCGCGGATGGCGATCAGCGGCGCACCGCTGAGCGGCAGCGCGGACAGTGCCTCGGCATGAAGAGCGGCGGCATCAGGGCGGGCCGCCAGGCTGGCGAGCAGCATCGCCTCGGCCCGTTCGCTGCTGCTGGTGGAGGCGGCGCGGGTGGCGGCGCGCAGCGGCGGGGCAGGGGGCTTCCAGGGGCCTTTGCGCGGTTGCCAGGCCGGGCGGGGGCGCGGCGCGAAGTGGCGGTCGAGGGCGTCGCGCCATTGCTCTTGATAGCCGCGCCGCACGTCCGGATGGGCGATGGCATCGGCATGTGCGCGCAGGCGGGCACGCAGGGCAGCGCGACGTTCGGGCGTGTCGGTGGGGGTGGCGGCGAATTCGGCGGCGAACAGACGTTCGTGCAGGGGTTGTGCGCCTGAGAGCAAGGTTTCGATCGCGGCGGCACCACCCTGTCGTGCCAGGTCATCCGGGTCCTGGCCGGGGGGCAGGGTGAGGAAGCGCAGCGACTTGCCGGGTTGCAGCAGCGGCAGCGCGCGGGTGGCGGCGCGAAGGGCGGCGCGCTGTCCGGCGGCGTCGCCATCGAAGGCGAGGAAGGGTTCGTCGACCAGGCGCCAGGCAAGGGTCAGCTGTGCTTCGGTCAGGGCAGTGCCAAGGGGGGCGACGACTTCGGTGATGCCGACGGACGCGAGGCCGATGACATCCATATAGCCTTCGACCACCAGCAGCCGGCCGCATTTGCGTGCCGACGGGCCGGCGCGATCGAGGTTGTAGAGGAGCCGGCCCTTGTCGAAGAGGGGGCCATCCGGCGAGTTGAGATATTTTGGCTGTTGGTCAGAGGCGAGTGCGCGGCCGCCGAAGCCGACAGGGCGCCCGCGGCTGTCACGGATCGGGAAAATCAGGCGGCCGCTGAAGCGGTCATAGGGGGCGGCGCCGGGGTCTTCGGGTGCGATCAGCAGCCCGGCTTCGAGGAGTGCGTCGTTGCCAAGACCCTTCAGCGCGGTGCGCAGGGCGGAGCGACTGTCTGGCGCGAAGCCCAGGCCGAAGGCGATCGCTTCGGACAGGCCGACGCCGCGCTTTTCGAGGTAGGCGCGGGCGTCGGCACCCTTCAGGCCGGCGAGCTGCTGCTGGAACCAGGCAGCGGCGGCATGCGCGGCGTCGAGAGCGGTCTTGCGGCGGTCATCCTCGGCGGGATTGGAGTCGCGTTCGGGCAAGGTCAGGCCGGCCTCGGCCGCAAGTTTGCGGACGGCTTCGATGAAGGTCAGCCCCTCCTCCGCCATGGTGAAGCCGATGGCGTCGCCATGCGCGCCGCAGCCGAAGCAATGGTAGAAGCCCTTGTCCTCGTTGACGTAGAAGCTGGGGGTCTTTTCGTTATGGAACGGACAGCAGCCCTTGTGCTCGCGGCCGGCCTTGCTGAGTTTTACCTTTCGCCCGATGAGCGCTGCAAGGCCGGTGCGGCTGCGCAGATCATCAAGGAAGGCGGGCGGCAGGCTCAAGCCAGGGCGGCTTTCACCATGGCGCTGGCCTTCCCCATGTCGAGCTGGCCGGCGAGCCGGGATTTGACCTCGGCCATGACGCGGCCCATGTCCTTGACGCTGGTGGCGCCGAGGTCGGCCACGATTGTCTCGATGGCGGTTTTCGCGGCGGCCTCGTCCATCTGTTGCGGCAGGAAGCCTTCGATCACCGCCAGTTCGGCGGCCTCGACGGCAGCGAGCTCGGGACGGTTGCCGGTGGTGAATATCTCGATCGATTCGCGGCGCTGCTTCGCCATTTTCATCAGCACTTCGCTGACGGTAACGTCGTCGTCCGCCGGCGGGGTGCCGGTGCGCAGTTCGATATCGCGGTTTTTGATGGCGGACTGGATGAGGCGGATGGCGGCGACGCGCGGCGCATCCTTGGCCTTCATGGCGGCAATGAGGTCGGTCTTGATGGTCTCGCGGATCATGGGGATTCCTGTGGGTTGCGGGGGGTGCTGTAGCGGGTTCGACGGGAAAACGGGAGGGGGCGGTTGACGGAATCGGGGGGGGGCCTTAACGCGACCGCTTAGCCGACAATCTGCGATTTTGAGGAGCCAGCATGGCCGAGTATCTTCCTGCGCGCCAACCGATGGGCGCGACGGGAGTCATTGTGTTGGCCGACGGCACGGTCATCTGGGGCGAGGGATGCGGCGCCGAAGGGGAGGCCGTGGGGGAGCTGTGTTTCAACACGGCGATGACGGGCTACCAAGAAGTGATGACCGACCCGAGCTATGCCGGGCAGATCATCAATTTCACTTTCCCGCATATCGGCAATGTGGGGGCGAACCCGGAGGATATCGAGGGGCCGAACCCGCATGCGCTGGGATGCGTGATGGCGATGGCCATTACCGGTCCGAGCAATTTCCGCAGTGTGCAAGGCTTCGACGCCTGGCTGTCGGCGTGGGGGCGGATCGGTGTGGCGGGCGTGGATACGCGGGCGCTGACGAAGCATATTCGGGAAAAGGGCGCGCCGAATGCGGTGATCGCGCACAATCGGGCAGGGGTGTTCGATGTGGCGGCCCTGCTGGTCCGCGCCAGGCAGTGGAGCGGGCTGGAGGGATTGGACCTGGCGGCGGAGGTGAGCTGCACGCAAAGCTATACGTGGGATGCGGGGCCATGGGCGCTAGGGGAGGGCTATACGCCGGGCGGATTGCCGGCGGATGCGCCGCATGTGGTGGCGGTGGATTATGGCATCAAACGCGCGATCCTGCGGCAGCTGGTGGCGGCGGGCGCGCGGGTGACGGTGGTGCCGGCGTCGGCGACGTTCGAGGAGATCATGGCGCATGAACCCGATGGGCTGTTCCTGAGCAATGGCCCGGGCGATCCGGCGGCGACGGGGGTCTATGCCGTGCCGGTGATCCAGCAGTGGCTGGGGACGGGAAAGCCGCTGTTCGGCATCTGCCTGGGGCATCAGCTGCTGGGGATCGCGCTGGGGGCGAAGACGGTGAAGATGCATCAGGGGCATCGCGGGGCGAATCATCCGGTGAAGCGGCTGAGCGACGGAAAGGTAGAGATTACCTCCATGAACCATGGCTTCGCGGTGGATGCGGCGACGCTGCCCGCGGGCGTGCGGGCGAGCCATGTGAGCCTATTCGACGGCAGTCTGGCGGGGCTGGAGACGGCCGATGGCGCGGCGTTCAGCGTGCAGCATCATCCGGAGGCGAGCCCAGGGCCGCAGGATAGCTATTATTTGTTTCGGCGGTTTGTGGGGGATCTGCGGTCGTGATGTTGCTTGCGTTTGCAGCGACCGTTTTGGCGTTGGGGCCCATTCTAGAGCCGCCAATGCCGGTGCGTGTGGCGCCGATTGTGAACATATGGAGCGTCAGCTCGGGAGTAACCGTTAAGGATGGTTTTAATGTCGAGCTCACTGTCCCATGCACAGAACCCGTCTGTTATGCGATCTGGCGTTCGGGGACCGGCTGGCAGCTTCAAGTCGCCCGCCATAGCAAACTATTTTTTTTGTATTTTGCACCGCGAGGCCAGGCATCATGTGAGCCGGCGCCCGCATTTTGGCGGAAGGATATCTCCGTTGGCGTGGTTCAACAATTTCTGGCGGCTGAACTGAGCCGGTGCGGCTTGCCGCATGAGGATATTGACGCTCGCACACTTGCCGAGATTTTGAGATCTGAGGTTTGGACGGGCGAGAATCTCTATGGTGAGTGAGAGAGACCAGGCGTTGCAGCCTCGTCTACTCAACGAAAGGCAGCAGCTCATCCACCGTCACGACCAACACATCTGCCATCCGCTTCAGCGTCATCACAGAGCCGGTTTTCTTGCCCGATTCGATTTCGGAGAGTTGCGCGGCGGTCATGCCGGCGGCGGTGGCAAGGGCGCGTTGGGTAAGGCCGCGGTGCTCGCGCCAGATGGTAATAGGGTGTTCGCCGCGACGGAGGCGTTTCGCGAGGTCCCAGGGGAGCCAGTCGGCGCTGGCTTCGCGGGCCTCGAAGGCCTTGGCGCTGGCGATGTCCTGCGCGTCCTCCAGCTCGGCGATCAGCCGGTCGTAATCGGCGCGGGGCAGGATGACGAGTTCGTCGGCGCCCTGCGTGGTGATGGTCTGAAGGCTTCCCATAGTCATGTCCTATCCATAGACGCTGCCGCGCGCGGCGATGCGGATGATGCGCAGCGTGTCACCGTCAATGCGAAAGATGATGCGCCAGTCGCCGACCCGAAGGCGCGATTCGCGCGTGCCCACCAGACGGGTGACATTGTTACGCAGGCTGGCGGGGTCGGACGCAAGCTGCTCGATCTTGTCCTCGATCAGGTCGCCGACATTGGCGGGGATACGGGACAGGATGCGGGCGGCTTCGCGTTCAATCTCGATCCTGAGCACCATGTGGTGTTAGCCAAGAGCTATCAGAATGTCAAACGAAACTCGCCATTGTGGCTAACAGCATCTTTTTCTCATACATCCCAGGGATTGATGATGGTTGTTCCTGTTTTAGCCATATCTGATACGTCACGGGTCACCAGCGGTGTGTCCAGCGCGAGCGCATGGGCGGCGATGAGCATGTCGCGTTCGCCGATCAGCTTGCCGCGGCGCTGGAGATCTGCGCGCATGGGGCCCCACGCGGCGGCGGCGCGATCGTCGAAGGGGGTGACGCGAAATTTGCCAAGCAGATCGTCGTGGAAGGTTTGGAGCCGGATGCGGCGGGCGGGGTCGTCGGCAAACGCTATCCCATACCGCATCTCGGCAATGACCATGGCGGACAGAATGCATTTGTCGAAGTGGGCGGTGATCCAATTCAGGACTTTGGCATCGGGACGGGGTCGCGTCAGCTCGCTCCAGACATTGGTGTCAATCAGCACCGAAAATGTCCCCGTCCAAATCGGTCGGACTGTCGGGGATTTGCAGGTCCGCGCCATTGGCGACCGCGACCATGTGCGCGACGAATTCCGCGCTGGACATCGCGCGGATGCGGGCTGCGCGATCGTCTTCAGGGGGGCGGTAGGTGCGTTCGAGGAGGGCGCGGATTTCGGCCTCCATCGATCGGCCGTTTTTCGCACCGGCGAGACGGGCTGCATGTTTGACGCTATCGTCGAGGTTGCGCACGGTGAGTGTGGCCATGGCGCATCTCCTTCGCAATCAATGTATGCAATGAAAGCAATGCAGTCAAATGCCTAAACGGACCGATATCTCCTCCATCCTCATCATTGGCGCGGGGCCGATCATTATCGGGCAGGCGTGTGAGTTCGACTATTCGGGTACGCAGGCGGTCAAGGCGTTGAAGGCGGAGGGGTATCGGATCATCCTGGTCAATTCCAACCCGGCGACGATCATGACCGATCCGGAGCTGGCGGATGCGACCTATGTGGAGCCGATCACGCCGGCAGTGGTTGCCAAGATCATCGCGAAGGAACGGCCGGATGCGGTGCTGCCGACGATGGGGGGGCAGACCGCGCTGAACACCGCGCTGGCGCTGTTCAAGGATGGCACGCTCGCGAAATATGGCGTGCAGATGATCGGGGCGGACGCGGCGGCGATCGAGAAGGCCGAGGACCGGTTGCAGTTCCGCGATGCGATGGCCAAAATTGGCCTGGAAAGCCCTCGCAGCAAGATTGCCCACAGTCTAAGCGAAGCGCTGGAAGCACTTGAGTTCGTGGGACTTCCAGCAATCATCCGGCCATCGTTCACGCTGGGCGGCACCGGGGGTGGCATTGCCTATAACCGGGAGGAGTTCAGCCGGATCGTGGCGGGCGGCCTGGAGGCGTCGCCGACGACCGAGGTGCTGGTGGAGGAGTCGGTGCTCGGCTGGAAGGAATATGAGATGGAGGTGGTGCGCGACCGCGCCGACAACGCCATCATCATCTGCTCCATCGAGAATATCGACCCGATGGGGGTGCACACCGGGGACAGCATCACGGTGGCGCCGGCGCTGACGCTGACCGACAAGGAATATCAGATCATGCGCAACGCGAGCATTGCTTGCCTGCGCGAAATCGGTGTGGAAACAGGGGGTTCGAACGTCCAGTTTGCGGTGAATCCGAAGGACGGCCGGCTGGTGGTGATCGAGATGAACCCGCGGGTCAGCCGCTCCTCAGCGCTGGCATCGAAGGCGACGGGGTTCCCCATTGCCAAGGTCGCGGCGCTGCTGGCGGTGGGATACACGCTGGACGAGGTGATGAACGACATCACCGGCGCGACGCCGGCGAGTTTCGAGCCGACCATCGATTATGTGGTGACGAAAATCCCGCGTTTCGCCTTCGAGAAGTTCAAGGGCGCCGACAACCTGCTGGGCACGGCGATGAAATCGGTGGGTGAGGTCATGGCGATCGGCCGCTCCTTCCACGAATCGTTGCAGAAAGCACTGCGCGGGCTGGAGACGGGGCTTACCGGCCTGGATGAGCCGGAGCATCTGCTGGGGGCGACACCCGATGAGCTGCTGGCGGCGCTGGCTAAGCGTACGCCGGACCGGCTCGTGGTCGCGGCACATGCACTGCGCGTCGGGCTGAGTGTGGAGCGCATCTGCGCGGTGAGCCATTTCGACCCCTGGTTCGTGGAGCGGCTGGCGGAGATCGTGGCGGCGGAAGAAGGGGTGCGCGCCAAGGGGCTGCCGGAAGACGCCGAGGGCTTCAGGGCGTTGAAGGCGATGGGCTTTTCGGACGCGCGGCTGACGGCGTTGACGGGTAGGCGCGAGCCGGAGGTGGCAGCGGCGCGGCGGGCGTTGGGGGTGCGGCCGGTATTCAAGCGGATCGACACCTGCGCCGCCGAGTTCGATGCCAAGACGCCCTACATGTATTCGACCTATGCGGCGCCGCGTTTCGGTCTGCCGGCGTGCGAGAGCGCGCCGACGGCAGCGCGCAAGATCGCCATCCTGGGCGGCGGGCCAAACCGGATCGGGCAGGGAATCGAGTTCGACTATTGCTGTTGCCACGCCGCCTTCGCGCTGGGGGATGCGGGTTTCGAAACGATCATGATCAACTGCAACCCGGAAACGGTCAGCACCGATTACGACACGTCCGACCGGCTGTATTTCGAGCCTCTGACGGCGGAAGATGTGATCGAGGTGCTCCAGCTGGAAGCCTCCAATGGCACGCTGGAGGGGGTGATCGTGCAGTTCGGCGGGCAGACGCCGCTGAAGCTGGCGCATGCCTTGCAGGCGGCGGGGATTCCGATCCTGGGGACGAGCCCGGATGCCATCGACCTGGCGGAGGACCGGGAGCGGTTCGCCGCGCTGGTGGAGGAATTGGGGCTGAAACAGCCGGCCGGCGGCATCGCGCGCAGTCGCAACGAGGCGGTCGAAGTGGCTGAGCGGATTGGCTATCCCGTGCTGATGCGACCCTCCTATGTGCTGGGCGGGCGGGCGATGGAGATTGTCGAGACGACGGCGCAGCTCGATCAGTACATCGCGACCGCGGTAAGGGTGTCGGGCGAGACGCCGGTACTGATCGACCGTTACCTGCGCGATGCCATCGAGGTGGATGTGGATGCGCTGGCCGATGGCGAGAGCGTGTTCGTGGCCGGCGTGTTGCAGCATATCGAGGAGGCGGGCGTGCACAGCGGCGACAGCGCGTGCAGCCTGCCGCCCTATAGCCTGGGGTCGGAGATCATTGCCGAGATCGAACGCCAGGCAGCGGTGCTGGCGCGGGCGCTCCATGTGAAGGGGCTGATGAACATCCAGTTCGCAGTGAAAGAGGGGCAGGTTTATCTGATCGAGGTGAACCCGCGCGCCAGCCGGACCGTGCCGTTCGTGGCGAAGGCAGTGGGGACGCCGGTGGCCAAGATTGCGGCGCGGGTGATGGCGGGGGAGGCGCTGGCTTCGTTCGGATTGCAGGCCAGGGATCTTGATTATATCGCAGTGAAGGAAGCGGTTTTTCCGTTTGCGCGCTTCCCTGGTGTGGATCCGGTGCTGTCGCCCGAGATGAAATCGACGGGCGAGGTGATGGGGATCGACCGCGATTTCGCCTTTGCCTTCTGGAAAGCGCAGCTGGGGGCAGGCACCGTGCTCCCCGATGGCGGAACGGCATTCATTTCGGTGAAGGACAGCGACAAGCCGGTGATCCTGGAGGCGGCGCAGGGATTGGCGGCGCTCGGGTTCGACCTGATCGCGACGCGCGGAACGGCGGATTATCTGCGCGGGCAGGGCGTTGCGGTGGAAACGGTGAACAAGGTGCTGGAGGGGCAACCGCACATTGTCGACCGGTTGATGGACGGCGGGGTGCATCTGGTGTTCAACACGACCGAGGGTGTGCAATCGCTGAAGGACAGCCAGACCATCCGCGCGGCGGCGCAGGCGGCGCGCGTTGCGAGCTTCACGACAGCCTCGGCGGCGGTGGCGGCGGTGCAGGCGATCGGCGCGGCGCGCAACCGCGAGCTTGAAGTTATGCCCTTGCAGACCTATCATGGGCGCTAGCTGAAACGCATTCCCCGGCAGGTCTGGCGTGATGAAACGGTGATTTCACCGGCGCCGGGCGAGTCGGTGGGTTTGATTGGACGGAATGACATGGCGACACTTGAGAAGGTTCCGATGCTGGCCGAAGGGCATGCCCAGTTGATCGCGCAACTGAAGCGGCTGAAGGAAGTGGAACGGCCGGAGAATGTCGAGGCGATCGAGGAGGCGCGGGCGCACGGCGACCTTTCCGAGAATGCCGAATATCACAGCGCCAAGGAGCGGCAGGGGCAGATCGAGGCCTCGATCGCCGACTTGGAGGACAAGCTTGCGCGGGCGCTGGTCATCGACCCGACGACCCTGTCCGGCGACAAGGTGGTGTTCGGTGCAACCGTGCACCTGATGGACGAGGATGACCGCAAGGTCGTGTATCAGATCGTCGGGCAGACCGAGGCGGATGCCAAGCGCGGCCGCATCAGCTACAATTCGCCATTGGGGCGGGCACTGATCTCCCGCCGGGTGGGTGAGGAGGTCGAGGTGGTGACGCCGGGCGGCGACAAGAGCTATCTGATCGAAAAGCTGCAATTCATTTGAGCGATGGCGTGACGGCGGGCGCGCCGCTGACCCGCGCCATTCTGTTCCTGTGCGTTGGCGTACAACTGCTGTCGACGCTGCTGGGTGCCGGGTTCGACCAGGCCTTGCTGCTGCGCGCGGGGCTGATCCCGGCGCGGCTGACGGGTGAGGTGGTGGGGCTGGATGGCAGCGTACCTGCGGTGCTGACGCTGGTGACGCATCAGTTTCTGCATGGCGGCTGGGTGCATCTGCTGATGAACATGCTGTTTTTCGTGTGGATCGGGCGGGAGATGGAGTGGCTGCTCGGCTGGCGCCGGCTGCTGCTGCTGTTCCTGCTGAGCGGGGTGGCCGGCGGTTTGTTGCAGGTGGCTTTCTCACCGACGTCGATGACGCCGGCGGTGGGGGCATCGGGCAGCATCTCGGGCGTGTTCGCGGCCTATGCCCTGCTGTTTGCGCGCACGCCGGAGGCGGCGGGCTCCTTCCTCGGCTGGCGGATCAGCCCGGAATTGGTGCGGGCGTTTCGCTATGCCGCGCTATGGTCCGGGTTGCAGCTGCTGACGGCGGTGGCGTTCAACGTGCCGGGCGGTGCGCTTGGGATGGGCGGCATCGCCATCTGGAGCCATATTGGCGGATTCATCGCCGGGCTGCTGTTCGCGCTGCCGCTGGTGCGCAGGCGGGCCTGATCAGGCCCGGCCGGCCCCTTCGCGCCGCGCCATGAAGGCCAGGCGTTCGAACAGCATCACATCCTGCTCATTCTTCAGCAGTGCGCCATGCAGCGGCGGGATCAGTTTCTTGGGATCGCGGCTGCGCAGCAGTTCGACTGGCAGATCCTCGTGCATCAGCAGCTTCAGCCAATCCAGCAATTCGCTTGTCGACGGCTTCTTCTTCATGCCCGGCACCTCGCGGATGTCGTAGAAAGTGGTCAGCGCTTCGCGCACCAGGTCTTTCTGGATGTCGGGGAAGTGGACCTTGACGATTTCCTTCATCGTTTCCTTGTCGGGAAATTTGATATAGTGAAAGAAACAGCGCCGCAGGAAGGCGTCGGGCAGTTCTTTTTCATTGTTGCTGGTGATGACCACGATCGGGCGCTGGGCTGCGGTGACGGTCTCCCCGGTTTCATAGACATTGAACTCCATCCGGTCGAGTTCCTGCAGCAGGTCGTTCGGAAACTCGATGTCGGCCTTGTCGATCTCGTCGATGAGGAGCACGGGCAGTTCGGGTGCGGTGAACGCCTCCCACAGCTTGCCGCGGCGGATATAGTTGCGGATGTCCCTCACCCGCTCGTCGCCCAGTTGGCTGTCGCGCAGGCGGCTGACGGCGTCATATTCGTACAGGCCCTGCTGCGCCTTGGTGGTGGACTTGATGTGCCATTCGAGGAGCGGCGTGTTGAAGGCCTTGGCGATTTCGTGCGCCAGCACGGTCTTGCCGGTGCCGGGTTCGCCCTTCACCAGCAGCGGCCGCCGCAGGGTGGCGGCGGCGTTCACCGCCACTTTCAAGTCATCGGTGGCAACATAGGCCGAGGTGCCTTCAAAGCGCATCAAAATCTCCTTTGCCGGTCGGCGTAGCAGGCGAGAGCGACGGCACAAGACAGGTTTTTTGGGGAGGGGCGGAATGATTGCGGCTTTGTTGCATAGTGACATTTGTTTGCAACGGGCGGGCGGGATGCAGGGCGCAACAATCAAGGGAGTGCGTGCATGACGGGGTCTGTGGCGGGTGAACGGCAATGGTTTGGTCACCCGCGGCAGTTGGCGCGCCTGTTCACCACCGAGATGTGGGAACGATTTGGTTATTATGGCATGCGGGCGCTGTTGGCGCTGTTTCTGGCCGAGCATTTCCTGTTTGGTGACACGACGGTCGGCGGGCTTTACGGGGGATTCACCAGCCTCGTCTATCTGACGCCGCTGTTCGGCGGGTTGATCGCAGACCGGATCATGGGATCGAAACGCTCGGTGAAGCTGGGGGCGCTGCTGATGGCGGTGGGCTATCTCGGCCTCTGCTTTCACGGGCCGGTGGCGAAGCCAGTCTTCTCCTATGGCGGACAGACCTATGACCTGAAGGTGGAAAAGCGCGGCGAGGACAAGGTGCAATCCGTGGTGGTGCCCGGCCGCGGCGCCTATGAGATCAAGGGCAATGATGATGGTTCCTTGACGCTGCTGGGCAATGACGGCGCTGTCCTGCCGAAGGTCCTGCCAAAGGACAGCTATGAATCGGACGGCGTGCGCAACCCGTTCTGGGTGTCGATGATGCTGCTCAGCCTGTCGGCCATCATTATCGGCAACGGATTTTTCAAGCCCAATATCAGCACCATCGTTGGCAGTCTTTACGCGGCGGATGATCCACGGCGCGACGGCGGGTTCACCATTTTCTATATGGGGATCAACCTAGGGTCGATCATCAGCCAGTTCTTCTGTCCTTTGCTGGCGATCTGGTATGGGTATGAGGCCGGGTTCGCGCTTGCAGCGGTGGGGATGTTCATCGCCTGGGCGCTGTTCCAGTTCGATGGCGGCCGGCTGAACGGCTATGGCGAGCCGCCGGCGGGGTCGGGCGCGCGGACGGCGACGTTCGTGACGCTGGGGGCGCTTGCGGCCATTCCGGTCGCCTGGTTCCTGCTGGACAACACGATGGTGAATGCGGCCGCCGCCGCCGACGCGGCGAAGGCGGGGACGGGCTTTCTGGGCTATATCGCCAGCCTGCCACTGCTGGGGCAGGTGATGTTCAGCATCTTCTTTGCCGCGGTGATCGGCATTCCCGTCTGGGCATGGCGTGTGGGCACGAAACAGGAATTCCACATGATGGTGGTGGCGACAGTGCTGATCATCTTCACTGTGGTGTTCTGGACCCTGTTCGAACAGGCCGGCAGCAGCCTGACGCTGTTTGCCGAGCGCAATACCGACCGTGACATCCTGGGGATCTACACCATGCCGGCAGGGCAGGCGCAGATTTTCAACCCGCTGTTCGTGGTGATCTTCGCGCCGATCTTCAGCCTGTTGTGGGTCTGGCTGGACCGGAAGGGGCTGAATCCGCCCACGCCCTACAAGTTCGTGATCGCGCTGGTGCTGGTGGGGCTGGGTTTCCTGGTACTGGTATGGGGTGGCGGCTTTGCCGATGCCGAGTATCGCGTGCCGCTGTTCTGGCTGGCGTTCCTCTATCTGTTGCAGACGCTGGGGGAATTGTGCCTGTCGCCGGTGGGGCTTTCGATGGTGACGAAGCTGGCGATGGCGCGCGTCGTCGGCCTGATGATGGGCGTGTTCTTCATGGCGAGCGCGATGGCACAATATGTCGGCGGCATCGTCGCGCAGTTCGCCAGCGTGGAAACGGTGGGCGGCGAGGTGACCAACCCGAAGCTGAGCCTGGAAACTTACCTGGGCGTGTTCCAGACGATCGGCATCGGCAGCCTGGTAGTGGCGGGCGTGCTGCTGCTGCTGTCGCCATGGCTGACCAAATGGATGCATGGAGTGCGGTAGGGTGAGCGGACGGTCGGCTTGGCGACAGTGGCAGATTGTCCAGGTCGCGCTCGGCACTGCCATTGTGACGAGCATATTGTTGTTTTTGTTTGTGGACTTTTCCCAGCGGCCACCGGGCGACCCGCCGAATTGGGGCTCAGTTCCGGACTGGGTCGTGGCAGCAACCGCAATCTTTACCGCCATAATGCTTTTCCGCCAGTTGCGGGGTCTATTGCAGGCCGAAAAATCTAGTACCCGCCAGCTTGAGCTGGCGGCCAAGCAGGCAGAGATTGCAGCGCAGCAGGCAACATTCAATGCGACGACTGCTCGATCGACCCTGCTGCTGCGACTGGATCAGCAATATGAAGGTGCACGTCTGATCCGCTGTCGCCTTTTGTGGATTGAACAGCGAGGGCTTGCTAAAGCTAGTTCCGGGGGCGATGAGCCACCGTTCGATTTCTTTCTGCACTGGATGAATGAAGCCCGACAAAATGTCGACCGAGGAGATGGTGCGCTGCATCGGACCATCCACTACCTTCCAGCGTGGATGGAAACAGTCGGCAATCTCTGTTCGAACGATGCCGAACTTCTGAACATCATCGAGAATGTGTATGGCACAGTAATCGTGGAGATCATGGAGCGCGTGAAGCCATATGCGCTAGCTCGAACGACAAACGTGTCAAAGCCCTATGCTAACGCCCTAAAACTCGCTGCGGACATTGCGCAGCGAAAAGGCATCCCGTTCCGCTGAGGAGATCGTCAGATGAGTTCTTTTTCACGCATTACATCATTCCCGTCTGAACGGGGATATAGGCCCGTGCGATTGGTGGCGCAAGTCATTATGCCGCTCGCCCTGCTCTCCGCCTGCGCCACCACCGCGCCGAAGAAGCCAGTCGCCGGCGCCAAGCCGCCGGAGGTGGTGACCATTCCCGAGGCGTTCCATTCCACCTACAAAGTGTGGCCGGGCGTTCCCACCCTGTTAAAGGGTGCGACGGTGTGGGACGGCACGGGGAAGAAATACGACCGCGCCGACGTGCTGTTCGCCGATGGCAAGATCGTGCAGGTGGGGGCGAACCTGGCGGCGCCGGCGGGGGCGGTGACGCTGGATGGCAGTGGCAAATGGGTCACGCCGGGCATCATCGATATTCACAGCCACCTCGGCAATTACCCCTCACCCGGTGTGGACGCGAACAGCGACGGCAACGAAGTCACCGGCCCCGTCCGCAGCGAAGTCTGGTCGGAACATGGCATCTGGCCGCAGGATCCGGGGTTCAGTCGCGCGCTGGCCGGCGGCATCACCACGCTGCATATCCTGCCCGGTTCGGCCAACCTGTTCGGCGGACGGGGCGTGACGCTGAAGAATGTCTATGGCCGCACGGCGCAGGACATGGTGATGCCGGGCGCGCCGATGAGCCTGAAAATGGCGTGCGGCGAGAATCCGAAGCGCGTCTATGGCCGGCAGGGACGGATGCCGGGCAGCCGGATGGGCAATGTCGCGCTGATGCGGCAGACCTGGATGGAGGCGCAGGCCTACAAGCGCCGCTGGGACGATTATAATGCGCGGGCGAAGGACGGGAAGGCAAAGCCGACCGACGCGCCGGCGCGCAACCTTCAGATGGAAACGTTGCAGGGCGTGCTGGAGGGGAAAATCCTGGTGCAGAACCACTGCTATCGCGCCGACGAGATGGCGAACATCATCGCGATGTCGAAGGAGGTCGGCTACAAGGTGACAACCTTTCATCATGCGGTCGAGAGCTACAAGATCGCCGACCTGCTGAAGAAGGAGGGCATCTGCTCGGCGATGTGGGCGGACTGGTATGGCTTCAAGATGGAAAGCTATGACGGCATCCGCGAGAATCTGCCCTTCGTGCACGCGGCTGGCGCATGCGCGGTGACGCACAGCGATGATGCGGACGGCATCCAGCGTTTGAATCAGGAGACGGCGAAGGCGCTGAGCGATGGCCGGCGCGTGGGACTGAAGATCGCCGACGAGGAGGCGATCATGTGGAACACCCTGAATCCGGCGAAAGGGCTGGGGATCGACAAGCTGACGGGCAGCCTGGAGGCCGGCAAGGAGGCGGATGTGGTGCTGTGGAACGGCAATCCGCTGAGCGTCTATGCCCGGCCGGAGAAAGTTTGGGTGGATGGCGCGCTGATGTATGATGCGCTCGATCCAAAGAAACGGCCGGTCAGCGATTTCGAACTCGGCCAGCCGGGCAAGGGAGATGTGAAATGAACCGCGCCATCCTGTTCGCCCTGCTGCTGGGCGCATCGTCGCTGTCGGCGCAGACCATCGCCATCACCGGCGGGCGCGTCGTCACCAACACCGGCGCTCCCGTGGATGGCGGCACGGTCGTCATCCGCGATGGGCGCATCGTTGCGGCGGGCGCGAATGTTCCCGTGCCCGCGGGTGCAACGGTGGTGGATGCCAGCGGCAAATGGGTGACGCCGGGGCTGATCTCGGGGTTCAGCCAGTTGGGCCTGGTCGAGGTGAACGCCGTCAATGAGACCAACGAGGTGGAGGCGGACAAATCCCCCTATGCCGCCGCAATCGATGTCGTACCGGGGCTGAACCCCGCGGACACCAGCATCGCCATCACCCGGATCGAGGGCGTGACGCGCGCCGTCACCTCGCCCGATGCCGGCGGCAAGCTGTTCGCGGGGCAGGGCGCCGTTATCGACCTTGCCGAAGGACCGGGGCTGCTGATGCGCCCGCGCGCGTTCCAGTATATGGTCTATGGCGAAGCGGGGGCGCGGCTGGCTGGCGGCTCGCGGCCGGCGGCGTGGCTGGCGCTGACCAACGCGCTGGATGAGGCGGTGCGCTATGCCCGCAATCCGGCGGGGTATGAGCGCGACCAGGCCCCCGACCAGCTGGTGCCGCGCCGCGATGCCGAGGCGCTGGCAGCGGTGGTGAACGGCAGTCAGCCGCTGCTAGTGCGGGTGGATCGCGCCAGCGACATCCGCCAGCTGCTGACGCTGAAAAGCCGTTATCCGGCGCTGCGGCTGATGCTGCTGTCGGCCAACGAGGGGTGGATGGTGGCCGATGCCATCGCCGCGGCGAAGGTGCCGGTCATCACATTGGGGATGCAGAACCGGCCGGAACGGTTCGAGATGCTGGGCGCGACAATGAACAATGTCGGGCGGCTGACGGCGGCGGGCGTGACCGTGGCCCTGGGTACACCGGACCTGGATGCCAGTTTCCAGCCGCGGCTGATGCCGCAATATGCCGGCAACATGGTGGCGCAGGCGCGGCTGCCGGGGGGCGTCGGCCTGAGCTGGGACCAGGCGTTCCGGACGATGACGGTGAATACGGCGAAGGTCTGGGGACTGAACGACCTGGGCACGCTGGAGGCCGGCAAGCGGGCGGATGTGGTGATCTGGGATGGCGACCCGCTGGAGCTTGCCTCCGCGCCGACCGCGGTGTTCGTCGATGGTGTGTCACAGCCAATGCGCAGCCGGCAGACGGAGTTGCGGGATCGTTATCTGAACGTGTCGGCGCCGGGAGACCTGCCGGTCGCCTACAAGCGATGAGGGTGAACATCGCCGGTTGCTTTCCTGCGCGCGGGGCATAGTCTGGCGGGCAGGGGAGGGAGCATGACTCTGCTGATCGTTGCACTCGCGGCCTTTGTCGGTACGCATTTCCTGTTGTCGCATCCGTTGCGGGCGCCGCTGGTGGCGCGGCTGGGGCCGGTGGGGTTTCAGATCCTCTACTCACTGGTGGCGTTCGCCACACTGGGGTGGGCCATCCATGTCTACGGCGGGCTGGAGGAGGTGCCGCTGTGGACGGCGGGGCGGGGGCTCTATCATCCGGCGGCGCTGGTGATGTGGCTCGCCTCGGTGCTGTTCGTTGGCTCGATCACGCCGGCGAACCGGGCGCTGGCCGGCGTACCGGGCAGCGATCGTCGGCCGGGCGGCGTGCTGGCGATCACCCGGCACCCGATGATGTGGAGCTTCGCGCTGTGGGCGCTGGTGCATGGCGCGCTGGCGGGCGATCCGCCGACACTTGCGTTATGCGGCGCGGTGCTGTTGCTGGCGCTGGTGGGGGCGGCGGGGCAGGATGCCAAGAAGCAGGCGCTCGACGCCGGTTGGGCGGCCTATGCATCGCAGACGAGTTACTGGCCGCTGGGTGCGCAGCTGGCGGGCCGGCGCGGGTGGGGAGACGTCTGGCCTGGCCTGTGGCCGGTGCTGGGCGGCACGGGGTTCTGGTTGCTGATGACCTGGCTGCATCCGTCGCTGATGGGCGCGCCGGTGGTCGGGCTGTGGGAGTGGATCGCATGAGTTTCGAGAACAAGGTCGTCTGGATCACCGGCGCCTCCAGCGGCATCGGGCGCGGCATGGCGGAGGCCTTCCAGGCCGCCGGCGCCTGGGTGATCGCCTCGGGCCGGAACCAGGCGGCGTTGTCTGAGGTGGTCGGCAGCGGCGGCAACCGCACCCGCGCGCTGCCGTTCGAGGCGACCGACATCGAGGCGCTGCCGGGGCTGGTGGAGCGGGTGATCGCCGATGCCGGACGGATCGACATGCTGGTCAACAATGCCGGCATCAGCCAGCGCGACCTGGCGGTGGACACCGAACTGCACGTCTATCGCACCATCATGGAGGTGGATTTCTTCGCGCCGGTGGCGCTGACGAAGGCGGTTCTGCCGCACATGCTGGCGCGCGGGGAGGGGCATGTGGCGGCTGTCGCCAGCGTGGCGGGCAAGGTCGGCTCACCGCAGCGCACCGGTTACAGCGCCGCGAAGCACGCCGTCATGGGGTTCTACGATGCCCTGCGCACGGAGGTGGAGCATCAGGGTGTGCGCGTCTCGACCATCGTGCCGGGATTCGTGCGCACCGAGATCGGCGCGCGGGCGTTGCGCGGCGACGGTCAGGTGAAGGGGGCGGGGGACGATGATGTCGATGCCGGAATCACGCCTGCCGAAGCGGCCGCCATCATCCTTCCCGCGCTCGCGGCCGGCCAGCGCGAAATCCCGGTCGGCGCGGCAAACGGCATGGAGATGGCCCTGCTCGATCTGAAGCGGCAGGACCCGGAGCGACTGTTCGACATGATGGGGCAGTTCGGCGCCGCGGTGGTGCAGAAATTCGCCGAAGGACGCGCCCGATGACCGGCATGGCGCATCGCACCGTGCGGGGCCGCATCCGCTACACGTCGAAAAAGCCCGAGATGATGGACCGGGAGCGAGGCCGCGAATGGTTCGCCTTCACCCATCATGGTGACGGCGCGGTGACGTTGCGTGCCCAGTGCGAGATCGAGGAGCCGGCGCCGACGGTGCTGCGCGACATCGTCTATTCGCTGGATGCCGATGGCCGCCCCTTCGATTGCCTGGTGCGGCTGACGGTGGGTGACCGCTTCATGGGCAGCGGCCTCATCACCTTCCACGGCAGCGCCAACCTTGCCACCTGCGTCAGCCATGGGCCCTCGATCGGCCGCATTGAGCAGACGCTGCCGATCAACGCCAGCGTCGACGGTTTCGGCACCCATCCCATCGTCGGTGACGGCTATCTGACGCGCTGCATCGACACGTCGAACGGCCCGACCGGCCGCACCATCCATGTGCTGGTGCCCAGCCCCGACCATCGCGGCGCCACCCCGCCGATGCTGGCGCGGGTCAGCATCGACCTGGAATATCTGGGTGATGAGACGGTGACGGTGGCGGCCGGGACGTTCGATTGCCGGAAGTTCCAGTTCATCGACCGCAGCGAGGCCGGCATGGGCGGCAACCAGCACCCCGCCTACCAGATGTGGGTCACCGCGGACGATGACGCGCTGTTCGTGCAGGGCGGGGTGGGGGGCTATATGGCGACTTGGTATGAACTGGTCGAACTGATCCGCTGAACGGTATCCCCGCTTCGATCCCGTTTGCACCCCGTCGCTGTCGTCGCTAAGCCGCTGCCCATATCCAATACAGGGAGTTTTGCATGAGCATCAGGTTCGATGGGCGGGTGGCGATTGTGACGGGTGCGGGCGGCGGCCTGGGGCGGCGTTATGCGCTCGACCTGGCGGCGCGCGGCGCGAGGCTGGTGGTGAATGACCTGGGCGGTGCGCGGGATGGCACCGGCGGTTCGGTCAGCGCGGCGCAGGCGGTGGTGGACGAGATCGTGGCCGCCGGCGGCGAGGCGGTGGCGAACGGCGCCAGCGTGACCGATGCCGCAGCGGTGCAGGCAATGGTCGACGAGACGGTCGCGCGCTGGGGCAAGGTGGACATCCTGATCAACAACGCCGGCATCCTGCGCGACAAGAGCTTCACCAAGATGAGCCTGGAGGACTTCCGCTTTGTGGTGGAAGTGCATCTGATGGGCAGCGTCAACTGCACCAAGGCGGTGTGGGACGGCATGCGCGCGAACAATTATGGCCGCATCCTGATGACGACCAGCAGCACCGGGCTTTACGGCAATTTCGGCCAGACCAATTATGGCGCCGCCAAGGCCGCGCTGACCGGCTTCATGAAGTCGCTCTACCTCGAAGGCGCGAAGAACAACGTCCATGTCAACACGATCGCACCCCTGGCTGCGACCCGGATGACCGAGGATCTGATGCCCGCCGAACTGCTGGCCAAGATGGGACCGGAGACCGTCTCGCCCGCCGCCCTCTATCTGGTGAGCGAGGGCGCGCCGACCAATGTGATCCTGAATGCCGGCGGCGGCGGGTTCGAACGTGCCTATGTCACCATCACCAGGGGTGTGCATGCCGGGGCGGAGGATTTGACCCCCGAATTCGTCGCGGCGCAGTTTGATGCCATCAGCAGTTGGGATGGCATGGTGGAACCGGCGAACGGCAGCGGCCAGGGAGCGATGGCGCTGAGCCGGGGGTGATGGCATGGGCCCCGTCGCCTGGCGAAAGGGGATTGGATGATCGAACGCATCGCCTGGGTCCTGCTGTCGCTGGTGCATCTGACACCGGCGCTGGCGTTGTTCCGCCCGGCGCTGCTGACGCGCCTTTATTGTCTGCCGGTGGACAGCCCGCTGTTCCTGCTGATGCAGCATCGCGCGGTGCTGTTTCTGGTGATCGTGGTGATCGCGTTGTGGTGCGCGGTGGACCCGGCGCCGCGCCGGCTGGGCAGCGTTGCCCTGGCGCTCAGCATGGGCGGCTTTCTGATGCTCTGGCTTGCCGGCGGCAGTCCGCCGGCATTGCGCACGATCGCTGTGGTGGACGCCATCGGCCTGCTGCCACTGGCCTATGTCGCATGGCGGGCATTCGTCCACGCTCCGGCCTGACGGTCACGATCGCTCTATGCGTCGGCCAAGTCTTTACGGACATTCAGAGGTTAGATAGTGTCAAGCGAGCATGACAACAATTTGTGTATATATTGCTTGACAGGCGGCTTTGACAGGGTGCAGGTACAGAATGTCGCAGATGCTTATGGAAACATGGGTTGAGCGGCACCCACCGGGCAGCGACGGTGGGAATGGGGAAACCAGCTGCGACAGGGGCTTGGCACGGCTGATTTGATCAGCACCGGGGTGGAGAAGCATAATGAGTGATCTGGACGATCCCGATCGGGTCTGGCCCACCGGGCTGACGATCCGTGAATCGGAAGAGCTGCACAAGCATGTGATTGATGGCGCCCGCGTGTTCTTCGTGATCGCGCTGATCGCGCATGCGCTTGCTTACATGCTCACTCCCTGGCTGAAGTAGGAGGGCCCTCATGAACCAAGGTCGTATCTGGACCGTCGTCAACCCAACCGTTGGCTTGCCGCTGCTGCTCGGCGCGGTGGCGCTGATGGCTTTCACGGTCCATTTCGCGGTGTTGAACAACACCAGCTGGATGAAGGACTATTGGGCCGGCGGCTCGCGTCATGCCGCGGCGCCGGCCTCGCATTCGCCTGGCTGATGCTCCGCACGGGGCGTCGCGACCGTTCGGTTGCGGCGCCCATGCGCCGGCATGGTCAAGGCGAGTTGGCAATGATGGCCAATTCCCGCCGCAACGGATCGATTGCCGCGCGTCTTCGGCCGACCGATAGCAATCGGGCATCGTCTTCAGGCATCATCAGGGGATAGCGGATGGTCGATTCATGATCGGCATGCGCGAGAAATTCTTGCGCGGATGGATGCGGCTAGGAACGCGCGCATTGCCCTTCGCCGATGCCGCCACGCCGGACCTGCCGCTGTCACGCCTGTTGCGGCTGTCCCTGTTCCAGGTGTCGGTCGGCATGGCGCTGGTGTTGCTGATCGGCACTCTGAACCGCGTGATGATCGTGGAACTCGGCGTGCCGGCGGCAATCGTAGGCGTGATGATCTCTCTCCCCTTGCTGTTCGCGCCATTTCGCGCCTTCATCGGTTACAGTTCCGATCGTCATCGCTCGGAAATCGGCTGGCGTCGCGTCCCCTTCATCTACCGCGGCACGCTGCTGCAATTCGGCGGGCTGGCCTTCATGCCGATGGCGATCCTGGTGCTGGCCCGCGACGGTCATTCGGTCGATCTGCCGCCCATCATCGGTTATGTCGCGGCCGCGCTGTCCTTTCTGCTCGTTGGTGCCGGCCTGCATATTGTGCAGACAGCCGGCCTGGCGCTCGCCACCGATCTTGCGCCGGCCGACAAGCGGCCACAGGTGGTCGGCCTGATGTATGTGATGCTGCTGCTGGGGATGATTGTCAGCGCGCTTGCCTTCGGCATGGCGCTATCCGACTTTTCGCCCGGTCGCCTCGTTCAGGTCATCCAGGCCGCGGCGCTTCTCACCGCGGTATTGAACGGCGTCGCCGTCTGGAAACAGGAACCGCGCAGGGCGCGCAGTCGGGCACCCGAACCGGTGGTTCGCTTCAAAACCGCCTGGCGGCGGCTGGTTGGCGGGGAGGGTGCGCTGCGGCATCTTGTGATCGTCAGTCTCGGCACCATGGCGTTCAGCATGGAAGATGTCCTGCTCGAACCCTATGGCGGTCAAATCCTCGGGCTCGCGGTTGCCGAAACCACGCGCCTTACCGCGGCGCTGGCTGTCGGCGGGCTGTTCGGTTTCGCGCTGGCCTCGCATGTTCTCAGCCGCGGCGCCGATGCATTCCGTCTCGCCTGCGCAGGCGTGTGCATCGGGATCCCGGCCTTCGTGGCGGTCATTGCCGCCGACAGTTTCGATTCCGCCGCCCTTTTCGCGTTCGGTACCGCTGCCATCGGATTTGGTGCCGGGCTGTTTGGTCATGGCACGCTGACGGCAACGATGAACCGCGCCGCCCCGGGGCAGGCCGGCCTGGCGCTGGGCGCGTGGGGGTCGGCGCAGGCAACCGCGGCGGGTCTGGCGATCGCGCTCGGCGGCATCCTGCGGGACCTGGTCGCCTCGGTAAGTGGAGACCAGGCCTTGGGCTACCATGCGGTCTACGCGCTTGAAATCCTGCTGCTCGGCGTCACTCTGGCGGTGGCAGCTCCCCTTCTTCGGCCACTTCTTGCCCGCTCGTTCGGCCGTCCCACGGAAAGGACCATGTCATGAGCACGATCGTCAGCCGTCTTTATGCCGACAGCAGCGCCGCCGACCGGGCGGTTGCCAATCTCGCGCCGTTGGGCATTCCGCCCTCGCAACTGCTGGTCGGCCAGCCCGGCGGCGGCATGACAGGAGGCAAGCTTTGGGCGCTGGGCGTGAAGCCGGCCCGCGAACGCGAATTGATGGCCGGTGTCGCCAGCGGGCAAACCGCCGTCGTCGTTGCAGCGCCGCTTGGCACCGCGCTCAGCGTCGCCACCGCGCTCGACCAGGCAGGTCCTGTGGGTCGGCCCGATGCCGGCGAGCTTGCCGGCCGCGACAATCGGGCAGCCCCTTTTTCCGATGCGCTGGGCATCCCCGTGCTCAGCCGAACGCCCGATCCCTTGTCGCGGATGCTCGGCATCCCCTCGGTCTCGCATGGCGATGGTCCGCAGGGATCGCATCTGCTGATCAAGCAGCGCGGCGGCTACAAGCCCGTCATTCCCATGCCGCTGCTGTCCGGCAGCGGGGGCTACAAGCCTGTGATCCCGATGCCATTGCTCTCGGGCGGTCGCGGCGGCTACAAACCGGTCATTCCTCTGCCGACCCTGACGCGCAGCCGCGGCGGCTACAAGCCCATCATCCCGTTGCCCACCTTGTCGCGCAGCGCGCCGGTGCTGCCTGGGCCGACGCTGGTTCGCGACTGAGCGGACAACTGCTCCGCCTCCTTATCAGCTGACACCAGCGCTGTTGAAAGCCGTCGCCTTTCGGGAGACGGCTTCACGCCTGTCGGGTCGACAGGTTGCTGGTCATGAGAAATTCATGTGCCCGAAAGCTTGACCATGGAGCGGCCACCCCCTAGATGAACTGCGTTAGCACTCGCACCTGCTGAGTGCCAACATCTGACATTCAAAGAAGAGGGTAAGCACATGAACTTTGTTCCGTTGCACGACCGCGTGCTGGTGCGCCGTGTCGAGGCCGAGGAAAAGACCGCCGGCGGGATCATCATCCCCGACACCGCGAAGGAAAAGCCGCAAGAGGGCGAAGTCGTGGCCGTGGGCAAGGGTGCCAAGGATGACAAGGGCGCGCGCGTCGAGATGGACGTGAAGGCAGGCGACCGCATCCTGTTCGGCAAATGGTCCGGCACCGAAGTGAAGGTGAACGGCGAGGACCTGATCATCATGAAGGAAAGCGACATTCTGGGGATCATGGGCTAATCGCCCGCACCCTTCTGACTTTCCACACATTCAAGGAATTAGAACATGGCAGCCAAGGAAGTGAAATTCGGGCGTGATGCCCGCGAACGGATCCTGCAAGGGGTCGATATCCTCGCCGATGCGGTGAAGGTGACGCTGGGGCCGAAGGGCCGCAATGTCGTCATCGAGAAGAGCTTTGGCGCGCCGCGCATCACCAAGGACGGTGTGACGGTCGCCAAGGAAATCGAGCTGAAGGACAAGTATCAGAACATCGGCGCCCAGATGGTGCGCGAAGTCGCCAGCAAGACCAACGACATCGCCGGTGACGGCACCACCACCGCGACCGTTCTGGCACAAGCCATCGTGCGCGAAGGCCTGAAGTCGGTGGCCGCGGGCATGAACCCGATGGACCTGAAGCGGGGCGTGGACCTCGCCGTGACCAAGGTGGTCGAGGACCTGAAGGCGCGCTCGAAGCCGGTCGCCGGGTCGAGCGAGATCGCCCAGGTCGGCATCATCAGCGCCAACGGCGACACCGTGGTGGGCGAGAAGATCGCCGAAGCCATGGAAAAGGTCGGCAAGGAAGGCGTGATCACCGTCGAGGAAGCCAAGGGCCTCGATTTCGAACTGGATGTCGTGGAAGGCATGCAGTTCGACCGCGGCTATCTGAGCCCCTATTTCATCACCAATGCCGAGAAGATGCAGGTCGAGCTCGACAATCCCTACATTCTCATTCACGAGAAGAAGCTGAGCAACCTGCAAGCCTTGCTGCCGGTTCTTGAGGCGGTGGTGCAGTCGGCACGTCCGCTGCTGATCATCGCCGAGGATGTCGAGGGCGAAGCGCTGGCGACGCTGGTGGTGAACAAGCTGCGCGGTGGCCTGAAGGTGGCCGCGGTGAAGGCGCCAGGCTTCGGTGACCGTCGCAAGGCGATGCTGGAAGACATTGCCATCCTGACCAAGGGCGAGATGATCAGCGAAGATCTGGGCATCAAGCTCGAAAACGTCACGCTGGCGATGCTGGGCCAGGCCAAGAAGGTCCGCATCGACAAGGACAACACCACGATCATCGATGGTGCCGGCGACGGTGACACGATCAAGGGCCGGGTCGAGCAGATCCGCGCGCAGATCGAAACCACGACCAGCGACTATGACCGGGAAAAGCTGCAGGAACGTCTGGCGAAGCTTGCCGGCGGGGTGGCCGTGATCAAGGTCGGCGGCGCGACCGAAGTCGAGGTGAAGGAGCGCAAGGACCGCGTCGACGACGCGCTGCACGCGACCCGCGCCGCGGTGGAGGAAGGCATCGTCCCCGGTGGTGGCACGGCGCTGCTCTATGCGACGAAGGCGCTCGAGGGCATGAAGGGTGCCAACGACGACCAGACGCGCGGCATCGACATCATCCGCCGCGCGCTGCAAACGCCGCTGCGCCAGATCGCCCAGAATGCGGGCCATGATGGCGCGGTCGTCGCGGGCAACCTGCTGCGCGAAAATGACGAAACGCGCGGTTTCAATGCCCAGACCGACACCTATGAAAATCTGGTGCTCGCCGGCGTGATTGACCCGACCAAGGTCGTGCGCACGGCGCTGCAGGACGCGGCCTCGGTCGCCGGCCTGCTGATCACCACCGAGGCGACCATTGCCGAACTGCCCGAAGACAAGCCCGCGGCCGGCGGCATGCCGGGTGGCGGCATGGGCGGCATGGGTGGAATGGATTTCTGATCGAAATGGCTGCGCGTTGGAGGAAAATCGCACCGCGATTTTCTGAAACGCGCAGACTCGTTGAGATCACGGCCGGCGTGCGGTTGTGGGGGACTTCCCCCCACAACCGACACGTCCGACGAGCGGGCTTTGCCCGCTCTTTTTTTGCCTTTTTCCATTCCCACCGGACTCGGTGGCTTTGCCACCGGACGGTGCGTTTCAGGTCATCGTGACGTAAGAAAAAGGCAGTGTTCTCTGAATATCAATCAGTGAAGTTATAAAGTGTAATAAACTTCGAGTTATGCATGTCTGACAAGGTATCGGCATCAATACCATAGACAATTATGTCATTCGGCCACCGTGAGCTTATTACTTGTGAAAATGACGTAATTAAATCTACACTTTTCTTAACTTTTATTTTTGGATAAATCCACCCGCTGTCCCAGCCATCCGCGTTGACCCAGCCCTCTGCAATTAGCATGGCAGCAACATGTTTCAGTTGTTCAGGCAGCCCTGCGAGGTAGAAAGTCAGCCAGATGGTATCGCCCGAAAAGTGCGGCGATGATTCTATCTTTAGAAAGCTTTCACTGATTTGGCTGATCAAATTGTCGGCGATAGCCATCGAACATACCTGAAAAAATTTTACGTCGAACGTTTTGCACATGCCAACAGTTACGGAAGTCTATTAACCGCAGGCGCGTCGTATGTCATTAAGCAAAAGCTTATCTCAAAATAAAGGTGCGTTTGCTCATACCCCTCGCCCCCTCGCCCCCAATCCGCTATCCCCCGCTCATGTCCCTCTACGCCGAAACCATCTTCCCGTGGGCACTGGACCGCCTGCTAGGCCATCCCAACATCCAGGCCCGCCGCGCCGCGCTCGTTGCCCAGGCCAGCGGCGAAACCCTGGAGATCGGCTTCGGCACCGGCGCCACCCTGCCATTCTACCGACCCGAACAAGTTACCCGCCTGACCGTCGTCGAGCCCTCCCACGGCATGAACCGCCGCGCCGCTGCCGCCATCGCCGCATCCCCCATCCCCGTCCACAGCCAACCGGGCGCCGGCGAGCATCTCCCCTTCGCCGACGCCAGCTTCGATACTGTCGTCACCTGCCTCACCCTGTGCAGCGTCGCCGATCCTCGCCAAGTGCTCGCGGAAATCCGCCGCGTGCTGAAACCCGGTGGCATGTTCCTGTTCCTGGAGCATGTGCTGAGCGACGATCCCGCCCGGCAGCGTTGGCAGCAGCGGCTGAACCCGGTGCAGAAGGTGATCGGTGTTGGCTGCAACCTCAACCGGAACACCGCGGCGATGGTGCGGGCGGCGGGGTTCGAGCTGCCGCCGGTCGACCAAGAGGTGGAGCGCGCGTTCGGCGCGCTGGCGAAACTGACACCGCTGGTGGCGGGGGTGGCGAGGGGGGCCTGAACCGACCCACTCGCCCACCTGCAGCAAAGACGCTATGTCGATGACATGGCGACTCGCGCTGACCCCTATTACCGACCGATCACGGTCGAGGAATTTTTTTCGCTGACATTGTCCAGCGACCGCAAGTTCGAACTGGATCGTGGCGTGATCGTTGCCATGGCGGGGGGAACACGACGGCATGCACAGGTGCAGGGCAATCTTTTCGTTGCCCTGCATAGCCGGCTTCGCGGATCGCCATGCCGGCCGTTTGGCTCCGACATGGCCATCAAGACCAGCGACTCCAGCGTCCGCTACCCGGATGCCAGCGTCGTTTGCGGCGTCACCGCGGCCGATGATGCCGAAACCTCATTCGACAACCCGATGCTGATCGCAGAAATCCTCTCGCCGACCACCCGTGACAATGACCTTGGAACAAAGCTCAAGGAATATGAGGCGCTGGCCTCGCTGGAGATGATCCTGTTCATCGATCCCGCTGACGAAACCATCCGCCTGCATCAGCGCCTTGGCCCCGACAGCTGGCGCATCGACAAGAGGCTGGAGGGCGACATCCCCCTCCCGTCCCTCAACATCACACTCCCCCGCGCCGAGATTTTCGCGCGCGATTGAGCATGTTGCGCGGCTGAAACACCGCTGCTAACCCTGCACGCATGAGGGGGGCCATCCGCCCAAGGGAGATTTTCATGCGTTCACACCATCTGTCCGTCGCATTCGCGGCGCTTGCCTTTTCGACCGTCGCCCAGTCTCAGGCCGTGCCGCCCGCCAATCTGGCCAGCGCGCCGCTGATCGAGCGCAGCGTGCTGTTCGGCAACCCCGTGCGTGCCAACGCCCGCATCAGCCCCGATGGCCAGTGGGTCAGCTGGACGGCGCCGTCGAACGGCGTGATGAACATCTGGGTGGCGCCCGCGGCCGACCCCGCCAAGGCACGCGTGCTCACCACCGAGACGACGCGCCCGATCCGGCAATATTTCTGGGCACCGAACAGCCGGCAGGTGATGTTCATCCAGGACAAGGGCGGCGACGAGAATTTCCTGCTCTACGGCGTGGATGTGAAGACCGGGAAGCAGACCACCCTGACCCCGTTCGAAAAGACCCGGGTGCAGATCGTCGGCATCTCCAACCGCGTGCCGAACCGCATCCTTGTGGGGCTGAACAACCGCGATCCGAAATGGCATGACATCCACAGCCTCGATCTCGACAGCGGCAAGCTGACGCTGGTGAAGGAGGGCACCGGCTTTGCCAGCGCCGTCGCCGATGACAATCTGAACCTGCGTGTGATGAGCCGCCCCAATGCCGCCGGCGGCGAGGACTGGTTCGAGGTCAAGGGCACGACCGTCGCCGACAAGCCCTTCGTCAGCTTCGGCATCGACGACAGCCAGACCACCGCGGCCATCGGCTTCCGCGACGACGACCGCACGATGTACATGCTGGACAGCCGCGGCCGCAACACCGCCGCGCTGTTCGCCCGGGACATGACCACGGGCAAAGCCACACTGCTCGCCGAAGACGCGCGCGCCGATATCGACAATGTCATGGCCAATCCGAAGACCGGCCTGATCGAGGCATGGAGCAGCAACTATCTGAAAGCCGACTGGCGTGTGCTGTCGCCCGCGGTAAAAGACGACATCGCCTTCCTGGACAGCAAGGCCAAGGGCGCGTGGAGCGTCGTCTCCCGCACGCTGGCGGACGACCGCTGGGTGGTGACGACCGAACCCTCGGATGCGCCGCCCGCCGCCTGGCTCTATGATCGCAAGGCGAAATCGCTGACGAAGATGTTCGTGGGCCGCCCGGCGCTGGAGCGCAAGCCGCTCGCCCGCATGCACCCGGTGGAAATCGCCAGCCGCGACGGCAAGACGCTGGTCAGTTACCTGACCCTGCCGCCGACCTCCGATCCCGATGGAGACGGGCGCCCCGCCGCGCCCGTGCCGATGGTGCTGTTCGTCCACGGCGGCCCCTGGGCGCGCGACGATTATGGTTACGCCGGCACGGTGCAGTTCCTCGCCAACCGCGGCTATGCCGTGCTCCAGGTCAATTTTCGTGGCTCCACCGGCTTCGGCAAGGCCTTCGTCAACGCCGGCAACGGCGCCTGGGGGCGGGAAATGCACGATGACCTGCTCGATGGCGTCCAGTGGGCGGTGAAGAATGGCGTCACCACGGCGGACAAGGTGGCGATCATGGGCGGCAGCTATGGCGGCTATGCCACGCTCGCCGGGCTCGCCTTCACGCCCACCGCCTTTGCCTGCGGTGTCGACATCGTCGGGCCGTCGAACCTCAGCACGCTGCTGTCCACCGTGCCGCCCTATTGGGAGAGTTTCCGCAAACAGCTGATCGCGCGCATGGGCGATCCTGATACCGAGGCGGGGCGGGCCTGGCTGAAGGAACGCTCGCCGCTGTTCAGCGCGGACAGGATCGTCCGCCCGCTGCTGATCGGGCAGGGTGCCAACGACCCGCGCGTGAAGCAGGCGGAAAGCGACCAGATCGTCGCCGCCATGCAGGCGAAGAACATCCCCGTCACCTATGTCCTCTTCCCGGACGAAGGGCATGGCTTCGCGCGGCCGGTGAACAATATCGCCTTCAACGCCGTCACCGAGAATTTCCTCGCCCGCTGCCTGGGCGGGCGCGCGCAACCGATCGGCGGCGATGTCAGAGCCTCCACGGCGAAGGTCCCGCACGGCGCCGAATATGCACCCGGCCTGGCGGACGCGCTGAAGTAGCTTTCTCTTCCCGGCCCCAGCGGTTACGCTGGGGCCATGAGGGAGGCACATTCGGGCGAATTCCGCCGGCACTGGCCGCTGGTCGCGGGGTCGTCGCTCGGCCTCGGCTTCGGTGTCTCGATGTGGGCCACCATCGCCAGCCTGTTCGTGCTGCCGCTCAGCGCCGAGTTCGGCTGGACCCGCGGCGAGATCGCGCAGCTTTCCGCCATCTCGCTGATCACTGCGCTCTGGTCGCCGCTGGTGGGCCTGGCCGCGGACCGCTGGGGCGTGCGTCCGGTCGCCATCCTCTCCTATGTGCTCCTGGGCGGCGGCTATCTTGTCGCCACGCAGCTGACAGGCTCGCTGTGGAGCTATGCGCTGCTGCTGCTCGCCATGGGGTTCTGCGGCATCGGCACCACGGCGATCACCTGGGCGCGGCCCATCGTGGGCACCTTCTTCGTGGCAAGGGGCCTGGCGCTGGCGCTGGTGTTTGCCGGCGTCTCCATCTCCGGCATCCTGGTGCCGCCGCTGCTGGAGGCGGTGATTGCCGCGCAGGGCTGGCGCAGCGGCTTTGTCACCGTCGCCGCGCTGGTGTGGGGTGTGGGTCTGGTGGCGGCGCTGGTCATCATGCCCAGGAAACCCATCACGCCGATGGCGCGCGCCGCGCTGGCCCGGGCGCCGCGACAGTGGGGCGTGATTTTCCGCAGCCCGGCCTTCTGGCTGCTGTTCGCGGCGATGGTGCTGGTGAACCTGGGCGGCACCGGCCTGATCGGCCAGCTGGTGCCGATGCTGTCAGACCGGGGACTGCGCAGCGCCGACGCCGCGCTGCTGCTGTCGCTCTATGCCGCGGCGATCCTGGTGGGGCGGCTGACGACCGGGCTGCTGCTGGACCGGGTAAACCCGCCGCTCGTTTCGGCGCTCGCCATGCTGGTGCCGGCGCTCGGCTGCCTGATGCTGAACGAGGCGGCGCTGGGCCTCGCCTACGCCGCCCTGGCGGTCGTGCTGATCGGCGCGGCGCAAGGGGCAGAAACCGACGTGCTGGGCTTCATGACCGCGCGTTACCTGGGGCAGGCGCATTATTCCGCCCTGATGGGCATCTATTTCGGCGCGACCCTGACCGGCAACAGCCTGGGCGCGGTGCTGATCGGCCGAACCTATGATGCAACAGGCCACTACACGCTGGCGCTGTGGATTTTCGCGGCAGCGTTCGCGCTGGGCGCGATGGCCTTCGGCGCGCTGCGCTGGTGCCGGGTGGTGGAGCACCGGGGACTGCCGGTCTGACAGCGCGCAAACCCGTGCGGGAAGGGGATGGTGGGCGCGACAGGGATTGAACCTGTGACCCCTGCCGTGTGAAAGCAGTGCTCTACCGCTGAGCTACGCGCCCGATCTTTGTTGCGGTGCATTCGGCCGGAAAACCGCTTCACACTTTTCCGAATGCACCCGAAAGGAGCCGCCGGTTAAGCCAGCGGCCCCGCCCTGTCAACCAGCATCAATGCGTCACCGCCGGCGTCGTCACCGCTTCCACCTGTACGGTCACCGGCGCCGCCGCCAGCTCGTCGGGATCGGTCCAGTCGATCGGCACCAGCGGGCGGGTCAGCGCCACTTTCAGCACCTCGTCCACATGGCTCACGGGAATGATGGTCAGCCCGGCCTTCACATTCTCCGGAATGTCGGCCAGGTCCTTCTCATTCTCCGCCGGGATCAGCACGGTCTTGATGCCGCCGCGCAGCGCCGCCAGCAATTTCTCCTTCAACCCGCCGATCGGCAGCACCCGGCCGCGCAGCGTCACTTCGCCAGTCATCGCCACCTCCCGATTGACCGGGTTCGCGGTCAGGGTGGAGATGATCGACGTCACCATCGCGATCCCCGCGCTCGGCCCGTCCTTCGGCGTCGCGCCCTCGGGCACATGGACGTGGATGTCCTTCTTGCTGAACAGCGTCGGCTGGATGCCATAGGCCACGGCCCGCGCCTTGGCGAAGCTCAGCGCCGCGGCGATGCTCTCGTTCATCACATCGCCCAGCTTGCCGGTGGTCTTGATCACCCCCTTGCCGGGGATGGTGACGGATTCGATGGTCAAAAGGTCGCCGCCCACGCTGGTCCAGGCGAGACCGGTCACGGCGCCGATCTGGTCCTCGGTTTCGGAAATGCCAAAACGGAACTTCTGCGTGCCGGCGAACTCGTGCAGATTGTCCCGCGTCACGGTCACGCTCTCGGCCTTTTTCTCCAGGATGCGCCGCAAGGACTTGCGCGCCAGCTTGGCAAGTTCGCGTTCCAGTGTCCGCACGCCGGCCTCGCGCGTGTAGTAACGGATCAGGTCGCGCAGCGCCGCTTCCTCCACTGCGAACTCGGCGGGCTTCAGCCCATGTTCGCCGATGGTCTTGGGCAGCAGGTGGCGCGTCGCGATCTCGACCTTCTCATCCTCGGTATAGCCCGACAGGCTGATGATCTCCATGCGGTCAAGCAGCGGCTGCGGCATGTTGTAGCTGTTCGCCGTGGTCACGAACATCACGTTGGAAAGGTCGAAATCGACCTCCAGATAATGGTCGTTGAACTTGCTGTTCTGTTCCGGGTCCAGCACCTCCAGCAGCGCGGAGGAGGGATCGCCGCGGAAATCCTGCCCCAGCTTGTCGATTTCATCCAGCAGGAACAGCGGGTTGTTGGCGCCGGCCTTTTTCAGGTTCTGGATGATCTTGCCAGGCAGCGAGCCGATGTAGGTGCGCCGGTGGCCACGGATTTCCGCCTCGTCGCGCACGCCGCCCAGCGACTGGCGGATGAATTCCCGCCCGGTCGCCTTGGCGATGCTGCGGCCAAGCGAGGTCTTGCCCACGCCCGGCGGGCCCACCAGGCACAGGATCGGCCCCCTGATCTTCGCCGTGCGCGCCTGCACCGCCAGATATTCGACGATGCGCTCCTTCACCTTCTCCAGCCCGAAATGGTCGGCATCCAGCACCGCCTGCGCCGCCACGATGTCGCGCTTCACCTTGCTCGCCTTGCCCCACGGCAGCGCGAACAGCACGTCCAGCCAGTTGCGCACGACGGTCGCCTCGGCCGACATCGGCGACATGGTCTTCAGCTTCTTGATCTCGGCAACGGCCTTTTCGCGGGCTTCCTTGGACAGCTTCACCTTCTTCAGCAGCGTTTCATATTCCGCCACTTCATTGCCGCCATCGTCCTGGTCACCCAGCTCGCGCTGGATCGCCTTCAGCTGCTCGTTCAGATAATATTCGCGCTGGGTCTTCTCCATCTGGCGCTTGACGCGGGTCTTGATCTTCTTCTCGACCTGCATCACCCCCATCTCGCCTTCCATGAAGCCGAACACCAGTTCCAGCCGGCGCGCGACATTCAGTTCAGAGAGCAGCGCCTGCTTGTCGGCGATCTTCAGGTTCAGATTGGCGGCGACGGTATCGGCGAAGCGCCCGGCGTCATCGATGGCGGCGATCTGCGCGCTGATGTCCGGCCCGGCCTTCTTCGAGGACTTCACATAGGTCTCGAACTGCTTCACCGCGCTGCGCAGCAAGGCCTCGGCCTCCGCGCCCTCCGGCGGCACATCCTCCAGCATCTCGACTTCGGCCGCCAGATGCTCGCCATCTTCCAGGCGCAGCCGTCGTGCCCGTTGCTGCCCCTCCACCAGCACCTTCACCGTGCCATCGGGCAGCTTCAACAGCTGCAACACCGTTGCCAGCGTGCCCACGTCATAAAGATCATCGCTGCCCGGATCCTCGTTCGCCGGGTCGAGCTGGGACAGCAGGAAGATCGACTTGTCGGTCGTCATCACCGCTTCCAGCGCCTTCACGCTCTTCTCGCGCCCGACGAAAAGCGGCACGATCATCTGCGGAAAGACAACGATGTCACGAAGGGGCAGGACGGGCAGGGTGGTGGTCATTCAGTCACTCCGATAAGCGCATCCCGGAAAGTGGCGGCCGGTTTTTCAGTAAGGATGCGCGACAACAACGATGAGCATCCCATATGGGCGTTCGCCCGAAGCGCTGCAATTGTTGACCTTGGTTAATTATGCTCGCCCAGCAGCGGCGCAGGCGTGGGCGACCGGGCCGGCGTGGCGCTGAACCTCGCGGCGTGACGCACCACCCTGACCGGCCCATGCGCCCCCTGGTCCACCTCGACGATCAGCTCGTTATGCCGGACCTGCGGGTCCGCCAGCACTTCGGCACGACTGTTGGCGGTGCATCCCACCGCGCCGGCCGCGACGAACCCGGCCATCAGCTCGGCGCGCGTGCGCCTGCCCACCTCGGCGGCCATGGCCGGCAGCAGCCGCGCCAGATTGCCGAACCGCCCGGCCATCGTGGCATAGGCCGGGTCGGACAGGCTCTCGGGATGCCCCAGTGCCTCGCACATCGCCGCGAACTCGCTGTCCTGGATGGCGGCCATGCTGACGAACCCGTCCTTCGCCGGCCACAGCCGGGTCAATGTGCCATATTCCGGGAATGGATCGGCGGGTTCGACGAAGGCATGGTTGTACATGCTCTCCGGCCAGTTGAAGGCGAGCGCCGCGTCCAGCATCGCCACCTGCACATGCTGGCCCACGCCGCTGCGCTCCCGCGCGAACAGCGCCGCCGTGATCGCCTGCGCCATGGTCAGCGCCGTGACCTTGTCCGCCACCAGGCTCTGCACCAGCGCCGGGTTGCCATCCGCGCCTGCCTGAGAGGCCGCAATGCCGCTCGCCGCCTGCACCACGGGGTCATAGGCCCGCAGGTTGGCGTACGGCCCATCGGCGCCGAAGCCGGTGATCGAGGCATAGATCAGCCGCGGGTTGATCGCGGCACAACGCGCATAGCCATAGCCCAGCCGCTCCATCGCACCCGGCCGGAAATTCTCGATGAGCACATCCGCCCACGCCACCAATCGTTCGAATTCAGCATGATCGGCGGGATTCTTCAGATCGAGCGTCCGCCCCTTCTTGCCCCGGTTCACGCTGATGAAGATCGCGCTCATATTGCCCTTGCGCGCGCCCACCGTCCGCACCGGATCGCCGCCAGGGCTCTCCAGCTTGATCACCTCGGCCCCCTGATCCCCCAGCATCGCCGCCGCCATCGGCCCCGACACGATCTGGCTCAGGTCCAGAACCTTCACACCCTCCAGCGGTCCCATAGGTTCTCCTTTGCTACTCCCCTCCCTCCCGCGCAGCGGAGAAGGGAGGGGTAGGGGGTGGGTGCGAGCCGCAGGCGAGCGACACTTTCCCCACCAGCCCTACTTCGTGATATCCACGTCCTTCGTCTCCGGCAGCCAGATCAGCGTCACCACGAACGCCATCGCCACCACCCCCACCGTGTACCACAGACCCGAATAGGCGTTGCCCGTCTGCACCACGATCAGCTGCTGGATGAACGGCAGAAACCCACCGAAATAACCCGTGCCGATATGATAGGGCACGCTCATGCTGGTATAGCGGATGCGTGCCGGGAACATCTCCACGAAGATTGCGGCGACTTGCCCATAGGTCATCGCAGAGAGCGCCACCATCGCCGCCACCGCCAGGATGATCTTCCAGCGCTGCTTCTCGTTCGGATCGGCCTTGTCCGGATAGCCCGCCGCCACCAGCGCCGCCGTCCACGCCTCCTTGTCGAACCCCCGCACCGTCGCGTCGCCCACCTTCAGCGCGACCGCATCGGCCGGCACCTTGGCATAGCTGATCCCGCGCTTGGTCAGGAACTCCAGCCCCCGGGCGCAGTCGGTCGCCGGTTTCACGAACGGGTTATAATCGCATTCCGGCAGCTCGATGCTCACCGGGCTTGCCGCCACCGCCCGCGCCAATGCCGGGTTGGCGCCGTCCGCCATCATCCGGAACAGCGGGAACACCAGCAGCATCGCCAGCGCATAGCCCAGCAATAACAGGCGCTTGCGCCCGAACCGGTCGGAAAGCACCCCGAATCCGACATAGAGCGGGATCGCCATGAAGGCGCCGATCGCCAGATACAGCAGCGCCTCCTCTTCCCCCACCCGCGCCGTGCCGGTCAGGAAATACAGCGTGCCGAACTGGCTGGTGTAATAGATCACCGTCAGCCCCGCCGCCACGCCGAACAGGCTCACCGCCACCCGCCCCAGATTGCCCGGTGCCCGGATCGAATCCATGATCGGATTTTTCGACGTCGTGCCCGCCGCCTTCATCGCCTGGAACACCGGCGATTCCGCCAGCTTCAACCGGATGAAGATCGAAATCGCCAGCATCAGGATGCTCAGCAGGAACGGAATGCGCCACCCCCAGGCCTCGAACTCTTCCGTCGTCATGCTGTGCCGGGTGGTCAGCACCACCACCACGCACAGCAGGAAACCGGTCGGCACCGACACCTGGATCCAGCTGGTATATTGTCCGCGCTTCCCCGGCGGCGCATGCTCGGCCACATAGATCGCCGCCCCGCCATATTCGCCGCCCAGCGCCAGCCCCTGCAACAGCCGCAGCAACAGCAGCAGGGCAGGGGCCCACAGCCCGGCCTGGGCATAGGTCGGCAGGAAGCCGATCGCCGCCGTCGCCCCGCCCATCAGCGTGATCGTCACCAGAAACGTGTATTTCCGCCCGATCCGGTCGCCATAATAGCCGAACAGCAGCGCCCCCAGCGGCCGCACCCCGAAGCCGGCGCCAAAGGTCGCCAGGCTCGCCAGCAGCGCCGCGGTCGGATTGTCGCCGGGAAAGAACAGCTTCCCGATCAGCGCCGCCAGGATGCCGTACAGGAAGAAGTCATACCATTCGAACACGGTGCCCAGGGACGACGCCGTGATCACCAGCCGGTCGCGCTTCGCATTCTCCCCCATGCACCCTCCTGTTTCCAGGACGTTACGCGCTGCGGTGTCGCTGGGCAAGGCCACACCCCTCCCCTTCAGGGGAGGGGCGACTCGCGGAACGCGAGCGGGGGTGGGCTTCGCTCCGGCCGGCGAACGAAGCGCGACCCGCTCAGCCGAAGGTCAGCTCCACGACCTTCGTCGGCGTCGCCCGGCAGAAGGTTGGGATGACGCGCGGCTTGTCGGGGTAGATACCCACCAGCATCATCCGGAACCGGAACCCGCCATTGCCCGGCGCCACATCGTCCAGCCGGTCCAGCTTGATCTCGCTGCCCCCGGTCGCGCCGATCTGCCGCGCGGCGTCATTCAGGCACATGCCCAGCGCCGGTCGCGCATCAGGAGTCACGCCGCCCAAGGATGCGCTGATTTTCGCCGGCCCGGCCGGCGCCGCCGGCAGGGCGGGGGCGGGTGGCGGCGCAACCGGCTGCGGCTGGCCGGGCTGCGCGGGCGGCGGAGCCGGCGCCGGCTTGCTGCCCTTGGACGGCTTGGCCAGAAGGGCGATCAGCCCGCCCGCCACCGCCACACCGCCGATGATCGCCGCGGTCGATGGCCCGCTGCTGCTGTTTTCCACCACCACATGGCCGCCATGCCCACCGCCGCCATAGCGCGTCTGGAATTCGCCGCGGCAGCCATTGTCCACCCAGATCGCGTTGCCGGTCGTGCCCCAGGTGCGATGCTCGCGGCAGGCGGCATCGCTCAGCTGCCGCACCAGCCGCACGCCGCCGCGCGTGTCGGCGCTGCACTCGCGGCGGCCATTGTTGCGGCTTTCGCAGCGGATCGTGGCCCCCGCCCACACGCCGCCGGCCGGCGCGCTGCTGCCACCCGGCGCGGCGCGGTCACGCAGCGGCCGCACCGGTTCGGGCTCTGGCCGTGGCGCCGGGCGCGTCTCGGGCCGGGCATATTGCGCCGCCACCGAAACCGGGTTCAGCAGGATCGCCACACTGGCCGCCATGATGATCGCATTGCGCATGAACTTCCCCTTTGCCTGTCCGCCATCACGGCGAGCCTTTGCCTGACGGGCGAAAACCCAACGCCGGTCTCACCATGATCCCGCCGTCGGTCCGGTGCGCCCATCATCTTGCCCATCAGGCAAAGGCTCGCCGCGATCATGCTCAAAAACTGTATCGAAGGTTGACCCGGAAACCGTCGCCGTCGGGCGCATTGCTGTTGCCCGCGATCACGCCGCCATAGGTCGCCGTCACGCCGAACGCCGGCGAGAAATTCATCCCCGCGGTGATGCCCGCCCCCATCCAGGTCCTGGTGTTGCGGTCGGCCAGGCCATCGGTCGTCGTCGCGCCGCCGCTGTTGCCGGTCAGGTCCAGCGAGGCCCAGAAGGCGCGGCTGAAATTATGCGTCACATGCCCCTCCACCCGGAACAGCGCCGCCTGGGACCGCCGCCCGGCCCGGAACGGCGCATCGTTCACCGTATAGAAGGTCACGCTCGGCACGACCTCGATCGTCGTCAGCTCGGGCGAGAGGTAGGATCCGCCCAGCGCCCACCCCATCGGCGCGCCGATCCGGAACGACCAGCGGTTGGTGCCCAGGTTGATCAGCTTGGCACGATCATATTCGCCGGTCGGCGCCGTCACCATCAGCAACGCGCCCAAAGAGAAGCCCGGCACATGGCGGACATATTGCGGGCGCGTCAGCGCCGGCGACCCCACGATGCCCAGCACGCCGGCGATGCTGATGTCGCCCAGCCCGCCGCTCGATGTGCGCCGGACAAACTCATTGCCGAAAGGACCGGCGAGCGTCGCCTCGCCCCGCACCTCGCCGAATGGCATCACCGCGAATAGGCCGGCCGCATTGCCGCCGACATCGAAGGTGCGCGAAACCTGCAGCACGCCGACGTCGACATTCACCTTCGCGCCCTTCACCGCGGTCACGGCATCGACCGAGCTGTTGGACGCCTGGAAAATGCCCATCAGGTTGATGGTGCTGGTGCCCGTCGGCAGCGGGAAATAGGCGCGCGGACCGTCATCGACCGCCAATGCCGGGGTGGCCGACAGGATCGCGGCGAGGGAAAGGAACAGGGGTAAACGCATCGAACAATCTTTCGTGGTCAAAGAGGGGAGGGGCCGGCCTCAGCCCGCGGGTTTGGCCGCGGGAAAGCGCCAGCGGCCGTCAAGGATTTCCGGGCGCGGCCGATACAGCCGCACGGTATAGTTCCAGCCCGGCATGATGCGCAGCGCATTGGGCGCGCGCGGATCGCCGCCGAAGCGGATGGTCGTGGTACCGTCCTCATTCTGCCGCGCGCTGACATTGTTCAGCGAAATCGCGGTCTCCGGCCCTTCGTAAAAGCCCTTGGCGTTGTACACCGTGACCGACCAGAAGGCATCGACCGGAACCTTGCCCACCGTCAGCACATAGGGCTGGACACCGTCGTTGTTGGCGACCCGTTCGTTCAGATAGATGGCATCGCGCTCGGCGATGCCGCCCCAGCCGCCGGCCGTGCCGACCAGCCGCCGCACCGGATCGGTGTCGCCGGCATCACCGAAGGTGCGCCGCGAATCCGGCATGAAGCGGCCCACGCCCAACAGGGCGCTGCGCAGCGCGGCGCGCTGGTCCTGGTTCCACTCGGGAACCTCGAAGGCGCCGGGGCTGGCCTGCGCCACACCGATCCCCGCCTGCAACGCCGCCACCGCCCTGGCGTCCGCGGCATTGTTCGGCTGCACGAAGGTGCGCACGATGACGAAGGCATAGCGGCTGCCCACCATTTCGCGCGTCAACGTCACGGGTCCCGCGGTGTAGGATACGTGCCGGATCAGGTGATCTTCGTTGATCACGCTCAGCATCTGATAGCGTTTGCCGGCATCGGGCATGGTGATGGTCAGCGGCGTCGACAGGTCGAACACCCCCTGGCTGTAGAGCGTGTCCCGGTTGATCCGGATCACCGGCTGATTGTCCACCGGCGGGGTGCGCGCCTGATGGCAGAGCTTGGCAAAACAGCCGCTTGCCACCTGCCCCGCCATGTAGAAATGTGTTTCCGCCCTGATGAAATTGTCGATGGTCACGGTTTCCGCTGCCCCGACAGGCATGCTCATCAGGTTTGCCGCCAACAGGATGGCCGTGCAGCTTTGCATGTTCGTCATTTCTTGACCGATCCCTGAGGGAATATTTTCGTGCTGCCGCCTAAAACAACATGAAGTTCCGAATTGACAAATTCTGGTCAATCAGCACGTAATGAATACGGATGCATTGCCGTCGATGACGGACAACCGCGTATCGGTTAGGCCGCCACCAGGCGTTTCCGGACCATCCAGCCGACCAGGCCATAGCCGATGATCATCAGCGCCCAGACCTGCGGCTCCGGCACCGCCGGCACCATGGGCACCGTCGGCATCTCGACTGGCCCCTTGGCCCGCTCGCCGGGCGAGCCGATGCCTGACGGCGAGCTTGTGCTCCCGCTTCCGCCCCCACCACCGCTGATCCCGCCACCGATCCCGCCACCGGGGTTGAAGGGCGACGGCGGCGCCACGCCATTGGTGCCGGGAACCGCGGCGGCGATGGGCAGCGACAGTCCGGCAATCCTGGTCCCATCCGGCGGTGTGACCGGCTGCAAGCGCGACAGCTGGGCAAGCGCCGCGTCCTGGCTGGAACAGCCATCATCGGCCAGCTCCAGCTTGGCGGGCGTGAAATTGACCGGCTTCTGCGCAAGGCTCACCTTCTGTTGCGCCGCCGGGTTGATCCGGGACATCGGTGCCGCGGCAGTTTTGACGACAGCCGGTTTTGGCCGTGGCGCAACTGTCTGCACGGCAACCGTCGTCCCGGCGCCGATGCCGCCCGCGGCCAGCAGCACGCATAGCTGCTTCAGTGAGGCCTGCGCGATCATGGCAGGCAACTCGACGACGGCAAAGTGATCTTGCCACACTCTCCACAGCATCCCACTTGAATATCGATCAAGATATCCATGGACAAGCGTGAGCCTTTAGGAATAGATGAAGGTAGCGCATTCGTATGCGCCACGATTGTCGTGATTGATTGTGATTTTGTCATCGTTCTAGCCAATTCTGTGACGCATTACTTGTGAATCGCGGCTTAGACGAATCTTTCTCGTGAGAATGACAAGATTTGGTCAATTGCTTTTCCGCCGATACTCGGGCATAGTGGGGCATGTCCGGGGAAGGTTCTGCTGCAATCGAGGCGGCTGTCGATGTCGTCTCGCGGCAGGGCTGGCTTGCCGCCTGTCCGGCGCCCTTCCGCCTCTGGATGGTCGAGCGGCTCGAATGGCGCCGCTATCCCGCGGGCAGTGGCATCACCCATGCCGGCGACACTGAAGGCGCGCTTTACTGCGTGGGGTCCGGCCAGATGATGTTCGTGTCGGGCATCAGCGCCGCCGATATCGGCATCGGCCATTTCGGTCTGCCCGGAAGCTGGTGGGGGCAGGCGCCTGTGATGAACGGAAAGCGCATGGGGTCGGCGACGGCCTATGGCGATTCCCTGTTCGGCGCGTTGCGGCGGCCGGCGTTGCTGGCGCGGCTGGCCGAACATCCGGCGGAGTGGCAATGCATGATGATCGGCATGACCGAGATCTTCACCACCACCGCAGGAGCGCACTCGGACCTGCTGATCAGCAGCAGCGTGCGTCGGGTGGCCGCCACCATCCTGCGCCTGGGCGGCTGGCGGCACCGGCTGTTCAAGGTCGATCCGCCGGCCAGCTTCCTGTGCACCCACGAACAATTGGCCGGCGCCGCGGCGCTCAGCCGAAACACGGTGGGCAAACATATCCGCGCCTTCGAGGAAGCCGGGCTGATCGACGCGCGATACGGCAGCATCGCCATTCTCGACCGGCGCGGCCTGCGTGCCATCGTGGAGCGGGAGCAGGGCTGAACAGCCGCGCCATGCGAAAACACTTGCAAAATGGCCGACCCTGTGATAACCAATATGGCAATAAAGTCCACTTGATCTGATCTGGCGGTAAAAATATTGCGTCAGCGACACATATCGTCATCCAGTCGCAGAACAGCCGCTGGGCGGCGTGTCGGGAAAAGAGCACGATCAGGCAATTTATCGTAGCAAAAACAACGCCAGGAAAAACAAAAATTGAAAATTCGTCAAGATTTCGGTCCGGCAACAAAATTACATCGCGCGCGCCGTCACAAACCTGTCAACGATCGTCTCCACCTCGCCGATGCTGTGTTCCGCGCTCAGTGAACAGCGCAGCAGGTAAACACCCGCCGGAGTCGCCGGTGGCCGGCTCATGTTGCAATAGATGCCAAGGTCGAGCAGGCGGCTCCACATCGCGGCGGTGCTTTCCTGGTCGGGCATCAGCACGGCGATGATCGCGCTCTCGCAATGTTCCGTCGCCATCCGGAACCCGGCCGCGACCAGCCCGGCATGCAGCGCCCGGCTGTTCGCCCACAGCCGCTCCCGCTTCTCGCGTGCGGTCATCAGCTTGCGGATGCTCGCCTCCGCGCACGCCACCACCGCCGGCGGCAGGCTGGCGGTGAAGCGATAGGGATTGCACACCAGCCGCAAAATCTCGAACTTCGGATGGTTGGAAACGCAGAAGCCGCCGACCGTGCCGACCGACTTGCTGAAGGTGCCGACCACGAAATCGACGTCGTCGGCCACCCCCTGTTCCTCATACACGCCCCGGCCATGCTCGCCGAAAAAGCCCATGGCATGGGCCTCGTCCACCATCACCGTCGCGCCGTGCCGCCGCGCTGCCGCCACCAGGTCGGGCAGCGGCGCGACATCGCCCAGCATCGAATAGACGCCCTCCAGGATGACCAGCTTTCCCGCCCCGGCCGGCAACCGCCCCAGCCTTTTGTCCAGGTCATCGGCGTTGTTGTGGCGGAACCGCACGACTTCGGCATTGCCCAGCTTGCAGCCATCATAGATGCTGGCGTGGCTGTCGGCGTCCAGGACGATATAATCTCCCTTGCCGGTAAGCGTGCTGACGATCCCCAGATTGGCCTGGTAGCCGGTCGAGAACACCATCGCATGCGCCATGCCATAGAAATCGCGCAGCGCGTCCTCCACGCCGATGTGGCCGGCAAAGGTGCCGTTCAGCACCCGGCTGCCCGTCGATCCCGCCCCGAAGTCGCGCAGCGCGGCTTCCCCGGCGGCGATCACGTCCGGGTCGAACGTCATGCCCATATAGTTGTAGGTGCCGACCAGGATCGTCTCCCGCCCGCGGATCACCGCGCGCGTCGGCCCCAGCACCCGCTCCATCACCACGCCGAACGGGTCATTCAACCCGGCATCGATCAGCGCCTGATGTTCACCCCGATAACCGTCGAACTTGTCCAGCAGGTCGACATGGTTGCGCACCATGCCGCTCACGCCTTCAACCGCCCCACGGCCTCGTCCAGCTGGCCGATCGTCTCCAGGTCCGGCAGCAGGTTCAAGGGCATGTTGATGTCCCACTCATCCTCGATGTTGGCCACCAGGTCCATCACCGTCAGGCTGTCCAGCTCCAGATCGTCGGCAAAGCTTGTCGAAGGCGTAAGCGCGATGCCCTTCTTGTTGAACGGCTCGATCAGCTCATAGAGGCGCGGCAGGATCTCGGTCATGCCGCCTGTTGCCCGCCGATTGCGGCAGAAGTGCGGACGCTCACAGCCACCCTGCCTCGCTGTACCAGCGCGCGGTGTCCGCCATGCCCTCCCGCAACGCGAACCGGGGCGTCCACGGCACCGCCGCTCTCAGCGGCGCCGCATCCGCGCACCAGTCATGTGCCAGATAGCCGGCGCGGTCGAAACTCAGTGTCGGCAACCGCCCTCGCAGCCGGGCCGCTGCCGTCGCCACGCCCGCCGCTGCCCGCAGGCCCCAGTGCGGCACTGTCACCACCATCGGCTGCCGTCCCTGCGCCGCGCCGGCGGCACGGGCAATGTCCCTGTGGTGATGGCCGCCCGCGCCATCATCGATCTCGAAGACTTGGCCCGCCACCAGCGCAGGCCCTGCCATGTCCTCCGCCAGCCGCAGCAGCGCCTGCGCCAGGTCGACCGCATGGATCAGGCTGCCCCGCGCATCCGGCACGGGCACGATCCCGACGCGGGCCGCCTTGAACAACGCCAGCATCTCGGTATCGCGCGGTCCATAGACACCGGGCGGACGCAGCATCGCCCAACGCGCCGGTCCGGCGCTCACCACCGCCTCCGCCGCGGCCTTCGACGCGCCATAGACCGACAGGTCCGGCCGCCGTGCCGCCAGCGAGGAGACATGCACGATCAGCTCAACCCCGGCCCGCGCCGCAGCTGCCAGCACCGCCCGCGTCAGCCCGGCATTGCCCGCCTCGAACTCGGCCATTGTCCGCGCATTGGTCACCCCGGCGATGTGCACGAGCACATCGACGCCGTCGCAAAGCTCCGCCAGTCCCGAAACCCAGACCACGCCGTCCCGCGCCGGCTGCGGGCGCCGCGTCAGCGCCCGCAGCCCGTGCCCCGCCGCCCGCGCCGCATCGAGCACATGGCTGCCGACAAAGCCGGTGCCCCCGGTGATGGCGATGGTAAGCGACATGGCGGCCCCTTACGCCGCGCCGTGCGGCCATGCTAGCACCCGCTCATGCGCCAGATTCCCCGCCTGTTCGTCGAGACGCCGCTGGTCGCCGGTTCGTCGATCGTCCTGGAGGGCGCGCAAGCGCATTATCTGCTGAATGTGCTGCGGCTCGATGTCGGCGCGCAGATGCTGCTGTGCGACGATATCGGCGGCGAGTTTCGCGCCCTGGTGGCGGTTCGCTCAAAGCGTGTCGTGCAGGTCGATGTCGTGGGACGGGAGCGGGCGCGGGAGATGCCCGCGGACCTTTGGCTCTGCGTCGCGCCGATCAAGGGACCTCGCTGGGATTGGGTGGCCGAAAAAGCCTGCGAGCTGGGCGTGGCACGGCTGGTACCCGTGCAGACGCGGCGAACCGTGGTCACCCGGGTCAATGGCGAGCGATTGCGTGCCCATATGATCGAGGCGGCCGAGCAATGTGGCCGGACAGCATTGCCGACGCTCGGGGAATTGACCCCGCTCGCTAACCTTCTGGCAGGCTGGCCGGCTGACCGCGCCCTGATCTTTGCCGATGAAGGCGGCGGCGCTCCGGCCGCTTCGCTGTCGACGTTGCCGCCGCCCGCCGCCATTCTGATCGGCCCAGAGGGTGGATTTGCACCAGAAGAACGCGAAGCCATCCGGGCGCTGCCGCAGGCGCACGCCATCGGGCTTGGTCCGCGCATCCTGCGGGCGGATACCGCCGCGGTGGCGGCGGTGGCGTTGTGGCAGTCCCATCATGGTGATTGAGTGACACTCAGATGACACTGGCGTCGGTTGGGGCACCGGGATAAGGGCGTGCCATGAGCAACAAGATCGAAGTCGCAGGCGATGCCCGTCCTGTCAGCGGGATGGACGACCTGATCAGCGTATTTGCCAAGGGCGAAAAACCTGCTGCCGATTGGCGGATCGGTACCGAGCATGAGAAGTTCGTGTTCCGCCTCAGCGACCGTCGCGCCCCGAGCTATGACGAACCCGGCGGTGTCCGCGACCTGCTGGAGGCCTTCACCGCCTATGGTTGGACGCCGGTGCTGGAGGACGGCCGAGTGATCGCGCTGGCCGGTGCCGATGGCGGCATCAGCTTGGAACCTGCCGGCCAGTTCGAACTGTCGGGCGCGCCTTTGGAAAATCTTCACCTGACCTGCGCTGAAACCGGCCGGCATCTGAAGCAATGCCTGGAGGTGGGCGAGAGACTGGGTTTGGGTTTTCTCGGCCTTGGTTTCAATCCCGTCGATCCCCGCGACACGCTGCCGATCATGCCCAAAGGTCGCTATGCCATCATGCTGCGCCACATGCCGCGCGTCGGCGCGTTGGGGCTGGATATGATGCTGCGCACCTGCACGGTGCAGACCAACCTCGATTATTCCAGCGAAGCCGACATGGTGAAGAAGTTCCGTGTCAGCCTGGCGCTGCAACCGCTGGCAACCGCGCTGTTCGCCAATTCGCCCTTCACGGAAGGGCGGCCGAACGGCTATCGCAGCTATCGCAGCCATATCTGGACGGATACCGACCCGGCGCGCACCGGCATGTTGCCCTTCGTGTTTGAGGAGGGGTTCGGATACGCGCGCTATGCCGACTATATGCTCGATGTGCCGATGTATTTCGTTTTCCGGGACGGCCGCTACATTGATGCCGCCGGCCTGAGCTTCCGGGATTTCATGGCGGGGCGGCTGGCAGTGCTGCCGGGAGAGACGCCAACCATCGGCGACTGGAAGGACCATCTGTCAACCGCTTTCCCGGAAGTGCGCCTTAAAAGCTTTCTGGAAATGCGCGGTGCCGACAGCGGGCCGCAATCGCGCATCTGCGCATTGCCGGCATTGTGGGTGGGGCTGCTTTATGATCAGCAGGCCCTGGATGCGGCGTGGGATCTGGTGAAAGGTTGGACCATCGAGGCACAGCAGCGGCTGCGGGACGAAGTGCCGGCACGGGCGCTGGCGGCAGCCAGTCCGGATGGCCGCACGTTGCAGGCGCTGGCGAAGGATGTGCTGGCGATCGCCGATGCCGGTTTGAACCGCCGCGCGCGGCTGAACGGTTCGGGCGACAGTGAAGCAGGATTCCTTCAGCCCCTGCACGAAATTGCTGACAGTGGCCTGACGTTGGCCGACCGGCATCTGGAGGCGTTCAACGGGGTGTGGGGTGGCGATATCAACCGCGTCTTCGAAGACGCACGGTTTTAGCCTGTCCTGCCGCCCCGCGAAGCGGCAGCGTAGAGCGCGATCGCTGCCGCGTTGCTGACATTCAGGCTTTCAACCGTCCGCGCAATCGGCAGCCGCGCGAGCGTGTCGGTATGTTGCACCGTATTGGGGCGCAGGCCCTCGCCCTCGGCCCCCATGACGATGGCGACGGGGCCGATGCCAAGCGCGTCGGAGAGGGTTTCGCGCGCCTCGCCTGCCAGGCCGATGCGCCAGAAGCCGGCCTCGGCGATCTGGTCGAGGGCGCGGGCGAGGTTGGTGACGCGGACCCAGGGCAGGATTTCGAGGCAGCCCGATGCCGCCTTTGCCAGCGCGCCCGATTCAGGCGGCGCGTGCCTGTCCTGTGTGATCAGGGCGCGCGCGCCGAACGCCGCGGCGGAGCGGATGATGGCGCCGACATTGTGCGGATCGGTCACCTGGTCGAGCACGATCAAGGGATGTGCCGGCGAAGGCGTGTCCAGCACCTCGTCGATATAGACGCTCTCCAAGGGTTCGACTTCGAGCACCAGGCCCTGATGCGGCGCGTCGGCGGGGATCAGGCGGGCGAGGTCGTGCGGGTCGCCATATTGCACGGCAAGGCCCTGGGGGATGATGATCTTCGCCAGCTCCTCATGCGTGCCGTGCAGCTTGCGCAGCTTGCGCACGGGGTTGTCGAGCGCGGCATAGACGGCATGGCGGCCATAAAGGCGCGGACGTGACGGATCGGCGCGGTTGGCCGTGCCATGGCGGGGGGGAGGGCGGCGGGACATGGCGCGCGGCTAGACCATCGTACAGGGGAAGGGAAGGTGGTGGACAGGGTTGGATTTGAACCAACGTAGGGAAAACCCGGCAGATTTACAGTCTGCTGCCATTGACCGCTCGGCCACCTGTCCACACGTCCGTGCGGGAGGCGGCGCAATGGCGAATCCTGCCGCGGCTGTCAACGGTTGCCTCTTTGCGCCTGTCCACGCTATGGCAGTGGTGATGCGGGTGTAGCTCAATGGTAGAGCAGCAGCCTTCCAAGCTGAATACGAGGGTTCGATTCCCTTCACCCGCTCCAGGCCGAAGGCGGCTGCGATTAGCGCGTGGCGCTAACTCGCAGACTCGCCGCAGGCCCGGCCGGCACGCGGGCGGGCTTGCACGCCCGACGTGTCCGACGCGCGGGCTTTGCCCGCGGCTTTTTTTGCCTTCTGCTCCGGCGGACTCGGCGGCTTTGCCGACGGCCGCCATCACCCGGCCGTCGGCAAAGCCGCCGAGTCCGGGAAGAAAACAAAAACAAGGACAAGGGTTGCGGGCAAAGCCTGCTCGTCGGACGGGTCGAAAGGCCCGGTTTCACCAGCTCTTTCGCCCGCCGGCCGGGTCGGGACCGTCTCTCGGCGCAAGGTGAAAATCGCTGCGCAATTTTCACCTTGCGCCTCGGCGGACGGGCGCCTATTGCGCCCTTCCCGACCTAGGAGTGTAGCTCAGTTGGTAGAGCATCGGTCTCCAAAACCGAGGGCCGGGGGTTCGAGTCCCTCCACTCCTGCCATTGCAGGCGGGTGACGGGAACAGGTTAGAGGCCGGCCTGGCCGCCCAAATTGGGGTGGCTGCGCCGGCTTGAAGTCTTGGTGAAAATGCAGCTGATGCTGTGGATGGAGTTGGTCAGGTGGCACGCGTCAGTCCGGGAGAATTCGTCCGTCAGGTGCGGGCCGAGACGTCGAAGGTCAGCTGGCCTTCGCGCAAGGAGGTGATCCAGACCACCATCCTGGTGCTGATCATGACCACGATCCTGTCGATCTTCTTCCTGGGGGTGGATCAGGTGCTGGGTCGTTCGGTCAAATTCCTGCTGTCTTTGGGGGCATAAGTGGCGCGCTGGTACATTATTCACGCCTATAGCGGGTTCGAGAACAAGGTGCGCGACAGCATCATGGCGGAAGCAACCCGCATGGGGCTCGACCGGCTGGTGGAATCGATCGAGGTGCCGACCGAGAAAGTCACCGAGGTTCGCCGCGGCAAGAAATATGTCAGCGATCGCAAATTCTTCCCTGGTTATGTTCTGGCCAAGCTGGACATGAACGACGATGTCTATCACCTGGTGAAGAACACGCCGAAGGTGACGGGTTTCCTGGGATCGTCCGGCAAGCCGCAGCCGATTTCGGAAGCCGAGGCGGCCCGCATCCTCTCGACCAAGGTCGAGGCCGAGGTGGCGGCGCCCAAGGCGCGCAAGAAGGTGAGCTTCGAGATCGGCGACAGCGTGAAGGTGCTGGACGGCCCGTTCGCGTCGTTCACCGGGCTGGTCGAGGAGATCGATTATGAGCGCGGCCGGGTGAAGGTGGCGGTGTCGATCTTCGGCCGTGCCACGCCGGTCGAACTGGATTTCGAACAGGTCGAAAAGACCAAATAGACACGCGCGAAGCAGTCAGGCGCGTGACATTCGTGGGAGGTGAACGGGGCAACCCGGACGCCGTCTGGACCACACGGCTGCAAACGGCGGGGACAGGGTGGCAAGCCCCACGCCCCGGAAATGGAGTGAACGATGGCAAAGAAGATTACAGGCTATATCAAGCTGCAGGTGAAAGCCGGCAGCGCGACCCCCAGCCCGCCGATCGGGCCGGCGCTTGGCCAGCGCGGCGTCAACATCATGGAATTCTGCAAGGCGTTCAACGCCAAGACGGCGGAAATGGAAAAGGGGATGCCCATCCCCACTGTCATCACCGTCTATGCGGATCGCAGCTTCACCTTCATCACCAAGACGCCGCCGGCGTCCTATCTGCTGAAGCAGGCTGCCGGGCTGAAGTCGGGTTCCACGAACCCGGGCAAGGGCGCGCCGGTTGCCAAGATCAAGAAGAGCCAGATCCAGGCGATTGCCGAAGCGAAGATGGCCGATCTGAATGCGAACGACATCGCCATGGCGATGAAGACAATCGAAGGCTCGGCGCGCGCCATGGGCCTTGAAGTGGTGGAGGACTGATCCGATGGCCAAGCTGACCAAGAAAGCCAAGGCACTCGCCGGGACTGTCGACCGCGAGAAGCTCTATTCGCTCGATGAGGCCATCGCGCTGGTGAAGGCGAATGCCAGCGCCAAGTTCGATGAGACCATCGAAGTGGCGATCAACCTGGGCGTCGATCCGCGCCATGCCGACCAGATGGTGCGCGGAATGGTGACCCTGCCGAAGGGGACCGGCAAGACGGTGCGCGTGGCGGTGTTCGCCCGTGGTGCGAAGGCCGAGGAAGCCAGCGCCGCCGGTGCCGATGTCGTCGGTGCGGAAGACCTGCTGGAGAGCATCCAGGGCGGCACCATCGCCTTCGACCGCTGCATCGCGACGCCGGACATGATGGGTCTGGTGGGGCGTGTCGCCAAGATCCTGGGGCCGAAGGGGCTGATGCCCAACCCCAAGCTGGGCACCGTGACGATGAACGTGACCGAGGCGGTGAAGGCCGCCAAGGGCGGCCAAGTGGAGTTCCGTGTCGAAAAGGCCGGGATCATCCATGCTGGCCTTGGCAAGGCCAGCTTCTCCAACGACGATCTGAAGGCCAATTTCGACGCCTTCCACGACGCCATCGTCAAGGCGAAGCCGACCGGCGCCAAGGGCAAATATGTGCAGAAGGTGGCGCTCAGCTCCTCGATGGGGCCGGGCGTGAAAGTTGCCGTCGCCTGAGGCGCACATGACGGAAAATGCGGGCCGGAGTCAGCTGACTCCGGCCCTTTTTCTTGGGATCATGCTGTCACGGCGATGCCGCTGCGGCGGCGCGCAGAGCATTTATCTTTGCGCTGCAGGGAACCTTCGGCGTGCAGCGACCCCGACCATGCCGAAGCCAGCGATCAGCATCGCCCAGGTGGCGGGCTCTGGGATGGCGCTGACCGGTGTCTGCACGGCGAACCCCTGCCCGATGACCTGGCCCTGGGAAAAGGCAACTGCGGTGAAGCGGTCGTTGGGGCCGAACGTGACGCCGCCCGGCAGGGCCGCGTTGAACCAGAAATCGTCGATCAGTTGATAGCTGGCCTCGCTGCCATTGCCGGTGGCGGCGTCTTCCAGCGCGGCGATCAGCTGTCCTTCAAGGAACGTCGGGAACAGGGTGCCGAAGGCAATGTCCTGCGCCGATGCCGCCCAGCCTGTGCTGCCGAAGATCACGATATGCTTCTGGCCTTCGGGGTCGCCCGGCAGGTCCTGCGCCGTGCCCATCAGGAACAGGTTGGTCTGGGGCTCGCCATACCACAGGCCGAAGCCGGTGCTGCCGGTACCGAAGGACAGCGTGCCGCCCCGCCCGGCGCCGCAAGGGCTGATGTTGAAGTGGATGACATTGTCGACAGGATAGTCGAGCGAGGTGATATTGTAGCTGATGGTGACATCCGGTGAGCAGACGTCGGCGAGGGCTGACGTGGCGGCGAAGGCAAGACCGACGGTTGCGGCGAGAACTTTGAACATGACATTTCCTCCTGTTGCGACGGCAAATCGTCTGCGGCGCATTGGACCATGCCCTTGCCCACGGGGCTGCAAGGTGTGTCGGGGCGGATCGGGGCAGGAAAGGGCATTAACCACGAAGATTGGTGGGAGAGGCGGCTGGAAAACACCGTCCTGGCGGCTAAGCTGCGGCGATGACCGGCGATCCCATCCCTGTTCGTGCGACTGGCGAGCTGGTGCGGTTGCGTGGCTGGAAGGATATCGCGCGACGGCTGGGGGTGGATGAGCGCACGGTGAAGCGCTGGGAAGAGACGCGCGGCCTGCCGGTGCACCGGGTGCCGGGCGAGGCGAGGGCGCCCGTCTATGCCTATGAAAGCGAGCTGGTGGCGTGGTTGAAGGCCGGCCGTGGTGCGGCACCGGGGGAGGCGGCCGATCCGCCGGCGGCAATCGAGGCGGCGGCAGTGCCTGCGCCGCGCCGGCCGGTGACGCTGGCGTTGCTGGCGGGCGCGGTTGTGCTGCTGGGGGTGGGCGGGCTGATCGGGTGGCAGCGTTTTGCCGATGCGCGACAGACGGCGGCGACGCGGCTGGAGGCGGTGCAATCGCTGGCGGCGTCGCAGGTGGCGGCGATGAACGAGCGTCTGGAGGCGGAGCCGGGGACGCTCGCGCTGCGCGCGCGGCTGGTGGCGGAGGCGGTGGCGGTGTTGGGCCGGGTGTCGGGTGAAGGGAATGCGGCGCCGACGCTGCGCATGCAGACCGCGGAGGCATGGGCGCGGCTGGCGGAGCTGCAATGGTCGCGGGATCGGCCAAGCCTGAGCGATCCGGTGGCCGCGGGGCGATCGCTGAGGCAGGCGGCTGGATTGCTGGAGGGGCTGCCGGGCGAGGCGGCGCGGTGGGCGCGGGCGCGGGTGGCGGTGGCGCGAGCGGAGCTGATGGCGGCGCAGGGGGCGTCCGCGGACGCGGCCGGGCAGGTGGCGTTGTTGCGCGCCGCCGGAGATTTGCCGGCGACGCTGGCGGGGCGGGCGGCGCTGGCGGAGGCGGGGCTGGCGATCTGGCGCGGGGATGACCAGGCGGCGCTGCGGCTGGCGACACCGGTGGCGCGGGCGCGGCCGGCTGGTTCGGAGGGGCCGTTGGTGCAGCTGAAGGCACAGGAGCTGGTGGCGGAGGCGCATTATTATGGCGGACGGGGCGATGCCGCGCTGGCGGGGTATCGGGCGGCGGCGGCGCTGGCGGCGGCGTGTGCAGCGACAGAGGCGGATGTGCGCTGGCGCTGGGCGTTGCTGCGGCAGCAGTGGAATGTCGGCTCGACGCTGCTGGCATTGGAGCGGCCGGGGGAGGCGGTGGCACCCTTGCGTGCGTCGGTTGTGGGGTGGGAGCGGCTGCTGGCGGCGGACGCGGACGACGGCGCGGTGGCGCGCTGGGTGATGGTGACGCGCCTGGACCTGGGGCAGGCGCTGGTGCGCGACGGGCAGGGGGCAGCGGGCGTGGCGGCATTGCGCGCCTCGGTGGCGGCGCGGCGGGCCTGGCTGCGGCGGCATCCGGACAGTGTGGAGGCGGCGCGGGGACTGGTGACGGGGATTGCGGCGCTGGGGGACGGGCTGGTTCTGACCGGCGCGAAGGGGGAGGCGTGCGCCAGCTTTGACGAGGCGGCGACGGTGGCCGGCGACCTGCGGCGGGTGCGGCGGCTGACGGTGCTGGACGAGCGGACGATGGTGAAGATGCTGGACGAGAGCCGGCGGCGCCACTGTGCGTGACGGGGATGGGGTTGCAATTCCCGGTGGAACCTGTATCTGGCCGCGCCTGTGCCCGTGGCGATGCTGCGGGTGCGAACCGTCCGAGACTGCTGGTGCGGGTGACCGCTTAAGCCATTGGGGCCAGCATGAGACGGGGAGCAGACCATTTCCACTGGCTCCGGTCGGAGCAGGGCATTGGGATTCACCCCTCGGTACGGATTGACTGCATCACCATGGGGGTGGTGCGGTGGATGAGGAGACGAGGATGGATCGTAACCAGAAAAAGGAACTGGTCGAGCGTCTTGCGAAGACTCTGACTGAAGTGCAGGTGGTTGTGATCACACGCAACCATGGGCTGACGGTGGCGCAGGTCACCAACCTTCGGAACAGGATGCGCGAGGCCGGTGCCAGTTTCAAGGTGACGAAGAACAGGCTCGCCCGCATCGCGCTGGAGGGCACGCCCTATCAGGAGATCAGCGGTTTGCTGACCGGTCCTGTGGGGCTTGCGACTTCGGCGGACCCGGTGGCGGCCGCGAAGATCGCGGTCGAGTTCGCGAAGACGACCGACAAGTTCGAGATCGTCGGCGGGGCCATGGGTTCGACGCTGCTGGATGTGAACGGAGTGAAGGCGCTTGCCGAACTGCCGTCGCTGGATGAGCTGCGCGCGAAGCTGATCGGCCTGTTGAATGCACCTGCCACGAAGCTGGCCCAGCTGGCGAATGCGCCGGCTGCCCAGCTTGCCCGAGTGATTGCGGCCTATTCCGAAAAAGAAGCCGCTTAACAACCAATTGGAGATTTGAAATGGCTGACCTGAACAAGATTGTGGAAGATCTGTCCGCGCTGACCGTGCTGGAAGCGGCGGAACTGTCGAAGATGCTGGAAGAGAAGTGGGGCGTTTCGGCCGCCGCGGCCGTGGCCGTGGCTGCTGGTCCGGCTGCCGCTGCAGCGCCGGCGGCGGAAGAGAAGACCGAGTTCGACGTGATCCTGACCGGCGACGGTGGCAAGAAGATCAACGTCATCAAGGAAGTCCGCGCCATCACCGGCCTGGGGCTGACGGAAGCCAAGACGCTGGTGGAATCGGCGCCGAAGGCGGTGAAGGAAGGCATCAACAAGGCCGATGCCGAGAAGATCAAGAAGCAACTGGAAGAAGCCGGCGCGACGGTGGAGCTGAAGTAAGGCCAAGGCGGCCGGGAATAGCGTGCAGCGCTATTCCCGGACTCGCCGCAGTGCCTGGCCGGCGTGCGGTTGGCCGGTGGCCAACCGACACGTCCGACAAGCGGGCTTTGCCCGCTTTTTTGTTCTTTCTTGTCTTTCTTCTTTCGTCCTCTCCGCCTCGCCCACCGCCCGAGTTTGCGCGGCTTGGCCGCGCAGGGGCTGTAGGATTTTGGAAGGTTGCTCGAAAAAAGTGACAGCCTGAATCAAGGGCTTAGCGATTTCGGGGTTTTTGGGCGGGTCGCGCGGGGTGGCTGCTGACTCAATGATGCCAATATGGTTATCATGACGCGCCTTTTTTGGCAAGGGCTTTCTTTCACCTGGCGTTGACCGTTGACGTTGTGGCGGCTTCGTGGTGCGTTGTGCCGCAACCAGGGGAGCACCGCATTGTGAGACATTCGATCCTGCTGTTCGTCGCCGTGGCCTGTTTGTTCACCGGGGAACCGGTGGCGGCGCAGCAGGCGGAGGAGATCATCGTGACCGCGTCGCGACGGGAGGAGGCGGCGCCGCCGCCGCTGGTGGGGGTGCGGCGGGTGGCGGATTTCGCGGTGCTGGCGGTGACGGTGACATCGGATTCGCGCGATTCGAAACTGCGTTATGACGAGATTTTCGGGATGGTGCGGAAGGCGATCGAGCTGGCGGGCAAGCGGGGCGTGGAGCTGTCCACCGGCGAGCTGAAGGTGGAGCCGCTGACCCTGGCGAATTACCGCGACCTGCCGGTGTCGGGCGCGGGACGGGCGGATACCAGCCGGGTGGGATTTCTGTTGAAGACGCGGCTGGCGGGGGCGACCGACGCGAAATCGGCGGTGGAGCGGCTGGAGGCGTTCGTGAAATCGGTGCCGCTGGTGGGACGGGCCGAGATGGTGGCGGACGATGACCTGGCGCTGACGGTGGTGGAGCCGGGGCAGTATCGCGGGGCGATCCTGGAGCGGGTGGTGGCGGACGCGAAGGCACAGGCGGCGCGGATGGGGGAGGGCTATGCCGTGGAGCTGGAGGGGCTGGACCGGCGGGTGGAGTTCGAGCGGGTGGGGCTGACCGAGGTAATGCTGTTCGTGCGCTATGGCTATCGGGTGGTGCCGAGCCGGCGGTAGGGGGTTGTAGGCCGGGTGATAGGTTGTCCATACGGTAAATTGTTACCGTGATCTATACTCGGCGCTTGCTACCCGTCTTTCCGTTTTGGCAGGCGTTCTCCCATCGTAAGGACATAGTTTGCGCCTTCCAGCCCCTTTTTGTGCGGCCCCGCCCAAATCAGGTAGTAGAGTGGCGCGCCACGGCTGTTTCGGATAAGGCGCGGTTGCGAGACGTGGCCGAATGCATCGGCAAGTTGGCTAAGGTAAAGCCCCAATAGCCGAGTATGATAGTCCGTTCGCTTGGCTGGCTCTTTGGAGCTGAAAAGACCGCCCTCTGGCTGATAAACGGCATCATACCATTCACGGTTGCCGAAGAGGCCATCGAGTCGCGCAGCCCAGCTGGGCGGCATGGTGCCGGTATTCGGCAACATTCGCTGAATCGCCATACCGAGTGGGAAATTAATAACGACTTCAAACAGCCGGGTGCTTGCGAGCGCTGCTACATCAGACCAAGCTAAGTTTGCTCCGAATGGATCAAGAAAGGCAACGCCACGATGCGATTGTCGGCCGATGCCTTGGGCAAGTAGCCAGTCAATGGCATCAGTTGCTGTGCCGCGGCGGGCGGTAATCGTCCTGCGGTCGCCCCATTCTCTGCGCAACACTTCGAGTTCCTGATGACGATTGACATCATTGTCGACAAAGATGTAACGATCGAACGGATTGGCCAATCCAAGTGCTACTCGTGGAGAGCCATCGATAAGCTGCCGTGCTTCTGCGTCCGTCTCTTCTTCAGGGAATAGTAGTGATGCTCCTGATGTAAGTTCAGAGCGAACTATAGCTTGTCCGCCGCCGGCATAGGCGTCGAAATAGATTGTTCGCCAAGGTTGGTTTTTAAGCACTTTTGTGTAATAGTCGAGATATCGCGCCAAGGCGTCGAGCTTTTCTCTCGCCCAAGGACCTACCTCGGCAGGCGTGCCCATTATACAGCATTCGCCTGTTGCTTAGGAAAATCATTCCATTCGCGGCCATCGAGGATACGCCCGCCAGACTTGGGACGTAACCCTCCCCACTGCTTGAAGAAAAACGGAACTTGCTGTTCAGTGCATTGATCGCGCACTTCTCGAGCCCAAGCGAGCTGCATTGGTCGCGCGCCTGGGCCAGACTCGCCACCAACGATAACCCAGTCAATGCCGTTGAGGTTGATCGTTCCAAGCGCTCCAATCAGAGGTTCAATCGACAAGAACCGAACTCCTCGCGGCGCAGCGCGGAGGTGGTCAATCCGGCCCTTTGCGCGGGCATCTTCGACCGAGGTTCCGACCCAAATGTGCGCAGGCATAGATTGGGCACCGTAGCGACGATTGAGATAGTTTCGCATCAACGAGCTGCGCTTAGTCAACAGTTGATAAACATGCCAGTCAGCCTCTTCCATAGCATCGAAGACTTGGTCAATAAATTCGTTTGGCACAAGCTTGTGAAACAAGTCACTCATTGAATTGACAAAGATCATACGCGGCCTCTTCCATTGGAGAGGCTGTTTGATCCGGTCAGGTCTTAGAGTCAGATCGAAACCGCGCGAAAAGGGATGTCCAGGCACGCCGCGAAATCGTTCTGCAAACCGCGCTGCATAACAATTTTCGCAGCCGCGTGTGATTTTGGTGCACCCGGTAACAGGGTTCCAGGTTGCATCCGTCCACTCTATCGCACTGCCATCTGCCATTGTGAAGCTCACCTACCTAGCTTTGTATAGCGGAACAAAAGTGGAACACAAGTCTGTTTCAAAGGCCACTTAGGATTGTCTCCACGATCAAACTACTTTCAGCAGGCGTCAAGCGCTTGGGCGAAGTCGGCGATCAGGTCGTCGGGGTCTTCGACGCCGATGGAGATGCGGACCAGGTTGTCGGTGATGCCGAGCGCGGCCTTGCGGGCGTCGGGGACGCTGAGGTGGGTCATCGCCGCGGGGTGGCTGGCCAGCGTTTCGGTGCCGCCGAGGCTGACGGCGAGCTTGGCGATGCGCAGCGAATCGAGGAAGCGGAAGGCTTCGGCCTCCCCGCCCTTCAGGAAGAGCGAGAAGGTGGAGCCGGCGCCGAGGCAGTGGCGGGCGTAGATGTCGGCCTGGCGGTCGCCCTCGAGGAAGCCGAGATAGCCGACATGCTCGACCCTGGGGTGGTCGCGGAGGTAGGCGCAGACCTTCGCCGCGTTTTCGCCGGCGCGGTTCATGCGGAGTTCGAGCGTTTCGAGGGAGCGCAGCAGCATCCAGGCGGTGTTCGGATCGGTGATGGTGCCGATGGTGTTGCGCATGGCGCGGATCGGGTCGATCAGCCGCTTGGCGCCGAGGACGGCGCCGGCGACGAGGTCGCTGTGGCCGCCGGCATATTTGGTGAGGCTGTAGACGACCAGGTCCGCGCCATGTGCCAGCGGCGTCTGCCAGATGGGGCCGAGGAAGGTGTTGTCGATGGCGATGGGGGGCGCATCGGGGCCGGACCCGAAGATGGCGTCGCGCGACGCGCGGACGGCTTCGATGTCGACGAGGGCGTTGGTGGGATTGGCCGGCGATTCGAGATAGATGAGCGCGACGCGGCCGGTCTGGGCCTTGGCAAGGACGGCGTCGATCTCGGCGCGGGTGGCGCCGGCGGGGAAATCGAGGAAGTGGACGCCGAAGCGCCCGAGCACGCGGGCGATGAGGGTCTCGGTGGCGGCGTAGAGCGGCCCGGAGTGGACGATGACGTCGCCGGGGCGGACGGTGGCCAGGAACAGGGTGGCGATCGCCGACATGCCGGAGGAGAAGCTGAGCGCGTCCTCCGCATCCTCCCAGACGGAGAGGCGGTCTTCGAGGATTTCCTGGTTGGGGCCGTTGAAGCGGGAATAGACGAGGCCCTCGGCGCCGCCGGGGCGTTTGCCGGTGACGCCCTCGAAATGGCGCTTGCCGGCTGCGGCGTTGGGGAAGACGAAGGTGGAGGTGAGGAAGATGGGGGGTTTCAGGGCGCCTTCGCTGAGCGCGGGGTCGTAGCCATGGCCCATCATGAGGGTGGCGGGGCGGAGATTATGTTTGCGGGGCTTTTGCATGCGCGTGGTTTAGCCGCAGTGCGGGCGCGCCGCCAGTGCGGGGGCGTTTGACAGCGGGCCGGCGATTTCCTACATGCGGTGTCATCCAGCCATTCGGGATAGGGCGCGCTTTTGCGCGGGTGTGCCCAACGTATTGAAGGGATTTGGATAATCGGACGCTTGACCGCCGGGGCCATGAGGGGACCTGCGCGGTTTTTGGCGTTGTGATGACCAGTGCGTGACATTTTGATTCGGTTCTGACGAAGGAAATATTCCCGATGGCGACCCAGCCCGTAAATCCCGTGAGCAAGTTGCAGCCCGCCCCCCGGTTCCGCTCGACGCGGCGGGTGCGCAAGATGTTCGGGAAGATCGGCGAAGTGGTGCAGATGCCGAACCTGATCGAGGTGCAGCGCGAGAGCTATGAGCAGTTCCTGCGCTCGCGGCCGGCGGATGGCTATGTGTCGGGCCTGGAGAAGACGCTGCGCAGCGTGTTTCCGATCCGCGATTTCGCCGGGACGGCGGAGCTGGATTTCGTGGATTATGAGCTGGAGGACCCGAAGTTCGACATCGAGGAGTGCCGGCAGCGCGGCATGACCTATGCGGCGCCGATGCGGGTGACGCTGCGCCTCATCGTGTTCGAGGTGGATGCCGACACGCAGAACCGCTCGGTCGTGGATATCAAGGAGCAGGACGTCTACATGGGCGACATGCCGTTGATGACGGCGAACGGCACCTTCGTGATCAACGGCACAGAGCGGGTGATCGTGAGCCAGATGCACCGCTCGCCCGGCGTGTTCTTCGACCATGACCGCGGCAAGACGCACAGCAGTGGCAAGTTCCTGTTCGCGGCGCGGGTGATCCCCTATCGCGGCAGCTGGCTGGATTTCGAGTTCGACGCGAAGGACATCGTGAACGTCCGCATCGACCGGAAGCGCAAGCTGCCGGTGACGGCGCTGCTCTATGCGCTGGGGCTGAACAGCGAGGAAATCCTGAACGCCTTCTACAAGACGGTTCGGTTCGACCGGGCGCCGAAGGGCGGCTGGCAGATGCCGTTCGTGGCCGAGCAGTGGCGCGGGGTGAAGCCGGCGTTCGACGTGGTGAATGCCGAGACCGGCGAGCTGCTGTTCGCCGAGGGGCAGAAGATCACGCCGCGCGCGGCGAAGAAGGCGCAGACCGACGGCGTCAGGACGCTGATGGTGCCGAACGACGAGATCCTGGGCCGCTATGCCGCGTTCGACCTGATCAACGAGAAGACGGGTGAAATCTATATCGAATCCGGCGAGGAGGTGTCCCAGGAGGCGCTCGACAAGCTGGACGCCGCGGGGTTCAGCCATCTGGAGCTGCTGGACATCGACCATGTCAATGTCGGGCCGTGGATGCGCACGACGCTGATGGTGGACAAGGCGCGCAACGCCGACGTGCCGCGCGACCAGGCGCTTTCCGACATCTATCGCGTGATGCGCCCCGGGGAACCGCCGACGCGGGAGACGGCGGAGGCGCTGTTCGGCGGGCTGTTCTTCGACGCGGAGCGCTATGACCTGAGCGATGTCGGCCGGGTGAAGATGAACATGCGGCTGGGGCTGGATGCGCCCGACGACCTGCGGACGCTGCGGCGGGAGGATATCCTGGCGGTGGTGAAGACGCTGGTGGACCTGAAGGACGGCAAGGGCGAGATCGACGACATCGATAACCTGGGCAACCGGCGCGTGCGATCGGTGGGCGAGCTGCTGGAGAACAGCTATCGCGTGGGCCTGTTGCGGATGGAGCGGGCGGTGAAGGAGCGGATGTCCAGCGTGGACATTTCGACCGTGATGCCGAACGACCTGATCAACGCCAAGCCGGCGGTGGCGGCGGTGCGGGAGTTCTTCGGCTCCTCGCAGCTGTCACAATTCATGGACCAGACCAATCCGCTGTCTGAAGTGACGCACAAGCGGCGCGTCTCGGCGCTGGGGCCGGGCGGGTTGACGCGGGAGCGGGCAGGGTTCGAGGTGCGCGACGTGCACCCGACGCATTATGGGCGCATCTGCCCTATCGAGACGCCGGAAGGGCCGAACATCGGCCTCATCAATTCGCTGGCGACGTTCAGCCGGGTGAACAAATATGGCTTCATCGAGACGCCCTATCGCAAGGTCATCGACGGCAAGCTGACCGATGAGGTGGTGTATCTGTCGGCGATGGAGGAAGCCAAGCACACGATCGCGCAGGCGAATGTGGCGACCAACGCGGACGGCAGCTTTGCCGACGAGCTGGTGAGCGCGCGGGCGGCGGGCGAGTTCCTGATCGCGCGGCGCGAGGACATCACGCTGATGGACGTGAGCCCGAAGCAGCTGGTGTCGGTGGCGGCGTCCCTGATCCCGTTCCTGGAAAATGACGACGCCAACCGGGCGTTGATGGGATCGAACATGCAGCGCCAGGCGGTGCCGCTGGTGAAGGCCGAGGCGCCGTTTGTGGGCACCGGCATGGAAGCGACGGTGGCGCGGGATTCGGGCGCGGCGATCGCGGCGCGGCGCGGCGGGATCGTGGACCAGGTGGATGCCGGGCGGATCGTCATCCGGGCAACCGAGGATGTGCAGCCGGGCCAGTCGATGGTGGACATCTACACGCTGATGAAGTTCCAGCGCTCCAACCAGAACACCTGCATCAACCAGCGGCCGCTGGTGACGGTGGGCGATGTGGTGGCGAAGGGCGACATCATCTGCGACGGGCCGAGCACGCAATATGGCGAGCTGGCGCTGGGGCGGAACGCGCTGGTCGCGTTCATGCCGTGGAATGGCTATAATTTCGAAGACAGCATCCTGATCAACGAACGCATCGTGAAGGAGGATGTGTTCACCTCGATCCATATCGAGGAGTTCGAGGTGATGGCCCGCGACACCAAGCTGGGGCCGGAGGACATCACGCGCGACATCCCGAACGTGGGTGAGGAGGCGCTGCGCAACCTGGACGAGGCGGGCATCGTCTATATCGGTGCCGAGGTGGAGCCGGGCGACATCCTGGTGGGCAAGATCACGCCGAAGGGCGAGAGCCCGATGACGCCGGAGGAAAAGCTGCTGCGCGCCATTTTCGGTGAGAAGGCGAGTGATGTGCGCGATACCAGCCTGAAGCTGCCGCCCGGCGTCGCCGGCACGGTGGTGGAGGTGCGGGTGTTCAACCGGCACGGCATCGACAAGGATGAGCGCGCGCTGGCGAACGAGCGCGAGGAGATCGACCGGCTGGAAAAGGACGCCGCGGACGAGCGCGCGATCCTGGACCGCGCGACCTATGCCGGCCTGAAGGCGATGCTGCTGGGGCAGGCGGTGGTGACCGGGCCGAAGGGCGTGAAGAAGGGCGCGATCATCGACGAGGCGCTGCTGGAGGAGTTTCCGCGGCGGGAGTGGTGGAAGCTGGGCGTGGTCGATGACGGCGTGCAGGCCGGTCTGGAGGCCTCCAAGGCGCAGTGGGATGCCGCACAGGCAAGCATCCAGGCGCGGCTGGACGACCGCAAGGACAAGCTGCAGCGCGGTGACGAGCTGCCGCCGGGTGTGCTGAAGATGGTGAAGGTGTTCGTGGCGGTGAAGCGCAAGCTGCAACCGGGCGACAAGATGGCCGGCCGCCATGGCAACAAGGGGGTCATCAGCCGCATCCTGCCGTCGGAAGACATGCCTTTCCTGGAGGATGGCACGCCCGTTGACCTGGTGCTGAACCCGCTGGGGGTGCCAAGCCGGATGAACGTGGGGCAGATTTTCGAGACCCACCTGGGCTGGGCCGCGCGCGGCCTGGGACGGCAGATCTCGATGATGCTGGAGGATATCCATGCCAAGGGGCAGCGGCTCGCGGCGGACGACATCGCCGGCGTGCGCGGCAAGCTGAAGAGCATCTATGGCGCGCAGACCGATGTGGATGCGATGGACGATGACGCGGTCATCGGCATGGCGACCGACCTGGCGGTGGGGGTTCCCATGGGCACGCCGGTGTTCGATGGCGCGCGCGAGGCGGATGTGTCCGACATGCTGGAACTGGCGGGGCTGGACAGCTCCGGGCAGGTCGAGCTGTTCGACGGGCGCAGCGGCGAGGCGTTCGACCGCAAGGTGACCGTCGGCTACATCTACATGCTGAAGCTGCACCATCTGGTGGACGACAAGATCCACGCGCGTTCGATCGGGCCCTACAGCCTGGTGACGCAGCAGCCGCTGGGCGGCAAGGCGCAGTTCGGCGGCCAGCGGTTCGGCGAGATGGAGGTGTGGGCCTTGCAGGCCTATGGCGCCGCCTACACATTGCAGGAGATGCTGACGGTGAAGTCCGACGATGTGGTGGGCCGCACCAAGGTGTATGAAGCGATCGTCAAGGGGGATGACACGTTCGAATCGAACATCCCGGAAAGCTTCAATGTGCTGGTGAAGGAAATGAAGAGCCTGAGCCTGAACATCGAGCTGAACAATACGGTTGCCGCCGAATAATCCTGTTTGATCCAGCAGGCAGGGGTGCGTGCCCCTGCCGAGGAGGCCTTATGAACGAACTGACGCCCAACATTTTCTCGCCCGTCGCGAAGCCGGAGATTTTCGACCAGATCAAGATTTCGATCGCGTCGCCCGACCAGATCCGCAGCTGGTCCTATGGCGAGATCAAGAAGCCGGAGACGATCAACTACCGCACCTTCAAGCCGGAGCGGGACGGGTTGTTCTGTGCCCGCATCTTTGGCCCGATCAAGGATTATGAGTGCCTGTGCGGCAAGTACAAGCGCATGAAATACAAGGGCATCACCTGCGAGAAATGCGGCGTGGAGGTGACCGTTTCCAAGGTTCGCCGGGAGCGCATGGGGCATATCGAGCTGGCGGCGCCCGTTGCGCACATCTGGTTCCTGAAGTCGCTGCCGAGCCGCATCGGCATGCTGCTCGACATGCCGCTGAAGGATCTGGAGCGGGTGCTCTATTTCGAACAGTATATCGTCATCGAACCGGGCATGACGCCGCTGAAAAAGTTCCAGCTGCTGACCGAAGACGAGATGCTGGAAGCGCAGGACCTGCATGGTGAGGAGAATTTCACCGCGGGGATCGGTGCCGAGGCCGTGCGGCGGATGCTGGAAGAGCTGGACCTGGCGGCGGAGAAGGAGGCGCTGCTGGAGGAGCTGGCGACCACCAAGTCCGAGCTGAAGCCTAAGAAGATCATCAAGCGGCTGAAGATCGTCGACAGTTTCCTGGAGTCGGGCAACCGGCCGGAGTGGATGATCCTGACGGTGGTGCCGGTGATCCCGCCGGAGCTGCGGCCGCTGGTGCCGCTGGACGGCGGCCGTTTCGCGACCTCCGACCTCAATGACCTGTATCGCCGCGTCATCAACCGCAACAACCGGTTGAAGCGCCTCATTGAGCTGCGCGCGCCGGACATCATCGTGCGCAACGAGAAGCGGATGCTGCAGGAGGCGGTGGACGCGCTGTTCGACAACGGCCGCCGCGGGCGGACGATCACGGGCGCCAACAAGCGGCCGCTGAAGAGCCTGTCGGACATGCTGAAAGGCAAGCATGGCCGGTTCCGGCAGAACCTGCTGGGCAAGCGGGTGGATTATTCCGGCCGCTCGGTGATCGTGACCGGTCCGGAACTGAAGCTGCACCAGTGCGGCCTGCCCAAGAAGATGGCGCTGGAGCTGTTCAAGCCGTTCATCTACGCGCGGCTGGACGCCAAGGGGCTCAGCATGACGCTGAAGCAGGCGAAGAAATATGTCGAGAAGGAGCGCAAGGAAGTCTGGGACATCCTGGACGAGGTGATCCGCGAGCATCCGGTGATGCTGAACCGGGCGCCGACGCTGCACCGGCTGGGCATCCAGGCGTTCGAGCCCGTGCTGATCGAGGGCAAGGCGATCCAGCTGCATCCGCTGGTCTGTTCGGCGTTCAACGCCGATTTCGACGGCGACCAGATGGCGGTGCACGTGCCGCTGAGCCTGGAGGCGCAGCTGGAATGCCGCGTGCTGATGATGTCCACCAACAACATCCTGAGCCCGTCGAACGGCAAGCCGATCATCGTGCCGAGCCAGGACATGGTGCTGGGGCTGTATTACCTGTCGATGGAGCGGCAGGAGAAGACGCCGGAATATGTCGAGCTGGCCGATGGCACGAAGCGCGAGCGGCTGCCGGTGTTCGCCGACATGTCCGAGGTGCACCAGGCACTGAACGCCAAGGTGGTGACGCTGCATACGCGCATCGAGGCGCGGGTGCCGCAGACCGACGAGGCCGGCAAGACCCGCATGGTGCGGTTCGTCACCACGCCGGGGCGGATGCTGATCGGCGAGACGCTGCCGGCCAACCATCGCGTGCCGTTCGCCACGGTGAACCGCCTGCTGACCAAGAAGGAGGTCGGCGATGTGATCGACACCGTCTATCGCCATTGCGGGCAGAAGGACACGGTGCTGTTCGCCGACGCCATCATGGCGCTGGGCTTCCGGCACGCCTTCAAGGCGGGCATTTCGTTCGGCAAGGATGACATGGTGATCCCGGCGGCGAAGGCGACGCTGGTGGAGGAAACCCGCACGCTGGCGAAGGACTTCGAGCAGCAGTATCAGGATGGCCTGATCACGCAGGGCGAGAAGTACAACAAGGTCGTCGATGCCTGGGCCAAGTGCGGTGACGCGGTGGCCAATGCGATGATGAAGGAGATCAGCGACAAGTCGATCCTGCCGAGCGGCGTGGAGCGGCAGGTCAATTCGATCTACATGATGGCGCATTCGGGCGCGCGCGGCAGCCAGACGCAGATGAAGCAGCTGGCCGGCATGCGCGGGCTGATGGCCAAGCCTTCGGGCGAGATCATCGAGACGCCGATCATCTCCAACTTCAAGGAGGGGCTGACCGTCCTTGAATATTTCAACTCGACGCACGGCGCCCGCAAGGGGCTGGCCGATACCGCGCTGAAGACCGCCAACTCGGGCTATCTGACCCGGCGCCTGGTGGACGTCAGCCAGGATTGCGTGGTGATGGAGAATGACTGCGGCACCGAGCGCGGCCTGCTGATGAAGCCGATCGTCGAGGGCGGCAGCACGATCGCCACCCTGAGCGAGCGCATCCTGGGGCGGACCGTGTGCGACGACATCGTCGACCCGAAGACCGGCGAGGTGCTGTTCGGGCGCGACACGCTGCTGTCCGAGGTGGAGGTGAAGGCCATCGAGGACGCCGGCATCCAGGAGGTGAAGATCCGGTCGCCGCTGGTGTGCGAGACGCGGATGGGCGTGTGCGCGGCCTGCTATGGCCGCGACCTGGCCCGCGGGACGCCGGTGAACATCGGCGAGGCGGTGGGCGTGATCGCGGCGCAATCGATCGGCGAGCCGGGCACGCAGCTGACGATGCGGACCTTCCACATCGGCGGTGCGGCGCAGGTGAGCGAGCAATCGACGCTGGATGCGGCGATCGATGGCACCGTTGCCTACAGGAACCTGCCGAGCCTGAAGGACAGCCGCGGCCGGATCATCGGCCTGGCGCCGACCGGCGGCGAACTGGTGCTGCTGGACGGCGAGGGCCGCGAGCGGTCGAGCCACAAGATCGTGTTCGGCGCCGTGCTGGCCTTCCCGGAAGGTTCGGCGGTGAAGAAGGGCGACCGGCTGGCGGAGTGGGATCCCTATACCCGCCCCGTGATCGCCGACAAGGCGGGCGTGGTGAAGTATCAGGACCTGGTGGAAGGCCAGACCCTGCGCGAGGAGACCGACGACGCCACCGGCATCGCCAACAAGGTGGTGAGCGAGTGGAAGGCATCGAAGGCGAAGGACGAGCTGCGGCCGCGCATCACCCTGCTGGACGATGCGACCGGCGAGGCGGGGCGCTTCCTGCTGCCGGTGGGCGCCGTGCTCTCGGTGAACGAGGGACAGCGGGTGGAGGCCGGCGATGTGCTGGCGCGCATCCCGCGGGCGGCGGCGAAGAACCGTGACATCACCGGCGGTCTGCCGCGGGTGGCGGAGCTGTTCGAGGCGCGCATCCCGAAGGACAATGGGGTGATCGCCCGCGTGGATGGCCGGATCGAGCTGGGCAAGGATTACAAGGCGAAGAAGCGTGTGATCCTGCGGCCCGAGGATGGTTCGGAGCCGGTCGAATATCTGCTGCCCAAGGGCCGGCACCTGGCGGTGCAGGAGGGCGACCTTGTCCGCAAGGGCGACTTCCTGATCGACGGGCCGGCGAACCCGCACGACATCCTGGATGTGCTGGGCGTGGAGAAGCTGGCGGAATTCCTGTGTTCGGAAATCCAGGAGGTCTATCGCCTGCAGGGCGTGAAGATCAACGACAAGCATATCGAGACCATCGTTCGGCAGATGCTGCAGAAGGTGGAGATCACCGACGAGGGGGATTCGATCCTGCTGAAGGGCGAGCAGATCGACCGCGAGGAGATGGACGAGACCAACGCCAAGCTGATCGCCGAAGGCAAGCGGCCGGCGGAAGGCAAGCCGATCCTGCTGGGGATCACCAAGGCGAGCCTGCAAACGCGCAGCTTCTTCAGCGCGGCGTCGTTCCAGGAAACGACGCGGGTGCTGACCGAGGCGGCGGTGCAGGGCAAGGTCGACAATCTGGTGGGCCTGAAGGAGAATGTCATCGTCGGCCGCCTGATCCCGGCGGGGACGGGGGCGGCGCTGGGCCGGGTGCGGGTGACGGCGAACAGCCGGGACGCGGCACTGCGGGCGCAGCAGGCGGCCTTGGCGGCGCCGGCGACCGTCGACGCCTGAGCCGTTGCAGTGGATGGAGAAGCCCGGTCGCGAGCACGCGGCCGGGCTTCTTTTTTTGCTGCAAGGGCGAACGCGATTTTGATCTGTCGGAGAACTTTACAATTTATGTCGGCAGGGTTAACCGAATATTCTTTAAGACATTGATATAGAACCGTAAAAATATATGTCACAGATGGCACGATGCTTGCTGATCATGAAGCAGCTGGTTTTTTCCAGTTCACTACAGGAGGCATCATGCGTAATTTCACCCTGGCGGCTGCGGCATTCGCGGCATTCACGATGTCGACCGCCGCATCGGCGGCGGTTGTCGTGCTCGATTTCGACGGTGTTGCAACCACGAACAATGTGGCCGCGGTTGGCGGCTTCTATAACGGCGGCGTCAGCGCCGACGGCAACAGTGGCACCAACTATGGCGTGGCTTTTTCGAGCAACGCGCTGGCGATCAACAGCTACAACGGCAGCGGTGAACCGAACCCGGGCATCCTGTTCTTCCTGTCGGGCGGCGCGGTGACCATCGACTATGCGGCGGGCTTCACCACCGGCTTCTCGTTCAACTATTCGTCGAACTCGCAAGCCTCGATCACCGTCTATGACGGCCTGGGCGCCACGGGCAACGTGCTGGCCACGCTGAACCTGGTGAACAACTTCCAGAGCGGCTGCGGCTATTGCGCTTGGGATCCGATCGGCGTGTCGTTCGCCGGCATCGCGAAGTCGATCGATTTCGCCGGTGGCGCCAACTTCGTCGGTTATGACAACATCACCTTCGGTTCGGCGACCCCGGGTATCCCCGAGCCGGCGACCTGGGCGATGATGATCATCGGCTTCGGCATGGTGGGCAGCGCGCTGCGTCGTCGCACGGCGGTTGCTGCTTAAGCATCCGTTTTCGAAAAAAGGGCCCGGTCGCCATCGTGCGACCGGGCCTTTTTCATGCCGCACGCCTGCCACAGTCGGGGCCTAGGTCTCCGCTCCATGAGCTTTCCTGTCGAGCGGCTGCGCGTTGCGCTTTTTTCGGGCAATTACAATTATGTAAGGGATGGGGCCAATCAGGCGCTGAACCGGCTGGTCGGGCGGATCGAGGCGCGGGGCGGCACCGTCAGGGTCTATTCGCCGACCAGCAGCACGCCCGCCTTTCCGCCGACCGGCACGTTGGTCAGCGTGCCCAGTTTCCCTTTTCCCGGACGGGGAGAGTATCGGGTGGCCATGGGACTGCCGGCCGGACCACGTGGCGATCTGGACGCCTTCGCGCCCAATGTCGTTCACCTGTCGGCGCCGGACTGGCTGGGGCATGCCGCCAAGGATTGGGCGGCGAACCGGAATATCCTGACGGTGGCGAGCGTGCACACACGGTTCGAAACCTATTTCGATTATTACGGGCTGGGGTTCATCCGGCGGCGGGTGGAGCGCATCCTGCGCCGTTTCTATGGCGATCTGCCGGAAATCTTCGCGCCTTCGGACGGAATGGCGGAACTGCTGCGCGCTCAGGGCTGGTCCCGCCATGTGGGTATCTGGAGCCGGGGCGTCGATGGCACCCGGTTCGATCCGGCGCGTCGTGACCTGGCATGGCGGCGCGAACTGGGGATCGCCGATGCCGATATCGTGGTGGGATTCGTCGGGCGACTGGTGAAGGAAAAAGGCCTGGATGTGGTGGCGGACGCAGCCGCGTTGCTGCGCCGGCGCGGTGTGGCCCACCGTCTGCTGGTGGTGGGGGAGGGGCCTGCGCGGGACTGGATCGAGGAGCGGTTGCCTGACGCCATCTTCACCGGTTTCCTGGGTGGCGACGATCTGGGGCGGGCCTATGCCTCGATGGATTTGATGTTCAATCCCAGCGTGACCGAAACGTTCGGCAATGTGACCCTGGAGGCGATGGCGAGCGGCCTGCCCGTGGTGGCGGCGCGGGCGACAGGCAGCAGCAGCCTGGTGAAGGACGGCGTGACCGGTCGGCTGGTGGCACCGCATGACGTGGACGGATTCGCCGACGCGATCGCGATGCTGATCGCGAATCCGGCGATGCGCGCGGCGGCGGGGCGGGCGGGGCAGGCGGCGTCGCGCGCGTTCGACTGGGACCGGATCAATGACGCGGTGATCGACCGCTATTGCTTCCATCTTGCCGCCTGAGCTTTGCAATGCCGCTGATGTCGCCTATATCAGCGATGCCGCTTCGGCGGAGATGGTGATGAACGAGTGCGTGGAATAGGGATAGCGGACCCGGGGGCAGTACCCGGCGGCTCCACCAGACCCCGCTGTTGCGGCGGGGATTGACGGGGCCGAACCAGGATCGACGTGTTTCGAAAGACGCATTTTTTGCCCGGGCAGACACTCCCGTAAAACGGTTCAAAATCCACAAATGCCAACGACAACGAGGCATTTGCGATTGCCGCGTAACGAAGGCCCCCAAGGCTGACGTTATGACGCATGAGCAGGGTTCGGACCGAACCCGGTAACAGAATCGGAAACCAGCGGCCTGGAGGAGTGCCGGGCAACAGAAACTCCTCCATCATCTCATCTTGACCTTCATCGGTCGCCGCGCCACTTGGGCGACGAACAGGAACCGCCATGGCCGAACCGCCGGAGACGCCCGACACGCCCGACAGCCTCATCGCCTATGATGAGATCGTGCAGGATTCGCTGCGCGGGGTGGTGCGTCGCGTGCTGCGTGATGTCGAGGCGGGCGGCGGCCTGCCGGGGGCACATCATTTCTTCATCGCCTTCCGCACCCGTTTTCCCGGGGTGGAGATGCCGAAGCATCTGCTGGAGCGCTACCCCGAGGAGATGACCATCGTGTTGCAGCACCGCTATTGGGACCTGGCGGTGACCGATGACTGGTTCGAGGTGGGGCTGACCTTCAACCAGGTGCCGGCGAAGCTGCACGTGCCGTTCGCGGCGGTCAGCGGGTTCGTTGATCCGGCGGTGAATTTCGCCTTGCAGTTCCAGGTGAATGAACCGGCCCCCGAGCCGGCGAAGCCCGAGCCGGTGGCGGAGGCGGGATCGAACGTGGTGTCGTTCGACTTCAAGCGGAAGAAGTGAGGGCGGAAAGCGACAGTTTCGGCACCATCATGGTGCCGGATGACGCCTATTGGGGTGCCCAGACGCAGCGCAGCATCGGCAACTTTCCGATCCACCTGGCGGGTGGCGCCGGGGAGCGGATGCCGCTGCCGCTGATCCATGCCTTCGGCTGGTTGAAGGCAGCGGCTGCAACGGTGAATCGCGCGCACGGGCTGGATGGCGCGCTGGCGGAGGCGATCGTGGCGGCGGCAACCGAGGTCGCGGAAGGCAGGCACGATGACCAGTTTCCGCTGGTGATCTGGCAGACGGGCAGCGGCACGCAGACCAACATGAATGTCAACGAGGTCATCGCCGGGCGGGCGAACGAGATGCTGACGGGCGTTCGCGGCGGCAAGGCGCCGGTGCATCCGAACGATCATGTCAACCGCAGCCAGTCCTCCAACGACAGCTTTCCGACGGCGATGCACATCGCGGTGGCGCTGGAACTGCGCAACCGGTTGCTGGCGGCGCTGCGCGGGCTGGCGGCGGCGTTTCGCGCGCATGAAGCGGCCTGGGCGGACCTGGTGAAGATCGGGCGCACGCATTTGCAGGATGCGACGCCGGTGACGCTGGGGCAGGAGATGTCGGCGTTCGCGCAGACCTGCGAGGATGGCGCGGCGCGGGTGGTGGCGCTGTGGCCGCGGCTGAGCCGGCTGGCGCAGGGCGGCACGGCAGTGGGCACGGGGCTGAATGCGCCGCCGGGGTTCGGCGAGGCGTTCGTGGCGGCACTGGGCGAGCTGACCGGCGGGGTGCCCTGGGTGAGCGCGCCGAACAAGTTCGAGGCGCTGGCGACGCATGACGCGATGGTCGAGGTGTCGGGGGTGCTGAACACCATCGCGGTGGGGCTCAGCAAGATCGCCAACGACCTGCGGCTGCTGGGCAGCGGGCCGCGATCCGGGCTGGGGGAGCTGAACCTGCCGGAGAATGAGCCGGGCAGCAGCATCATGCCGGGCAAGGTGAACCCGACCCAGTGCGAGATGCTGACCATGGTGTGCGCGCAGGTGATGGGCAATCATGTTGCGGTGACGATCGGCGGGTTGCAGGGGCATTTGCAGCTGAACGTGTTCAAGCCACTGATCGCACATAATATTTTGCGCGGCATCGCGCTGTTGAGCGATGGGGTGGAGAGCTTCCGCGCGCGGTGCGTAGAGGGCATGACGCCGAACAGGACGCGGCTGGCGGAGCTGGTGGAGCGCAGCCTGATGCTGGTGACCGCGCTGGCGCCGGAGATCGGCTATGACGCGGCGGCCGCGATCGCCAAGCGGGCGCATCATCAGGGCGAGAGCCTGCTGGAAGCCGGGTTGGCGCTGGGGCTGGTGGATGAGGCGCAGTTCCGCCGGCTGGTGCGGCCGGAGACGATGACATGACAACGCCAAGGAGCGCGCAGACGCTGAAGCGGCGGGGGTTGCTGCTGGTGCTCTCCAGCCCGTCCGGCGCGGGGAAGACCACGCTCTCCCGCGCGTTGCTGGCGGAGGATGAGGCCATCACCCTGTCGGTGAGCGTGACGACGCGCCCGCCGCGACCGGGCGAGGTGGATGGGCGCGACTATCATTTCGTCGATCCCGCGCGGTTCGATGCCATGGCGAAGGGCGGCGAGCTGCTGGAGTGGGCGCTGGTGTTCGGGCATCTTTACGGCACGCCGCGGGCGCCCGTGATGGCAGCGCTGAAGGCCGGGCGGGACGTGTTGTTCGACATCGACTGGCAGGGAACGCAGCAGCTGCGGCAGGCGGATGCCAAGAATGACCTGGTGAGCATCTTCCTGCTGCCGCCCTCCATGACGGAGCTGGCGCGACGGCTGGCGGGACGGGCGACCGACAGCGCCGAGGTGGTCGCGAGCCGGATGGCGCGGGCGAAGGACGAGATCAGCCACTGGGCGGAATATGACCATGTGCTGATCAATGATGACGCCGCCGTGTGCCTGGCGGACATCCGCGCGATCCTGACCGCGGCACGGCTGCGGCGGCGGCGTCAGGAAGGGCTGGTGGATTTCGTGCGGGAACTGATGAAGGATCAGGCCAGCCCCAGCACCTGACGGGCGATCGCGGCGGTGGTTTCGCGGTCGGAGGGGAAGCCGGCGGCGATCCAGCGGCGTTCGACGTCGGCGAGTTTCGCGCTGACGATGGGGCCGGGGGAGAGGCCCATGGCGATCAGATCCTTGCCGCTGAGCGGCAGGCGGGGTTTGCGCCAGCTGGCGAGACGGGGCGCCCAGGCGGCAGCGCGGGGGTCGGCGGTGAGGAGCAGGCGGTCGAGGGTGCTGGTGGTGCCGAGCGCATAGGCGGTGGCACGCGGATCGGCGGCGACGGGCGCGCGGCTGGCGGCATGACCCATCCGCACGCGGTCGGTATTGGAAAGTTTGAGGCGGGCGGAGATGTCATCGACGATGGTGGCATCGGCGGGAAGCAGCGCGGCGAGGCGGCGCAGGGGGTCGGCGGGGAGGCCGACGGTGGCCTCGGCCGCGATCAGCGCGGTGAGCGCCGGCAGGGTTTCGGCGCGGATTTCGGGGAGCACGGGGCGCAGGATGCCGTGGTCGAGCATGGTGGCGAGGGTGGCGACGGGGGCGGGGAGGGCAAGGATTTTCAGCAGCTCGTCGCGGATGCGTTCGCGGCTCAATGCCATCAGGTCGTTGGCGCGGGCGGAACAGGCGGCGAGGCCGGCGGGATCAACGCGTCGGGCGAAGCGGGCGGTGAAGCGGAAGAAGCGCAGGATGCGCAGATGATCCTCGGCGATGCGCCGCAACGGTTCACCAATGAAACGGACGCGCGCCAGTGAAATGTCTTCGAGGCCGCCGAACCAGTCCGTAATGTCGCCTGTGACGGGATCGGCGTAGAGTGCGTTGATGGTGAAGTCGCGGCGCGCGGCGTCGGCCTGCCAGTCGTTGGTGAAGGCGACCTCGGCATGGCGGCCGTCGGTGCGGAGGTCGTGGCGCAGCGTGGTGACCTCGAAGGGGTGGCCGGCGCTGACGGCGGTGATGGTGCCGTGCTTCAGGCCGGTGGGGACGGCTTTCAGGCCGGCGGATTCGAGGTGGGCGATGACCTCTTTGGGCGGCAGGGCGGTGGCGAGATCGACGTCCGACAGCGGCAGGTCCATGAGCGCATCGCGTACCGCGCCGCCGACGATGCGGGCATCGGGCAGCGCCGCCAGGACCGCGGGGAGGCCGGGGATGGCGGCCCAGCGGGCGGGATCGAGGATCATGCCAGGCGCCGGGCGAGGTTGACGATCATGCCGGCGGTGGCGCCCCAGATGTGCCAGACGCCGTGCTCGATGACGTAGAAGCGGCGCAGGCGGCCCTTCCATTCGGCCTCCCGCAGCTGATGGTTGGCGGGGTCGAGCGCGAAGGCGAGGGGAATTTCGAATACCGAGTCCACTTCGCTGGCGCTGGGGACGAAGGCGAGGTCGGGCGGGATCAGGCCGACGATGGGGGTGATGGCGTAGCCGGTGCCGGTCTCGTACGGGTCGGAGCGGCCGAGGAGGGTGACGGCGTGGGGCGGGAGGCCGATTTCCTCCTGCGCCTCGCGGAGCGCGGCGGCTTCGGGCGTGGGGTCTTCGGCATCGATGCGGCCACCGGGGAAGGCGACCTGGCCGGCATGCTGGCGCAGCGCGGCGGTGCGGCGGGTGAGCAGCAGGCCGGGGTCGGAGCGTTGCACGATGGGCACAAGCACGGCGGCGGGCGTGAGGCGCGTGGTGGTGGCGGTGCCCAAGGTGCCGAAATCGCCATCCCCGTCCCCCAACAAAGGCGCCGGGCCATCGGTGGCGGAGAGGCGGGCGGTGAGGCGGTCAATCAGCGAAGGCAAACCAGGCGCCTTTGCTCCAGAGGCCGGGCGGGTCGCAGTCCAGCGCCCAGTCGGCGAGCTGGTAGAAGGTGGGGCGATTGACGAGCGCCTCCAGCCCGGCGCGGACGTGGAGATAGGGACGCGGGCTGCCGTCCGGCGCGCGGGTGAGGCGCAGGGGATTGTCGGGGCCGGCGATCACGAGATCATCGACATTGGTGCGGAAGGCGAGGGTGCGTTGCTCGCCTTCGCCTTCGCTGGTCACTTCGACCGCGATGAAGGGGGCGTCCTCGACCGTGATGCTGAGTTTTTCGGCGGGCGTGACGAGGACGAAGCTGCCGTCGGGCTCGCGGCGCAGGACGGTGGCGAACAGCTTCATCATGGCGGGGCGGCCAAGGGGTGTGCCGCGGTAGAACCAGGTGCCGTCGGCGGCGATGCGCATGTCGCTGTCGCCGCAGTGGGCGGGGTTCCATTTTTCCACCGGCGGCAGTTTGCGGTCGGCAAGCAGCCGGGCGATGTCCGCCAGCGAGCTTTGCGACAGGTCGGGAAGGTCGGGGCGGATCGGGTCCATGCGCTGCGCTTGGCACGCGCCGGGGCGCGCTTCAAGCCGTCTCAGGCCGCGCGGGCGCGGGGTGAGACGGCGGGAGCAAGGGCGGCGATGCGGGGAAGCGGTGGCAGGTCCGGTGCGCGCAGCAGGAGCCGCGCGCGGTCGACCGGGCCGGGGAGCGACCAGTGGGCGGTGCGGGCGGCGCTGAAACCCCAGCGGGCGTAGTAGGGCGCGTCGCCGATCAGCAGGATGGCGCGCTCGCCGGTGGCGTCGGCGGCCGCCAGCGCGGTGTCCATCAGCGCGCCACCGATGCCGCGGTTGCGGTGGGCGGGGGCGCTGACGAGGGGGCCGAGCAGCAGGATGCGGTGGTGGCGGCCTTCGCCCACCAGGTTAAGCGGCCAGAGCTGGATGGCGCCGGCAAGCGCGCCATCGACGTGCGCGACGAAGCTGAGGTCATCGCGGCGTTTCGCGCCGTGGCGGAGCAGCGCGGCGGTGCGACGGCCGCGGGCAGGGCCGAAGCATGTGTCGAGCAGGGTGTCGACGGCGGAATCGTGCGACGCAGCGAAGGGCGTGATGATCATGGGTGCGGCCTGACAGAAAGCTGTGACGCTGTGGTGAAGGTGGAGCGTGGTGAAGGTGGGGAAGCCCCCCGCTGGATGGCCTGTTCGCCACCCACCCGCCGCGCCGGGGATGCACCCGCGCGACGGTCAGCCGCGTCGCAAAGCCTTGTGGAGCACCATTGTCATGCGGCGCCTCTAGCGGATTTGCGCAGGCGCGCAAGGGGGCTTTGCATCCGCGTGGCCGGCTGACAGGGTGGGCATCATGGAGGTTGACGATGCTGCTGTATGACATGGCGAAGGCGCCCAACCCGCGCCGGGTGCGCTGGTTCCTGGCCGAGAAGGGCGTGAGCCTGCCGATGGTGCAGGTGGACATCATGGCCGGCGAGAATCTGGCGCCGGCGTTTCTGGCGGTGAACCCGCGCGGGGTGGTGCCAACGCTGCTGTTGGACGACGGCGGCATCCTGGACGAATCGGTGGCCATCTGCCGCTATCTGGAGGGGCTGCATCCGGAACCGAACCTGCTGGGGCGCGATGCGCTGGAAATGGCGCGGATCGAGAGCTGGCAGCGGCGGATGGAGTTCGAGGGCATGTTCAACGTGGCGGCGGCGTTCCGCAACACGCAGCCGGCCTATGCCGAGCGGGGGATGCCGGGGCGGATTCCGCCGACACCGGCGATCCCCGCGCTGGCGGAGCGGGGGCTGATGCTGGCGGCGCACTGGCTGGCGGAGCTGGACGCGCGGCTGCGCGACGTGCCGTTCGTGGCAGGCGAGCGGTTCAGCATCGCCGACATCACCGCGGCGATCAGCGTGGATTTCGCCAAATGGGTGGGGTTGCGGCCGGCGCCGGAGCAGGAGGCGCTGCTGAGGTGGCAGGCGGAGGTGAAGGCGCGGCCGGGGGCGCGGGCGTGAGACCGCTTGATAAATCGCCCATGCCGGGGCTGCAAATGTCGATTTTCTGCGCTCCGATGCTCACGCACCGTCAAGTGCGCTGCGCTTCGGTGCTCGAAAATCACCATTTTCGCCAGCGGCCTGGACGATTTCTCAAGCAGTCTGTGTGTCGCAGCAGCAGTGCAAGTTCGGGTGTTGCAGTCGCCGCGATAGCTGCTTGCACGCAAAGCCACTACAGATGTTGACCAAGTCCAGTATAACTCTGATTTTGCGATGGATAAGTCGATGCGGGTGTTGTTGACGGGGTCTTCGGGGTGGTTGGGGCGGTTTCTGGCGCCGGTGCTGCGGGCGGCGGGGCACCGGGTGGTGGGGTTCGATGTGGCGCCGGGGGTGGACACGGATGTGGTCGCCTCGGTGGCGGACGGCGGCGCGGTGGCGGGGGTGTTCGCGGACGGGCGAATCGACGCGGTGATCCATGCCGGCGGGCTGCACAAGCCGGACATCGCGCGGCAGCCGCCGCAGGCGTTCGTGGATGTCAATGTCACCGGCACGCTCAACCTGTTGCAGGCGGCGGTGGCGGCGGGGTGCGGCCGGTTCGTGTTCACCTCGACCACCTCGCTGATGATTTCCGATGCGATCCGACGGGAGGATGCCGAAGCGGCGGTCTGGCTTGACGAGGGCAGTGGGCCATTGGAGCCGCGCAACATCTATGGCGTCACCAAGCTGGCGGCGGAGGGGCTGTGCCGCGATGCCTGGCTGACGCACCGTCTGCCGTGCGTAGTGCTGCGGACGTCGCGCTTTTTTCCGGAGGAGGATGACACGCATCGGGCGCTGAGTGGCGAGAACATGAAGGCGAACGAGCTGCTGTACCGGCGGCTGAGCGTCGGGGATGCGGCACGCGCGCATCTGCTGGCGCTGGAGCGGGCACCGGCGGTGGGGTTCGACGTGCTGATCGTGTCGGCGCCGACGCCGTTCGCGCGGCAGGAGGCGATGGCGCTGAAACGCGACGCCGCCGCCGTGATCGCGCGCCATTTTCCGGATGCCGCCGCGCTCTATGCGACGCGGGGCTGGACCCTGCCGGCGAGCATCGGCCGGGTCTATGACGCCAGCCGGGCGGAGGCGGTGCTGGGGTTCCGGGCGGTGGATGATTTCGCGAGCGTCCTTGCCGCGCTGCGGCGCGGGGAGGCGCCGCCGGTGGCGCATGACGCGGATTATGTCGGGCCGCATGCGATTTGATCGCGGGTCCGGCTTGTCATCCGGGGTGCGCGAAGGTTAAGTCGGCATCTTGGTGGCGTATGCGGGGCGGGCATGGACGCGGTGCGGGGCGGAATTTCCGGCGGGCAGCTGCTGGCGGAAGAATCGGGGGACGCTGACGCGGGGGCATTCCCGCGGCGGACGGTGCTGATCGTCGATCTCAACAATTTCGCGTCCTTTCCGACGCTGGCGGTCGGCATCCTGGTGGCGGCGCTGCGCAACGCGGGGCATCATGTGAAGCTGCTGGTGCCGCTGGCGCATGATGTGCCGGCGTCGGAGCGGGAGCGGGCGGAGCGGCCGCACCATCACTGGATGCGGCGGCTGCACCTGTCGACCGCGCCGGGAATCGCCTGGCTGCGTGATGGCGCGCGGGCGGCCTGGTATGGCTGGCAGCGGCGGCCGCACGGCGCGGTGCTGGCGGCGGTGCGGCGGGCGCTGGCGGAGCGGCCGGACGCGCTGCTGATCTCGGCCTATCTTCAGCATCATGAGACGGTGATCGCGCTGGGGCGGATCGCGAAGGAGGCGGGCGTGCCGCTGCTGCTGGGCGGTCCGGCGTTCAACCTGCCGGAGACCGCCGAGGCCTGGCGCGGGATCGACGGGGTGACGGCGATCTATGGCGGCGAGGCGGATACGCTGGCGCCCGAGCTGATGGAGGCGGTGGTCTCGGGCACGGACCTGCAGCGCTTTCCCGGCATGGTGCTGCCGGACGGGCGGACGGGCGGGGTGGCGCCGCCGTTCGCCAAGCTCGACCGTTCGCCGGTGCCGGATTTCTCGGATTTTCCCTGGGACCGTTATCCGGTGCGGATCGTGCCGGTGATGACCGGGCGCGGCTGCCAGTGGGGGCGCTGCGTGTTCTGTTCGGATGTGGTGTCGGCCAATGGCCGCAGCTATCGCACGCGCAGCCTGCCATCGGTGATGCACGAGATCCGCGAGCAGGCGGTGCGGTGCGGCACCTCCAACATCCTGTTCCTGGACCTGAAGCTGAACAGCAATCCGGCGCTGTGGCGGGGCATCGCCGAGCAGATCCAGGATGCGGCGCCGGGTGCGCAGTGGATCGGCACGGTGCATGTGGACCAGCGCCGCGACAATGGCCTGTCGCGGCGGGACCTGCGGGCGGCGGCGCGGTCCGGCATGCGGCGGATCAGCTTCGGGCTGGAATCCGGTAGCCAGGCGATGCTCGACCGGATGGACAAGGGCGCGAGCGTGGAGGCGAATTCGGCCTTCATCCGCGAGGCGAACGAGGCCGGACTGTCGGTACGCTGCACCATGTTCGCGGGGTTTCCCGGCGAGACGGCCGAGGATGTGGCGGCGAGCGCGGCCTTCCTGGAGGCGCATGCGCCGTGGCTCGACCGGGTGCGGTGCAACATTTTCTCGATCCTGGAGGACACGCCGATCTGGAACGATGTGTTCGGTGGCGGCGGGCGCTATCCGGGGATCCGGGTGACCGGCAAGGATTCGCCGCACGCGCGGGCGCGCTTCGTCAACCTGGAGACCGGGACGGCGGAATACCGGCGGGCGAAGCGGCGGCTGCTGGCGGCGGTCTATGCCATCAACCGGCGGCGGTTGCGGCCCGAGGCGCAGATGTTCGACGGGTTGATGTAGGCGATGGACAGTTTCGTGTCCGCCGACCCGGTGCAGCGGCGGCTGCGGCGCCTGGGGCGTGGCGAGCGGCGGGAGGAGGCGGTCGCGTTCCTGCGGCAGTTCGCGCGCGAGACCGGCATGGCGCCCGAGACGCTGGCGGCGCGGGAGGCCGAGGTGCGGGCGGCGTTGCGGCGGCACGGCCATTATGCGCACAGCATCGATGAGCTGGCGTTCGGGGCGCGGGTGGCGTGGCGCAACCATGCGCGCTGCATCGGCCGGCTGCGCTGGAAATCGCTGGCGGTGCGCGATTGCCGCGATGTGACCGAGCCGGCGGCGATTGCCGAGCGGATGTTCGCGCATGTCGCCGAGGCGGCCGGACGATCGGGCGCGGCGATCAGCATCTTCGCGGCGGCGGCGGGCGGCGTGCCGGCGACCATCGAGAATGCGCAGATGTTCCAATATGCCGGCTGGATCGGCGAGGATGGCGCGGTGCTGGGCGACCGGCGCAACGTGGAGCTGGCGCGGATCGCCATCGCGCTGGGGTGGCGGCCGCCCGCGCGGCGTACGGCGTTCGACCTGCTGCCGCTGATCGTGCGCGACAGCCGCGGGCACCGGCACCTGTTTCCGCTGCCGCCGGGCTTGGCGAAGGAAGTGCCGATCCGGCATCCGACCCTGGCGGGCCTGGAGGCGCTGGGGCTGCGCTGGTACAGCGTGCCGTGCGTGACCAACATGGTGCTGACCATCGGCGGCATCGATTATCCGTGCGCGCCGTTCAACGGCTATTACATGGCGACCGAGATCGCCTCGCGCAACCTGGCGGACCAGCGGCGGTTCGACCTGCTGCCGCAGGTGGCGGACGCATTGGGGATGGACCGGGGCGATCAGCTGTGGCGCGACATGGCGCTGACCGAGTTGAACCGCGCGGTGTTGTGGAGCTTTGGCGAGGCGGGGGCGGCAATCGTCGACCATCATGTGGCGAGCGCCGAATATATGGAGTTCGCGCGGCTGGAGCAGCGGGCGGGGCGGGTGCCGTCGGGCGACTGGACCTGGATCGTGCCGCCGCAGGCAAGCGCCGCCTGCCCTGTGTTCCACCTGCCGATGACGGACATGCATGCGGTGCCGAATTTCTATGTCAGCCGGCAGCTGGACGGCGGCGCGCTGCGGCTGGACCGAAGCCTGGAGCGGCAGGGGCGGTGGCTGCGGCGGTTCCGGCGCTGGCAAGCGCGCTGGCGCGACTGGCGGCGGCGTCGGGACGCGATATGGCATCGGAGCTGAGCTTCGCTGTCACGGAGGAGCCGTGCGTCAGTGTGATCATTCCGCATCGGGATGATGTGGCGGGGCTGGCACGGACATTGGCGGCGCTGGCGAGGCTGGCGCCGGAATCGCCGGCATTCGAGGTGATCGTGGTCGACAATGGGTCGCGCGATGCGGCGGCCGTGCGCGCGGTGGCGGGGCCGGCGCGGCTGGTTCACTGCGCGCAGATCGGGGCCGGCCCGGCGCGCAATGCCGGGGTGGCGGTGGCGCGAGGGCGGCGGCTGGCGTTTCTGGACTGCGATTGCGAGCCGGCGGCCGACTGGCTGCGGGCGGCGCCGGAAGCCCCCGTGGTGGGGGGGCCGGTGCGGGTGGGGTTGCTGGATCAGGGGGTGCGGCCGCCGACGGCGGCGGCCGGGTTCGACCTATTGTTCGGGTTCGATAGCGAGCGGAGTTTCCGCCGCGACGGGTTGCTGCTGACCGGGAACCTGATGGTGGAGGCGGCGGTGTTCGCGGCGGTCGGGCCGTTCCGGACGGGTGTTTCGGAGGATCTGGACTGGTGCCGGCGGGCGGCCGCCATGGGCTTTGCGCCGCGGCTGGAGGCCGGGCTGGCGGTCCGGCATCGCGCCATCGACGACGAGGCGCGGTTGCTGGCGCGCTGGCGGCGGGTGGCGCGGGAGATGTGGTTGACCGATCGGGACGCGGGCCGGCCCGTGGTGGCGTCGCTGTGGTATCAGGCGAAGGTGGCGCTTTCGCCGCTGGTGCACCAGTTCCGCGTGTTGTGGCATCCGGCACTGGCGGGGACGGGGGGGCGGTTCCGGCTGGCGGTGGGGGCGTTGCTGTGGCGGGTGCGCTGGGCGCGGGTGGCGGCGGTGTTCAGCCTGGTCGGCCGGGGATCGGGGCGGTCGATTCCTTTGGGTTGAGCAGCAGGAAGAAAGCGGTCACGGCGATGGCGGCGACGGTGGCGAGCATCGGCAGCGGCTGGAGGCCGGCCTGGATGATGGCGGCGACCAGCGCCGCGGCCTGGCTGCCGAGCAGCACGCCCTTGGTCGAGATGAACCAGCGGCTGCCGAGACGCCCGCCGATGGGATGATCGGGGAGCCAGCTTTCCCAGCCGCCATCGGGCGTGTGGCGCGCCGCCAGCAGCATGAGATAGGCCTTCAGCTGCACCTGGCGGGCGCCCTGGTGGCACCAGATGAGCGCCCCGGCCCCGGCGGTGACGGTAAAGCCCAGCGCGGCGAGCGGGGCGGTTGCAGGGAGGATCAGCTGGACGATGAAGGTGGCGAGCAGGAGCGGCAGCAGGAGGACCAGGATGAGGTTCTGCACCGCCATGCGCAGCAGCAGTTCGGCGCGCAGTGATTGCAGTTCGAGCAGGTCGAACGGGGGCGCCGTGGCGTCGGTTGGCTGCATGTCGATCCCCCGCCGCCGCTGTCAGGAACTGGGCCATTCGGTGCGGCGGGCGCCGTGGCGTTCGGCGAGCTCGGCGACGGTGGCGGCGTCGGGCAGTTGCTCGAACCGCAGGCGGTCCATCCCCTCGTCCTTGAGCCGCCAGTCGAGCCATTGCAGCGCGCCGCTGAACTCGACGCTGCGTTCGATGAGGCGGACCTCGCTGCCGAACAGCACCGCTTCGCCGATGATGCGGTCGCCGAGCCAGACGAGCGCGCGGCGGTTGGTGAGCATGTAGTGGGCGCGGCCGCGCGCGCTGGAGCGCAGCCAGACCGGCAGGCCGATGATCAGCGCCATGCCGATCAGCATGGCAAGGATCAGCGGCGTGGCGCTGGCGTTCGGCGTGCCGGCGAATTCGGAGCCGGCGAAATGCGGCAGGATGAGGCTGACCGCGAACCAGATCAACAGGCCGAGGAGGAGGAAGAGGCCCAGCGTTTCGAGGAGCACGCGGCTGCCGCCGGCGCGGCCCTGCCAGAGGATCAGTTCGCCCTCGCCGGGCGCCTGCGGGCGCGCCTTCACGGCGACGGGGATGGTCGTGTCGGCGGTCGCTTCGCCGCTGCCCATGGCCGCGGCGGGTGCGGTGGCGGGTGGCATCAGCGTTCGACGGTCAGGGCTATACCCATGCCGCCGCCGATGCAGAGCGTCGCGAGCCCCTTTTTCGCGTCGCGGCGGGCCATTTCATGGAGCAGCGTGACGAGGATGCGCGCACCCGAGGCACCGATGGGATGGCCGATGGCGATGGCGCCGCCATTGACGTTGAGCTTCGCCGGATCGAGACCCAGTTCCTGGCCGACGGCGAGCGCCTGGGCGGCGAAGGCTTCGTTCGCCTCGACAAGGTCGAGGTCGGCGACGCTCCAGCCGGCCTTTTTGAGCGCCGCCTGCGAGGCGGTGACCGGCCCGATACCCATGACGGCGGGATCGACGCCGGTGGAGGCGGCGCTGACGACGCGGGCAAGGATGGGCGCGTTGCGCCGCGCGGCCTCCGCCGCCGACATCAGGACGAGGGCAGCGGCGCCGTCATTGAGGCCGCTGGCGTTGGCGGCGGTGACGGTGCCGTCTTTCTTGAAGGCGGGTTTCAGGCCGGCGAGGCTTTCGGGCGTGACGCCATCGCGGATATATTCGTCGGTGTCGATGATGCTCTCGCCCTTGCGGGTCTTGAGGGTGACCGGGGCGATTTCAGGCTTGAAGCGGCCGTCGCGGCGGGCGGCTTCGGCCTTGTTCTGGCTGTGGGCGGCGAAGGCATCCTGTGCCTCGCGGGAAATCTGGTAGCGCTCGGCAAGGTTTTCGGCGGTGATGCCCATGTGATAGCCGTTGAAGGCATCCCACAGGCCATCCTTGATCATGGTGTCGACCAGTTCCAGCGCGCCCATCTTGGTGCCGGGACGGAGCGATTGCGCGTGCATCGAGAGCGACATGCTTTCCTGCCCGCCGGCGAGCATGATGGAATGGTCACCTTGGCGGATGGCATTGGCGGCAAGCGCGACGGCGCGCAGGCCCGAGCCGCAGACCTGGTTGACGCCCCAGGCCGGGGTTTCCTGGCGGATGCCGGCGGCGATGCTTGCCTGGCGCGCCGGGTTCTGGCCCTGGCCGGCGGTGAGCACCTGGCCGAGGATGACTTCGCCGATATCGCCGCCGGTAACGCCGCTGTCGGCAAGCGCGGCGGTGATGGCGGCGCAACCGAGTTCGTGGGCGGGCGTGCCGGCGAAGGCGCCGAGGAAACTGCCGACCGCGGTGCGGCGCGCGGCGGTGATGACGACGTCGGTCATGGGGTACTCCTGTGCTGGTTGCCGGCGATGTAGCGGGTCGAGCGGCCGACTGCCAGTGGTTACGGCGTCAATTGCGGGGTCATGCTGCACATGCTAAGTGGGGTTTTGCCGCCATGGACAGGATCATCGATGCCCGAAACCGCCGCCAAGACGCCGATCATCATCAAGAAATACGCCAACCGGCGACTGTATGACACCCACAGCAGCAGTTACATCACGCTGGAGCATCTGTCGGTGATGACGCGCGAGGGCAAGGAGTTCAAGGTCGTCGACGCGAAATCGGGCGAGGACATCACGCACAGCGTGCTGACGCAGATCATCATGGAAGAGGAGAACCGCGGCTCGACGATGCTGCCGGTGAACTTCCTGCGGCAGCTGATCACCATGTATGGCGACCAGATGCAGGCGATGGTGCCGCATTATCTGGAAGCCTCGATGGAGGCGTTCGCGCGCAACCAGGAACAGTTCCGCAAGGCGGTGGCGGGGGCGATGGGGGGAGCGGTGAACCCGTTCGAGGCGCTGGCGCGGCAGAACATGGCGATGATGAAGGCGGCCGCCGACATGTGGATGCGCGGCGGGCGCGTGGAGCCGGAGGTTGTGCCCGTTGCGGCGGATGCCAAGGCGGAAGAGCTGGCGGCGCTGAAGGCTCAGATGGCGGCGTTGCAGGCGCAGCTGGAGAAGCTGACCAAGGGGTGACGATGACGCTGGAGGCTCTGCGGGCGGCGGGGGTGTGGGTTTCGACCACGGCGGAGGATATCGCGCCGCGCCTGACCGACTGGCGCGGGGCGACGGGCGGCCCGGCGGCGGCGCTGCTGAAACCGGCGAGCATTGCCGAGGTGGTGGCGGTCGTGCGGGCGGCGGGAGAGCATGGCGTGCCGCTGGTGCCGCAGGGCGGGCGAACGGGGCTGGTGGGGGGTGGCCTGCCGGGCGCGGAGGGCGGCGCGTGGATCGTCAGCCTGGAGCGGATGCGGGCCATACGGCAGGTGGATGCGGCGGGCCTGAGCGCCACGGTGGAAGCGGGCGTGGTGTTGCAGGCGCTGCATGACGCGGCGGCAAAGGAGGGCTGCGTGTTTCCGCTGTCGCTGGGGGCAAAGGGGTCGGCGACGATCGGCGGGCTGATCTCGACCAATGCCGGCGGGGTGCAGGTGCTGCGGCATGGCACGATGCGGGCGCTGGTGCTCGGGCTGGAGGCGGTGCTGCCGGACGGATCGGTGCTGAACCAGCTGGGCGGGCTGCGCAAGGACAACAGCGGTTATGACATCAAGCAGTTGCTGATCGGCGGGGAGGGCACGCTGGGCATCGTGACCGCGGCGACGCTGCGGCTGGTGCCGGCACCGGCGGCGCGGGCGGTGGCCTGGGTGGGGCTGCACAGCCCTGCGGAGGCGCTGGCGCTGCTGAGGCGGGTGCGCGGCGCGCTGGGGGAGGCGGTGGAAAGTTTCGAGATCATGCCGGCGGCGGGGCTGGCGCTGGTGTTGCGGCATATCGAGGGGGTGCGGGCGCCGCTGGCGGGTGCGCATGCCTGGCATGCGCTGATCGAGGTGACGGGGCGGGGGGCGCCGGAGGCCATGCTCGGCGAGGTGCTGATGGCGGCACCGGAGGTAGAGGATGCGGTGGTGGCGGCAAGCGACGCCCAGGCGGCGGCGCTGTGGCGGCTGCGTGAGGAACTGCCGGAGGCGGAGCGGCGGGACGGGGGCGCGATCAAGAATGATGTGAGCATCGCGGTCGCCGACCTGCCGGCCTTTTACGAGGCTGTGGTGGCGGTGATGGCCGGGGCGTTCCCGACGCTTCGGGTGATGGCGTTCGGCCATCTGGGCGACGGCAACCTGCACCTGAACTTCCGCGCGCCGGAAGGGGTGGATGATCGGGCCTGGGTGGAGGCGAACAGGGTCCCCGTGCGGCGGGTGCTGCACGACCTGATCGCCGATTGGGGCGGGTCGATCAGCGCCGAGCATGGCATCGGCACGCTGAAGGCGGCGGAGCTTGCGCGGCTGGGCGATCCCGGCAAGCTGGCGGCGATGCGGGCGGTGAAGGCGGCGCTGGACCCGAAGGGCATCATGAACCCCGGAAAGATTTTGGTGTGAGGCTGCTGCTTGTCACTGGCTTGGGCGGTCGCTAAAGCGGCGGCGATGCGCCATTCAGGCGCCTTTTTTCTATGGGGAACATGATGGCCAGCCAACCGCCCGCACAGCAATTGCCGCTCTTCTATGGCAGCCTGGCGCCGCTCGACACGCAGGCGCATGCGGGCTGGGGATTGAAGAACCGGCTGGACCTGGGGTTCACGCGCGGCACGCACGCCATCCCGCTGACGGTGGACGAGTTCGCCATGGCGCAGAAACATTATCCGATCGTGTTCGGCACGGGTGATGGCGCGGTGCCGCTGGCGCTGGTGGGCCTGCAGGAAGGGGTGAACCAGTTCGTCGATGCCGAGGGGCAGTGGAAGGCCGGCACCTATATCCCCGCCTATGTGCGGCGCCATCCGTTCATGCTGGCCAAGCTGACGCCGGACGCGACGCAGTTGAGCCTGGTGTTCGACGATGCCAGCGGCATGCTGGGGCCGGACGAGGAGCAGAAGCTGTTCGACGGCGCCGAGCCGAGCGAGGTGACGAAGAATGTGCTGAACTTCTGCGAGCAGTTCGAACAGGCGATCGCGCGCACCAAGAGCTTCATGGACGAGCTGGAGAAGCTGGGGCTGCTGATGGAGGGCGAGGCGCAGATCCAGAATCCGGGGATGGAGCAGCCGGCGGTGTTCCGCGGCTTCCGCATGGTGGACGAGACCAAGTTGCAGAACATCCGCGGCGACCAGGCGCGCAAGATGGTGCAGAACGGGATGATGGGGCTGCTCTATGCCCATCTGTTCAGCCTGGCGGAGATGCGCAGCCTGTTCGAAGCGCAGGCCGGCCAGCTATAACGCTGCTGCCGCGGCCTCTTGCTGCCAACCGCGCGCTGGCCTATCGCTGGGACGGGGCGCGGATGGGAGAGAGCGGATGCTGAAGCTGGTGGCGGGTGCGGTGCTGGGCCTGGCGTTGATGGGCGGGGCGGTGTCGGCCGCGCCGATGAAATTGACGGTGCCGTCGGGCGTCTATGGCATGGACGCCGCTCATTCCAGCTTGGTGTGGCGGGTGAAGCATCTGGGGCTGAGCTGGTACACGGCGCGCTTTGCGAAGATGGACGGCTCGGTCACGCTGGATGCGGCCAACCCGCTGAACAGCAAGGTGAATGTGACCATCGACGCGGCAAGCGTGAAGACTGAGTTTCCGTTTCCCGACCAGACCGATTTCGACAAGAAGCTGACAGGCGAGCAGGTGATGAACGCCGCCAAGTTTCCGACCATCACCTTCGCATCGACGAAGCTGGTGTCGACGGGACCGAACACCGGGAAGATGACGGGTGACCTGACCTTCCTGGGCGTGACGAAGCCGGTGACGCTGGACGTGACGCTGAACGGCGCGATGGATCATCCGATGATGAAGGTGCCGGTGCTGGGCTTCAGCGCGAAGGGCAGCATCAAGCGCAGCGATTTCGGCCAGAAAATGTACCTGCCGGCGGTGGGGGATACGGTCGAGCTGGTGATCGAAGCGGAATTCCTGAAGAAATGAGCGCGTCGCATGACCGCTACAGCCGGTGGAGCATCACGCTCCACTGGCTGATCGCGCTGATCATCATCGGCAATCTGGCGGGTGGCCTGTTGCTGGAGAGCCTGTTCAACGCCAGGGACCCTGCGACGCGGCAGCTGGGATTCACGGTGGTGCAGGTGCACAAGAGCATGGGCCTGACTGTGCTGGTGCTGAGCCTGGTGCGGCTGGCGATGCGGCTGCGGGAGGGTTTTCCGCAACTGCCGGGGCACATGACCGCTACCGAACGCTTTCTGGCGCGGGTGACGCATTATGGATTTTATGCGCTGATGATCGGCATTCCGCTGTCGGGCTGGATGATGGTGTCGGCGAGCCCGCTGAATTTTCCGACGATCTGGTTCGGGCTGTTCGAATGGCCGCACCTGCCGACGGGGACGAGCAAGGTGCTGGCGGAGCGCGCGGGCGCGGCGCATCAGTGGCTGGCCTATGGCGCGATCGTGCTGCTGCTGCTGCATGTCGCCGGCGCGCTGAAGCATCATTTCATGGACCGCGACGATGTGCTGGCACGGATGCTGCCCTTCGTGCGGCGGCGCGCATGAAGGCGGCGTTGCTCTCGCTGCTGCTGCTGGCGTCGCCGGCGCTGGCGAGCGGCTGGGCGATGGTGCCGGCGCAGAGCAGCCTGGGGTTCAGCAGCGAGTGGAACGGCGCCGTGGTGCAGGGACGGTTCGCGCGCTTCTCCACCACCATCAGCTTCGATCCGGCGAAACTGTCGGCGGCGAGGGTCAGCGCGGTCATCGACCTGACGTCGGCGAGCACCGGGGACAAGACGGTCAATGGCTCCCTGCCGGGCGAGGACTGGTTCGCGGTGGCGAAGGCCCGGGAGGCGCGGTTCGTCGGCACGGCGATCGTGGCAGGGGCGCGGCCGGGTGCCTATGTGGCGCGGGGCACGCTGACCCTGCGCGGTGTGGCGGTGCCGGTGGAACTGCCCTTTACATTGAGCATCGCGGGCGATGTGGCGACGATGGCGGGAACGGCGCGGCTGGACCGCCGCAGTTTCAGGATCGGCATGGAAAGCGATGCCGCGGGGACATGGGTGGCGTTTCCGGTGCCGGTGACGGTGCGGATTGTCGCGCGCCGGATCAAATAAGGGGAGTGCGATGAGCGTGTATCAGCATCCGGTGGCGTTCGACCGGGTCTTCGAGCCATTGTGGCTGCCCGAGATGCTGCGGCGGACCGCCGAGCGCCAGCCGACGAAACCCTGCATCGATTTCCTGGGGCGCGTCAGCCGCTATGGCGAGATCTGGGATGCGGTGCGGCGCGCGGCCACCGGGTTCGCGGCGATGGGGGTGGGGCCGGGGAGCACAGTCGGCCTGTTCCTGCCCAACTGCCCGCACTATGTCATCGCCTATTTCGGCGCGCTGATGGCCGGCGCGCGGCTGGCCAATTTCTCGCCGCTGTACACCGTGGCGGAACTGCGGGCGCAGGTGGAGGACAGCGACTGCGACGTGATGGTGACGCTGGACGCGGCGGCGCTGTATCCCACGATAGCGAAGGTGCTGGAGACGAGCCGGCTGAAGACGCTGATCGTCGGTTCGGTCGCCGAGGCCTTGCCGCCGGCGAAGGCGCTGCTCTATCGGATGTTCAGGCGGCGCGAACGGTCGAAGGTGAGCTGGGACGCGCGGCATGTGACCTGGCGCAGCCTGTTGACGCATCCGCGGATGATGATGCCCTCACCACTGCCCGATCCGCAGGCGCTCGCGTTGCTGCAATATACCGGGGGAACGACCGGCGCGCCGAAGGGCGCGATGCTGAGCCATGCCAACCTGAGCATCAACGCGCAGCAGGTCGATTCGATCGATCCGGAGCCGCAGGCCGAGGACCGCATCCTGGGGGCGCTGCCGCTGTTCCACATCTTTGCCAACACCTGCATCATGAACCGCACCATCGTGCGCGGCGGCATGATGGTGCTGCTGCCCAAGTTCGAGGTGAAGGCGGCGCTGTCCGCCATCGCGCGGACGAAGGTGACCGCATTGCCCGGCGTGCCGACCATGTATCGCGCGCTGCTGGATTATCCGGAGGCGGCGAAGTTCGACCTGTCGTCCTTGCGGGTGTGCATCAGCGGCGGGGCGCCGATGCCCGAGCCGGTGAAGACGGCATTCGTGGCGCGGACGGGCGCGACGCTGGTGGAGGGCTATGGCCTGACCGAGAGCGCCGGCGTGGTCTCGACCAACCCCTATGCCAGCGGCGGCAAGGCGGGGACGATCGGCCAGCCGCTGCCAGGCACCGTCGTGGTGCTGGTGGACAAGGATGATCCGACGAAGCCGGCGCGGGAAGGCGAGGCGGGCGAACTGACCTTCCGCGGCCCGCCGATGATGAGCGGATATTGGAAGCGCGACAATGCCGGCGTGTTCGTCGATGGACGGCTGCGGACCGGCGACCTGGCGACGGTGGATGCCGATGGCTTCTACACCATCGTCGACCGGTTGAAGGACATGATCATCGTGGGCGGGTTCAAGGTGTTCCCGAGCGTGGTGGAGGAGGTGCTGTACCGGCATCCGGCGGTGAACGAGGCGCTGGTGATCGGGGTGCATGACGAGTATCTGGGCGAACGGCCGAAGGCGTTCGTGACGCTGCACGCGGGGGCGGAGGCGAGCGCGGAGTCGCTGCTGGCATTCGTGAACGCCAACATCGGCAAGCATGAGCGGCTGGTGGCATGCGAGGTGCGCGACAGCCTGCCCAAGACGATGATCGGCAAGCTTTCGCGCAAGGAACTGGTGGCGGAAGAGAAAGCGAAGCGGACATGAAAATCTATGGCGTGATGCTGTCACCGTTCGTGCGCAAGGTGCATGTGATCTGTGCGGAGAAGGGCCTGAGCGTGGAATCCGTGCCGGTAGGCATGGGATCGAAGGATCCCGGATTTCTGGCTGCGAGCCCGTTCCGCAAAATCCCCGCGATCGATGACGATGGGTTTCTGCTGAGCGATTCCAGTGCCATCGCGCATTATCTTGAGGCGAAATATCCGGCGGTGCCGATGCTGCCGGCCGATGCCGAAGGGCGGGCGCGGGCGGTGCAATATGACGAGATCGCCGACACCGTGCTGGTGCCGGCGTTCGCCAAGCTGTTCTTCAACCGGATCGTGGCGCCGCGTTTTTTGAAGCGGGAGGGCGATCTGGCGGCCGCCGACAAGGCCGAGGCCGAGGAGCTGCCGCCGCTGTTCGACTGGGTGGAGACGGTGTGCACGGACGGCTGGCTGGTCGGCAAGGCGTTCGGACTGGCGGATATCGCCATGGCCGCGCCCTTCGTGAACATCGAGATGGCGGGCTGCGTGCCCGACGCCACGCGTTGGCCGCGGCTGAGCGCCTGGCTGGGCCGGGTGCGCGGGCGGGCGAGTTTCACGCGGCTGGCGGCGGTGGAGGCGGCGATCCTCAGAAGTTGAACCCGGCCTCCAGCCCGAACGACCGGCGCCCGCCGGGCGAGATGAAGGAGCCACCGAACTCCGGCGCCGGAATCACCTCCGCCAGATATTTGCGGTTGGCCACATTGGCGGCGTAGGCGGTCAGCGACCAGTTGGCGCCGGACACGCCGGCCCGCAGGTCGAGCGTGCCATAGGCCTCGCGCCGGGTCAGGCCATAGTCGCCGGTGCCAAGATTGCCCGGCAGGAACAGCTTGAACAGCGTGGGCCGCTGCCCGGTCTGCGCGGTCGAGAACCAGGTCGGCCCGACGATGCGGTAATCGGCACGGAAATTCGCCTTCAGCGTGTCGGACAGCGGCAGCGACACGTCGGTGCCCAGGTTGATGGTGTAGTCGGACGTGTAGGGCAGCTTGCCGCCGTTGGTGCCCGGTCGCGCGGTGTTGCGGACGATCTTGCCGTCGTTGACGTTGCCCGAGGCGAACAGGCTCCAGCCTGGCATCACCTGAACGGTCGCTTCCAGCTCGCCACCCGTCACCCGCGCCTTGTCGATATTGGATACAACGCGCAGGATGCCGAACGGCCCGGCGTAGAATTCGAAGAATTGCAGGTCCTTGATCTCGCTGTGATAGACAGCACCGTCCAACCGCAACCGGCCGTCGAAGGCGGTCGCCTTGAACCCCGCCTCGAAGGCGCTCGACCGTTCCTTGCGGAAGCGGTCGTCGATGTTCAGGCCGGCGTTGATCGGCGCCGCGTTGAAGGCGCTTTCGATCGTCGCCTTGCTGCCCTGGTTGTTGAAGCCGCCCGATTTGAAGCCGACGCCCCAGCTGGCGTAGAGATTGACTTCGTCCGAGGCTTTCCATGACAGGCTGACCCGTGGCTGCAACTGTTCATAGACTGCGCGCTGCGGCAGCAGGGGGCCGAAATCCAGCCCGACGTTCAGCGGCTTGTTGCCCCCGCGGGCATATTGGTTGCGGGCCGTGGGATCGACCAGGTTGGTCACCCGCCGCAGTTCCCGGTCATAGCGCAGCGCCACCGACAGGGTCAGCGGCTCGGCCAGCTTGTAATCGCCCGACCCGAACAGCGCGAACACATCGGTGCGGAAGCGGTCATGCGCCAGCTGCTCGGTCGGGTTCGAGGAGGTGCGCCCGTTGAACAGGTTCGGCAGGATGCCCTGACCCTTGTCATAGCCCAGCGACACGCCGACCTCGCGGTTGATGTTGAGGTAATAGGCGCCGACCGACCAGTCGAGCGGCCCGCCCGCGGTGGAGGCCAGCCGCACCTCGGCACTGAAATCGCGCTGGTTGCGCAGCTGGTATTGCGTGCCGTCGCAGGTGGTCGGGCCGAAGGCGCCCAGGATCGAGGCTTCCGGCGTGCCCGCCAGGAAGGCCGGCGGCGCCAGCTGGAACCCCGCCGCGGTCAGCGCCGCCACGCTGGCGCGGCATTCGGGGGCGCTGTTGAAGAAGCCGAACGCCGCCACCGCGGCGTCGGCGATCAGGTCCTGCTTGACGTCGGAATAGAGCGCCCAGGCGGTGAGCTTGGCCGCGCCTAGGTCATGGTCGAACTTGGCGGAGGCCTCGAACGTCTTTTGGTTGCCGGCGGAGGGAATGTTCGACTGGTAGAGGAAGGGGTGGTCGTTGACATTCTCGAAGAAGGCGGGGCTGCCGAAGGCCGCTGCGGTGTTGGGCAGCGCGAAGGCGACATTGAAATTGATCGAACCGGATTTCACCTTTGAATAGCGCGCCTTTACGTCCAGCGTGCTGCGGTCGGACAGGTCGGCGATCAGGCGGGCGTTGAAGCCATAGCCTTCATATTGGTCCACGGTGGCGCCCTGCGCCACGGCGATCGGGCCGGTGTTGCGGAAAAAGCCGTCCGTGCGGCGGTAGTCGCCCGACACCAGTAGGCTGACGGTGTCGGACAGCGGCCCCGACAGCGAGACGAAGCCCGACCAGGTGGCATTGTTGCCGCCGGACACGCGCCCGCGCGCCTCGAACATGTCGCCCGGCTTGCGCGTTGTCACCGCCAGCGCGCCCGCCGCCGCGTTGCGGCCGTAATAGGCGCCCTGCGGCCCCTTCAACACTTCCACCTGGGTCAGGTCGCCCTGCATCTGGTTCAGCACCGAGGTGTTGGTCTTCAGGATGCCATCGACCACCAGCGCCACCGAGCTTTCGGCGTCCCGCGCGCCGTTGATGCCGCGGATGTTGATCTGCGTGTCGCCGATCTCGGCGGTATTGGTCACGATGGTGACGCCCGGTGTCAGCTGCGCGATGCCGGCCGCGTTCACCACGCCGGCGCGGCTGAGTGTCGCTTCCGTCAGGACCGATACCGACGCCGGCACATCCTGCAGTCGTTCGGACTGGCGGCGCGCCGTGACGATGATGTCGCCTTCGTCGACGGCGACGGCCGCCGCCTGCGCGAACAGCGGGGCCGGCATCGCCGTGGTGGCGAGAAGGCCGGCAATCAGGAACGGATGGCGCATCGAAAGACCCCCTTTTGTTGTGCGGCGTCGAACGCGCCGTTCTGTATACATGCTGGCCGACCTGTCCGCCCTTTGTCAAATACCCGCTGCGATGCAACATCGGCGGACCTGTCCTTTTGCGGGGTGTCTGGACTTTCGCCGGTCACCGTCGCACCCTGCGGCTGTTGCCCGATCCGCCATTGCCTTTCCGATCGGGGCAGGAGAGACCGATGCGCCTGGCCGCCGCCCATATCGCCTCTGTTTTCATGGATACCGCCGCCAGCATTGCCAAGGCTGTCGAGTGGATCGGCCGGGCGGGGGAACAAGGTGTCGACCTGCTGGTGTTTCCGGAGGTTTTCCTTCCCGGCTTTCCGCACTGGATCAACCTTTATCCGCCGCTGGTGCAGGCGGGGTTGAACGCCCGCTACCACGCGGCCTCGATCGCCGCCGACGGCCCCGAACTGGCGGCGATCGCGGAGGCAGCGCGGCAGGCCAAGCTTGCCGTCGTCATCGGCTTCAGCGAGCGCGGCCGCAGCGGCACCTGCTTCAACAGCAGCGCCACCATCGACCGGGACGGGCGGATCGCCGCGATCCACCGCAAGCTGAAACCCACCTATGCCGAGCGCACCGTCTGGGGGGAGGGCGACGGCGCTGGACTGGTCGTGCCGCACCTCTCCGGCATCGGCCGCGTCTCCAGCCTGATCTGCTGGGAGCATACGATGAACCTGGCGCGCCAGGTCGTGGCCGAGCAGGGCGCCGTCATCCATGCGGCGCACTGGCCCGGCCTGTCCACGCTGGCCGGTTTCGACAGCATCGCCGATGTCCAGATCGAAGCGATGATGCGCAATCATGCCCTGACCGGCCAATGTGTCGTGGTGTGCGCCGCCGGCCCGGTGGGAGCTGACCTGATCGCCTTCCTGCACCGCGAGCTGGGCGAGCAGGCGATGCTGCGGGAGGGCGGCGGCTGGAGCGCGATCATCCACCCGTTCGCGGCCACGCTCGCCGGACCGGTGACGGGGGGCGGGGAGCAGATGCTGGTCGCCGAGCTGGACGTGGCGGCCGCGGTGGCCGAGGTGAAGATGTGGGTGGACGGCAGCGGCCACTATGGCCGCCCGGATGTGCTGCGCCTGCATTTCGATTCCCGGCCGCGGCAGACGATGCAGCAGGTCGAGCTGAGTTGAGCGCCGCGTCGACGCCCGGCACGCTGGAAGGACGGCCGCGACATCCCGATTGACTTTGCCGAACCGCTGTGAAATTGGTATGACCAATTCAGCAGGAATGGGCGAAGATGCGGGTATCATTGGTGCTGGCGGCAATCGCGTTGGCCGCTCCAGCGGTGGCGGGGGCGACCGACCCGCTGCTGCCCGCCGGCCGCTGGACGGCAAACATGACCGGAAATGCGATGACGCCGCCGATGGGGTGGAACAGCTGGAACGCGTTCGCGACGCTGGTGGACGAAGAAAAGGTGATGGGAACGGCGCAGGCGCTGGTGGACACTGGTCTGGCCAGACTGGGTTACCGCTATGTCAACATCGACGATGGCTGGTGGCTGACCCGGCGACAGTCCGACGGGCGCCTGATCATCCGCACCAGGATTTTTCCCAGTGCCGCGACCGGTCCCGATACCAGCTTCCGGCCGCTCACCAGCCGCCTCCACGCAATGGGGCTGAAGGCGGGCATCTACACCGATATCGGCCGCAACAGCTGTGGCCAGTCCTATGATATTGAATCGCCGAACACGCCGGAGGGGAGCGTTGCGGAGCGCGAGATCGGGCTGGGCGACCATGTCGAGAAGGATATCCGGCTGTTCTTCGGCGAATGGGGTTTCGACTATGTGAAGGTCGATGCCTGCGGGATCGACGACAACAGCGAGCGGGCGCGCGCGACGCGCGGCGGCACGTTCGCGAAATATCCGCCGCTGATCTATCGCGATTCGCTGAACCGGACCAACATTCCCGAGGTGAAGGCGCGCTATGCCGCCGTGCGCGATGCGCTGGTGCGCGCCAATCCCGACGGTGATTTCGTCTATTCGATCTGCGCCTGGGGTTCGGCCAACGTCCGCGCCTGGGGCAAGGATTATGGCAATGTCATCCGCACCAGCGACGACATCCGGCCGACCTGGGCGCGCATGCTGCACGTGTTCGACAGTGCCGCGCAGCGCCCGCTCTATGCGCAGCCGGGCAGCTGGAACGACCCCGATATGCTGTTCGTGGGCCATGGCGATTTCGACGAGACCCATCTGACCGAGGCGAAATCGCATTTCAGCCTGTGGGCGATCATCAACGCGCCGCTGCTGATCGGCTATGACATGCGCAAGGCGCCCAAGGCCTTGCTCGATATCTGGGGCAATGCCGATCTGGTGGCCGCGAACCAGGACCGCGGCGGGCACCAGGGCGTGATCGCCTATGACAGCGAGGATGTGCAGATCATCGTGAAAACCCTGGCGGGCAGCGATCGCAAGGTGGTGGCGCTGTTCAATCGCGGCATTGCGCCCGCCGATGTGACGCTGATGGCCGAGCATCTGAAGTTCGCGCCCGACGCGCCGGTTGCCCTGCGCGACCTGTGGAGCAAGGCGAGGCTCGATCCGTTCACCGGCAAGCGCGTTTTCAAGGTGGCGGCGCGCGAGACATTGGTGTTCGAGGCGAGCGGCAGGCGCGCGCTGGCCGATGGCATGTATCTGTCGGAGATACCGGGCCGGGTGAATGTCGCCCATGATGGCGTGGTGCGGCCCCAGACCGATCCGACCGTGCACCGCATGGTCAACCCGTGGGAGGGGACGGCGTCCGCCGGCACGCGGCCCCTCTATGGCGGCTGGGGCGGGGCAATGGCGGACCAGACACCCTATGGCCAGACGCTGGCGGTGGCGGGAACGCCCTTGGCAACGGGTATCGGCATTCTCGCCAATTCGCGGCTGGAGGTGAAGAACGACGGCGAGTTTCGGCGTTTCGCGGCGCAGGTGGGGGTGGATGACAATACGCCCAATATCGCGGCGCCCGTCCTGTTCGAAGTCTATGGCGACGGGCGGCTGCTGGCGCGGTCGAAACCGATGAGGTTCGGTGATCCGGCGGCCGCGCTCGAAGCGAACGTCACAGGGATCAGGATTGTGGAGCTGATCGTCCGGCAGGCGAACGGGCGCGATGTGCCCGCAAGCGCAGCCTGGGGCGCGGCGCGGCTGCTCAAGTGACACCGCGCCCGATCAATGATGTCCGCGCCGAGGTGGGCGAAAGCGCCCTTTGGGACCCGCGCGCGGGCTGTCTCTACACCGTCGATGTCTGGGGCAGGGCGCTGTGGCGGCATGACCTGGCAAGCGGTGCGGCGAAGCCATTGCTCGTGCCCGAGATGGCGGCGTGCGTGGTGCTTGCCGAGCCCGGCGTGTTGATCGGTTGCGAGACGCACCTGCTTGCCGCCGCCCCCGGCGCCTGGCGGCGGATCGAGGCGCCGCCGGGGCATCCGGCAACGCACCGGTTCAATGACGCGGTGGTCGATCCCCGGGGCCGGCTGATCATCGGCACGATGAAGCTGAGCGCGCTCGGCGCCGAGCCGAGCGGGACGCTGTATCGCCTCGATCGCGGGGGTTGGGAGGTGATCGACGAGGGGCTGTGGATCCTGAACGGCACGGCGATGTCGCCCGACGGCCGGACGCTCTATTATTCGGACTCGCATCCCGATGTGCGTACCATCTGGGCGCGGGACTATGATGCGGAAAGCGGCGCGCTGGGCGAACGGCGCGTCTTCGTCGATACCGCGGGCATGGCCGGCCGCCCCGACAGCGCCTCGACCGACGCCGAGGGCAATTACTGGATCGCCGGAATCAATGGCGGTGTCGTCTATGGCTTCGCGCCGGACGGGCGGCTGATCCGCGAGATTGCGGTGCCGGTGGAAAATCCGACGCGCGTGGCCTTTGCCGGGGAGGAGCTGAAGACGATGGTCGTCACCTCGATGCGGGTACGGCTGACGCGGCCCGATCCGGACAATCTGGCGGGTGCGACCTTCGCCTTCGATGCGGGTGTGGCCGGCTGGCCGACGCACCGCGCTATTCTGGAGTGAAGAAGGCCGCCCGAGCGCGCCGTGGCTGGGTGTAGAGGCCTTCGTCGGCGGTGCCGGCTTCGTAGCTGCCGCGATGTTTCGCGCTGTCGGCGGCGATGTTGGTGCCGGGTGGATGCCGGGCGATCTCGTCCAGCAGGAGGTCCGTGCCGAGACCCGGCCGGTCGGGGACGAGCATGTGGCCGTCCACCGTTTCCAGGCTGTGGGTCAGGATCGCCTGCCGCCCCGGCCAGTCGGTCAGGAAGCGCTCATGGATCAGCGCGTTGGGAATGGAGGCAAGGAAGTGGATCGCCGCGAATTCGGCAACCGGCCCCAAGGTGCCCGAATGCGGGGCGACCTGGATGAAATGCGCTTCGGCGAGCGCGGCGATCTTGCGCAACTGGGTGAGGCCGCCGACGCGACCGGTGTCGGGCTGGACGATGTCGACCAGCCCTTCGCCGATCAGCGTGCGGAAGCCCCAGAGCAGCGACAGGCGCTCCCCGGCCGCCAGCGGCAGCCCGGTCGCGGCGCGGACGCGGCGCAACCCGTCGAGATCCTCGGGTGCGACCGGTTCCTCCAGGAACAGCAGGTCATGGGGTTCCAGTGCGCGGGCGAGCCGGATGGCGTCGGGCGCGGTCAGCCACGGCGGGCCGTGCAGGTCGACCGCGATGTCGATGCCGGGGCCGAGCGCCGTGCGCAGCGCCGCGACCTTGGCCTGCGCGTCGCGCGGGTTGCCGGCCTTCACCGCGGTGAAGCCTTGTGCCACGGCGTCTCGCGCGGTTTCGACCGAGCTGGCATGCACATAGGCCCGGACGCGGTCGCGGAACCTGCCGCCCAGCAGGCGGTGCAGCGGCACGCCCAGCGCCTTGGCGTTCAGGTCCCACAATGCCATGTCGATCGCGCCGATGGCGCCGGCGCCGACCACGCCGGTCCGGCCATGGCCCATCTGCGCCACGAACATGCGATGCCACAGCCGATCGATGTCGCGCGCATCCTGGCCGATCAGCAGGGTGGCGAGGTCGGCGATGGCGGTTGCGACGACTTTGGGCCAGCCGCTGCCTTCACCGATGCCGTGAACACCGGTGTCGGTCTCGACCTTCACGAAACACCAGTGCCGGCTGCCCGCCGAACTCATGCCGGCGGCGCTCCACGCGGTCTCGCCTGGCGCGCCGGCCTGCATCAGATAAGGGGTAATGGCGGTGATTTTCATGGGGTGGCCTGCCGCGGCTTTGTCTCGAAGGCGCCAATATCCGGCCCGGCGCCCAGCGGCCGCGTCCGTCCGAGAATGTCGGTGGTAACGGATTTCAGCGGATAGCCACTGTCGATGGCCGGCGATCCCGGCTGCAGCGCGAAGTCCTTTCGCCCGGGCGCCACCAGCATCGGATCGATGATGCAGTCGTTCGGCCCCATCGCGTCGGGCTTGCGCCCGCCGAAATAGATGTTGTGGTCATAGGTCACCGCCTGGTTGCGGTCGTCCTCGTTCACACGCTCGCCGTCGGCAGCGACGATGATGTTGTTGAGGATGCGGATGTTTATCGAGGTGCGCGCGAGGATCTGGCCCCAGTCCAGCTCGGGCGTTGTCGTGTTGTGCCAGGCGGTGTTGTGGAAGATGTCGACGTTGGTGCTGCTGAACGCCTGGATGCCGGCGCCACCGTTTTCGAAGACGATGTTGTTCGCCACCAGCGTGCGGCCGTTGTAGGGGCTGCCCTTGATCTGCCTGTTCATCGTGTCGTCGACGATGATGCCATTGCCATCGGACAGACGCTGGAACTGGAACCACTTCACCTCCACGCGATTGCGCCAGGCGATGTTGCCGATGACGATGTTCTTGTATGTCCCCGTGTCGGCGCCGGTATCCTGCGGATGGAAGATCGAGATGCCGCTGTTCGCGAAAATGCTGCGATAGGCGGTATCGTGCACGCGGTTGTTGGCGATCAGGATATGGTCGGCCTGATCCGTGGCGATGCCGCCGCCGGGCACATGATGGATGTGATTGTCCACGATCTCGATGAAGCGCGGCGTGATCCGGTCGAACAAGGGGTCATTCTGGTTGGGCGGGCGGATGCCGATGCCATTGGTGTTGACGAAGCTGGTTTCAGGACCCCAGGTACGGGTCTCGGGCTTGAGGAAGCGTTCATAGACCCTGTTCGAATCGGCGATGTCGACATTCGCCGCATTGCCGGCGATCTCCAGCCCCTCGACGCGGATGTAGGAGGCGGTGATGAGGACATGGTTCCACGCGGTTTTCGCCGTCAGCACCGGCCGGTGTCCGGGGAAGGCCTTGTAGGTGATCATCGCCCCCGGCGCACCTGACCGGGTGATGTGGACGACACCTTCGTTGCCGCGTTCCGTGTAGGTGCCGTTCTTGATCAGCACGGTGTCGCCCGGCCGGGTCACCGCATGGGCGGCGGCGATGGTGGCGAAGGCGCGCGTCTCGCTGGCGCCGTCGTTGCCGTCGTTGCCGGTCGCGGCATCGACATACCAGGTGCGATGGGTGGCGGCGTAGTTGGTGTTGACGATGACCTTCGTCTGGGTGGTCCCCCGGCCGTCGGTTGCGGTGATGCCGAAACGGTCCGAGCCGACGCGGCCACGGGCGGGGGTATAGATGAAGCGGTCCGCGCCGGGGTCGGGAATGGTGACGGTGCCATGGATCGGCCTGACACCGATGGCGTAGCGCAGCGGTGCACCGGTCCGGCTTTTTGCCCCGATGCTGCCGGTCACCACCTCGTCGATCCGAACGTCGAAGACATTGCCGTTCAGCGACGTCGGCCCATCCTGGGCGACCGCGGGTGGCGCGGGGGGCGCCGCGGCGAAAGCCGGCGCGAGCACCGGCACCGCCGCCATTGCCAGCGCACGGACGATGTGCCTTGATCCGCGTGGCATCCAGACCTCCCGCACCCCCACCTCCCTTTGCCGATTGTCGAAAAGCAGCTTCCCAATCCCGGACGGATATGTCAATTGGTAAAACCAATCCGTAAATTGGTAAGGGCAAATCACGTGCTTGGGGAAGGGGTTCACGACGGAGATCGCCATGGGGTGGCGCTCGATGCCCTCGAATCGCTCCTGGGTGAGCGCTTCACGCGATCATCCGCGGTCCGGCTGGCGCATGGGCGCGGTGAGGCGTTCCATGCCGACATGCCGCCCGATGCGGTGGTCTTCCCCCGTTCGACGGCGGAGGTGCAGGCGGTCGTCCGGCTTTGCGCCATGCAGCGCGTGCCGTTGATTGCCTTTGGCGCGGGCAGCTCGCTGGAAGGCAATGTCGCGGCGGTCGCCGGTGGGGTGACGCTGGACCTGACGGCGATGGATGCGATCCTTGCCGTCAACGATGCCGACATGGATTGCGCGGTGCAGCCGGGGGTCACGCGCGAGGCGCTGAACGCGCACCTGCGCGACGCCGGGCTGTTCTTCCCCATCGATCCGGGCGCCAACGCCACCATCGGCGGCATGGTCGCAACCCGCGCTTCGGGGACCAACGCCGTGCGCTATGGCACGATGCGCGACAATGTGCTGTGGCTGACGGTGGTCACCGCCGACGGCAGCGTGGTCCGCACCGCGCGCCGTGCCCGCAAATCCTCGGCCGGTTATGACCTGACGCGGCTGTTCGTCGGTTCAGAGGGGACGCTGGGCATCGTCACCGAAATCGGCCTGCGCCTGCACGGTCAACCGGAAAAGATCGCCGCCGCCAGCGTGGCGTTCGACAGCCTCGACGGCGCGGTGCGTTCGGTGGTGGAAATCCTGCAGATCGGTGTGCCGGTGGCGCGGGTCGAGATCCTGGACGCGGCGATGGTCGGCGCGGTCAACGCCTACAGCAAAACCGGCTTCGCGGAGCGTCCCAGCCTGTTGTTCGAGTTTCACGGCAGCGAGGCGGGCGTGAGGGAACAGGCCGAAACCGTCGCCATGCTGACCGAAGCCAATGGCGGATGGGGCTTCGAATGGGCGCTGCGGACCGAGGATCGCAACCGGCTGTGGGCGGCGCGGCATCATGCCTATCATGCCGCGCAGGGGCTGCGGCCGGGCTCCCGGCTGATCGTTACCGATGTCTGTGTGCCGATCGCGCGGCTGACCGAATGCCTGGTTGAAACGCATGCCGATATCGCGGCGGCGGGGATCGTTGCGCCGATCGTCGGCCATGTCGGCGATGGCAATTTCCATGTCTTCCTGACCGTCGACCCCGATAATGAAGCGGAGATCGCCCAGGCGCGCGAGCTGAACGACCGGCTGGTGGCGCGCGCGCTGGCGATGGATGGCACCTGTACCGGCGAGCATGGCATCGGTCTGGGCAAGCAGGACAAGCTGGTCGACGAGCTGGGCAGCGAGGCCGTCGCGCTGATGCGGCGGATCAAGCAGGCGCTCGATCCCCACAACATCCTCAATCCCGGCAAGATCTTCCGCTTCGATCAGGAGACATCGCAGTGACCATCCCCTACCGCCGCATCGACGAACTCACCCGCGCGAAGCTGAAGACGATCTCGACCGCCACGGTCGCGACGATCCTGCACGCGCGGGGGCTGCGCAACCAGTTCATCCAGGGTGTCTTCCGCCTGACCGAGCATCGCCGGCCGATGGTGGGGCAGGCGTTCACGCTGCGCCACATTCCGGCGCGCGAGGATATCGACCAGCGCGAAATCTTCCGCGATCCCAAACATCCCCAGCGTGTGGGGGTCGAGAGCGTCGGACCGGGGGATGTGTTCGTGATGGATTGCCACCGCGATCCGACCTCGGCGTCGCTTGGCGGCATCCTTGCCTCGCGCCTTCAGTCACGTGGCTGCGAAGGGTTCGTATCGGACGCGGGCATCCGCGATTCGGATTATGCCGCGACGCTCGACCTGCCGATCTATGTCGCATCGCGTTCGGCGCCGACCAACCTGACCCGGCAGCATGGCGTGGAGCTGAACGTGCCGATCGGCTGCGGCGGCGTGCCGGTCTATCCGGGCGATGTGATGCTGGGCGACGGCGACGGCGTGATGGTCATCCCGCTGGAATATGTCGATGACATCCTGCCGGAGGCGCTGCGGATGGAGCATTATGAATCCTTTGCCCAGGCCCATATCCTGGCGGGGGCGAAGGTGACCGATTTCTATCCCGCGAAGGAGGAGGCGCTGCGGCTCTACGCCGCGTACAAGGCGCAGAATCCGATGCCGTTCGGGGAGGAATGAGCATGGACCGGCTGGGCCTGGGCGCGGGCGGCGTTCCGCCCGGCGACGTGTTCATCACCGGCAGCGCCGGCCGCATCGGTGGGGCGTTGCGGGAACGGCTGGGGGCCGCGGGCTATGCCATCCGCCACAGCGACATTGCCGTGCCCACCGATGCCGACATCGCGCGCTTCACCCAATGCGACCTCAATGACCAGGACCGCATGGCCGCGGCGATGGCGGGCTGTCGCGCGCTGGTGCATTGCGGCGGCCATCCGCGCGATATCGACTGGCCGACCATCGAACGACGCAACTTCTCCGGCACCTACAATGTGTTCCAGGCGGCGAAACGGGCCGGTGTGTCGACCGTGATCTATGCCAGTTCGAACCAGATGTGCGCGCTGCATCCGGCGGATACGCTGTTGTCGCCGGATCTCGATCCGCGCCCGGCGGGGCTTTACGGCGTGTCGAAGGCGTTCGGCGAGGCGCTGCTGCGTGCCGAGGCCGAGGCGAACAGGTGGATCGCCTTTTCCTGGCGGATCGCCTGCTACAAGCCGGCGCCGGTCAACGCGCGCGACCTGCGGTTGTGGCTCAGCCCCGACGATGCCGCGCGGCTGGTGGATCGTTGCCTGCGCTGGAGCGAAAGCGGCTATCGCATGATCTGGGGGGTTTCCGGCAATACCCGCACGCGCATCGATGACCCGGTGGCGCGTCTGATCGGCTATGCACCGCAGGATGATGCCGAGGATCATCTGGAGGCGCTGAAGGCCGCGGGCGTGGACACCAGCCTCGTGTCCGAATGGCCCTATCTGGGCGGCGACAAGGCGCTCGAATGGGTGACGGGAGCATCGGCATGAGGGCATTTCTGGTCGCCTTTACGCTGTGTCTCGCCAGCCCCGCGCTGGCGCAGGCCGACCGTCCGCTGCCGCCGGTGGCGGCGACCGCGATGACACCCGAACTGTTTCTGGGCGCGCGCAAGACCGAGCAGCGGGGCGGCAAGGGCACGCTGACCATCGTGCCGGCCAAACATGCCGCGTTCTCGAGAGCGCTGCACATCAGGACCGATGTTCATGTCGTCGGTTCTTGGGGGGTCGAGACGCGGATGACCCTGGCGGCGCCGATGAAGGCGGGGCAGGCGGGGCTGGTGCGCTTCTGGGCGCGCTGCACCGAGACCGCCGACGAGACCGGCGTCGGGCTGATCCGGCTTGCGATCGCGCGCACCGACGGAGACCGGGCGAAGTCGCTGGAGCTGGAAGCGGGCGCCAATGCCGGCTGGCAGCAGTTCAGCTTTCCCTTTGTCGCGGGCGGCGAGCTGCCGCTGGGCAATGCCGAAGTGATCTTCATGACCGGCAACCGCGCGCAGACGATCGAAATCGGCGGCGTCGAGGTGTTGACCTTCGCCGACGGGGTCAGCGCCGATGCACTGCCGAAAACCGAGTTCACCTATGAAGGGCGCGAAGCCGGGGCGGCGTGGCGCAAGGACGCCGAGGCGCGCATCCTGGCGCTGCGTCGCGCCGCGCTCACCGTGTCCGTGGTGGGGTCGGACGGCAGGCCGGTGCCGGACGCGACGGTGCAGGTGCGGATGAAACGCCACGCCTTCCAGTTCGGCTCCTCGGTGGCGATGAAGATGATTACCGGCACCGATGCCGACAGCGAAAGATATCGCGCGAAGATCCTTGAACTCTACAACGCGGTCTCGACCGAGAATGAGACCAAATGGCCCGGCTGGGAAGGCGACTGGGACTGGGTGACCGGGCGCGACAAGACGCTCGAGGGGCTGCGCTGGCTGAAGCGCAACGATCTCTACGTCCGCGGCCATGTCCTCGTCTGGCCGGGGTGGAAGAACCTGCCCGCAGGCATCAAGGGGCTGAGGGACACGCCGCAGCAGGACACGATCCCAGGTCGCGTCACCGCGCATATCGCCGACATCACCGCCACGACGGCGGGGCTGATCGACGAATGGGACGTGCTGAACGAGCCCTATCTCAACAACGACCTGATGAAGCTGTTCGGACGGGGCATCATGGCCGACTGGTTCAAGGAGGCGCGCCGCGTGCTGCCGCATGCGCCGCTCTACCTGAACGAGGCGGCGGGGCATGATTATGTCAACCGGCCGGTGTTCGTGCAGAGCGCGATCGAAACGGTGAAGGAGCTGCGGGCGGCGGGCGCCGACGTCGATGGTGTCGGCATCCAGTCGCACATGTCGAACCTACCCAGCCCGCCGGCGCGCATCCTCAAGACCTTCGACCTCTATGCGAAGCTGGGGGTGAAGATCCGCGCCACCGAGTTCGACATGGATACCGCCGACGAAAAGCTCCAGGCCGATTTCACGCGCGACTATCTGATCGTGTTGTACAGCCACCCCAATGTCGTGGGCTATCAGAGCTGGGGCTTCTGGGCGAAGCAGCATTGGCGCCCGCGCGGCGCCTTCTTCCGCGAGGACTGGTCGGAACGTCCCGCGCTGGCCGAATACAGGAAGCTGGTGTTCGGCAAATGGTGGACCAACACCGAGGGCATGACCGGTGCGCGCGGGACGTACGCGACGCCTGCCTTTCAGGGGCGATATGAGATCGCCGTGGCAAAGGGCGGCAAGCGGGTGGTGCGGACGGTCGACATCCCGCTGGGCCTGACCGCCGCGGGGGTGATGGTGGTGTTGCCATAGATGGTGGCGGGTTGGTCAGGGACTTCGGGGCGTCCTGCTTTGCTCGGAATGTCAGTTGAGCGGAGGCCGGTTGGAACGCGTCTTGGCGATGGGTGTTGAACGGGGATGCTGCATCATGTTTCGCTTGGCACGACCAACTTGAAGCGGGCGAAGGCTTTTTACACGCCGGTGATGCAAGAGCTTGGTTTGCGCTGCACGCTCGAAGTTGATGAAGCGGTCGGCTACGGTGCCGGCATCACGGTCTTCAGCCTGAACATGCCCGCCAACGGACTGCCTGCGACGGTGGGCAATGGCGTTCATGTCGCATTTGAAGTCGAGAGGCGCTCAACGGTGGATGCCTTCTTCGAAGTGGCAGTGGCGAACGGCGGCAAAGCCGAGGGGACGCCAGGGATTCGACCAGAGTATGACCGGCATTACTATGCCGCTTTTGTTCGAGATCCAGACGGCAACAAGATTGAGGCGCTCACATTCGCCGCCGCTTAGCGCCCTCTGTCACGGTTTCCCCGAATGCCTCAAAAGTCGTTGGACGGGCACACGCCACCACGCTGGCTGTCCTTACCCCGCGTCACAACACCACCGCCCCCACCCCCAGCACCACCGCCAGGATCAGCAGCACGCCGCCCGCGTCCATGAAGAAGCCGGACCAGGCCATCTGCGGCACGGTCAGTCGGCCGGTGCCATAGGCGAGCGCGAGCGAGGGCGTGCCCGCGGGCATCATGAAGCCCCAGTTGGCGGCAAAGGCGGTGACCATGCCCAGCGTCACCGGATCAATATGGCCCGACCCCGCGAGCGCGACGGTGGCGGGCAGGAACGCCGAGACCGTCGCCGTGTTGGTCACGAACTCCGTGACGAACAGCGTCGCCAGCGCCAGCACGGCAAGCTGCACGAAAGGCGACAGCGCGGTCGCGCCGGCGAATTGCAGTTGCAGCCATTGCGACAGGTCGGTGGCTTTGATCGCCTCGGCCAGCGCCAAACCGCCACCCAGCAGCACCAGGAGATGCCATGGCATCACCCTGGTGTCGTTCCAGGTCAGCAGCGGCCCCTTGCCCGGCCCGGCCGGAACCAGGAACAGCGCGACCGCCGCCAGCATGGCCACATGCGGGTCGGACATGGCGGGAATGGCCATCCGCACGAACGGCATGCCGATCCAGGCCGCCAGCGCGATGCAAAGGATCGTCACCAGCCGGATGTCGGTGGCCGACCAGTGGCCGGGATCGCCGACCGCGCCACGAACGGCGTCGCGGTCCATGCCGGCCAGTCGGAACGGGAAGATGAGGCGGCTGAGCAGCAGCCACGCCAGCGGCACGCTGAGGATGACGAGGGGCAGGCCGAACGCCGCCCACAGTGCGAAGCCGATCTCCTGGTCATAGACTTTCTGGAAAATGGCGACGGCGGCGGCGTTGCCGGGGCTGCCGATGATCAGCCCGAAGCCGCCCAGTGTCGCGCCATAGGCGATGCCCAGCACCATCGCCTGGCCGAAGCGCCGGTGCTCGCCCTCATCGGTGCCGGGGCTCAGCGTCGCCGCGACGATGGCGAGCGCGACCGGCAGCATCGCCAGCGTCGCCGCCGAGTTGGACACGAACATCGAGATGAAGGCGGTGGTCGCCATCACCGCCAGCAGGATCGAGCGCGCGCTGCCACCCGCGCGGGCCAGCGCGGCAAGCGCGATGCGTTTGTGCATGCCCCATTTCTCCATCGCGGTGGCCATGAAGAAGCCACCCAGGATCAGGAACAGCACCGGCGTGAAGTAGCTTGCCGCGACCTTGTCCGCCGGGCTGACGCCGAGCAGCGGCAGCGCCATGAAGGGGACAACCCCGGTCAGCGTCACCGGGATCGCCTCGGTGAACCAGAAGACCGTCATCAGCACGCCGACGCACAGCACGCGCCATCCCGCCACGCTCAACCCCTCGGGTGGTGCCACGGACAGCATCACCGCGAAAACGATCAGCCCGCCGACCAGGCCGACGGTCTGCGACAGCGGGCGGGTTGCCGGCGGCGTCATGCGATCGCGATCAGGCTCTTGTGGGCCAGCACGACCGGGGCGTCGTACAGCGGCACCCCCCTGATGGTGGTGATGTTGCCCTTGCGCGTGACCTGCGATGCCGGGATGTCGTGCACGGCACCGGTGATGATGTCGACCCAGACCGGCGTGTCGATCTCGGCGTTCACCAGGCCGACCTCGTTGATGTTCGGGCTGTTGTTCTCCGACGGAATATTCTCGGCGAGCCAAAGGGTATAGGCGTGTCGGCCGCTTTTCCTGTTGCGATAGCCGAAGACCGCGACATTGCGGTCGGTGCTGTGCCTGAACGCATTGGCCTTCGGTCCGGCGGCTTCCAGCGTGTGCAGTTCCTCCAGCGCCGTGATGCGTTCCAGGCTGTCGTCGAAGATCGAGGTGACGTGCTGGATCGAATAATAGGCGGTCTTGGGGCGGATGACGCGCTTAGTCGCGTCGGATTTCAGGATGCCCTTGAAGTTCAGCCGGTTGATCGGTCCGCTGGTGTAATTCATCTCGACCAGGCCGAAGATGCTCGATTCGATGTCTTGGCCCAGGTCGCGGAGCATCCGCCGCGTGTTCCATTTGGCCTGGGTCAGTTCGCTCCAGGGATAGTCCCACAGCGCGCCGCGCCCGCCGCCGGCACCCGATGGCGCGCCATTCTCGCCCTGGCGCAGTCGCATACCGGGCGCATAACGGTCGAGCTGCGCCCGCAGCTGCGCCACCTCGTGCACATTGCCGTCGGGATTATAGACATAGTCGTGATAGGTCATGTTGTCGAACAGCGGAAAGCCCCGCCGGTCGTTCAGCCGTTTGAAGAAGCGATCGACCCAGGGGCGGTTGTAATGGCCGAGCGCCAGCCCGGAAATGCGCGCGCCCGGCTGGATACGCTTGATGATGGTTGCCGTCCGCACGTTGAAGTCTGCGGTCATCTCGGGCGTGTTCAGGATGTTGTCACCGAAATTGGGCTCGTTCCACACCTCCCAGTCCCACACCTTGTCCCTGTAGCGCGTGACCATCGCCGCCACCCAGCGGTCATAGGCGGCGAGCGCCTCTTCCGACGTCGGCAGGCCCGCGCTGAGATTGGTGCCGCCACCGCCGGGATAGATGCCGTTGCCATAGGAGGTCTGCAGCCAGGGCATGAAGCCGCGCGACGTGGCATCGTTGACGATATGATCAAGCCAGCCGAAGTCCAGGACTCCCTTGACTTTTTCGGTCTTTGCCCAGCCGGCCTGCATGCGCAGCCGCTTGATGCCAAGCGGCGCGATGAACTCCTTATACTGGTCGTAATCGGCGAAATCGCGGTCGAGCGTCTCGCAGCCGAGCAGCCAGTTGGACCCGGAAATCTCGGCCGTCCCGCGCGGCCGCACCTGGCCGACATAGGGCAGCGGCACCTCCATGCCGGTCCAGACGCGATAGCGGCCGGTTTCGATGATCTGGGCGCGCAGGGGCAGCGGCAACAGCGCGGCGGCGCCCAGCAGCGTGCCGCCGGACAGGATATGGCGTCGGTTGGCAATCATCCGAAAACTCCTTGGGGAAGGCCGGGAACGGCCACTGGCAGGGCGAACAGGCCGCCGGCGAGCGGCTGTTCGGCGAGCGCGGCGGGAGACAGCTCCTGCCGCGCGGTGGTGACATAGAGGGTGCGACGGTCGGGCCCGCCGAACGCGGCCTTGGTGACAGCGGCGCAGGGCAGGGCGACATGACCGATCAGCCGGCCATCGGGGGCGAAGCGGTCGATCCCCCAGCCGCCGTAGAGCGCGCACCAGAGCGTCCCCTCGGCATCGACGGCGGGGCCGTCGGGGTAGCCGCGCGCGACGGTGGCGAACAGGCGCCGGTTGGACAGCGCGCCGCCCGCATCGACATCGAAGGCGTAGATCGTCCGTCCGAGCGTATCAACGTGATAGAGCGTGCGCCCGTCGGGCGACATCGCCGGTCCGTTGGTGATGCGATAGCCCGGGTCCATCATCGCCAGCCCGCGGGCGTCATAGCGCCAGAGCGACCCGGTCGGTGCCCTGCCGGCATCGTCCATGGTGCCGAACCACAGCCGCCCCGCCGCATCGACGAAACCATCATTCAGCCGGTTGCCGGGGTGATCGGCATCGACCTCCTGTCGCAGCAGGAAGGTGCCGCTGGCGGGATCGAAATCATGCAGCCCGCGCTTCAGCCCGACGATGAAACCGCCGCTGCGCCGGGGGGCGAGAAAGCCGGGGCGGGGCGGGGTGGTCCAGCTCCGCCGGTCACCATTGGCGGGATCGAAACGGTGGATGCGGTCGCTTTTGATATCGACGAACCACAGGGCACCGTCGTGCCATACCGGTCCCTCGCCCAGCAGCGCCCCGAGCGGCCAGACACAGGTGACGGTCATCAGCTCCACCCCGCATCGACGACATAGCTTTGCCCGGTGCAGCCGCGGGCGTCATCGCTTGCCAGGAACAGCACCATGGCGGCGATGTCGGGCGGATCGAGCCGGAATTTCAGGCATTGCTTCTCCAGCAGCGCCGCTTCACCCGCCGGATCATGCCACAGCGCCAACTGGCGCGGCGTGCGGACGCCGCCGGGGACGACGCAGGTGACGCGGATGCCGTCGCCGCCCAGCTCGCGGGCCAGCGCGCGGGTCAGGCCCTCGATCCCCGCTTTCGCCGTTTCGTAGATCGCCAGGCCGGGCAGCGCGAGCCGCCACGAGATCGACCCCATGTTGATGATGACGCCGCGCCCCGCCGCTTTCATCGCCGGGGCGACGGCCTGCGCGCAGAAGAAATGATGCTTCAGGTTGACCGCGATTCGCTGGTCGAAATAGGCCGGGGTAACGGTGGCGATGTCGTGGCGGTCATCGTTGGCGGCGTTGTTGACCAGAATGTCGACGGGGCTGACGGCGGCGAAGGCCGCGGCGATGGCATCGGGATCGGTCAGGTCGCAGCGGATGAAGGTGGCGCCGGTCGTCGCTGACAACGCACGCGACTCGTCTTCGGCGACGTCGAGGAAGGTGACCCTCGATCCCTGCGCCACGAACGCTTCGGTAATCACCGCGCCGATGCCCGACCCGCCGCCGGTGACGACGACATGGCGCCCGGCAAGGCTGGGGTAGGTCGCGCGGGTCATCGCGTGGACCCTCCGGGCGTGTCAATGTGGAAGCTCTTGTAGTGGACCGACCCGCCGGTCTTGACCCCCCAGCGCGCCTCCAGCGCGAAGGTCAGCCGGGTCAGGGCCGCGTTGGGCATGCCGAGTTTTCGCCACGCGTCGAAATGCTTCTTGTATGAAATTGTGCCGCTCTCGCGCGGGGTTCGGCGGTTGCTCCACCATTGCACGAAGCGGTTGCCACGACGCGGGCGGGTGTAGATGTCGTAGACGCCGCCATCGACTTCGATCGACCCCATCTTGATCGTATCGCCCATGCCGAAATCGCCGCCTGCCCAATTCTCGTTGATGTAGAGCTCGATCGAATCAGGCGTCCCGGCCTTGCCGAACCAGCCGTAAAGTCCCGTATAGCCGCCGCCGCCGGTGATGTTGCTCAACCGGTGCCGGTGCCGTGCCTTGGGATTGCCGCTGATGCTGTCGACGGGGATCGAAAGGTTGTAGAGGCCGACCTCGTGCAGAAAACCGTATGTTTTCAGATCCCAGTCGATCCGAAATCCCCGATCTCCGAAATTGGTGAGGCAGGCCGTGCCGTCGAAATTGCGGCTGAACCACATTTCGGCGGTATATTTCTTCCCGACCGGCCACAGATAGATATAGCTGTTGCCGCGCTGCATGTCGGGCGTTTCGCAATATCTGACCGTGGCCTTCCCGTCATTTGCGGGGCGGGTGCGCTCGATCAGATCGGTCGGGGTCGAGCTTTCGTCGGCCACGGGTGCCACTGTCGCCTGCTCGGCCGACGCGCCCATCGGCAGCAGCAGCACGCTTGCCGTGACGAGCATTGACGCCCTCATCGCCATTTCGGATTCCCGTCCTTCACTTGCCCTCCAGCCCGTAGAATGCGGTGGCGCTGCCGCCGAGAATCGCCGCCTGCTCGTCGGCGGACAGTTTGACCGCCCAATCCTCGACCAGCGCCATCGTCGCGACATAGTCGGCGCCGAGGGTTGCCACCGGCCAGTCCGACCCGATCATGCAGCGCGCCGCGCCAAAGGCGTCGAGAACATGGTCAATGCGCGGTGGCAGCGCGGCGGAATTGCCGAGCGTTGCAAGGCCCGACAATTTGCACCAGACATTCGCCCGCGCCGCCAGTTCACGCATCCCGTTCGACCACGGCCCCCAGTCGCTCTCATCGAGCGCCGGTTTGGCAATGTGATCAACGACGAAGCGCGTGTACGGCAGGGCATCGACCAGGCGGATGGCGGCGGCAATGTGCGGCGGCTTCAGCAGCAGATCATAGGTCAGCCCGCGCGGCTCGAGCAGCGCGACCCCGCGGAGGTGATCGGGGGACGCCGCGAAATCGGGATCGGGCCGGTCGTGGATCAGCATCCGGAAGCCCTTGAGCTTCGGATGCGCCAGCGCGTCGATCCGGGCGGCGGCGTCGGGCGCGCAGAGATCGGCCCAACCGACGACACCATGCACGAACGGCGTCGCATCGGCGAGCGCCGTAAGCCAGCGCGTCTCGGCCTCGATTTCGCGCGCCTGCACCACGACCGTGCCGTCATAGCCGCTGGCGGCGAGCAGCGGTTCAAGGTCGGCAGGCAGATAGTCACGGCGCAGCGCCGCTTCGGCCTCGCCCATCCAGACATAGTCGGCGGCGTTCGTGGCATAGTCCCAGAAATGCTGGTGCGCGTCGATCCGCATCAGTACCAGTCCCTGTCGATCAAGGGGCCAAGCACAGCGCGGACATCGGAAACAAGATCCATGTCCAGAGGCTCCGCCAACCAGCCGATGTTGCGCAGCACGGATGCAGCATTGGCGCTCGAAAACATCATCGTCGCAACCTCCCCGTTGCTCGCCGCGAACTGGAAGGCGAGCTTTTCGATGCTGCTGCCCCGTGCCCGGCAAAGCGTCGCGGCTTCGGCCGCAACCGCCCGGTCCGCGGCCGAGGCGGGGTGCCAGGCCGGCGCGCCGCATTCCGTGAGCATGCCGCTGGCAAAGGGCGAGGCGCTGATCACCCCGACGCCCTTTGCCGCCGCGTGCGGAAGCAGCATTTCCAGCCGCGTGTCGTGCAACCCGTAATGATTGTGGACCAGCGCCGCATCGCAATCGACCTCGCGCAGCACGCGTTCCCACAGGTCGACCGGATAAAAGCCGAAGCCGACCGCGCGTGTGCGCCCTTCGCGTTTGAGCGCCTGCACCGTCGCCACGCCTTCGCCGAGCGCGTTCTCAAGCCTGTCGCGCCCTTCATATTCGATGTCGTGGATGTGCAGGATATCGACATGTTCGACGCCGAGCCGGGCAAGGCTCGCCTCGAACTCGGCGCGGATCCGCGCCTCGGTAAAGTCGAGCCTATCGCGACCGTCCGCGCCGCTGTATTTGCCGACCTTGGTCGACAGTATATAGCGCTCGCGCGGAACGCCCTTCAGCGCCTTGCCGAGCAACGTTTCGGCACGGGTCCCTCCATAGGCCGGGGCGACATCGAAATAGCTGATCCCTGCATCGAGTGCGGCATGGACCGCGCGGATCGCCTCGTCTTCATCGACGGCATGAAATACCCCGCCAAGCGCCGACGCGCCGAACGACAGCGCTGAAACCCAGATCCCGGAACGGCCGAGCGGACGCCGTTCCATCTCAGATCGCCTTGCCGCTGGCGTCGAACCAGTGGCGATTGCGTTCGCGCGGCGACAGGCTCACCGCGTCGCCCACCCGCACGCTGGCGTCCCCGTCCAGCTTGACGATCAGCGTCTCACCGGCGCCGATGTCGACATAGGCCAGCGTCTGTTCGCCGAGATGCTCGACCAGGGTCGCGGTCCCAGCAAATTCGCCATCCCCCGCCAGCGCCAGATGCTCGGGCCGGATGCCCATGTGCGTCGCACCCACGGGGCCGCCGCGCGCCGCGACGATGTTCATCGCCGGGCTGCCAATGAACTGCGCGACGAAGAGGTTGGCGGGGTTGCGATAAAGCTCCAGCGGCGTGCCGACCTGCTCGATGCGTCCCGCCTGGAGCACGACGATGCGGTCGGCGAGCGTCATCGCCTCGACCTGGTCATGCGTCACATAGACCATCGTCGTCCCGGGCATCGACGCCTTCAACCGCGCGATCTCGATCCGCGTCGCGACGCGCAGGGCCGCGTCGAGATTCGACAGCGGCTCGTCGAACAGGAACAGTTTCGGATCGCGGGTGATGGCGCGGCCGATGGCCACGCGCTGGCGCTGCCCGCCCGACAACTGCTTCGGCAGCCGGTCGAGCAGCGCGTCGAGGTGGAGCATGGCCGAAGCCCTGGCGACGCGCGCCTCGATCTCGGCTTTCCCGGCTTTCGCCATCCTCATCCCGAACGCCATGTTCTGGCGCACCGTCATGTGCGGGTAGAGCGCATAGGACTGGAACACCATCGCGATGCCACGTTCGGCCGGTGGCAGGTCGGTCACATCCTGACCCTCGATCGCGATATGCCCGCCATCGAGGGTCTCGAGCCCCGCGAGCGTCCGCAGCAGCGTGGACTTGCCGCAGCCCGAGGGGCCGACGAAGACGATGAATTCGCCCTTCGCGATCTCCAGGTCGATTCCCTGCAGCACCTGCGTGGCGCCGAAGCCTTTCCTGGCACCGCTGATCGTCAAACCTTTCACGCGATGTCCTTTGACAGGGTGATGGCGACGGGCGCATCGCGGCCGAGTTCCAGCCAGACGATCAGATCCCGCCCCTCGATCCGGTCCCGCACGCCGATGCGGGCAGGGTGCGCCGCGCCATCGATACTCACCCGAGCGCCACCATCTCCCCAATTCTCGATGACGAGGCACAGGTTGACCAGCGGCGCGCCTTCGCTCGCGTCGATGCGCAGTAACAACGGCTGCGACGGATCGCGCATCGTCAGCCGATAGGCGCGCTCGGTCACGTCATAGCCGGCATTGCGTGCGACACCGCCCGTGACGGTGAGCGGCGGCGGTTGCAGCCAGCTCTTGGCGAGCGGCACCAGCTCAGTTGCCCCGCGCCGCGTCAGCCCATGCAGCATCACGCGCGTTCGCGACGTCGCGGTGACCTCGTGATCCGCCCACTCCATGCCCGACGAGACCGAGGCATGGCTGGCGCGGTCGGCGGCGACGGCGTGGCGGCCATCGGAGGGGATTTCCGCGGTCGGCCAATGGTTCCACCAGGGGAAGAGGCGCGGCGGCTGGATCTCGTGGGCGTAGACGGGGAAAACCGGCCGGTCGGACAGCGTCTGCCGCCGCGTGAGGCACTTGCCCGGCGAGACGATCAGGAACGGCTTCGTCGTGGTCTTCAGGTTGACCAGCTCGATGTTGGCAAAATCGGGCTTGACGATCGCCGTCGGCGCGCCGTGCGACCAGTCGTAGGTCACCTCTTCGCCTGCCATGTTCGCCATGGTGATCGCCCGCGCATCCCACACATCCTCAGGCGTCTGGCCGGGCTGGAGCACGACCATCGTTTCCTGGAATTCATGCGCCTCCAGCGGCTGCGTCGAATGCAGCGTGATCTTCCGCGTGCCCGTGCCGTCTGGGTAGATGGTATAGACCTCGTCGGAAAAATCGGTCCAGCCGCTCACCGGATCGCGGCGCGGCCGGTTGCCGTAAACGTCGACCAGCGCATAGCGCCAGTGGACGACGACGCGCGCCGCGCTCGATTCGATGATGCGGACATGGCTGTAGGCGCAATGCTTGTCCGACATCGGCTCGCCGCAACCGATAATACCGTTGCCCCAGGTCTCGTTGAACTCGTTGGTGTACCAGATGCCTTCGGCGGTTGCCCAGCACGGCACATAGTTGGTGCCGCGCCAGAAGACGAGACGATAGGCCTCATGCTCGAAGCGCACGACGACATCCGGATGATCGCCGACGCGCCAGCGCCGGTCCCAGGCGTCGTAATATCTGAGGTAGGTGTAGAAGGCGCCGAAGCGGCCCGGACCGGTGCCCTCAGTCGGAAAGCGGCGTTCGGGCAGCGCGACATTGTCGGGCAGGGTGGTGGCCGCGACCTGCGCCGCGATCTGGCCGGCGGGCAGGGCGCCCGCGTACAGCTTGATCTCGTCAAGGATGCCGTCGAGGTAGATGTCGGTCGCGGCGTGCGATGCGAGGCGGATGCCGCCGGTCGCCTGCGCCTTGCCCCGACTGCGCCCGATATAAAGGTGCGGGGCATCGGCTTCGACGAAGGCTGCAGGCGCGGCGGCATGCGCAACGGCTTTTCCGTCCAGATAGAGCGCCAGGCCGTCGTCGGCGGTGACGGCGACATGGTGCCAGGAACGCAAGCCAAGCGAGGTTTCTGAGCGCGCTTCGACGAAAACATCACCGAATCGTGCGCGGGCGAAGGCGCGGCCATGATCGTCGATGCCCAGGGTCAACGCCTCGGCATCCAGAATGGGCGCTTCGTTCCACGGGAAGGCCCCGAGCGTGACCCACGCCTCGACCGTCGCCGCCCTGCCGAGCTTGAGCGGCGTCCCGGCAGGGCGGTCGATGAAGGTCGTGAACCCGTCGAAACGCAGACCCCGCCCGCCGTTGACGCCGGGCAGGAACTCCCAATGCCCATGGAAGACGTCGCAGGTGTTCGTCGCCGAATCGAGCGACTGGCCGACCAGCCCGGCGTCGAAACCCCAATGGGCGCGCAAGATCGGGGCTTGGCTCAACTCTTGAGCGCTCCCTCGACCAGCCCGCCCTGGATCTGCCGGCGGAACAATATGAAAATGATGATCGGCGGCAGCGTCGCCAGCGTCAATGCGGCGGTCTTCAGCGTCATCAGCGACGAATATTTCCCCTCGAAATTCATCATGCCCAGCGTGACGGTGCGCAGGCTGTCGTCGTTGAGATAGACCAGCGGCCACATGAAATCATTGAAGATCCACACGAAATAGATGATCCCGACGGTCACGATCGCGGGTCGTGCCAACGGCAGCATGACGCGGAAGAAGATCGCCAGCTCGCCCGCGCCATCGATCCGCGCCGCCTCGATCAGATCACGCGGGATACCGGCGAAATAGGCGCGGAAGAAGAAGATCGCGAACGGCACCCAGGCGAGATAGGTCAGGATCACCGCGAACGGCGTATTTACCAGGCCGAACTGCGTCATCAGCTTGAACGCAGGGATCAGGATGACCTGCGGTGGGATCATCATGCCTGCCAGGAAATAGAGGAACAGCAGTTTCGCGCCGCGTCCGCCGAAATGCGCGAAGGCATAGCCCGCCGCCGCGCAGGTGACGACCAGCCCTGAGACCGAGGTCAGCGTGATGACCAGCGAATTGGTGTAGAGCCTCACAAAATGCCCCGTCGCCCAGGCATCGGCGAAATTGCCGAGCTGCCACACCGCTGGCAGGCCGAACGGGTTGCGCGCGAATTCGGTGGTCGACTTGAACGACGTCACCACCATCCACGCGAACGGCAGCAGGACCGAGGCGGTGAGCACAAGGATCAGCAGCATCGCCGCGACGCGCGCCGGCAGCGGATAGGCACGGAACGGCATCAGGCCGCGGCCCGCCCGCGCGTCAGCCGCAGCTGCACCGAGGTGACCGCGAGCACGATTCCGAACAGCACCACCGCGATCGCCGAGCCATAGCCGAGCACGCCGCGCGTGAAGCCCTGGTTGTACATGTATGTCGCGAGCACCTGGCTGGCATGATAGGGTCCGCCGCCGGTCATCACGATCACCAGGTCGAACAGCAGGAAGGCGTTGGTGACAGCGAGCACGCTTACGACGACCGCGACCTCGCGGATCGAGGGCAGCGAGATGTGGCGGATCGTCCGGAACGGCCCCGCGCCGTCCACGCGCGCCGCCTCGATCAGGTCGCGCGGCACGGCCTGGAGCCCGGCGAGGAACAGCAGCACCGAAAAGCCGAGATCGCGCCAGACATAGACGCCCAGCACGCTCCAGATCGCGGTGTCGGGATCGCCGAGCCACTGCACCTGCGTGCCGACCAGGCCTGAGGTCGGGCTCAAGAGCAGCGTGAACAACAGGCCGATGACGACGTTCGACAGCACGATCGGCATGAACAGGACCGTCGCGAACGCGCCATGCCCCCGGGGTTTTGCATCAAGGATCAGGGCGACGACAAGCGCGAGCAGCACGATGATGCCGAGCGCGGCGGCGACAAAGGCGAGGTTGTTCCCCAGTGACCCCCAGAAGATCGGATCGCCCGTCAGCTGCACATAATTGTCGAACCCGGCGAAGCGCAGCGTCGACCAGGCGATGCCGTCCCAATGGGTCAGGCTGATGCCCACGGCGCCCAGCATCGGCACGATCCAGAAGAGCGTGTAGAACAGGAATGCCGGTGCGATGAACATCGCGAACGGACCGATCTGGCGTTTGCGCCGCCTAGCGCCAGCCATTGGCGCGCTCCAGTTGCTTGACGCACTTCTCGTGCATCGCGCCCGCTTCCTGCGGGCTCAGCTGCCCGGTCAGCACCGCAACGCTGCCGTCCCAGATGCCCGGTACGTTGCACGACTGGTCCTCCAGCATGTCGAGGAATGGCGCGGCCGAGGTCGCGCTGGCATAAAGCGCCGCGACCTTCCTGAGCAGCGGCTTTAAACTCCAGCCGCGCGTGTCATAGCGATAGGGCACCAGGCCCTGCACGCCTTCGGCCCATTTGCGCTGCACCGGCTCCGTGGTCAGATAGGCGAGGAACAGCTTCGCCGCCTCGGGCTGTTTCGACGCCTTGGTCAGCGTGAAGACGAGGGTGTTGGTGACGAGATCGCCCGACTTGCCCGGCGCGCCATCGACCGTGGGAAACATCGTCACATCGATCGGCGTCGTGCCGCCCTGCACCTCCACATCGCCGATGAACCAGGACCCCATGAAATAAAAGGGTACCTTGCCGTTCAAAAACAGGCTGCTGGCGGCCGGCGTATCGTCTGACAGATAGCCCGCGGTGAACAATCCGCGGTCGCGCAGGTCGCGATACAGCGCCCAGGCGCGCACCGGCACCGGATCGTCCCAGCCGAAATCGGACGTGACCGTCGGGTCGAAGGTGCGGGTGGCAATCGCGGTATATTGCGCGGTCGTCATCAGCCGGCGCGAGAAATGGGTGAACAGGTGATTGCCCGGCCACCCCTCGCGATTGCCGAACGCGATGGGGGCCAGGCCTTGCGCCTTGAAGCGCTCGGCGGCGCTCAGGAAGCCGTTCCATGTCGCCAGCCTGTTCGGATCGATGCCGCGCGCGCGAAGCATCGCCGGATTGTACCACAGCAGATTGCCGATCGAGAGCTGCCACGGAATGCCATAGGCACGGCCGCGATAGTCAAACGCCGGTTCCATCCCGGCGGCGATGCGGGGCCGGATCGGTGCGACGAAATCCGTCAGGTCGGCCAGCAGCCCGGCGCGGGCATATTGGAACGCGTTCGCGCCGCCGTTCATCTCGACGATGTCGGGCGGCTTGCCGCCGGCGAAGGCGGTCTTCAGTGTCGTTTCATAGGGCGTGTTCTCGAAACCGGTGTGGCGCACCTCGATGCCCGGGTGCGTGCGGTTGAACTCGGCGACGATGGCCTCGAACACCGGCTTCTGCGGCGCCGCGGAATATTCCGTCCAGACGGTCACCACCACCTTGCCGTTCGTCTCCGCCCGGTCGCACGCCGACAGGGTGAGCAGCGCGAGCAGCAGGGCGAGCGCCTTAGTCAAAGTGCAGCCCGCCATTCATGTCGATCACTTCGCCGGTAATGAACCCCGCCAGCGGCGAGGCGAGGAACAGCACCGCATGCGCCACCTCCTCCGGATCGCAGAAACGCCCCACTGGGATCGCCGCCAGCTGCGCCGCGCGTTGGGCCGGTGTCAGCTGCTCCGAAATCATGCGAGACATGACATAGGCCGGCGCGACCGCATTGGCGGTCACGCCCTCGCCCGCGGTTTCGCGCGCGATCGAAAAGGTCAGGCCGATCAGTGCCGCCTTCGACACCGAATAGGCCGTCCCCGCCGTCAGCCCGCCGGACTTGGCGGCATAGGAGGACAGGTTGATGATCCGCCCCCAGCGTCGCGCGCGCATGTGCGGCAGCACCGCCTTCGACAGGATCAGCGCCGCCTCCACATTCACCGCCTGCACCTGTCGCCAGTCCTCGAGCTCGGTCGCGGCAATCTTGCTGTTGGATAGGATGCCGGCGTTGTTCACCAGGATGTCGACCGTGCCCACCGTTCCGGCCACCGCCGCCACCGCCGCCGCGTCGCCCAGGTCGACCGCCATGGCCTCGCCACCCAGCGCCGCCGCCAGCGCATTGTTCGCCACGGCATCGCGGTCCAGCAGCAGCAGCTCGCACCCAGCCGCCCGCAGCGCGCGGGCCACGGCGGAACCGATGGCGCCGGCCGAACCGGTCACCAGGGCGCGTTTTCCGTGCAGACCGCCGGCCATGATCCTTGTCCCATCCCCGCCCCGATGCCGTTCCGTGGCCCGGGGTCTTGACAGGCTTTATAAATTGGTCAGACCGATTACAAGCAAATTGGTGAAATCGGCAAAGGAAAATGGCATGGAACGGCGTGATCTGCTGAAAACCGGGGCCTGGCTGGGCGGCGCGCTGCTGCTGCCGCAGGCGGGCGTCGTCGCCGCGCCCCGCCGGCGCTTTCCCGCGGGCTTCCTGTGGGGCGCCGCCACCGCCGCCTATCAGGTCGAGGGCGCGGTCGGGCAGGACGGTCGCGGGCCATCGATCTGGGACCGTTTTTCCCATACGCCGGGCAAGGTGAAGAATGGCGATACCGGCGATGTCGCCTGCGACAGCTACAACCGCACGGCCGAGGACATCGCGCTGATGCAGCGGCTCGGCCTCAAATCCTATCGCTTCTCCATCGCCTGGCCGCGCATCCAGCCGACCGGCAGCGGCGCACCCAACCAGAAGGGCCTCGATCACTACAGCCGCTTCACCGACGCGCTGCTGAAGGCGGGCATCCGGCCGCTGCCGACGCTCTATCACTGGGACCTGCCGCAGGCGCTGGAGGACGCCGGCGGCTGGCCCAGCCGCGACATGGTCGGGCGGTTTGCTGACTATGCCGCGATCATGGGTCGCTCGCTCGGCGACCGCATCCGGAACTGGGCGATGTTCAACGAGCCGATGGCCTTCCTGTCGCTCGGCTATTGGGACGGCGTGCACGCACCGGGGCGCAAGGATCCGGCCTCCTTCCTGCGCGCGGTGCATGTCGTCAACCTGGCACACAGCGCCGCCGTGCGCGCCATGCGCAGCGGCAACGCCGGGCTGAAATTCGGCGGCGCCTTCAATGTCTCGCCGATCATCCCGGGCAGCGACAGCGCGGCGGACCAGGCGGCGGCGCAGCGCTTCGACAAGTTCACCAACCTGATCTTCGCGGGCACAACGATGACCGGTCAATATCCGCGGGGCCTGTTCCCCGCCGACCGGCAAGAGGCGCTGCTCGGCTGGCAGGCGGGCGACGAGAAACTGCTGCGCGAACCGCTCGATTTCGCGGGCATCAATTACTATTCGCCGATGACGGCGACTGAAGACAAGACCGAGACCGACATCCCCGGCCTGGAGACCAAGGCGCGCTGGTCCTTCGTGCCGGACAACGACCGTTACCAGCGCACGGACATGGACTGGATCGTCTATCCGCGGGGCATCCGCATGATCCTCAACCGCATGAACCAAGTCTTCGGCGGCACCCCGATCGAGATCACCGAGAATGGCGCCGCCTTCAACGACGGCCCCGACGCCAGCGGTCGCATCCGCGACGCCCGCCGCGTGGCCTATTATCGCGATCACCTCGCCGCCGTCGCCGATGCCATTGCCGACGGCGTTCCCGTGCGCGGCTATCATGCCTGGAGCCTGCTCGACAATTTCGAATGGGCCGAGGGCTACTCGCAACGCTTCGGCCTCGTCCACGTCGATTTCAAGGACGGGCAGAAGCGGCGCATAAAGGATTCGGGGCTGTGGTATGCGAAATATGTCCGAGCGGCATATCCTGGCTGATCGCGGCAACCCTTGCCTGCGCGCCCGACATATGCAGCGAAAAATGGCGCCCGTGGAAGCTTGATCGACACAGTTCGATCGTGCTGCCATCGTCGAGCAGCGTCACCTGTTGTGTCCGCAGGACCGGCGATGGGTCGGGAAGCTCAAGATGATCCCGCTCGCAGCCATCGGCCAATCCCGCCTCGATGGATGTCGTTCCCGATGTCAGCCGCAGGTCATAGTCCTGCCTCAGGATATCATAGAGCGACCGCGCCGCGAGATCGAAGCCAAGGATGCCGGGGCAGCGGTGCTCGGGAATGAACACCGTCTGCACCGCCATCGGGCTGCCGGCGACCCGCCGCAAGCGCGACAGTTGCACGATGGCGGAGCCGGCGCGGACATCCAGCAACCGCGCCAGGTCATCGTCGGCGTCGATCCGCTGGAATGTCAGCACACGCGTCTCGACCGACAGCCCCTGGCGGCGGAGGTCCGCGCTGAAGCCGACCAACGGCTCGATCTCCTGCTTGAGCGGCGGGCTCGCGACAAAAGTGCCCTTGCCCGATACCGAATAGAGCCAGCCGGCGTGGACAAGGTCTGCGATCGCCTTGCGCACCGTGGTCCGGCTCACGGCATAATGCTCGCAAAGCTCACGTTCCGACAGGATGGGTGACCCGGCCTGGAACCGTCCGCTGCGCACACCGCGGATGATCTCGTCCTTCAGCCGGACGTGCAGCGGAAGGCCGTCGCCGCCGGCAAGCGCCGGTTCGCCGATCGCCATCGGGTGCGTCGCGCTGTTCATGTCAATTCTCCATGCCGGACCTGATCAGGCCACCGTATCGAAATAGGCGGCAGTTGGCATCGAACGGCACAGATTTTTCAGGACCGGCGCCGTGATCGGCACGCCGATCCGCCGCAGCGCGTCGATCACGCTGCCCAGCACGGGCTCGCCGAACGGGGTAACGGGCTCGATCTGCGCTTCAGCCTGACGCATCGAATCGAGCACCACGGTCGGCAACAGCGATGATGCGTGGCGAAAGACCCCGCCGGTCAGCGCCACCTTCATCGCCTGGCCGGAAATGCCCACCTGCCGCGCCGCCGCCGCCGCCATCCGGCCCAGCCCCGCGCCATGCTCGGTCACGATTGCCCGGCTGACAGGATCGCCTGCTTCGGCGGCATCGAACAGCAGCGGGGTCAATCGCGCCAGCAGCAGGATTTCGGGATTTTCGCGGCGCGTCACGCGGTGCAGCAGCGCCTCGACATGCGGCAGCCGCAGCGTGTCGAGCGCCAGGGGGGCAAGCGCGGTCGGCTGTGCAATCCCTTGGTGCCCAAGGCAGATCGCCTGCAGCGCCTTCAGCCCCAGCTCATAGGATCCCAATGGATGTTGCCAGAAGCCCGAATGCCAGTTTCCGCCCGCCGCGTTGCGGCTGGCGATGCCGCAGCTTGTGCCGCAGGCGACGACGACCGCCGGGCCCTGCGGGATGGCGCCATCAAGCGCGCCGACCGCGTCATTGCGCACCTCGATCGCGCAGCGAGGGGATCGGGAAAGCCGTTCCCGCACGAAAACAGCATCTTCGGGCCAGTCGACACCCGCCAGCGAATAGGTCGCCGCGCGAAGGTCGTCCGGCGAAAGTCCGGCCTGATCGAGCGCGTCCTGGACGGTCCGCGAGATCGTCGAAAAGGCGGCCTCGCCTCTGGTGTAGATTTCGCTGGCGCCCCCCCGTGCATATCCCAGAACATGCCCCGTGTCGTCGCAGACGAAGGCAACCGTCTTGCTGCCACCCCCGTCCAACCCAAGCACAAGGCTTCTCGGATCAGGCATGGACAAGGCTTTCCCCAAGTGCCGCCTTGTCCGCAAGGACAAGGCTTCGCGCAGTCTCCCGGATATACGACGACGGCACCATCGGCGTGACCGGGCCGGCCATTGTCCTGCGCAGGATCTCGCGCTTGCCCTCGCCGCTGACCAGCAGCATCAGCGTCTTCGCTGCCAACAGCAGGTCCATGCCTGCCGTCACCGAAAGCGGCGGCACGCGGTCGCGCCCGCCCCAATAGCGCGCGTTGCTGACGATGGACTCCTCGCTGAGCGGCACGACACGGGTGGGCGCATCGCGCATCGAGGGCGGTTCGTTGAACGCCAGATGGCCGTTGGGCCCCAGGCCGAGCACGGCGATATCATAACCGCCGCGCGCGCGCACCAGGGCGGCATGGGCGTCGCAGTTCCGCTGAGGATCGGCGTTTCCGCGATCCATCCGGAATACTCTTTCATCCGGGATCTCCAGCGGATCGAGAAACGAACGCTTCATCCAGCCATAGAGCGACCGCGGGTCATCATCGGCAACGTCCAGATAGGCATCGAGCTGAAACACGTGCAGTCGCCGGCAGTTGACCTCGCCCCTGCGCTGCATCGCCGCCAGTTCCGCATAGCTGTCCATCGGCGTGCTGCCGGTCGCGACAACGATGTTAAGATCCGGTTTTTCGCCAATGGCCTGCGCCAGCGCAAGGGCCGCCCCCCTGCTCAACGCGGCATGATCGTCGTAAACACGGGTTTTCACGACATGCCCCTAAGCGAGCAGCCGGGCGGGCAGATGGGCGCGATGCGCCTTCGCCATTTCGTCATAGATGGCCTCGGCCTTGTTGGCCGACATCACCAGCGGGTTGCTCATCAGCGCCTGCAACGCCTGGTGGCGGTTGCCCTCCCACGCCGCCTTGGCGGTCAGATACTGATATTCGGCCAGCATGTGGGTGATCCCGGCCACGGGCGGCGGGATAGGCCCGGATGCGATCGGCCGGATGCCCTGGCGATCGACGACGCCGGGCACCTCCACGACCATGTCGTCGGCCAGGTTCGGGATGGCACCGTGATTGGGCACGTTGACATGCCATGTCTCGCCGCGGTCGTTGTACATCGCATCCATGATGTCGATGGCGATTTCCATCTCGTCGACGCTGCTGCGCGACCTGTCCGGGTCAAGGACGGGCGCGTCGGACATGGCCTGCTCGGCATAGTGCCGCCAGTTTTCGTCGGTCTTCGCCATGATGGCCTGCGACCGTGTCATCGGCGCGGCCTTCAGTTCTGCCAGGATCTCGTCGCGGAAATAATAATACATGTAATATTGGGCCGCGACATGACCCGTGCGCAGGCTGATGTCGATCATGCGCTTCACCGCCAGCGGCACCCTGTCATTCGCCATGATTTCGGGCGCCAGCGGCCGCACCTTCTCGATAAGGTCGACGCCATCATGAAGCTGGCGCACACCCCATGATCCGTGATTGAGCCCGATCATCGCCACGTCGAGCCTGTCGGTGGGCAGGCCCGCGCACATGCAGATCCATTCGGGAAAGACGATCGGCCCTTCGCACAGCGACACGATCTTGCGGTCGCTATGCAGCGTCACGGCCTGCGCCACGATGTTCACCGGATTGGTGTAGTTGAACAGCCACGCCTGCGGGCATACCCGCGCCATGACCTCGGTAATCCGTTTCATCACCTCAATGGATCGCAGCGCCATGAAGAAACCGCCGGGTCCCTGAGTCTCCTGGCCAATGACGCCATGCTTCAACGGGATGCTCTCATCCAGGTGACGTGCCTCGAACCCGCCGGGGCGATAGCTGGTGAGGACGACATCGCAATCCCGCAGCCCTTCCTCCAGACTGGTCGTCGATGTGAACCTCAGGTCGGCGCCAGCGGCCCGCGCCATCCGGTTCGCAAGTGTCGTGACGATGCCGAGATGCTCCCGATGAAGGTCAACCAGCACGATTTCAGACCCGCTGAAATTCGCATGCTGCTTGATCCACGCAAGGTTGGTGCCGGGGGCACGTGTGCTCCCGCCGCCGACATATGCGATTTTCAATCGTGCCATGACGACGATCCCGTTGAACGATGGATATGTGCGGCAACCAACCAGGTGCGCGTCGACCTGTCGAAACCGACCATCCATCTCTGTGCTTCTGGTAGTTACCGGTACCTACCAGAAGATCGCGAGTCAAGGGCAGTTTCTCGCTGCATAAAGGCAGGATTCAGCGCTCAACTGCACCCCGGTCAAGGCATGGTGGAGGCGATCTCACCACCAGGTGGCATAGAGCGCGATCAGGATCGCGATCACCACGCCCGAGCCGATGTTGAAACTCGTCCGCGTGGCATAGCTCACGCTTGCCGTGTCGATCGTGTCGCCGCCCTTGGACGGACGCGTCAGCAGCGAGACGACGACCGCCAGCGCCAGCGAGGCCAGGAAGACGAGACCCATCCGGTCCATGAAGGGCAGGGCGGGCAGCCCCGTCTTGAAGGCATAGGAGAGCGCCACCGACGCCACCGCCGCGCTGATCGCGCCGGCTTCATTGGCGCGCTTCCAGAACAGGCCCAGCAGGAAGATCACCGTGATGCCCGGCGTGAAGAAGCCGGAAAACTCCTGGATGAACTGGAAGGCCTGGTCCGAACTGCCCAGCAGCGGCCGTGCCGTGGCGATGGCGATCAGGATCGACACGGCGGCGGCGATACGGCCCACCATGATCAGATGCTTCTCGCGCGCCGGGCCGGCCTCCGCCTTGCCGATCTTGGCATAGACATCCAGCGTGAAGATCGTCGCCACCGAATTGATCTTCGATGCGGTGGAGGCAACGATGGCCGCCACCAGCGCCGCGAACACCAGCCCCAGCAGCCCTGTCGGCAGCAGCCGCATCAAGGTGGGATAGGCTTCGTCCGGCCGCGCGATGTCGGGCGCCAGCAGCACCGCGGCGATGCCCGGCAGCACGATGATCACCGGCATCAGCAGCTTCAGGAAGGCCGCGAACAGCACGCCCTTCTGCGCCTCCGCCAGAGACTTCGCCGCCAGCGCGCGCTGGATGATATATTGGTTGAACCCCCAATAGCTGAGGTTGGCGATCCACATGCCGCCGATCAGCACCGAAATCCCCGGCAGGTCCTTGTAGAAGGGGTTATCGGGGGTCAGGATCATGTGGAAATGCCCCGGCACCTCGGTCACAAGCCGGTCGAACCCCGCCACGATGCCGCCGCTGCCACCCAACTGGTGCAGCGCCAGGCCGGTGATCGTCAGCCCGCCCAGCACCAGCAGCGTCACCTGAACGATATCGGTCAGCGCCACCGCCTTCAGCCCGCCGCGCAGCTGATAGACCAGCGCGAACAGCCCGAGCCCCGCCAGCGCGATATCCTGGTCCACGCCCGCCACTTTCGTCACCGCGATCGAACCGAGCCAGATGATCGAGGTGAGGTTCACGAACACGTAGAGCACCAGCCAGAACAGCGCCATCAGCGTGCGGATGTTGGTGCCGTACCGCCGTTCCAGGAACTGCGGCATGGTGAAGATGTCGTTCTTCAGGAAGATCGGCAGGAAATATTTGCCCACGATCAACAGCGTCAGCGCCGCCATCCATTCATAGGAAGCGATGGCCAGCCCGATCGCGAACCCGGACCCCGACATGCCGACGATCTGTTCGGCCGAGATGTTCGAGGCGATCAGCGACGCGCCGATCGCCCACCAGGGCAGGTTGCGCGACGCCAGGAAATAATCGGTCGTATCCTTCGGCCCGGCGCCCGCCTTCTCGCGCGAAATATATTGCGCCAGCCCGAAGATGAACAGGCCATAGGTGATGACAATCGCCAGATCGAGCGTTGACAACCCCATGTTCGCCCCTCGTCAGTCCCCGGAATACACCGTTTTCATTTGCGTATAGAATTCGACCGCGGCGAACCCCTGCTCACGCGCACCATAGCTGGAACCGCGCGTTCCGCCAAATGGCACATGATAATCCACCCCCGCCGTCGGCAGGTTGACCATCACCATGCCGGCGCGCACGTGCCGGCGGAAATGGCGCGCGCGGGCGTGGCTCGTCGTGACGATTCCGGCCGACAGCCCGAAGTTGCCGGCGTTGGCCATCGCCAGCGCCTCCTCATAATCCCGCACCCTGACCGTCGACACCAGCGGCCCGAACACCTCCTCGCGATTGATCCGCATGTCCGGCGCGGTATCGGCGATCAGCGTCGGCGCCATGAAATAACCCGGCGTCGCCAGGCGCAGCGCCGTGCCACCGGTCACCAGTCGTCCGCCCTCGCCGGTGGCGATCGCCACATAGCGCAGGTTCCGCTCGAATTGCGCCTCGCTCGCCGCCGGCCCCACCTGCGTGTCCGCCTCCAGCGCATGGCCCACCCGCAACGCCGCTGCCCGCTCCGCCAGCGCCGCCACGAAACGGTCGTGGAGCGCATCCTCCACGATCACGCGCGACGATGCCGTGCAGCGCTGCCCGGTCTGGAAGAACCCGCCATCCAGCGCGATTGTTACCGCCCGCTCCAGGTCGGCATCGGCCAGCACCACCAGTGGGTTCTTGCCCCCCATCTCCAGCTGCACGCGCGCCTGCCGCGCCACCGCGGCCGCCGCCACCCTGCCGCCCACCGCCTGGGAGCCCGTGAAGGAAACCGCGTCCACCCCGGCATGATCGACCAGTGCCGACCCGACCCCCCCCTGGCCCAGCACCATGTTGAACACGCCCGCCGGAGCGCCGCATTCATGGATGATCGTCGCCAGCGCATGCGCGATCGCCGGAGTCGGGTTCGCCGGCTTCAGCACCACCGTGTTGCCGAACGCCAGCGCCGGCGCCGCCTTCCACGCCGGGATCGCGATGGGGAAATTCCATGGCGTGATCAGCCCGATCACCCCCACCGCCTCGCGATAGGTGGCGACATCCAGGCCCGGCCGCGTCGATTCAAGCGTCTGCCCATGCCGCCGCAGCGCTTCGCTGGCGAAATAGCGAAAGATGCGCGCCGCCCGCATCACCTCGCCCGTCCCCTCGGCGCGGGTCTTGCCTTCCTCCCGCGCCAGCAGGGTGCCCAGCTCGGCCGCCCGCGCCATCAGCGTGGCGCCGACCTTGTCCAGCAGGTCGGCGCGCACCTCCGGCGATGCCATCGACCAGGCGGGAAAGGCGGCCCGCGCGGCCCCGACGGCGGCATCCACCTCGCCCGCCCCGCCCGCCGGATAGCGCGCGACGACATCATCCGTGTCCGACGGGTTGAGGCTTTCGAACACCGGGTCCGCGGCGACGAAGTGGCCGCCGATATAGTGGGTCAGGTTCACGAACGGCCCTCCGTCAGCAGCCCGCGGGCGCCAAGGTTGTGCATCAGATCCGAGATGCCGAACGCCCAGGGCGCCGCCGCGCCACAGCTGGTGACCCGATTGCGCAACGTGCCCAGCCGCGGCGATGAAATGGTCACGATATCGCCCTCCTTGTGGGTGAACCCCCGGCCCGCATCGTCGCGATCCTGCGTCGGCGCGAACAGCGTGCCTAGAAACAGCACGAAGCCGTCCGGATAGTCATGTTCGCTCATCACCTGCCGCACCAGTTCCAGCGGATCGCGGCTGATCTGCTTCATCGAGCTGGCACCGCGCAGCACATAGCCGTCGCTGCCCTCGATCGTCAGCGTCAGCTCGGCATCGCGGACATCGTCCAGCGTGAAATGCGCATCGAACAGGCGGATGAACGGCCCCAGCGCGCAAGAGGCATTATTGTCCTTCGCCTTGCCAAGCAGCAGCGCCGACCGCCCCTCGAAATCGCGCAGGTTCACGTCGTTGCCCAGCGTCGCCCCCACCGGCACGCCGGCGCGGTTGACGATCAGCACCACCTCCGGCTCCGGATTGTTCCAGTGCGAATCGGACCGGATGCCGATGTCCGCGCCATGCCCCACCGTGGACAGCACCGGTGCCTTGGTGAACACCTCCGCGTCCGGCCCGATCGCCACCTCCAGATATTGCGACCACAGGCCGTCCGCAATCAGTGCCGCCTTCAGCGCCGCCGCCGCCTCCGATCCCGGCCGCACGCTGCGGATGTCGTTGCCGATGCGCGTCTCCAGTCCCCCCCGGATGGCGTCCGCCGCCGCAGCGTCGCCGCGCGCCCGCTCCTCGATCACGCGCTCGATGGCGGACAGGGCAAAGGTCACGCCCGCCGCCTTCACGCATTGCAGGTCGATGGGGCTGAGCAGCGGCGCCCCGTCCATCGGCCCGGCATCGACGCCGCGCCCGTGCCAGGCGGTGGTTTCCACCAGGTCACGCAGCGTCGGCGCCTGCCCGGAAAGGTCGATCACCCGCCCGTCCCGCACCGCAACGGGCGATGGCCCGGCCGGCAGCAACACCCGCCCCAGCAAGGTGGCACGGTCGGCATCGACCGGCAGGTCTTCGCTTTTCATTTCACGCATGTCCGCTCCGCATCCCGGCAATGGTCAGACCAGATGCGCTGGTGAATTGCCCATGTCCAGCGAATATCTGTGATAGAGGCTTGACCACATACTCAATATGTCATTAAACTGGTCATACCAAAATATCAAATAAGGGGAGAATGTGGTGAAACGGCACCTGATGGGCGCAACCGCGCTGACCATGTCCATGATGATCGTGTCACCACTGCACGCGCAGGCGGCACCGGCCAAACCCGCCCCCGCCGCGTCCAAACCGCCGGCAACGACCGCGCCGGTCCCTGCCACACCGCCGGCGCCCGAGCCTGACGACATCGTCGTCACCAGCTTCCGCGCCAGTCTCGAGGCCGGCCTCGACATCAAGCGCCAGGCCATCGCCGTCGTCGATTCGATCGTCGCCGAGGATATCGGCAAATTCCCCACGCAGAACATCGCCGAAGCGTTGCAGCGCATTCCCGGCATCGAGATGGTGCGCAATTCCGAAAGCAACGAAGGCAACCGCATCCAGCTGCGCGGCCTTGGCGCCGAATTCACGCTGACCACGCTGAACGGCGCGCAGATCAAGACCACCTCCTCGACGAACATCGGCGGTTCCACCCGGGACTTCAACTATGACGTTTTCCCTTCCGAACTGTTCGCACGGGCCGACGTCATCAAGACGCCGCTGGCGGAATTGGAGGAGGGCGGCGTCGCCGGCGTCGTCAACCTGCGCCTGCCCAAACCCTTCGACCGCCCCGGCCTGAAGATTTCCGGTGGTGTGTCGGGGCAGTACAACACGCTGTCCAAATATTGGAACCCGCGCGGCAACCTGCTGGTCAGCGGCAACTTCGGCGATTTCGGCATCCTGATCGGCGTCGCGAAGTCGGGCAACCGCAACCGTCGCGGCGGCTTCGAATCGACCGGCATGTATTACAGCGAGGCGGCCAACGTCCGCTTCAACCCCAACTCTGCATTCAACGACCTGCGCGGCGGTGCCAGCGTCACCCCGCCGCCCGGCGGCACGAATGGCCTCGATACCTTCCGCCTGGATTACACCAACCCCGCCGCCAACCTGAACGGCGTGTCCCGCGCGGACCTGTCCGAAGCGCTCGTCCCGCGGCTGTTCCGTTCCGTGGCGACGCAGAACGAGCGCGAACGCTGGGGCGGCAACGCCTCGTTGCAGTGGAAGACCGACCGCGTCGATGTCAGCCTCGACATGCTCTATTCAAAGCTCGACGACGAGTTTCAGCGCCACATCCTCGGCTTCCCCACCCGCGGCTCCATCCGGATCGCGCAGGGACCGGCCTTCAATCCCAATTTCCTGGTCAGCAACGGCGCGATCTCCAGCACGAACATCCCGGCCTGGGTTCCGCTGAAGCCCTCCGTCGATGCCAATGGCAAGCTTCAGGGCAGCTTCGGCAACGTCACGCTGCAGAATGCCGATGTCTATACCAAGTCGCGCACGGAATTCTTCAACATCACCTTGAACGGCCGCTTCAAGCTGACGGAGGACCTCACCCTGGTGGCGCAGGCCGGCCAGTCCCGCAGCAAGGCGGAACGGTCGGACAACACGGCGATCATCAACGGCCTCGATGCGCTGCACACGATCACCTTCGATTCCGCGACCGACCCCTTCTTTCCCACCCTGTCGACCAACCGCAGCCTGCTGGACGCCACCAGCTATCGCGAGCTGTTGCTGACCGGTTTCCGCACCCAGGAAAAGGATCTCCAGCGCAATGCCCGCCTGGTCGTCGAATATGATTGGGGCTGGGGCGCGTTCGACGGCAAGCTGAAGATCGGTGGCGCCTATACCGAATCGACGAAGGAGCTTCAGCGCAGCTCGTTCGGCAACGGCGCCAATGACCCCGCCAATCCGCTCAGCCAGTTCGTCGTGCCGGGCGTCGGCCGCTTCGGCGCCCTCACGCCGGCGCAGAAAGCAGCCTATTTCCAGACGATCCTGACCCCGCTCAACCTCAGCGGGTTCAGCAACCAGGGCTCGGCCAATGCGCCCACGTCGTGGCTGTTCGTCAGCCGCGACTATCTGGAAAACACGCTCAACATCGACAGCGCCAACGCCTCCGCGCCGTTCGATGCCAGCACCTCCTTCAAGACGGTCGAGCGCATCAAGGCCCTGTTCGTGCAGACCGATTTCCGCACCGAGCTGTTCGGCAACACGCTGCGCGGCAATGTCGGCCTGCGCTATGTCGACACCACCACCGACATCAACAACTTCGCCCTGCGCGCCGGCGTCGCCACACCGGTGAACATCCGCGGCGGCTACAAGAACTGGCTGCCCTCGGCCTCGGCCGTGTACAATGTCACGGATACCATCCTCGCGCGGGTGCTGTACGGCCGCACGCTGACGCGCAGCTCGCTGCGCCTGATCTCCAGCCCGGTCAGCATTCCCAACCCGGGCATCGCCTCGATCACCATCGGCAATCCGGACCTGGCACCGCAATATGCCAGCAACTGGGATTTCATCGGTGAATGGTATTTCGACCGCGGCGGCGTGCTCAGCGCCGGCTATTTCACCAAGGTCATCACCAACCGCCCGGTCCAGCAGACCGAGACCAACATTCCCTTCAGCACGCTCGGCATTCCCGATTCGCTCTTTTCCTCCCCGATCAACACGGGAAATGGCGTCAATCCGAACGAGCCCTTCACCGTCAACCGTCCGGTCAACCTCGACCGCTACACCGTCAAGGGCTTCGAATTCGCCTATCAGCAACAGCTCCGCTTCCTGCCGCAGCCGTTCGACGGCCTCGGCCTGATCGGCAGCCTCACGCTGATCAGCACCGCCGATCTGCCCTGGACGGCGACCGATGGCACCAAGCAGCGGTTGCGGATCCTGCCGAAATACACGCTCAGCGGCACGGTCTATTACGAAAAGGGCCCGCTGTCGCTGCGCGCCTCCTACACCTATCGCGCCGAACAGTTCGAAGGCGGCAATGTCACCTCCTTCCTGACGCAGAACAACGGCATCGATACGCAGATCTGGTCGAACGGTCGCGGCTACCTCGATGCCTCCGCCGGCTACAAGGTCACCAAAAACATCGAATTCAGGATCGACGCGCAGAACCTGACGAACACGCGGACCTTCCAGTTCGCCCGCCAGAAGGACGGCAAATATGGCGACGAGAAATCGCGCGTCGACAATGCCTTCAAGAACGGCATCAACCTGACCTTCGGGGTGCGGGCGAATTTCTGACCCGCCGCCCGGCCGCGGCAGCCAAAAAAGGAAACGGCGGCCTTCCCCTCGGAAAGCCGCCGTTTTCACGATCCCGACACGCGCCTCACCAGTTCCACATCGTCCCGTCCTCCAGCCGCGCCACGGGCAGCTGCATCGGCCGATAGGGATAGTTCGCCGCCAGCGCCTCATCGATGTCCACGCCATGTCCCGGCGCCTCGCCAGGCGTCATGAAGCCCCGCTCGAAGCCATAGGCGTGCGGGAACACGGCGTCCGTTTCCGGGCTGTGGCGCATATACTCCTGGATGCCGAAGTTCGGCACCCAGCTGTCGAAATGCAGCGCCGCGCCCATCGTCACCGGGGACAGGTCGGTCGCCCCGTGCGCCCCGGTGCGCACGCCCCACAGCGCGGCGAAATCGGCCACCCGGCGCAGGTGGGTGATCCCGCCCGACCCCACCACGGTCATCCGGATATAGTCGATCAGCTGGTGCTGGATCAGGTCCTTGGCGTCCCAGATGGTGTTGAAAATCTCCCCCACAGCCAGCGGCGTTACCGTATGCTGCCGGATCAGCCGGAAGGCCTCCTGGTTTTCGGCCGGGGTCACATCCTCCAGCCAGAACAGCCGGTGCGGCTCCAGCGACCGGCCCAGCTGTGCCGCCTCCAGCGGGGTCATCCGGTGATGGCCATCGTGCAGCAGGTGCACGTCGAAGCCATGGACCTCGCGAAGCCGGTCGAACAGCTTGGGGATGAAGCCCAGATAGCGGGCCGTCGACCAGCTGGTTTCCGTCGGCAACTGGCTGTCGGCCGGCTCATAATAAAGATCGCCGCGCCCTACGCCATAGGCCAGCTTCACGCCCGGCACACCACATTGCGCCCGCACCGCCTGATAGCCGGCGTCGACGTAGCGACCCACCGCCGCCACCGTCTCCTCAATGGTCGAGCCATTGGCATGACCATAGACCATGATGCGGTCACGGCTCCTGCCGCCCAGCAGGTCATACAGCGGCGTTCCCAGCGCCTTGCCCTTGATGTCCCACAATGCCACATCCACCGCGGCGATGGCGCGCATCGTCACCGGCCCGCGCCGCCAATAGGCGCCCCGGTACAGGAACTGCCAGATATCCTCGATCGACCGGGCATCGCGCCCGATCAGCGTCGGGATGACATGCTCTTCCAGATAGGCCACAACCGCTTTCTCGCGGCCATTGAGTGTGGCATCGCCGATGCCGTATATTCCGGCATCCGTCTCGATCTTGAGGGTAACGAAATTGCGTCCGGGCGAACAGACGATCACCTTGGCCGACCGGATGGTCAGGCACGGCAGCGACCGTGGCTTGACCTCGTCCGCCACCTGCATCCCGGACATCGCGTGCATGCTGCTCTCCCGCTTCACCCCGTGATAGCCGCCGAAAACAGGCTTGTCCACATTGGTCTGACCAGATAGGAAGACATATGAACGAAAAGGCACCCTCCGGTCGGCTCTATGAACGGGTTGCGCAGGACCTGTCCGCGCGCATTCTTCGCGGCGAGTTCGCGGTGGGCAAACGCCTGCCGTCGGAACGCGACCTCGCCCAGACCTATGCCGTCTCCCGCCCCACGGTCAGGGAGGCGCTGATCGCCCTCGAACTCGACGGCCTGATCGAGGTGCGGGTCGGCTCCGGGGTGTATGTCACCGCCAACCAGCCCGTCGGCGGCACCGCGGGCGCCACCGACGTCGGCCCGTTCGAGCTGCTGGAAGCCCGCCGCGCCTTCGAAAGCGAGGTCTGCGCGCTCGCCGCCGCGCGCATCACCCCCGAACAGATCATCGCGCTCGAACTTCTGGTGGACGAGATGCGCCGCGAGAACGAGCGCGACGTCGTCATGTCCGAAGATGCCGACCGGCGCTTCCATGTCCAGATCGCCGCCGCCACCTGCAACAGCGTGATGGTCGATACCGTCGAGGCGCTGTGGGCCGCCCGCGCCCGCTCGCCACAAACGAAACTGCTGACGCTGAAGGCGCAGCAGGCCGGCATCATCCCGCGGGAGGACGAGCACAGCGCCATCGTCGACGCGCTGCGCCGCCGCGATCCCGAGGCCGCCCGCCGCGCCATGCACACCCACCTCTCGCGCGCCGTCGATTCGCTGCTCGCCGCCACCGAGGTGCACGAAGTCGAACAGGCCCGCGCCCGCGTCGCCGCCGAACGACAGCGCTATGCCGCGCTCTGAACCGCGCCCGGTCGGGCGATGACCACAACCGGTCCCGTCGTCTGTTTCGGCGAACTGCTGCTGCGCCTGACCGCCCCTGCCGGCAGCATGCTGCTGCAGGATTCATATGTGAACGCGCATTTCGCAGGTGCAGAGGCCAATGTCGCCATCGCGCTCGCCCGCCTCGGCCATCCGGCGCGCCATGTCACCCGCCTGCCGGCCAACCCGCTGGGTGATGCCGCGATCCAGCACCTGCGCCGATACGGCGTCGATACCACGGGATGCCGCTTCGCCGATGGCCGCCTCGGCCTCTATTTCCTCACTCCCGGCGCCTCGCTGCGCGCCGCCCACATCGTCTATGACCGCGCCGGCAGCGCCTTCGCCGGCATCGACGCCGACAGTTTCAGTTGGCCGCCCCTGCTCGCCGGCGCGTCGCGGCTGCATCTCTCCGGCATCACCGCAGCGCTCGGCGCCGGTCCCGCCGCCGCCGCATCGGCTGCCGTCGCCGCCGCCCGCAACGCCGGCATCCCGGTCGCGTTCGACGGCAACTACCGTGCCAGCCTGTGGACCGGCCGCGAGCATCTGGCACCCGCCTTGCTGCGCCCGCTCGCCGCCGCCGCCGACATCCTGTTCGGCGACGCGCGCGACATCGCCCTGCTGCTCGAAACCGCCGTCGCCGATCATGACCGCGCCGTCGCGGCCGCCTTCGCCGCCTTCCCCAACCTCGCCGTCGTCGCGGGCACCCGCCGCACCGTCCTGGGTAGCGACCGGCACCGCCTGTCCGCCCGGCTCGACAGCCGCGCCGGCCATGCCGAAACGGCGGCGGTCGAGTTTCCGGTGGTGGAACGCATCGGTGGCGGCGACGCCTTTGCCGCCGGCGTGCTGCACGCCCTTGCCGAACGGCCGGCCGATCTTGCCCATGCGGCGGAGACCGGCCTTGCGCTCTCCATCCTGAAACATGGGCTGTCGGGTGACGCCAGCCTGACCACCGCCGCCGAGCTCGCCGCCTTCCGCCGCGGCGACCGCGACGTCCGCCGGTGATCCCCCGCCTGCATCCCGGCACCCGCCCGGGCCCGCCACCCCGCTATGACCGCCGCGCCATCCACCGCGGTGTCGTCCACATCGGCGTCGGCGCCTTCCACCGTGCTCACCAGGCGCCCGTCTTCGAAGCCGCGCTGAACGGCGGGGACGCACGCTGGGGCATCACCGGCGTATCGCTGCGCTCCCCCGCCGTCCGCGACAGCCTGCACCCGCAGGACGGGCTCTACACCCTCGTGGAGGCCGGCGGCCCGCGGTGCGACCCCCGCGTCATCGGCGCCCTCACGCGGCTGCTGGTCGCGCCGGAACAGCCGGCGGCGGTCGTGGCCGCGCTCGCCGATCCCGCCACGCACCTCGTCACGCTGACGGTCACCGAAAAGGGCTACCAGCCAGGGCAGGGCAACGCCGCCGACTTTCTCGCCCGGGGGCTGGCGGCGCGCCGCGCGGCCGGCCTCGCCCCTTTCACCGCGATCAGCTGCGACAATCTTCCCGGCAACGGCGGTCGCCTGGCGGCCGCCGTTCTTGCCCAGGTCAGCGACCCGGCGCTGGCCGACTGGATCGTGCGGCGCGGCGCCTTTCCCGAGACCATGGTCGACCGCATCGTACCCGCCACGACGCCCCGGGACGTCGCCGCCGTCGCCCACGCGCTGGGGGTGGAGGACCAGGCGACCGTCCGCACCGAACCCTTCTGGCAGTGGGTGATCCAGGATCGTTTCGCCGGCGAACGCCCGGATTTCCCGGCGCTCGGCGTGCACCTCACCAGCGATGTCCGCCCTTGGGAGCAGGCGAAACTCCGCCTGCTGAACGGCGCCCATTCCGCCATCGCCTATATCGGCGGCCTTGCCGGCATCGCGTTCGTGCACGAATTCGTCGCCGATGCCGCCCGCCGCCGCTTCATCGAAACGCTGTGGCACGAAAGCGCGTCCACGCTGCGCCTGTCCGCCGGCTTCGACCTCGATGGCTATTGCCGTGCGTTGATGGCGCGTTTCGCCAACCCGTCGCTCCCACACCGCACCGCGCAGATCGCCATCGACGGGTCGCAGAAGCTGCCGCAGCGCCTGCTCGCGCCGCTGCGCCATCGCGCCGCCGCCGGGCAGCGGTCCCCGGCGCTTGCCCGCGCCGTCGCCGCCTGGATCCGCTGCGTGGAGGTAGGAACCCTTCTCGACGATCCGCTCGCCGCACAACTCCGCCGCGCCGCCGCGCTTGGCGACGCCGCCGATCGCGTCCGGGCCATGCTGGCGTTGATCGACCCCCTGCCGCTGCCGCCAAGCGCCGAAGCCGAAATCGTCGATGCCCTGGCGCCGCCTCCGACCGGATCACGGCAGGTGACGCTCGAAATTATATGATTTATACCCCCTCCCACCGCTGATCAGGACCGATGATGCCCACCACACCGCCACCGCTGCGCTCCCGCGCCTGGTTCGACAATCCCGACAATATCGACATGACCGCGCTCTATATCGAGCGCTACCTCAACTTCGGCCTCAGCCAGCAGGAGCTGCAATCCGGCCGGCCGATCATCGGCATCGCGCAGACCGGCAGCGACCTGTCACCCTGCAACCGCCACCACCTCGTCCTTGCCGAGCGGGTGCGCGAGGGCATCCGCGACGCCGGCGGCATCGCCATCGAATTCCCGGTCCACCCGATCCAGGAAACCGGCAAGCGGCCCACCGCCGCGCTCGACCGCAACCTCGCCTATCTCGGCCTGGTCGAGGTGCTGCACGGCTATCCGCTCGACGGCGTCGTCCTCACCATCGGCTGCGACAAGACCACGCCCGCCTGCCTGATGGCGGCCGCCACCGTCGACATCCCGGCAATCGCGCTGTCGGTCGGGCCGATGCTGAACGGCTGGCACAAGGGCGAGCGCACCGGCTCCGGCACCATCGTGTGGAAGGCGCGCGAGATGCTGGCGAATGGCGCGATCGACGCCGCCGGCTTCGTCGCGCTGGTCGCCTCGTCGGCGCCGTCGACCGGCTATTGCAACACCATGGGCACGGCGACCACCATGAACTCGCTGGCGGAAGCGCTCGGCATGCAGCTCCCCGGCAGCGCCGCGATCCCCGCCCCCTATCGAGACCGGCAGGAAATCGCCTGGCGCACGGGGAAACGCATCGTCGACATGGTGCGCGAGCAGCTGAAACCTTCCGATATCCTGACGCGGGAGGCCTTTCTCAACGCCATCGTCGTCAATTCGGCGATCGGCGGCTCCACCAACGCGCCGATCCACCTGACGGCCATCGCCCGCCACGCCGGCATCGACCTGCCGCTGTCGGATTTCGAGACCCATGGCCATGCCGTGCCGCTGCTCGTCAACCTGCAACCCGCCGGCGAATATCTGGGTGAGGATTATTACCGTGCCGGCGGCGTTCCCGCCGTGGTCGCCGAACTGATGCGCCACGGCCTCATTCATCAGGACGCGATGACCGCCAATGGCCGCACGATCGGCGACAATTGCCGCGACGCCGTGATCGAGGACGAGCGCGTCATCCGACGGTTCGAAACGCCGCTGCTGAAGGATGCCGGCTTCATCGTGCTCGGCGGCAACCTGTTCGATGCCGCGGTGATGAAAACCAGCGTCATCTCCGCCGACTTCCGCGCCCGCTATCTGTCCAACCCCGCCGATCCCGACGCCTTCGAAGGCCCCGCCATCGTTTTCGACGGACCGGAGGACTACCACGCCCGAATCGACGACCCGGCGCTCGGCATCGACGCCGGCACGCTCCTCTTCATGCGCGGCACCGGCCCCGTCGGCTACCCCGGCTCGGCCGAGGTGGTGAACATGCGCGCGCCTGGCTACCTGATCCGGGAGGGCATCGCCTCGCTCCCCTGCATCGGCGACGGGCGCCAATCCGGCACCTCGGGCAGCCCGTCGATCCTGAACGCCGCGCCGGAGGCGGCGGCCGGTGGCGGGCTGGCGATCCTGAAAAGCGGCGACCGGGTGCGTATGGACCTGCGCCGTCGCCGCGTCGATGTGCTCATCAGCGATGCGGAACTGGCGGCGCGGCGCGCGGCGCTGGCAGCGGAAGGCGGCTATCGCATCCCGCCCGCGCAGACCCCCTGGCAGGCGCTCTACCGCGAAAAGGTCGGCCAGCTCCACACCGGTGCCATCCTGGAGGGCACCGAGAGCTTCCAGCGCGTCGCCGCGGTGCTGCCGCGCGACAGCCACTGAGCGGGGCGGTCGTCAATAGCGGAAGCGCAACGAGGCACCGAACAGGCGGGACGATCGCTTGTCGAAGAATTGCAGGATGTTGACGCTGTCGCGCTGGACAAAGTCCTGGAAGATGAAGCTGCTCCAGCGCTGGTCGAGCAGGTTCTTCGCGAACAGCGTCAACTGCACGCGCTCGTCACGGCTGCCGATGCCGGCGCTGACATCCAGCAGGCCATAGGCGCCCTGGATGGTGTTGGGGTTCTGCGACAGGTCATATTGCACCTTGTCCTGCCACACGAAGGCGGCTTGTCCGAACAGTGTCACCGTCTCGCTCACCGGCGCCTCGTACCGCACCGTCAGGTTGACCTTCAGGTCGGGCGAATTGGGCAGGTCGCCACCAGCCAGGTCGGCCGACTGCACCACCGCGCCGTTGACGATGCGCGTGACGCAGCGCGGGTCGAGCGCGGTCGGCGCGAAACATTGGCCCTGCGGGAAACGCCGGATGGTGGCGTCGGTATAGGACAGGCCGCCGCTCAGGCTCAGGTGCCGGGTCGGCCGCGCGGTCAGGCTCAACTCGATGCCGCGCGTGCGGGTGTTGCCGGCGTTGGTCAGCACGAAGCTGGCGGAAGCGGGGCTGAACGCCTCGGTCTGGAAATTGCGATAGTCGGTCCAGAAGGCGGCCGCCTGGATGAACAACCGGCCGTCGGCCAGATTGGCCTTCAGCCCTATTTCGAACGCGTTCGACGTTTCCGCGTCCACCCGTCCCACCGTCGCCCCCTGCAGGCTCGCGGTCGGCGACTTGTAGCCGCGGGTGTAGGAAGCATAGCTGCTGAGGTCCGGCCGGATGTCGAAACGGGCGGCGACCCGGCCCGACAGCGCGGTCGAATCGGTCGCTCCCCGTGTCGGCCCCAGGTCGGCGCCGAACCCCAGCGGCGGCTGCGAAGGGAAGGGCTGGCTGACGGTGAAGGCGGTGCGGTCATATTGCAGCTGCAGACCCCCGGTCAGCGTCAGCCGCGGCGCGACCCGCACGTCCACCTGGCCGAACGCCGCGGCGGTTTCGGTGTCCACCACCCGGTCCACCGCCGCCCGGCCCGCCGCCGCGCCGAAGGCGGTGGTCAACGGCAGGATGCCCGGCGGCTGACCCCGCAGCAGCGCCGGATCGAAGCAGGGCGATCCCGGCGGCAGCGCCGGCAGCAGGTTGAGGCCGGTGGGGATGCAGACATCGAAGGCGCGTGTCAGGCTGTCCTCCAGTCTCAGCTTGAAGCCATAGAGCCCGGCGACATATTGCACCGGGCCATCGGGCGACGTGAGGCGGAATTCCTGCGAATATTGCGTGATCTTCTGCCGGTTCGCCTGTGTCAGGATGATCGGCCCGGCGGTGCCCAGCGGTGTGATGCCGCCGCTGTACAGCGGTGTCAGGTCGGGACGGCCGTCGACATCGTCGCTGCCGCGCGTTTTCGTGGCGATGAAGGCGCTGATGGAACGCAGCGTGGCGCCATCGTCGGGCCGCCAGGCGAGGTCGAGGATGGCACCGGTCTCGTCGAGCCGCGTGAAGCTGGTGCCGTCGGTCGCCACCTGCCGGTTGCCGATGCCCGCCACCACCGGGCGGATGGCGGCGGCGATCGTAGGATCGCTGACGATGCGGAAGGTCTCGTCCGGCCCCGTTCGGTCGCCACGGCGCGTCCAGACGCTCAGCGTCGCCTCGACGCTGTCGGACAGGTCGAGCGTCGCCTTGCCGCGCACCGTCCAGCTTTCGTCGCCGTTGGTCTTGCGCCCGATCACCGGGTTTTCCAGGAAATCGCCGATCCGCTTGTAGCTGCCCGACAGGCGCAGCCGCAGCCGTTCGCTGACCGGCCCCGATACGGCGGCCTTCACCTGATACTCGCCCTGTTCCACCGCGATCAACTCGGCCTCCGCCTCCAGCCGACGCGACGGCGCCTTGGTGATGACATTGACCAGCCCGGCCGACACATTCTTGCCATAGAGCGTGCCTTGCGGTCCGCGCAGCACCTCCACCCGTTCGACATCGACCAGGTCCAGGAATGCCTGGCCGGTGCGACCGAGCACCACGCCATCGACCGCGAACGACACGCTGGGTTCCGCCGCCACGTCGAAGGCGTCGGTGCCCACGCCGCGGATGCGGATGCGCCCGCCGCCGATGGTCAGCGACGGGTCGAGCAATGTCAGGTCGATGGTATCGACCAGAAAAGCGTTGCCGATCGCGGCGTCGCCGATCACCCCGACCGAGGCCGGCGTGGTCAGCAGCGGCGCATCGCGCTTCTCCGCGGTGACGATGATGGTGGGTGGCGCGGCCTCCACGCGCGTCGCTGTCTGTGCCGCCGTCTGTGTCGATGCCATGCCGCCCAGCGCAAGCAGTAGAACAGTGCTCCCGGATCTGCCCATTCCGCCCATGACCATCCTCCCCCGAGGCGCGCCCGTGTTTTTTTGAACGCGTTCTTTATTTATGTGCCGAAGCGACGAGGGTGGGTCAAGGATTAAATTGAACGCGTTCTCAGAAAGCCACGCAGCGGATCCCGCGCAGCAGCAGATCGATCATGGCCTCGGCAAGCGCCGGCTGCGGCGCGAACGCCCAATGCTCGACATTGACCGGCAGCGCCAGCGCGCCGTGCAGCCCGGCCCACAGCAATTGTGCCATCAGCGCGGGATCGCCCTCACCGGCGCGGTTGTCGCGCTGCGCCTCGTCGATGGCATCACGCATGATCGTGTGGAAGGGCAGTTCAGAGAGGTTGCGCCCCGGCACGGCGGCGGCCGAGTCGGGCCGCACATACAGGAAGGCACCGCGATAGACGTCCGGATTGTCGCGCGCGAAGTCGATATAGATGCGCAGCACCCGCTCGATCCGCGCGATGGGATCGGGGGTCTGCGCGGCAACATCGATCATCTGCTGCACGGTGGCCAGCACGGGGTCGAGCCACAGCGATTCGATCAGCGCCTGCCGGCTGTCGAAATAGGAATAGATGCCGGAGGCGGCCACCCCCACGCGCTGCGCCACCGACCGGATCGACACCGCCTCGACCCCGCCTTCGCGATAGATGTCCAGCGCCGCGTCACGAATGCGCCGCCGCGCTTCGGTCCGCTGCAATTCGCTCAATGCCGGCCGGCCCATGGCCCGTTCCTTGTCCCTGATGTCACCGGCCTTTGTCATAGTGCGACATGGGGGGATTTGGGAACGGTTAGTGCATCGCAGCTTGCAGGTCATGCCGTGCGCGCAGCTCCGCGGTCGGCTGGTCCAGCATCCGCTCCCATTCCGCAAACTGGATGTTGCGCGCCTGCCGGCCCCGTCGCCAGCCATCGCTGATGGCGTCCATCATCGGCACGATCTGCTGCGGATCGAGAAACGTCATCCGCGTCGTCACCACCGACATCCACATCGCGAAATAGGGGAAGCGGATTTGCGCCAGGCAGAAAGCCTGCAAGGCGATCTCCCCCGGCCCGGTCGCGGGATAGCCGGTCAGGACGTGCAGCAGGTCATGCACCTGAAAGCCGCGGATGATGGCGTAGCGCAGCTCGGCAGGCATGCGGTCGAGTTGCCCCGACGCCTGCAACATCTCGTGGAACTGCCTGTAATTGATGGCGATATTCTTCTCGAGGCGGTTGTCCACGATGAAATCATGATAGTCCCGCCCAAGCGTGCCGGCGGGATAGGCGGCCAGCCCGTCCAGGTCGAGCGGCTCGGCGAAATAGTGACGCTCGACGAACTCGCGCTGGTCGGGCAGGCGCGCGAAATCGGCGGCATAGGCGGCAATCGCCGGCTCGGGCGCATAGCGCCACCACTGGTTGAACAGCAGGTGGACGCCGTGCGCGCCGGGATCGTCGTAGGTATTCAGCAGATGCTGTGCGAAGTCGCGGTCAAGGGCAGGGGTCATCGTTGAAATCCCGTTGGAGCATGACGCGCGCATGGCGTCATTGAATTTATTGTACGCGTTCATTTAATTCGGCGCAAGGCCCGCGGTCCGCCGTTCCGCCAAGGCGTACAGGATTTCGCGGTGGCGCGCGCGGGAGATGCTGTAGCGTGAGGCGATCCAGAAGGGCAGCAGGTAGAGCAGGGACACGGCCATGACGGTCAGTCCCAGCCGGCCCGCGGCGCCCGGGGGCAGGGTGGCCGGGGTGACGCCGGGCGGCAGCCTGACCATCAGGTCGAGGAGGATGCCGGCAGCGAGGATTCCCAGCCCGGAGATCGCCTTGTTGGCGAAGGAGATGGCGGCCGAGAACACGCCTTCCTGGCGACGGCCGCTGTGCAGTTCCTGGGCATCGATGGTGTCGGCGATCATCGACACGAACATCACGCCGATGACGAAGGCGAGCGCGATGCGGAACACTTCATTGGCAAGCAGGATGCGCAGCAGCCACGGATCGTCCGCCGGCGGCAGTACGCCGGCGAAGCGCATGCCGATGAAGGCCAGCCCGTTCACGAGACTGATCATCATCGCGGCGATCAACAGGTGCTTCTTGTCCAACCGTTTCTGCAATGCCGGGATCAGGGCGAAGGCGATGATCCCGCCGATCCCGCCGATGGCGAACCAGCGCAGCTGCTCGGGCGTCAGCCCCCAGAAATAGGTCATCATGTAGATGTCCAGCGCTCCCAGCGTGCCGCTGATCGTGGAGGAGAGCAGCAGGCCGATGAAGAGGATGCGGAAATCCGGGTTGCGCAGCGTGCCCAGCGTATCACGCAGCGTCAGCCGCAGGCTGAAGCGGGTGCCGACCGCCGGCTGGCGCAGATAGGGGATTTCGCGCTGGGTCAATGCGGTCGTCAGCAACGCCGCCGCCATGACGCTGAGCGATAGCACCAGCGCGAAGATCGGATAGCCCTGCGGGTTCAGCTGCCCCGGCGTGAAGCGGGCGCTGCTGGGGAAGATATAGGACCAGACGGCGACGGTGAACAGCACCGTTCCGGCGCCACTCACCAGATAGCGCCAGGTCAGCACCTCGCTGCGTTCGGCATAGTCGTCGGTCAGTTCGGGGAACAGCGCCGACCAGGGAATCAGGAAGAAGGTCATCGCCACCCGAGCACCGATGGCGAACAGCGCCAGCCATGCCACCAGCCCGGGGTGAGACAGGCCGGACGGCGGGTTGAAGATGGCAAACAGCGACAGGCCGAGCGGCAGGATCGAGGCGTACATCATGCCGTGCCGTCGCCCGAAACGGCTGCGCAGCCCGTCGGACCAGGCGCCGACCATCGGATCGGTGACGGCATCGACCGCCAGCGCCAGCATCAGCACCAGCGATACCCAGGATGCCGGCAGGCCCAGGATCTGGTTGTAATAGAGCAGCAGGAAGGTGTTGAATGCCCAGGTCTTGAAGGCGTCCGGCAGGCCGCCCAACGCCTGGTAGAATTTGCTGCTGACCGGCAGCCGACCGACCCGTTCGCGTGCCCGGGCAAAAATGATTTCTGGTTGCGTCAACGGCCGGTCCCTCGCGCCATCCCCGGCGCGGACGCAACCTAGACCATCGCGACGGTTTTGTGAACGCGTTCTTTTTATGTCTGCGCGACGGCCGTCACCAGTCGCCGATCGAACCGTCGCGGCGATGACTTTCGGCCACCCAGCGGTCACCGATCGGCATGGCGTCGAGCGCCGTTTCGTCGAGTTCGATGCCAAGGCCGGGGCCTTCCGGGATCGCCGCCCAGCCGTCACCGGTGCTGCGCGGCGACACGGAGGCGAATTTCGCCATGTCATCGATCAGATCGTGGCGATGCTCCAGAATCGAGAAGTTCTGCGCCGCCGCCGCCAGGTGCAGGCTGGCCTGAGCCTGCACCGGACCATTGGGGTTGTGCGGTGCGTAGCCAACGCCATAGGTTTCGGCCATCGCCGCGATCCGGTGCATCTCGGAAATGCCATAGCAGTTGGCGACGTCGGGCTGCACGACGTCCGCCAGCCGCCGCTCGAAAATCTCGCGGAACTGCCAGCGGCTGTTGTAGCGTTCGCCGACCGCCAGCGGCGTGAGGAACTTCTCCTGGCAGCGTTGCAGGGCACCGACATCCTCGGGCGCGGTCGGCTCCTCGATCCAGTGCGGACGGGTGTGCCGGACGGCCGCCTCCATCTGGACCGCGACATTGGGGGTGCAGCGGCCATGGAAGTCGAGGCAGAAAACGCCGTCGGGGCCGATCTCGTCGCGCACCGCCTCGCAGCAGGCGACCACCGTGCGGTAGGCGGCGGGGCCTTCCAGGCTCATCACCGGGGGGAGGGGATAGAATTTGACCGCGGTGTAGCCCACCGCCAGGGCGCCGCGGGCACGCTCGCGCAGCACCTCCGGCTCGCTGGACAGCCCTAGGTTGGCGTAAAGCCAGATGCGGTCGCGCAGCGCGCCGCCGAGCAATTCATGAACCGGCGCGTCATGATATTTCCCGCGAATGTCCCACAACGCCATGTCGATCGCCGAGACGGCGGAACTGAGGATCGGCCCGGCCTTCCAATAGCTGTGGCGCACCATCCGCTGCCAGACATGCTCGATCCGCCGCGCGTCCATGCCCGCAATCAGATGGGCCATCTCGCGCACCGAAGCCGCCACGCCCTCGCACTTGCCGGGCAGCGATCCCTCGCCCCAGCCGAACAGGCCGTTGTCGGTTTCGACCTTGGCGAAGCACAGGTCGCTCAAGGGGCCCGCGACGGCCCAGGCCTTGATGCTGCGGATCTTCATGCGGGCTGCACTTTCGTCATCACGGTCCCGTCCGGTGCGCGTCGCACGACGTTGCGCAGCGGCGGGCCATAGCTGTCGGCGCCGATCTCGATGACGTCGCCATCGTCGACCATGAACCCGTCGGCAAAGCTCAGCACGGCGGTTCCGAGGAAGTGGACATGGACGTCGCCCGGGCGGCAATGACGGGCGTAGCGGAAATGATGATGCTCGAGATTGGCGAGGTTGTGCGTCATGTTCGCCTCACCTGTCGCAAACCGCTTGCGCCAGACTTCGCGACCGGCGCGCAGGATGCGGGTTTCGCCATGAATGTCGGCGGGTGGGGCGCCGACCCTGAGCGCCGGCCCGAACGAACAGTCGCGCAGCTTCGAATGCGCGAGATAGAGATAGTTCAACCGCTCGGTCTCGTGATCCGAAAATTCATTGCCGATCGCGCTGCCGATGCGGCGTGGGATACCGTTGTTGTCGATGACATAGAGCATCGCCAGTTCGGGCTCTTCGCCGTCCGCCAGGGCGAAACCGGGTGAGGGCATCGCCGCCCCCGGCGCAACGATGCTGTCGCCATCGCCCTTGTAGAACCATTCGGGCAGGACGCCGGGCGCGTCGCCCGCGGGCCGTCCGCCCTTCACGCCCGCCGTGAACAGCCGCATGGTATCGGACGCGGCGGCATCGTCGGGCATGTGCATCAACGCGCGGGTGTCGGCGCTGCCGCGATGCGTGAGCCCCGTACCGCTGACGAGGCAGCGGCGCGGATCGGGATGCGTCAGCGGGGGAAGCAGGCGTTCGCCCGCCGCAAGATCAGCAAAGCCCATGGCTGCGCCACCGAACGCATCCGCGCTGTCGATCAACCCCTGTCCGGCGGCCAGGCAGTCGCGGACATGGTCGTAGGTCGAGCGCGACGCCGCATGCGCCCGGACGATATCACCATCGAGCAGCCCGCATACCGCCGCGCCGTTTGCGTCACGGAACTGCACCAGCAGCATCGCCCTTTCCTTCATGTCAATCATGATGGACCGCCGGCCAGGACCAGGCGCGTTGTGATGCCGGCGATTTGAATGACTGATTCCTCCGGTCGCGTTGACGGGTGTCCGTCATTTATCATACAAATCCCGGAAGTCGAGAGGATGTGCAATGGCGACCGAATTGCGGGAACGGACCGAGGCGTTTTACGACCTTCCAGCCGATGCGATCGCGTGTTTCCGCCGCGACGGACATGTCCTATTGCCCCAAGTGTTCACTGCGGAGGATGTCGAGACCTTCCGCACCGCGATCCGTGAAGCATCCTTCGCCGCCAATACCGAGAAGCGGCCGCTCGCCGATCGCGACGCGTTCGGCAAGGCGTTCCTGCAGACGCAGAATCTGCGACTGCGCGATCCGATCGTCGAACGGCTGGTGCTGTCTCCCCGCCTGGGTCGGATTGCCGCCGAGCTGATGGGCGTTGAAGGCGTCCGCATCTTTCACGATCAGTCGCTGTTCAAGGAGCCGGGCGGCGGCATCAACCCGACGCCATGGCATCAGGACCAATATTATTGGCCGCTTGCCGAATCGACGACGTTGGGGCTGTGGATGCCGCTGATGAACATCGAAGCCGATATGGGTGGCATGCTGCATGCGTCGGGCACGCACCGGCTGGGCTTTCTGGGGCAGCACGAGATTTCGGACGAATCGCAGCGCGTCTATGGCGCGATGATCGAAGCCGAGAATATCCCGGTCGTTGCCAGCGTGCCGATGCGTGCCGGTGACATCAGCTTCCATTACGGCTGGACATTGCATGCCGCGGGCGCGAACTTTTCCAACACGCTGCGCGAGGCGATGATCGTGACATATTTCGCCGATGGCATGCGCGTCGCCCAGCCGAGCAACCCGCATCAGGAGCATGACCGGATCAAGTTCCTTGGCGGCCGCGAACCCGGCGCGATTGCGGACAGCCCGCTCAATCCGCTTGTGTATCAGGCCCTCCGATCATGAACAGGGGTTGCGCCGTCGCCACCTTTTGGCGCTAGACCGGCCGTATGGCGACAGGACAACCGTTTATCACCATCGACTGGGGCACGACGCATCGCCGGATCATGGTCGTCCATGCGGATGGCACCCTGCTCTCGCGGTTGCGAGACGGCCGCGGCATTCTCGCGATGGACCGAGACGACTATGCCCGCGATGTCGAGGCGATCCGCGCCGCGCATGGCAGGCTGCCCGTGCTGTGTGCAGGGATGGTCGGATCCAACCGTGGCTGGGTGGACGCGGGTTATGTCGCCACGCCGGCGGACCTGACCGGGTTGGCGCGGGCCGTCCGCTGGATCGTGCCGGGCGAAGTCGGCATCGTGCCCGGCGTGTGTCACCAGGCCGGGGGTCTGGTGGACGTGATGCGGGGGGAGGAGGTGCAGCTGCTGGGGGTGATGCATGCCGATGGCCGCCCGCAGCGCGTCTGCCTGCCGGGCACGCACTGCAAGTGGGCGACCGTGGCGGATGGCCGCATCACGGCGAGCCGGACGGCGATGACGGGCGAGATTCATGCGCTGCTGCGCGACCATGGCACCCTGTCGGGCTTGATCGGGCCGGGGCAGGGCGAAGGCTTCGTCGCCGGGGTGGACGACGCCGGAAGGGGCAGCCTGCTGGCGATGCTGTTCCAGGCGCGGGCCGCGCATGCCGCCGGCGTGGGCGGCGCCCGGGCGGCGCCCGGGCGGCGCCCGATTATGTCAGCGGGTTGCTGATCGGCGAAGATGTGCGCTGTCATCTAGGCGACCCGGCCATTGCCGTGACCCTGGTGGGGGATCCCGGGCTGACGGGGCTGTATGCGCGGGCGATCGCGATGCAGGGCGGGACGACGACGGTTGTGGACGGGGAAACGGCCTTTCTGGCGGGGATCGTGCGGCTGTGGCAGGCCGTGCAGGCGCCATGACCCAGCAGCGCGAATCGGCAACCTGGCGCCTGATGCGGACGCTGGGGCACGACATCGTCCGCGGCGTCCATCCGCCGGACCGGCCCTTTCCCATCGAGCAGGCCTTGTCGGAAAGGCATGCGCTGAGCCGCAGCGTGATCCGCGAGGCGGTGAAGATCCTGGCGGCCAAGGGTCTGGTGACGTCGCGGCCGCGTATCGGCATCCGGGTGCGGCCGCGAACCGAGTGGAACCTGCTGGATCCCGACGTGCTGGACTGGATCGCGGCGTCGCGCGATCCGACCTTTCTGCTGGAGTTGTTGCAGATGCGCCGCGCGGTGGAGCCGGAGGCTGCCGCGCTGGCCGCGGGATTGCGGGATGCGCGGTTGATCGATGCCATCGGGGCGGCTTATCGGCGGATGGCGGCGGCGGCGGATGGCGGCGATGATCCGCTGGAAAGTGATGTGGCATTCCACTGCGCCCTGCTGAACGCCAGCGGCAACCGGTTGTTCGCGCAGCTGGGCAATCTGGTGCGGACGGCGCTGGGTTCGGCGATCCACGAGACCAACAGGGCGGCCGGGGTGCGGGTGGGGGATCTGGCCGAGCATGAAGCCATTCTGGTCGCGGTGCGCGCCGGGGACGCGGCAGGGGCGCGCACTGCGACCCGGGCCATGATCGACCGCACCATCGGATTGATCCGGCCGGATTCGGCGGGCTGAACCGGGGGAGATTTTGATCGGGGGGGGCGCGGGCGGGTTATCCGATGGCGGCGATGTAGCGCACGACCATCCGCAATTGCCGCAGCGCGAGCAGGAACAGCGCCGACTGGATGAGCGCCGTCAGCGCGACGATGGCGAGATCGACCGGCGTCCAGGCCGCCATCGGAGCGGACAGCACGCGCCACAGGCTGGCACAGGTGGAGACCGCGAGCGCGATCACGGCGATGCGCAGCAGGCGCCGGATCACCGCGGGCGGGGTTGCCGCCGAAGCAGGACAAAGGCGGCGATGCCGGCGAGCAGCCCCAGCGACAGCGCCGCGCCATCGAGCAGCCGCAGCCATGGTTCGCCGCCGAGATCGAGGCGAAGCGAGCGCAGCCGCATGAACGCGAAGGTGGCAAGCGTCATCCAGCCGAGCGCCGTGAGCATCTGCCGCATCCGGTCGGGAAAGGCGGCGTGCGCATAGGCAGCGGCGATCTGGTCGGGCGTGCCGAAGCGGGCGAGGGCGACGCTGCTGCCATTGTCACCATCGGCGAAATGTTCGGTCAGGTCGTCGTGCGCGCGGCGGGCGAGGATGGGGTCGAACGACAGCCGCCGTTCGACATCGAGCAGATAATGATCGATCAGGCCGGCCACGGGGCTTCGCCGCCGAGCAGGCTGTCGACCGCGCGGGCGAAGCGGGTCCAGTGCGCCCGCCGGGCGGCGAGGGCCGACTGTCCCTTTGCTGTCAGGCGATAGACCCGGCGCCGGCGGCCTCCGGCCGGTTCCACCCAGTCGCTGGCGAGCAGGCCGGCCAGTTCAAGCCGGTGCAGCGCCGGGTAGATCGTTCCCTCCGGCAGGTCGAAACTGCCGGCGCTGCGGTGGCGGATGGTCTCGATGACGGCATAGCCGTGCAGCGGTTCGCGCTCGAGCGTTGCCAGGATGACATTGTCGAGATGGCCCTTGAGCATTTCCGCGGTCATGCGCCGTTTTACCCTTGCGTCGCTAGGGGTCAAGCTTTAAGCAAAGTAACACTAGGCATAGAAAGGCGATGCTCATGCTTGCGAAGCCATTGGCCGGCCCGAGGCTGTTTCTGATTTTGGCGGCGGCGGTGCTGCTGATGGCCCTGCTGATGATCGCGGCCGAGGGGGGCGGAACCGATGGCATCCGCCTGGCGATTCGCGCCACGGCGCGTACGTCGCTCGCGCTTTTTCTGATCGCCTTCAGCGCGTCTGCTGTGCAGCGGCTTTTCCCCGGTTCCCTTGGAGAGTGGTTGCTGCAAAACCGGCGCTGGACCGGCCTTGCCTTTGCCTTTTCGCACCTGGTGCACGCCGTGCTGCTGAAGGCCTTGCTGACGATCGACCCCGGGCTGTTCTGGTCGTTGACCAATCCGCGCTCCGTGGTGACCGGGGCGATAGCCTACGGCTTCATCGCCTTGATGGCGGCGACCTCACTGGACGGCGCGGTGCGCTGGCTGGGTGCGCGAACGTGGAAATGGCTGCACAGTGCCGGCCTTTGGGTGATCTGGGTCAGCTTCGTTTTCACCAATGCCAAGCGCATTGCCGTCAGCCCCTGGTATCTGGTGCCGGTGCTGCTGCTGGTCTTCGCCCTGCTGCTGCGGATCCTGTCACGCCGCTTGCAACGCCGGCTTTCGCCGCGGTCGCAGCCGGCGGGGTGATGCCGGATGCCCGGCTGTCCTAGAGTCGCCCGCAGATGATGCAGGGCGCGATGGTGGGGCCGGATCCTTGGCGCGGTCGATGGGGAAGCGGCTGAAAGATATCAGCGCAAGAGAGGCTGCCTGGCGGAGTCGGAGGGATTCGAACCCTCGGTACCGGTTACCCAGTACGGCAGTTTAGCAAACTGCTGGTTTCAGCCACTCACCCACGACTCCGAAGGAAAATCCCGCGATCCTGGCTGGTCTCCGGCGCTTGGCACCTTCGTCTCAGCCACTCACCCGCGACTCCGAATGGCGATTTCGGGTTAGCAGGGCGGTTTGCGCTGTGCAACCCGGTCAGTGCGCGGTCACCGGCGTGGCGGATTCGGCGAGGATGGTGAGGCCTTTTTCATTCACCTCGGCGAAGCCGCCGCTGATCGCAATGCGTTCAGCGGGGCCGTTGGCTTCGGCATAGACCGCCAGTTCGCCCGGCCGGATCGTGCTCATGAAGGGGGCGTGGCCGGCAAGGACGCCGAAGTCCCCCTCCGTACCCGGTACCACGACCATGTGCACCGCGCCGGAGCGAATGAGACGCTCCGGGCTGACCAGGTCGAAGTTCAGCTTGGCTGCCATCACGCCGCTTCCGCGGCCATCTTGCGGCCTTTTTCCACAGCCTGCTCGATGGTGCCGACCATGTGAAAGGCGGCTTCGGGCAGATGGTCGTAATCGCCGGCGACGATGCCCTTGAAGCCCTTGATCGTGTCTTCGAGCTGCACGAAGACGCCGGGCGTTCCGGTAAAGATTTCAGCGACATGGAAGGGCTGGCTGAGGAAACGCTGGATCTTTCGAGCACGCGCGACGACCAGCTTGTCCTCTTCGGACAGTTCATCCATCCCCAGGATGGCGATGATGTCCTGAAGCGATTTGTATTTCTGCAGCACCGATTGCACGCTGCGGGCGACTTCATAATGCTCCTGCCCCACGGTGCGCGGTTCCAGCACGCGACTGGTGGAATCGAGCGGATCGACCGCCGGGTAGATGCCGAGTTCGGCGATCGAGCGGCTGAGGGTGGTGGTGGCGTCCAGGTGGGCAAATGATGTTGCCGGCGCCGGGTCGGTCAAGTCGTCCGCGGGGACGTAGATGGCCTGCACCGAGGTAATCGAGCCTTTGGTGGTCGACGTGATGCGTTCCTGCAACGCGCCCATGTCCGTGGCGAGGGTGGGCTGATAGCCGACCGCCGACGGGATGCGGCCCAGCAGCGCCGACACTTCGGAGCCGGCCTGGGTGAAGCGGAAGATGTTGTCGACGAAGAACAGCACGTCCTGGCCCTCGACATCGCGGAAATATTCGGCGTTGGTGAGGCCCGAAAGCGCGACGCGGGCGCGGGCCCCCGGCGGTTCGTTCATCTGGCCGAACACCAGCGACACCTTGGAGCCTTCGCTCGTCGGGTTGCCATCCGCGTCGGTGGCGATGACGCCGGCTTCGAGGAACTCGTGATAGAGGTCGTTGCCCTCGCGGGTGCGTTCGCCGACGCCGGCGAACACGGATGTGCCGCCGTGGCCCTTGGCGATGTTGTTGATCAGCTCCTGGATGAGCACGGTTTTGCCGACGCCGGCGCCGCCAAACAGGCCGATCTTGCCGCCCTTGGCGTAGGGGGCGATCAGGTCGATGACCTTGATGCCGGTAACCAGGATAGCGCTGTCGGTGGACTGGTCGGTGAACAGCGGTGCCTCGGCGTGGATCGGCATGCGGATTTCGGCGTTCACCGGCCCGCGGTCGTCGATGGGTTCGCCGATGACGTTGAGAATGCGGCCGAGCGTGGCAGGGCCGACGGGGACGCTGATCTGGCGGCCGGTGTCGGTGACCGATTGGCCGCGCACCAAACCGTCCGTCGAGTCCATGGCGATGGTGCGGACGGTGTTTTCGCCGAGGTGCTGCGCCACTTCGAGCACGAGGCGGCGGTCCTCGATCTGCGTTTCCAGCGCGGTGAGGATTTCGGGCAGCGCCTGATCGAAGGCCACGTCGACGACGGCGCCGATGACCTGGGTGATGCGGCCGGTGTTGTTGCCTGTGGTTGCCATGGTCTATTCCTCGCAGGTTCAGAGCGCTTCGGCGCCCGAAATGATTTCGATGAGTTCCTTGGTGATCGCGGCCTGGCGCGTGCGGTTGTAGACCAGGCTGAGGCGTTTGATCATGTCGCCGGCGTTGCGGGTGGCATTGTCCATCGCGGTCATCTGCGCGCCATAGAAGCCGGCGGCGTTTTCCAGGATGGCGCGCAGCAGCTGCACCGAGAGGTTGCGCGGCAGCAGCTCGTTGAGGATGGCTTCCTCGTCGGGCTCATATTCAACCGCGGCGCTGATGCCTGCCCCGGCCCCCGAGCCGGGGTCGGGCAGTTTCACCGGGATCAGCTGCGTGGCGACGGGTTCCTGCAGCAGCACCGAGCGGAAATTGCTGTAGAGCAGGTGGGCGACATCGAACTCGCCGCGGTCGTAGCGGGCGATGATGTCGGCGGCGATCGCCTGCGCTTCGGGGAAGCCGGGGATTTTGACTGCCGAGAGATCGACCACGTCGAGGATGGCGGACTTATGCGTGCGGCTGAGCACGGCGCGGCTCTTCTTGCCGACCAGCAGCAGCTTGACCGTTTTGCCCTGCGCTTCCAGCTCCTCGATGGTCTTGCGCGCCAGCCGGCTGATATTGGTGTTGAAACCGCCGGCGAGGCCGCGTTCGGAGGTGACAACGACGAGCAGATGCACACGGTCCTGCCCGGTGCCGGCGAGCAGTTTCGAGGTCTGCGGCCCGACAGTGACCTTGCCGCCGAGGCTGGCGAGGACGGACTCCATGCGGCTGGCATAGGGACGCGCGGCCTCGGCGCGTTCCTGCGCGCGGCGCAGTTTCGCGGCGGCGACCATCTTCATCGCCTTGGTGATCTTCTGGGTCGATTTGACCGAGTTGATCCGCATCTTGAGGGATTTGAGGCTGGGCATCAGCCCCTCACGCGAACGTCTTGGCGAAACCGCCAATCACGTCCTTCAGCGCGTCCCGCGTCTCGTTCGACAGGTCGCGCGTGCTGCGGATGTCGGCGAGCAGCGCGCCATGGTTGGCGCGGATGTCGGCGAGCAGCGCGCTTTCGAAGCGGTTGACGGCGTTGACCGGCACGGTGTCCAGGAAGCCGTTGACGCCGGCGAAGATGCTGACCACCTGCTCCTCGAACGGCATCGGCGCATATTGCGGTTGCTTCAGCAGCTCGGTGAGGCGCGCGCCGCGGTTCAGCAGGCGCTGGGTGCTGGCGTCCAGATCCGAACCGAACTGCGCAAAAGCCGCCATTTCGCGATATTGCGCCAGCTCGAGCTTGATCGACCCGGCGACCTTCTTCATCGCCTTCGTCTGCGCGGCAGAGCCGACGCGGCTGACCGAGAGACCGACGTTGATGGCCGGGCGGATGCCCTGATAGAAGAGTTCGCTTTCCAGGAAGATCTGGCCGTCGGTAATCGAGATCACGTTGGTCGGGATGTAGGCCGAAACGTCGCCGCCCTGGGTTTCGATGATCGGCAGCGCGGTCAGCGAGCCGCCGCCGTTGGCGTCGTTCATCTTGGCGGCGCGCTCCAGCAGGCGGCTATGCAGATAGAAGACGTCGCCAGGGTAAGCTTCGCGGCCCGGCGGGCGACGCAGCAGCAGCGACATCTGGCGATAGGCGACCGCCTGCTTCGACAGGTCATCATAGACGATGACGGCGTGCATGCCATTGTCGCGGAAGAACTCGCCCATGGCGACGCCGGTGTAGGGCGCCAGATATTGCAGCGGGGCGGGTTCGGACGCCGTCGCCGCGACAACGATCGAATATTCCATCGCGCCATTTTCCTCCAGCGCGCGGACGATCTGGGCGACGGTCGAACGCTTCTGCCCGACGGCGACATAGATGCAATAGAGCTTCTTGCTCTCATCGGTGCCGGCGTTGACGCCCTTCTGGTTGATGAAGGTGTCCAGCGCCACGGCGGTTTTCCCCGTTTGCCGGTCGCCGATGATCAGCTCGCGCTGGCCGCGGCCGACAGGGACCAGGGCGTCGAGTGCCTTCAGGCCGGTCTGCATCGGCTCGTTGACGCTCTTGCGCGGGATGATGCCGGGCGCCTTCACTTCGACGCGGGTGCGCTTGACGTCCACCAGCGGGCCTTTGCCGTCGATCGGGTTGCCCAGGCCATCGACCACGCGACCCAACAGGCCCTTGCCGACCGGCACGTCGACGATGGTGCCGGTGCGCTTGACGGTGTCGCCTTCCTTGATCGCGGTGTCGCTGCCGAACACCACGACGCCGACATTGTCGGCCTCCAGGTTGAGCGCCATGCCCTTGATGCCGCCGGGGAATTCGACCATTTCGCCGGCTTGGACATTGTCGAGGCCATGGACGCGGGCGATACCGTCGCCGACGCTCAGCACCTGGCCGACTTCGCTGACTTCGGCCTCGGTGCCGAAATTCGCGATCTGGTCGCGGATTACGCGGGAAATTTCCGCGGCGCGGATGTCCATGGTCAGCCTTTCATCGCTTGCCCGAGCTTTTCGAGCCGGGTCTTCAAACTGGAGTCGATCTGTTCGGAGCCGATCTTGACGATCAGGCCGCCGAGAATCTCGGGGACGACACGGATGTCGAGCGCGATGTCGCGCCCGGTGCGGGCCGTGAGCTTGGCTTTCAGCGCCTCGGTCTGCTTCGGCGAGAGGGCGTGCGCCGCCGTCACCTCGGCGGTCACCTCGCCCTTGCTGGCGGCGACCGCGGCACGGAAGGCGCGGATCATCGCCGGGGTCTGCGACAGACGTCCGTTGCGGGCGAGCACACCCAGCGTCTGCGCGACCAGGGGGTGCAGGCCCATGGCAGCGGCCAGCGCGGCAACGGCCCTGGCGGCGTCCGCCCGACTGACCAGCGGCGAGGTCATCAAGGCCTTGAGATCGCTCGATTCGGCGGTGGCGGTTTCCAGCGTGTCGAGCGAGGCGCCGACCGCGTCCACGGCCTTCGCCTCTTTCGCAAGGTCGAACAGCGCACCGGCATAACGCCCGGAAAGGCTGTTCGAAATCATGCTTCCTTGCTCCACGCTCGGCCTCGTCAGGTTGCGCCAAAAAACAGCAGATTGTCATAGGAAAAGGGGGGCAGAAACGCCCCCCGCCCTATCGGTGGCGCGGCATTAGCAGCGGGTGCAGCATGATGCAAGGTGGCAGCGCGGCTTTGTGACGGCGCGGGGGAGGCGGGGTGCGCCGCGCTGGCGCACCCCGCGTGCCGGGTCAGGCGGCGATGCGGCGCCGTTGCCGCAGGCTGGTGCCCACCAGGCCGAAGCCCAGGATCAGCATGGCCCAGGTGGCGGGTTCGGGCACCGCGGCGCCGAAGGCCGGCGTGGCGATGGAGCGCAGCGGCCCGGCGCCGACGATGCCCAGTGCGGTGCCGGCGCCGGTCATCAGGTCGACGCGCCACAACAGGCTGTCGATGTTCGCATAGGCGATGCCGCTGTTCGGGCTGATGTCGAACCCGACATTGTTGTCGGTGGTGAAGGCAAAGCCGAGCGGGCCGAATGTCTGCCCCGTCAGGTTGGTATCGACGTAAATGCCGCCGTTCGGATTGGTGGAGCGCAGCAGCCGGTCACCGGCAGCGTCGAGCGCGTATAGCGTGGTGGATGCGGCGCCGGCGACGCTGTTGGTATAGCCGGCGGCGACAAGTTGCGGCGTCATGCCGCCGATGGTGACCGGCGTGTCGACGACGGTGACGCCATTGTTCGGATTGATGCGCAAATTCTGGCCGGTGCTGCCGACGACGCGAAGCCGGTCCGGCACGGGGTTGAAATCGACGCCGAAGGCACCGCCCGACGGCGTCGGCGAAACCGTGCCCTTCAGCGTCGCCTGATAGGTCATGCCGTTCAGCTTCAGCTCGTAGAGTTTGCCCGTACCGGTCAGCGCGTGCAGCGTGCCGGTGGCGGGGCGGACATCCAGGCCGATGATGGTGTCGCTGATGCCGGTAATGGTGCGCGAACCGGTGATGGTTTCGGGGTCGGCGCTGTCGAAATTGACGATGCGGTTGTCGAGGGTGAGGCCGTAAAGGCGTTCCGCCGACGCCGGGGTGGCGATGGCGGCAGCAAGCAGGACGAACGAAAGAAGACGCATGGCAACCTCCTGTTGGACAGGGGCAGCACATCCGCCCCCGCGCCAGGGTACGGACGTTCATGATCGGCGGACGCACTGGTTAACAGCCGTTACCCATCATTCCCTGCGATCCCGTCCGGTTGCGCACGCCCTGCGCAAAGCGACGGTTGCATGGACATGTCGATGGGATAGCGTGGCGATGGAGGAGAAGGCCATGTACGACATCATCATTCGCGGCGGCATGATCGTGGACGGCAGCGGCGGCGCGCCGTTCGTGGGCGATGTGGCGATCAGCGGCGACCGCATCGCGGCGGTGGGCGTGGTCGATGGTGTCGGCCGTCGGGAGATCGACGCGACGGGCCGGATCGTGACGCCCGGGTTCGTGGACATCCACACCCATTATGATGGCCAGGCGACCTGGGATGCGGAAATGGGGCCATCATCCTGGCATGGGGTGACGACGGTGGTGATGGGCAATTGCGGCGTGGGGTTCGCGCCGGCCAAGCCCGACCGGCACCAGTGGCTGATCGGATTGATGGAGGGGGTGGAGGATATCCCCGGCACCGCGCTGGCCGAGGGCATGACCTGGGACTGGGAGAGTTTCCCGGAATATCTGGATGCGCTAGAGAAGCTGCCGCGCACCATCGATGTGGGGACGCATGTGCCGCACGGCGCGGTGCGCGCCTATGTGATGGGCGAACGCGGCGCGAAGAATGAGGCGCCGACCGAGACCGACATCGCCGCCATGTCCCGCATTGTCGAGGAGGGGCTGCGCGCCGGCGCGCTGGGGTTCAGCACCAGCCGGACCATCCTGCACAAGTCGGTCGATGGCGAGCTGGTGCCGGGCACGACGGCGACCGTCGAGGAGTTGCTGGGCATCGGCCGCGCCATGGGCCGGGTGGGGCACGGCGTGTTCGAGATGGCAAGCGACCTGAAGCGCGAATGGAACGAGTTCGCCTGGATGGGACAACTGAGCCGCGAGACCGGCCTGCCCGTGACCTTCGCCGCACTGGAATCGCCGGCGAAGGAGCTGCCGCTGACCGAGCAGATTGCCATGATGACGGCGGAGAATGAGAAGGGCGCCAACATCGTGGCGCAGATCGCGCTGCGCGGCAACGGCATCCTGATGGCGTGGCGGGGAACGGTCCATCCCTTCCTGTTCAAACCGGCGTGGGCGGAGATCGCGGCGCTTTCCTGGGAGGCGAAGCTGGAACGGTTGCGCGATCCCGACTTCAAGGCCCGGATGATCGCCGAGGAGAGCGTCTTCCCGGAATCGGATGTCGCCGGCCTGCTGATGCTGGTGGCCGGCGGCTGGTTCCTGCAATATCGCATGGGGGACGATTTCAATTACGAACCGCCGCGGGAGGAGACGATCGCGGCGATCGCGACCGCCGAGGGGCGCAATCCGGTCGAGGTCGCCTATGACCTGCTGATGGCGGGCGACGGCGACGGATTCATCTATTTCCCGCTGCTCAACTATGCCGATGGCGACCTGAAATTCCTGGAGCCGCTGATCGGTCGGGACGATACGGTTAACTCGCTGTCCGATGGCGGCGCGCATTGCGGCACCATCTGCGATGCGGCGTCGCCCACCTTCATGTTGCAGCATTGGGTGCGGGACCGGGTGGGCATGCGGCAGCCGCTGGAGGCGGCGATCAAGCGCCAGTGCCGGGATACCGCGCTGCTCTATGGCCTGGCGGATCGCGGCCTGCTGGCGCCGGGGCTGCTCGCGGACATCAATGTCATCGATCTTGACCGGCTGAAGCTGGGCAAGCCCTGGCTGGCGTTCGACCTGCCGGCAGGCGGCAAGCGGCTGCTGCAGAAGGCGGACGGTTATGATTACACCATCAAGTCGGGCCAGGTGACATTCGAGCAGGGCGTGTTGCAGGACGCACGCCCCGGCGGTGTGATCCGCGGCCCGCAGCGGGCACCGCTGGCAATGGCGGCGGAGTAGCTATCGAGCGCGGCGCAGGATGAGATAGACCGCGCCCGCGCCGCCGTGGCGAGGGTGGGCGCGGCGGACGGCAGCGACGCGTTCGCTGATGCCAGCCTCCCCCAGCCAGCGGGGCAGGCTGGCGCGGATCGCGCCTTTCGGTGGTTTGACGCCCGGCATCAGGTCGGCCGGTTGGGCGCCGGGCGTCTGGCCCTTGCCGGTGATCACCAGGATAACGCGCGCTCCGTTACGCGCGGCGCTGTCGACGCGGCGCAGCAGCAGCGCGCGGGCGGTCTCCCGGCTGAGGCCATGCAGGTCGAGGGTCAGGTCGGGCACCACGCGGCCGGAGGACAGCTTGCGGTCCCAGCTGCCGTCGAGGGTTTCGCTGTTGGTGACGACCCGGCGCGGCGCCGCTTTTTTCGGGGATGCGGCGGCGTCGCGAGCGACGGGGGACATGATGACGGCCCCCACGAGCGGGGCAGGGCGCTTGCGACCGGGAAGCGGCTGCACGCTCTGGACGACACGCGCCCACAGCGCACGCTCCTCAGCGGCGAGCTTGCGCGCCATCTGGCAATCGGGCGGCGGCGGCGTGGGGCAGCAGGATCAGCGCCTCGACCGAGGTGGCGAGATTGCTGGCGATGGCGCGGGCGCGCGGGCCGGCACCCCAGAAGATGTCGAAGCGGTTCGGCCCGCGGATGGCACCGCCGATGTCCTGCGCGATCAACAGGCGGCTCCAGTCCGTGACGGCCGCGCCCGGCTCGGCGATCCTGGTGCGCAGCCAGACCGGGGCGCCCAGTGGCATCACGGTGGCATCGGCAGCGGCGGTCGCCTCGGCGATCAGTGACACGCCCAACGCACCGTGCGGGCCTTCATCCGGCCCGGTCATCTCCCGGAAAAAGACATAGGAGGGATTTTCCCGCATCAGCGCGTCGCCGGGGCCGGGGTTGGCATGCACCCAGGCGATGATCGCCTCCAGCCCGGCGCCGCCGGCGGGCAGGATGTTGCGCTGCCGCAGCAGCCGGCCGATGGCCACATAGGGCCGGCCGTTCTGGCTGGCATAGCCCACGCGCATCACGCTGCCGTCGGGCAGGCGCAGGCGCCCGCTGCCCTGCACCTCCAGCATGAACAGCTCGATGGGGTCCTCGGCATAGGCAAGCTCCAGCCCGCGGCCCTTCAGCGCGCCGTCGTAAATGGCGGCGCGGTCAGGATAGGGGCCGAAGCTCTTGCCGTCCCAGCGACCGCGGATCTTGCGACCTTTCAGGTCGGAGGCGAAGGGGGTCAGGTCGACTTCGAGCAGATCGTCTGGCTTGCGGTAGAGCGGCGTTGAACAGCGGGCGGTCGGCGCGCGGCAGCCGGCAATTTCCGGTTCAAAATAGCCGGTGGTGAAGCCCTTGCCGTCACCCAGCCGGGTGACGGTGAACTGGCTTTCGAAAAAGCCGCGGGCATCGGTGGCGATCGCGGCGGCGGCGCAGGGCGCGGCCCAATCCTCGGGCACGGTCAGCCCGCTGGGGTCCTTGCGTTTGCCAAGTGGTGCACAGCCGCGTTTGAAGGCGGCCAGCGCGGCGGCCAGGTCCGCCTGCCGCCAACCGGGAAGGTCGGCGACCGCGCCGGCACGGCTGAACGCAGCTGGTGGGGCGGCGGTGGAGATTGGCGGCGTGGCTGCGGGGTTGATCGGTTGCTGTGGCCTGGTGGCGCAGCCGGCCAGGGTCAGCGTCGCTGCCAGCAACGCAACGGCGCCGGCCCTCATTCGGCCGCCTTCATTCACCCACGGTATCGTCGGTCGCGATCAGCAGCCAGGCGGGGTCAGACGAGGAGGTCAGCCGGCTGAACGTCCACAGGTCATGCGCCTGCACGCTCGTGCGCTCGCTGCCCATGCTGATGTCGGCATCGAACTGCACTGTCACCTCGGCCATGGTGCCGTTCATCCGCGCTTCGACGATGCGGGCATTGTCGATGGCGAGCAACTTGTTGTCGACCGGATCATCGCGCGTTGCGATCGCGGCGCGGAACTGTGCGGCGACGTCGTCCGCCACCAGCCCATCCATCGCGTCCATGTCGCCGCGCCAGAATGCCTCCAGGATCAGCGAATAGGCGCCGCGCGCGCCCACCAGGAAACCATCGGGATTGAAGTTGCGGTCGGCGCGGGCGATGGCTTCCAGTCCGCTGCGAACGTCGTCGGCAGTGCCTGCGGGCACCTCCAGCGCCAATGGTGCCTCGGGTTCCGGGCGGGCACCGGGCCGGGCGAGTTCCGGGCCGGTCGGGCGGAAGGCATCGGCCGCGGGCTTTTCATTGCCGGTGCGGCGACCGAGCACATTATAGAGGCGCAGACCGATGAACCCGGCCAGCATCGCCAGGAAAATGATCTCGATCCAACCGCTATTGTCCATCACCGGGCCTTACACAGATACGGGCGCAATGGCAAAGCGCCACGACGCGTTCCTGCCACATAAGGCAGCAAAAGCGGATGACAAGCGCGGATGCCACTGGTAGCGGACCCTGCGACGCCATATCTGGCCACAATAACCGAAACAGGACAGGGCACAACGATGAACCAGCTTACCCCCGAAGCCGCCGAAGCGCTTGCCAACGGAGCCGATGCGGCGCCGCAGGTCGCCATCCTGGCGCAATATGTGAAGGACCTGTCCTTCGAAAACCCGAATGCGCCGGGTTCGCTGCAGATGCAGGGGCAGCCGCGCATCGACATCAATGTGAATGTCAACGCGCGTTCGGGCGGCGACGACATGTTCGAGGTGGAGCTGAAAATCGACGCGACCGCCAAGATGCCGGACGACAAGACGGCGTTCGCGGTCGAGTTGCTCTATGCCGGCCTGTTCCGGTTGAAGGATATTCCGCAGGAGGCGCTGGAGCCGTTCCTGATCGTGGAAGCGCCGCGTGTGCTTTTCCCGTTCGCGCGCCGGGTGATTTCGGATTGCACCCGTGACGGCGGCTTCCCGCCGCTGATGCTGGAGCCGATCGATTTCGGCAGCCTGTATCTGAACCAGCTGGAAGCCCGCGGTGAGGGACTGGGCAGCGGCGAGGTTGCGGGCAACGCCTGATTTGCGTGACTCTGCCATGACGTCGGACGGGCTTTTCGACAGACCCGGTCACGGGCAAAGCCCGCGCTGCGGGCCTGCCGAAAAGCCGCCGGCCGGCATGCGCGGGAGTCTGTGTCTTTCTGAAAAATCGCTTCGCAATTTTTCCTCAAGCCGCTAGCCCCGCTTTGCGATGAATCTCTTGAAGGCCACCGCCACCATCGGTGGCCTCACCCTGGTCAGCCGGATCGCCGGGTTCGCCCGGGACATGCTGATGGCGCGCTACATGGGCGCCGGCTTTGCTTCTGACGCCTTCCTGATCGCCTTTCGTCTGCCCAACCTGTTTCGCGCCCTGTTCGCTGAAGGGGCGTTCAGCGCGGCCTTCGTGCCGATGGTCAGCGGCAAGCTGGGCAAGGGGGATGACAGGGGGGCAGCCCAGCGTTTCGCCGAGGAGGCGCTGGCGGTGCTATTGCCCGCGCTGCTGCTCTTCACCGGGATCATGTTGCTGTTCGCCGCGCCCGTCGTCTGGGCAATGACCGGCGGCTTCAAGGATGGTACACCGGAAAAGCTGGCGCTGACGGTCGAGTTCACGCGGCTGACCTTCCCTTATCTGCTGCTGATCAGCCTGGTCTCGCTTCTGGGCGGGGTGCTGAACGCGCTCGGGCGGTTCTGGGTGAACGCGGCGGCGCCGATCCTGCTGAACATCGCGCTGATCGTCGGTCTGGTCTTTTTTCGCGGCGACAGCGACATCGAGACGGCGCGGACGCAATCGGTGGCAGTGGCGGTCGCCGGCCTGTTGCAGTTCCTGTGGCTGCTGCACGCCTGCCACCGTGCCGGCGTCGCACCGCGACTGCGGCTGCCGCGGCTGACCCCCGATGTCCGCACCATGCTGGCGCGCATCGGCCCGGCGGCCCTGGGCGCGGGCGCGGTGCAGATCAACCTGCTGGTGTCCACACTGCTCGCCGCGCGCTTCCTGGATGAAGGATCGGTCAGCTATCTTTATTATGCCGACCGGCTGAACCAGCTGCCGCTCGGGCTGGTGGGGATCGGTGTGGGCACGGCGCTGCTGCCGGCGATGGCGCGGCTGCTGGCGTCGGACGACGCGCCCGCCGCGATGCACCAGCAGAACCGCGCCATCGAGCTGGTGCTGCTGCTGACGCTGCCGGCGGCGGCAGCGCTGGTGGTCAGCGCGGAGCCGATCATCAGCGCGCTGTTGCAGCATGGCGAATTCACACGGGCGGACACGGTCAAATGCGCGGCGGCACTGGCGGCCTTTTCGCTGGGCCTGCCGGCCTATGTGCTGATCAAGGTGCTGACGCCGGGCTTCCATGCCCGGGGTGACACGAAAATGCCGGTGCGGATCGCGGTCGCGTCGATGTTGGTCAATCTGGTCGGCAATCTCACGCTGATCTGGCCGCTGGCGCATGTCGGCATCGCGCTGTCCACGGCGGCGGCGGCCTGGGTGAACGCGGGCGCGCTCTGGTGGGTGCTGCGGCGGCGCAGGCAGTTCAGCATCGATGCGCGATTGGCCCGGGTGGCGCCGCGACTGTTGCTGGCGGCGGTGGCGATGGCGGTCGGGCTGTGGTTCGCCGGCGATGTGATGATGACGCACACGCAGGGATCCTGGCTGGAGCGCGGGCTGGCACTCGCCGTCTTGATGGCGGCGGGCGCCGCGGTCTATTTCGGTGTCGCGGCGCTGACCGGGGCGGCGCGCCCCGCCGATCTGCGCGCGGCTTTCAGGAGACGATGATGCGTGTGGTATCGGGCATCCAGCCCACCGGCAATCTGCATCTGGGCAATTATCTGGGCGCCATCCGCAACTGGGTGACGATGCAGGATGCGCATCCAGGCCAGTGCCTGTTCTTTCTGGCCGACCTGCATGCGATCACCCTGTTTCAGGACCCGGCGAGTCTTACCGCCAGCACGCGGGAGATGGCCGCGGCATTGATGGCGAGCGGCATCGATCCGGCGAAATCCATCCTGTTCAATCAGGCGCGGGTGCCCGAACATGCACAGCTGGCGTGGATACTCTCTTGCACGGCGCGTATCGGCTGGCTCAACCGGATGACGCAGTTCAAGGAGAAGTCCGGCAAGGATCGCGAAGGCGCGAGCATCGGGCTTTACACCTATCCGGTGCTGCAGGCGGCCGACGTGCTGCTGTACAAGGCGACGCACGTGCCGGTGGGCGACGACCAGAAACAGCATCTGGAGCTGGCACGGGACATCGCGACCAAGTTCAACAATGATTTCGCGGTCGAGCTGTTTCCGCTGCCGGAACCGATCATCCCGGCGGCGGCGCCACGCATCAGGTCGCTGCGGGACGGCAGCGCGAAAATGTCCAAGTCGGATCCCAGCGACATGAGCCGCATCAATCTGAACGACGACGCTGACAGCATTGCCGCGAAAATCCGCAAGGCCAAGACCGATCCCGCGCCCTTGCCCGACACGCTGGCGGAACTGGCGGAGCGGCCCGAGGCGCGCAATCTGGTGGACATTTACGCCAGCCTGTCGGGCGAGACGCCCGACGCCGTGCTCGCGCGCTTCGCCGGTCAGGGTTTCGGGGCATTCAAGCCGGCGCTCGCCGAACTGACGGTCGAGACGATCGCACCGATCGGTGCGAAGTTCCGCGCCCTGCTGGCGCAGCCGGAGGTTGTCGACGCGGCGCTGGCCGCCGGCGGGGAAGCGGCGCGGGCGATCGCAGCGCCCGTGCTGGCGGAGGTGCAGGCGGCAGTCGGGTTCCTGCGTTGATGCTGCGGGCCTTGCGCATCGGCCACGCCCATTGCGCGACTGTCCGGACCGGCGTCACGCTGCTGGTACCCGATGCGCCGGTGGTGATGGCGGTGGATGTGCGCGGCGGCGGGCCGGGGACGCGGGAGACCGATGCGCTCAGCCCCGACACGCTGGTGGAGCGGGTGCACGGCCTGGTGCTGGCCGGCGGCAGCGTGTTCGGGCTGGCGGCGGCGGACGAACTGGCGCTGTTGCTTTCGCGGGCCGGCATCGGCCTGGACGTGGGGGTCTGCCGCGTGCCGGTGGTGCCGGCGGCGATCCTGTTCGACCTGGGCAATGGTGGTGACAAGGGTTGGGATGAGCCGCCCTATCGCCGGCTGGCGCGCGAGGCTTTCGCAGCGCTGACGGATACGCCCGTCTGGGGGCGCGTGGGGGCAGGCTTCGGCGCGACGGCGGGCAGCAGGGCAGGGGGGATCGGTTTCGCGGACACCCTGCTGGACAATGGCGGCCGGGTGATGGCGGCGGTGGCGGTGAACAGTTTCGGCGAGGTCAGCGCATCACCCGCGCTCGACGGCCCGGTGCCGATGCCGAAACTGGCGCGGGCGCGCGGGCTGGCGCGGCAGAACACCTGCATCGGTTTCGTCGCAACCGATGTGCCGCTGACGCGCGGCGCCGCGCGGCGGGTGGCGGTGATGGCGCAGGACGGGCTGGCGCGCGTGATCCGGCCGATCCACACGCCCTTCGACGGCGACACGCTGTTCGCGCTCTCGACCGCGCCCGGCACGCCCGGGATGGTTGATCCGGTGCTGCTGACGGAGCTGGGAACGCGCGCCGCGGATTGTGTCGCGAACGCCGTCTTCAACGCTATCGGCTGAGCTCCGCGGCCGCGTTGGCGGCGGTCAGCTGCGCGGCGTCCTGTTTTTCGACCAGTTGCGTCTTCAGCGCCTCGATGGCCGGGCTGGTGGCGGCGTCCAGCGCCGCTTCCAGCGCCTCGCGGACTTCGGACAGGCCGGCGACCGCGCCTTCATAGCCGCTGAGCGCCTGTTGCGCCGCGATCCAGCGCTCGCTGCCCGCGGCTGATCCCTTGGCCGACAGCAGTGCCGCCGACAGCGCCGCGTCGCGCGTCAGCAACTGGCCTTCGGCGGTGCGCCACAGGGCAGTCAACCGTGCCTCCTCGGCCGGGGCCAGGGCCGCCTTCACGGGTTGGGCCGGGGCCACGATGGTGCGTTCGCTCTCGGCGGGGCGGGGGGCCAGCGAGGGCCAGGGGCCGGGAATCGCACAGCCACCCAGGAAAGCGGTCAGCAGCAGGGCAGGATAAACAGCGCGCATCGCACCCGCGGCAAGAGAGGTGGCGCACCCGGAACGATTCGAACGTCCGACCCCCAGATTCGTAGTCTGGTGCTCTATCCAGCTGAGCTACGGGTGCGTGGAGGACGGCGCATAACCCTGGCAGGCGCATTTGGCAAGGCCGGAAAAGCGGTCAGCGCAACCCCGTGATGTGCCGCACCGCCAGCACATAGCCGTCGATCCCCAGGCCCGAGATGATGCCCGTTGCAACTTGCGTGATGATCGAGCGCGAACGCCATTCCGCCTCCCGCCGGTGGATATTGCTGATGTGCACCTCCACCACCGGGCATTCGCAGGTCTTCAATGCGTCCAGCACGGCATAGCCGGCATAGCTGAAGGCGGCGGGATTGATGACGATGCCGGCGGATTTGCGCGCCGCCTGGATCCAGTCGACCATCTGATGCTCGGCATTGGTCTGCGCGAACAGCAGGCCGAACCCGGCACGGTCAGTCTCCAACCGGCACAGTGCCTCGACATCGGCGAGCGTCGCACTGCCATAGACGGCCGGCTCCCGCTCCCCCAGCAGGTTCAGGTTCGGACCGTTCAGGACATGAATGGTTTTTGCCATGATGCTCATCCGGTGCAACCGGCGGTCGGATTGCCCCGGCGATGGTCGGGGAGACAGGATTCGAACCTGCGACCCTCTGCTCCCAAAGCAGATGCGCTACCAGGCTGCGCCACTCCCCGAACATGGGTGGCCATAGCGCCTTGGCGTGCGGCGGGTCAATGCGGGCACATGGCATGCAATTCACGCAAAGTCATTTTCCATTCAGCCAGAATGACCTATGCTCACGCCAGAAGGATCGGTCATCATGCTGCGTTCACCCCTCGTCAAAATTGCCCTGCCGCTGGTCGCGCTGTCGATGCTGGCGGCCTGCACCACCACGTTCGACGCCCGCGTGTCGCGCTTCCAGGCGCTGCCGGCGCCCTCCGGCCAGAGCTTCGCCATTGAGGCGGCGGACAAATCCAAGGCCGGCAGCCTGGAGTTCGCCACCTACGCAGCGCTGGTCAGCCAGCGGTTGCAGGCCGCCGGCTTCGCACCGGCGGAAAATCCTGCGGCCGCCACGCTGATCGTCAAGTTCGATTATGGCGTGGGTGACGGGCGGGAGAAGGTGGAAACCCGTCCCGGCCCGGCCTTCGGCGGCTTCTACGGCGGCTGGCACCGCGGTTACTACCGGCCCTACTGGGGCGGCTATTATGATCCCTTCTGGGGCGGTCCGGGCTGGAACAACGAGGTGTACAGCTACACCCTCTATCCCAGCCACGTCTCGATGCGCATCAATCGCGCCAGCGACAGCCAGAGCCTGTTCGAAGGCCGCGCCGAATCCGCCGCGCGCAGCAATGACCTGACCCGGCTGGTGCCCAACCTGGTCGATGCCATGTTCACCAACTTCCCCGGTCGTTCGGGCGAAGTGGTGAAGGTGAGCATTCCGCAGGCGCCCAAGCGCAGCTGATCGCCATCCGGGCCACGGTCCTTTGGGTTGACTCGTCGCCGTTCGGCAAAAACCGGTTCCCACTTCTTGGCGCGATGCTCTAGGCTGCGGTGATGGCATGGCATCACCGGATCGTTTTCTGGCGCGCGCGCAACCCCGACGCGCCGCGCAAACCGCTGCCGCGATGGCTGCTGGCGGGCGCGGCGTTGGTCGCGGCGCTGCTGCTGTGGTTCGGTGTCGGCGGCCTGTTGCTGCATGACAGTCGCGGCGACATCGCCCTTCGCCCCGGCACGGCGCAGCTGCCCGCCGGCGGCTCCGCCACGGTGGCGATGGCGGCGCGGCTGTTGCAGTCGCAAACGGAAGACCGCGCCTTCACGCCCGACGATCCCTGGTTCTTCCCGTCCGCCCTGCTGCGTGCGACGCCGCGGTTCCAGAAATCCGTCGTCGCCGTGGTTGCCGCCTGGGTTACCGTGGCCAGCACGGCGAGCAGTGATCCCGATCTGGCCGCGGCGGCGCAATCACTCGCCGTTGTGCCCGACCAATGGTGGTTGCAACTGCGCTGGCCGCCGTTCGGCCGCCCCTCGGCGCATCATTATGCCGATGCGCAGGCCGCCCTGGAGCGGTTGAACGCGCGCCTTTCCGCCAGCCCGCCGGCCCCGCGCCGCGCGGCGGACCTGGCCTCGGCCACGGCGACGCTGGCGGCGCTGGTGGAGGCGGAAGCCGCCCGTGGCGACGCCCTGATCCGTGGCGGTGGCGGAAGCATCAGCGCGCAACTGGCCGGGGCACGCGGCACCGCCTTCGCCGCGGCGATGCTGCTGCGCGGCCTGCGGGACGACAATGCACTCCTCATCCGCGGCTCCGGCCGGGCGGCACGGTGGAATCTCGCGCTGGACGCGCTGGACGAGGCGGCGGCACTCGATCCGCTGTTTCCCGGTCGCGCCGACCTTGTGCAGTCCGGCTATCAGCTGTTGCAGGCGGCGCGCGCGCTGCGGGAAGCGGCGGCATGAGCGAAGCGGAAACCTATCTGGTGGTGATCGATTCGACCCCCGAAAGCCGGTTGGCGCTGCGCTATGCGGCGTTGCGCGCCAGCCATGTCGGCGCGCAGGTCAAGCTGCTGCATGTCATCGAACCGGCGCGCTTCATCCAGTGGGGCGGGGTGCAGGCCGCGATGGAGGCGGAGGCGGAGGAAGCGGCCGAGCTGCTGCTGGGCGAAATCCAGAACGAGGTCACCACGCTGACCGGCAAGCGGCCCGAGGCGATCATCCGGCGCGGCAAGGCGGCGGAAACGGTGCTAGCGGTGGTGAAGGAAGACGATAGCATCCGCGCGCTGGTGCTGGCGGCAGCGGCAAAGGGAAGCCCCGGGCCGCTCATCGATTTCTTCAGCGGCGAGGCCGCCGGCAGCATGCCCTGCCTGGTGATGATCGTGCCCGGCGGCATCGGGCGGGAGGCGCTGGACCGGCTGGCGTGACAATTGGCTGTTGAAGCGGCGGGCAATGCTCGCCACATGGGGATGACCAAGATCAACGCGCCCTGATGGCGCGAAGGATGTGCCATGCTGATCGAGACCGAACGCACCCCCAACCCCGCCACGCTGAAGTTCCTGCCGGGGCGGAGCGTGTCGCCCGACGCCACCCATGATTTCGCCGATGCCGATGCCGCCGACCGCTCACCGCTCGCCCGGGCCCTGTTCTCGCTGGGCGATGTCGAACGGGTGTTTTTCGGCCAGGACTTCATCACCGTCACAAAGGCGCCGGGCAGTGCCGAATGGGCCACGCTGCGTCCGGACATCCTCGGCATCATCGCCGATCATTTCGCCAGCGGCGCGCCGCTGTTGAACAGTGATGCGGTCGAGGCCGAAACCTTCGACGACCCCGCCGACGCCGACATCGTCGACCAGATCCGCGACCTGCTCGACACGCGCATCCGGCCGGCGGTGGCGAATGACGGCGGCGACATCGTCTACCGCGGCTTCCAGCGCGGCATCGTCTATCTGCACATGCAGGGCAGTTGCGCCGGCTGTCCCTCCTCGACAGCAACGCTGAAAGGCGGCATCGAAAACCTGCTGAAATATTATGTTCCCGAAGTGACCGAAGTCCGCGCCGTTTGATGTTGCCAATGAAAGGTTGTCATGTCCGCCCTGCCTGCCGATGCCCTCGACCAGCTGTTTGTCACCGCCCGCACCCAATATGACTGGCAGCCCGAGCCGCTGCCGGAGGCGCAGCTGCGTGGGCTCTATGACCTGGTGAAGCTGGGGCCGACGTCGGCCAACTGCTCGCCGGCGCGCTTCATCTTCGTGACCAGCGAGGCGGAACGGGCGAAGCTGTCAGCCTGCGCGTCGGAGGGGAACCGGGCGAAGATCCTGGCGGCGCCCTGCACCGTCATCATCGGCATGGACCTGGAATTTCACCGCCACATGCGGCGTCTGTTCCCGCATACCGACGCCAGCAACTGGTTCACCGCCACCCCCGAGCTGACGCGCGAGACGGCGTTCCGCAACGGCACGCTTCAGGGCGGCTATCTGATCCTCGCCGCCCGTGCGCTGGGCCTGGATGCCGGCCCGATGTCGGGGTTTGACAAGGCGGCGGTCGATGCCGCTTTCTGGTCAGGGACCCGTGTGGAAACCAATTTCATCTGCTCGATCGGCCACGGCACCGGTGAGAAAGTCTTTCCGCGCAGCCCGCGCTTCGATTTCGACGAGATATGCCGGATCGTCTGACGTCGCAGCCTGTCTTGGTTGTCGCCACCGGTCATACGCTGTCGCTCGCGTTGATCGCGGGGGCAGAATTGCTCGCGGCGCACGACGATCCGGCGCCCCGCGGCCAGGCCGATGCACTGCTGCCGGCGGTGCGTGCGATGCTGGGCGGCCAGCGCCCGGCGCGCATCGTGGTGGAGACCGGCCCCGGCAGCTTCACGGGCCTGCGCATCGGGATCGCGGCGGCGCGCGCGCTTGGTCTCGCCTGGGGTGTGCCGGTGGCGGGCGTGTCAAGCAGCCTGCTGACCGCAGCGCCTTTTCTGCGCGATGCCGATACGCCGCTCTGGGTGGCGCTTGCCGCCCCGCGAGGGCAGGTCTGGCTGGAGCCGATCGGCAGGCCCGACGGCCGGTCCCTCGCCGATCCCGTCGCGCTTCGCCCCGGCATGCCCCACGCGGTGGCCGCGGATGCCGCGCTGGTCGGCACGGGCCTTCTGCCCGGCGTTGCCACGCGCCTTGCCGGCGACCCGCCATGCGCCTCGAACGCGCGTTTTCTGACCGGCTGCCTTGGTGATCCGATTGCACGCTATGTCCGTCCGGCGGATCATGTCGGCGCCTGAACCGCTGCGCTGGCGCGGCGGAACCGCCGCCGATGTGGCTCCTGTGGCCGCCCTGGTGCGGCAGGCGTTCGATCCGGCCTTTGGCGAAGCCTGGAACGAGGCGCAGCTTCGCGATTCGCTGGCATTTCCCGGCACCTGGCTCGATCTGGGGCATGTCGGCGACCGGCTGGTGCTGTTCGCGCTCTCCCGCCAGCTGCTCGATGAGGTCGAGCTGCTGCTGTGCGCCTGTTCCCGAGACTGCCAGCGGCAGGGGTTGGGGCGACAGATGATGGCGCATGTCAAGGCGCAGGCGCGGCTGCGCCAGGCGCAACGGCTGTTTCTGGAAGTGCGTGCCAACAATCACGCGGCACAACGGCTGTATCAAGGCGCCGGCTTTGTAAAAATCGGTCAGCGAAAGGGCTATTATCGTGGCTCTGACGGCGAATTGTGGGATGCGATCACCTTGAATTGCCCGTTGCAAAAGGACTGATGATTATTTAGCGTCCAAATACCCGGCCAAAAAACCACCAAAACAGATGGCGGAAAACCCGGGTCGCAGCCGAGAGCAAACAAAGGGATCAAGAGAATGAGCGATAATCCGGAGCATAATGAACTGCTGTCGCTGACAGCGGACATCGTTTCCAGCCATGTGTCCAACAACAGCGTGGCGGTCAACGACCTGCCGCAGCTGATCCAGAATGTCTTTGCGACGCTGGCGGGCCTGGGCGGCACCGCGGCACCGGTCGAAGTGAAGCAGGAACCGGCGGTTCCGGTGCGCACGTCGATCAAGCCCGACTACATCGTCTGCCTGGAAGACGGCAAGAAGCTGAAAATGCTCAAGCGCCACCTGATGACGGCGTTCGGCATGACGCCGGAACAATATCGGGCAAAGTGGAATCTGCCGGCGGACTATCCGATGGTGGCGCCCAACTATGCCGAGGCGCGGCGCCGGCTGGCGAAGGAAATCGGGCTGGGCACCGGCCGCGCCGGGCGCAAGCGCAAATAGGGCGGCACGCCCCAGGCGGCAAAATGCGCCGTGCGACCTTGCCGTCGCGCGGCGCACCGCTTATTGTGCTGGCGCGGCGCAGGGCCGTGTTTCGCAGGTGTTGAATGCCAGGCTCGATCGACATCGAGGCGCTTTGCGCAAAGAAGGGGCTGCGGATCACCGAGCAGCGGCGCGTCATCGCCCGCGTGCTGTCCGACGCCGTCGATCATCCCGATGTCGAGGAGCTGCACCGGCGCGCCGCGGCCATCGACCGCGGCATCTCGATTGCCACCGTCTATCGCACCGTGCGCCTGTTCGAAGAAGCCGGCATCCTGGAGCGGCATGATTTCCGCAACGGGCGCAGCCGCTATGAAACCACGTCCGACGAACATCATGACCATCTGATCGATGTGGAAAGCGGCCGTGTGATCGAGTTTCATGACGACGAACTGGAAGCGTTGCAGGCGCGTATCGCCGAACGGCTGGGTTATCGGCTGGTCGATCACCGCATGGAGCTGTACGCCGTGCCGCTGAAAGCCGCCAACTGACGCACGCCATGCCCCTCGCCGCCGAGCGCCCCTTCCAGCGCATGGGCCATGTGAAGTCGGTGTCGGGCGTGCTCGCGGCGACGGGCGTGATCGTGCCCGCCATCGTCGCCACCCGCGCGGTCTCGCTGCCGAAATCGCAACGCCTGCCCCTGCTGTTCCACCGCATGTTCAACGCCTCGCTGGGGGTTCATGTGCGCTTGCAGGGTACGCCTGCAAATGGTTCGGTGCTTTACGTTTCCAACCATCTCAGCTGGATGGACATCCCCGTCCTCGGCTCGCAACTTCACGGCAGTTTCGTGGCCAAGTCGGAAGTCGGCGCGATGGGCTTCGTCGGCTTCATGGCGGACTTGCAACGCACCATCTATATCGAACGGGCGCGCCGTCAGGCATCGGGTGAGCAGTCCAACGCCATCGCCGACCGGCTGCGCGCGGGCGAGAATGTGTTCCTGTTTCCCGAAGGCACCACCAACGATGGCGTCCACCTGCTGCCGTTCAAATCGACGCTGTTCTCGGTGGTCGAAGGCCCGGGAAGCGAGGATTTCCGCATCCAGCCCCTCAGCGTCGCCTACACCGAACTGAATGGCCTGCCGATGACGCGCAACCGTCGCATCGAGATCAGCTGGATCGGCGACACCGACCTGGGGCCGCACGCGCTTGATTTCATGCGCATGGGGCGGTTCCGTGCCGAAATCCTCTGTCACGAACCCATCCGCCGCGCCGATTTCGCCAACCGCAAGGAACTGGCGAAATATTGTCAGGCCAAAGTTGCCGAGGGCTATCGCACGCTGACCCGGGGGCACGCATGACCGCGACCGACGGTTCACCGCCCCCGGCGCAGCCGCAAGGCCGACCGGCCGCCGGCGCCAGTGCGCCGCCTTTCTCCGTCGCAGGCGGCGAGCAGAAAAGCAGAAGCTTTGCTGTGCGAAGCTTCGGCTGCCAGATGAACGTGTATGACAGCGAGCGCATGGCCGAATCGCTGCGCGCTGCCGGTCATGTCGAGGCGGCAGATGCCGACGCCGATATCATCGTGCTCAACAGCTGCCACATCCGGGAAAAGGCCGCCGAGAAAATCTATTCGGAAGTCGGCCGCATCCGCCACCGCGCCGAACGCGCCGGCCGCGCCAAGCCGGTGATCGCGGTCGCCGGCTGTGTTGCCCAGGCGGAAGGCGGCGAAATGGCGCGCCGGATGCCGGCGATCGATATCGTCGTCGGTCCGCAGGCCTATCACAGCCTGCCGTCGCTGGTGGCGCGCGCCGGCAACGGCGCCATCGTCGAAACCGGCATGCCCGGCCTCGCCAAGTTCGCCGCGCTGCCGCCGCGTGCCCGGCGCGTGCCGCCCTCCGCCTTCCTGACCGTGCAGGAAGGCTGCGACAAATTCTGCGCCTTCTGCGTCGTCCCCTATACCCGTGGCGCGGAGGCCTCGCGCGCATTGCCCGCCATCCTGGACGAGGCACGCGCCCTCATCGACGGCGGTGCCCGGGAACTCACGCTGCTGGGCCAGAATGTGAATGCCTGGGGCCATGACGGCCGGACCTTCGCCGACCTGCTGCATGCCGTCGCCGACCTCGGCATCCGCCGCCTGCGCTATACCACCAGCCACCCGCGCGACATGGACAAGACGCTGATTGCCGCCCACCGCGACCTGCCGGCGCTGATGCCCTACCTTCACCTGCCGGTGCAGAGCGGCAGCGACCGCATCCTGAAGGCGATGAACCGCCGCCACGGCGCCGATTTCTACCGCGCCATCATCGACCGCGTGCGTGCCGCACGGCCCGACATCGCGCTCTCCTCGGACTTCATCGTCGGCTTCCCCGGTGAAACCGACGCCGATTTCGAGGCCACGCTGAAGCTCGCAGCCGAAATGGGCTACGCCCAGGCCTACAGCTTCAAATATTCGCCGCGCCTCGGCACGCCTGCCGCGGACAGCGCCGACCAGATTCCCGAAGAGGTGAAGGACGCCCGCCTCGCCGCGCTCCAGGCGCAGCTGGCCGCCGACCAGACCGCCTTCAACCGCGCCAGCATCGGCCGGCGCACCACCATCCTGCTGGAACGGGAAGGCAAATTGCCCGGCCAGTTCATCGGCAAGTCGCCCTGGCTGCAATCGGTGCATGTGCGGGCACCCGGTCTTGCCATCGGCGACCTGGTGACGGTCGACCTCGTCAACGCAACCCAATCGAGCCTGGAGGGACAGCCGGTGCAGCAGATGGCAGAGGCATGGTGAAGAAAGCCACCGCGGAGGCCGACCGTGCCCGGCTGGAAGTCGAGTTCGACAAGCCGCAGCTGCTGGGGCCGCTGTTCGGCCAATATGACCAGAACCTGATAACGGTGGAAAACCGGCTCGGCGTCTATATCGCCGCGCGCGGCAATCGCGTCGCCATCGAGGGCGACGCCCACGCCATCGCCCAGGCGCGCGATATCCTCACCTCGCTCTACAACCGGCTGGCCCAGGGCCAGCGGCTGGACAGCGGCGATGTCGAGGCCGCCGTCGCCATGGCCGGCACCCCCTCGATGGAGGGGCTGGTGCGCGCCGAGGAGGGCAGGGCACCCGCGCTGATGATCCGCACGCGCCGCAAGACCATCGTGCCGCGCAGCCCCACCCAGATCCGCTATGTCGAGGCGCTGGCGAAGGCGGACATCATCTTCGCGCTCGGCCCGGCCGGCACCGGCAAGACCTATCTCGCCGTCGCGCAGGCGGTCAGTCAGCTGGTCGCGGGCTCGGTCGACCGCCTCATCCTGTCCCGCCCGGCGGTAGAGGCCGGCGAGCGGCTCGGCTTCCTGCCCGGCGACATGAAGGACAAGGTCGATCCCTATCTCCGTCCGCTTTACGACGCGCTCTACGACATGCTGCCGGCCGAGCAGGTCGAGCGGCGGCTGGCCTCGGGCGAGATCGAGATCGCTCCCTTGGCCTTCATGCGCGGTCGCACGCTCGCCAACGCCTTCATCATTCTGGATGAGGCGCAGAATACCACGCCCCTGCAGATGAAGATGTTCCTGACCCGTTTCGGCGAGGGCAGCCGCATGGTGATCTGCGGTGACCCGAACCAGGTCGACCTGCCCGACGCCAGCAAGTCCGGCCTCGCCGATGCGGTGCGCAAGCTCGATGGCATTCCCGGCATGGCGACGCTGCGCTTCTCGGCGCGCGAAGTCGTCCGCCATCCCATCGTCGGCCGCATCGTCGAAGCCTATGAAGGGCCCCCGCAGGATGCCTGATCGCGATTCGCCCGACCCGGACCCCCTCCAGATCGACACCGGCGTCGGGGCCGGTGACTGGGGCGCGGAGGATTGGGATGGCCTTGCCCGGCGCGCCATCCGTGCCGCCCTGGCGGGCGCCGGCCATGCCGTCCGCGGGCCGACCGAGATCGCCGTCCGCCTGAGCGACGATGCCGAGCTGCGCGCGCTGAACGCCGCCTGGCGCGGCAAGGACCGGCCGACCAACATCCTCAGCTTCCCCATGGAGGCCGAAGCCGCCGCCCCCGGTGCGCCCATCATGCTCGGCGATCTGGTGCTGGCGCACGAGACCTGCGTCGCCGAAGCGGTGGCAAAGGCGATCCCGCTGACCGATCATGTCAGCCACCTGCTGGTGCATGGCACGCTGCACCTGCTCGGCCACGACCATCTGACCGACGCCGAGGCAGAGGCGATGGAGGCGCTGGAAACCGCGATCCTCGCCACGCTTCACATCGCCAACCCCTATGCCCTGGAAAGCCCCGATGTCTGATCCCGCCACCACCACCGACGGCCCTTCGTTGTGGCAGGCCGTGCGCGGGTTCCTCACCGGCCGCAACGAAGGCGCCTCGCTGCGCGAGAGTCTGGAGGAGGCGATCGAGGAGCATCAGGAAGCCGATGCGCATGCCGACGACCTGGACGCCAGCGAGCGGCTGATGCTGCGCAACCTGCTGCACCTGGGGGAGCGCAAGGCCGGCGACATCGCGGTGCAGCGCGGCGCCATCATCGCCTTCGACCTGCGCGAGCCCTTCCCGGCACTGGTGCGGCGCTTCCGCGACGCCGGCCACAGCCGCATGCCGGTGTTCGAGGAGAGCCTGGACGACATCAAGGGCATGATCCATGTGAAGGACGTTTACGCGACCATCGCGGAGACCTTCGACGATGCCGTCTCCAGTGCGCCGTTCCTGGATTTCGACAGCCGCCGGCTGGTACGCCCGGTGCTCTATGTACCGCCCTCGAAACCGGTGCTCGACCTGCTGGCCGAGATGCGCCAGTCGCGCACCCACATGGCGGTGATCGTCGATGAATATGGCGGCACCGACGGGCTGGTGACCATCGAGGACATCGTCGAGGAAATCGTCGGCGAGATCGAGGACGAGCATGACGACGAGTTGGAGACCCTGCTCAGCCCCTGTGTCGAGGGCTGCTGGAACGCCGACGCGCGCCTGCCGATTCCCGAGCTGGAGGCGGCACTGGGCGTGCCGTTCGACGACCCGGACGAGGATGTCGACACGCTGGGCGGGCTGGTGTTCGTGATGGCGGGCCGGGTGCCGGCGATGGGCGAGATCATCGAGCATCCCAATGGCTGGCGGTTCGAGGTGACCGCGGCCAACGGCCTGCGCGTCGAACGCTTCCGGCTGCACCCGCCGTTTCAGGAGGATGACCAATGACCGCGCGCCCTGCCTTTCTCGCCGCGCTGCTGTTGGCCGCCGCGCCGCTCAGCGCCGATGCGCTGGGGAATGGCGTGAAGGCCGACCTGCCGATGCTGGTCGCGCTCTACAAGGCGCTGCACGCCGTGCCCGAACTCTCGCTGCAGGAAGAAAAGACTGCGGCGCGTCTCGCCGGCCTGATGCGCGAGACGGGCTTCGAGGTGACGGAGAAGGTCGGCGGACATGGCGTGGTCGCGGTGCTGCGCAACGGCGCCGGCCCCGTGCTGCTGATCCGTACCGACATCGACGGCCTGCCGGTCAGGGAGGCGACCGGCCTGCCCTATGCCAGCAAGGCGACGGGGAAGGGCGCCGACGGCACGCCCGTGCCGGTGATGCACGCCTGTGGCCACGATGTGCACATGGCGGTGTGGATCGGCACCGCGCGCCGACTGGCGGCCGACCGTTCGCGCTGGTCCGGCACGCTGGTGATGGTCGCGCAGCCGGCAGAGGAGATCGTCGTCGGGGCGCAGGCGATGCTGAAGGACGGATTGTTCAGCCGCTTTCCCAAACCGACGCATGCCCTTGCCATCCATGACAGCGCCAGCCTGCCCGCCGGTCATGTCGGCTGGACCGATGGCTTCGCGCTGGCCAACGTCGATTCGGTGGACATCACCGTCCGCGGCATCGGCAGCCACGGCTCGCAGCCGCATTTCGGCATCGATCCGGTGCTGATCGCGGCGCGGACGGTGGTGACGTTGCAATCCATCGTCGCCCGCGAAACCGATCCGCTGACCCCGGCGGTGGTGACGGTCGGCACCATCCACGGTGGCACCAAGCGCAACATCATTTCCGACAGCGTCAAGCTCGAACTCACCGTGCGCAGCTATGCGCCGGAGGTCCGCGCGCGGGTGCTCGCCGCCATCGAACGCATCGCCAATGGGGAGGCGATGGCCGCCGGCGTGCCGGCCGACCGCATGCCGGTTTTCGCCCGCGCCGAATCGAGCGATGCGACCTTCAACACACCGAAGCTGACGGCGCAGGTGGCCGCGGCACTGGTGGCGCGATTCGGCCCCGCGCGTGCCTATGCCGTGCCGCCCTCGATGGCGGCGGAGGATTTCGGCCGCTTCCACGACGCCGACAAAAGCATCGAGAGCAGCATCTTCTGGGTGGGCGGGGTCGGCGCCAAAGCCTGGGCCGACGCCGGCGGCGACATCCGCAAACTGCCCGGCCTGCACAGCGCCTATTGGGCGCCCGATCCCGAGCCGACACTGGCGACCGGGGTGGACGCGCTGACCACCGCCGCGCTGACGGTCGTGGGCAAACAGCCTTAACGGTTGTTTACGCCCACAGTTGGGAATGTTTCCCAATGCTTGGCTTCCGGTTCAGCGCTCATTCAGTATGGGGATCGACGCTTCCATCTTAAATATCTGATACCAAACAGCAAAAATTTCCCGATCGACTTGGCACGCCCTCTGCATTGCCCTTGGCATCAACTCAGCAAGCAGGAGGCTCTCATGACCACCCAAGTCCAAAACAGCATCATCAACAATCTGGTGTTCGGCATCGCCGCCATCGCGGTCAGCGCCGCCACCCTGGTCGGCGTCGCCGGCCCGGCGCAGGCCGCCGAGGTGCATAGCGTCCGCGTCAGCCACGCCGACCTCGACCTCGGCACTGTTGCCGGCCGCACCACCCTGGAAAACCGCATCCGCCAGGCCGCGAAGAGCGTCTGCGGCGTGTCCGCCGACAGCCGCGACCTGCTGGCCAAGGAAAAGGCGCGCGAATGCATGGTCGCCGCCCTCGAAGGCAGCCGCGCAGCCGTCACCGCGGTCGTCGCCGCCAAGGCACCGGTGGCCGTCGCCTCGGTCAACTGACCGACGCAACGCCACCCCAAAGGTCCCGCCGGGCGCCCCCTCCGCCCGGCGGGATTTTTTCGTCTCCCCTCCCCTTCAGGGGAGGGGCCGGGGGTGGGGACGTCCATCCGGTCGCCGCGTCCCTGCTACTCCACCCCCAACCGCTTCATCGCATGCCGCAACTGGTCATAGCTGAGGTTCAGCAGCTGCGCCGCCCGCCGCTGGTTATGCTTCGCCCGCGCCAGCGCATCCTCGACAATGCCCTTCTCGAACGCCGTCACCGCGGCGCGCATGTCATCCACCGCGAACGCCGGCGCCGCCGCCACCGGCAGCGCCGCGTCCGCCAGTGGCGCCTCCGCCCGCGCGGGCGCGGCGAAGGCGCCCTTCGGCCGCCAGGGGCTGTCGAACGGATCCAGCTCGACCGCGGCGATCGGCCGGTCCTCGTCGCCCCAGCGATAGACCGACCGTTCCGCCACATTTTTCAGCTCGCGTACATTGCCCGGCCATTCATGGGCTTCCAGCCGGGCCTTTACACCGGCACTGAAGCCCGGAAACACCCGCCAGCCCAGCTCGGCGGCCATCCGCCGGCCGAAATGATCCGCCAGCACCAGGATATCCTCCGGCCGCGCCCGCAGTGGGGGCAGGGTGATCACCTCGAAGCTCAGCCGGTCGAGCAGGTCGGCGCGAAACTTTCCCGCCTCCGCCAGCCGCGGCAGGTCCTCGTTGGTCGCCGCCACCACCCGCACATCGACATTGGTGACCCGCGTGCTGCCGAGCCGCGTCAGCTCGCCATATTCGATCACCCGCAGCAGCCGCTCCTGCCCGGCCTGGGTCAGCGTGCCGATCTCGTCCAGGAACAGCGTGCCGCCGTCGGCTTCCTCGAACCGGCCGGCACGTGCCTTGGTGGCGCCGGTGAAGGCACCCGTCTCATAGCCGAACAGCTCGGCATCGATCAGGCTCTCGGGCAGCGCGGCGCAGTTCATCGTCACCAGCGGTTCCTCCCACCGCTTCGACAGCCGGTGCAGCCGCTCGGCGATCAGCTCCTTGCCGGTGCCGCGTTCACCGATCACCAGCACCGGTCGGGTCAGCGGCGCCGCCAGGCTCGCCCGCTCGATCGCATCGAGAAAGGCTTCGGACTGCCCGATCAACTGGGTCGCTTTGCTGGCCATGCCGCAAACTGGCACATTTTCCCAACTCTTGGCAATTCATCATATGTTAATCCTCCGGGCGAAAGTTATAAGCAACTGAAAAACAATAATAATTCCTTTATCACCGACTTGGCACGCCCCCTGCATTACCTCTGGCATCAAGCCAACAGGAGGCACCGATGACCAACATGACCGACACGCCGATCCTTCGCACTCTCACCCTCGGCACCCTTGCCCTCGTTGCCAGCGGCGCCTGCATGATGGCGGCCGCCGGTCCGGTGCAGGCGGCCGAAGCGCCTCGGGCGACGGTGCGCTATGCCGATCTCGACCTGGCCACGTCGGCGGGTCGCGCCACGCTCGATGCCCGCATCCGCGGCGCCGCCCGCAACGTCTGCGGTGTCGATCCGCGCAATCTCGCCGATCTCTCCCGCCAGCGCGCCTGCATGGCGCAGGCCATCGGCCACGCCAATATCACGCTTGCTGCCAGGGCCACTCTTCCGCAGCTCGCGAACCAGTTCCCGACCGCCGCCCAACCCCAGTCCTAGGCGGTCGGCACCTCGTCCGGGCGGGTCCATCCCCCTCTCGGCCCGCCCGGACGACATCTTGACCTTTCCCGGTCGCAAAACGGGGTCTAACATCCCCCACCAAGGAGCAAAAAAATGGGTATCTTCTCCCGCACGCGAGACATCATCCACGCCAACGTCAACGACCTGTTGGACAAGGCCGAAGACCCGGCCAAGACCATCCGCCTCGTCATCATGGAGATGGAGGAGACGCTGGTCGAAGTCCGCGCGTCCGCCGCCCGCACCATCGCCGACCAGAAGGAAATGCGCCGCACCATCGCCAAACTCGGCCAGGCGCAGGCGAGCTGGGGCGAGAAGGCCGAACTGGCGCTGTCGAAGGACCGCGAGGATCTGGCCACCGCCGCGCTGATGGAAAAGCAGAAGCTCGCCGACGCCGCCGCGCAGATGGTCGCCGAGATCGACGCGCTCGACGAGCAGCTGGCCGCGCACGAGGAGGACATCGGCAAGCTGGAGGCGAAGCTGCGCGAGGCACGCGCCCGCCAGAACGGCCTGCTCGCCCGCCTGGAAACCGCGCAGAACCGCGCCCGCATGCGGGCCATGACCAAGGGCCCGCGCATCGACGAAGCCTTTGCCCGCTTCGAGCTGATGGAGCGCCGCGTCGACATGGCCGAGGGCCGCGCCGAAGCCTATGACCTCGCCCCGCGCGCCAAGACGCTGGACGAGCAGATCAACGAGCTGAAGGCAAACGACAGCGTCGCCGCCGAACTCGCCGCCCTGAAGGCCCGCATGGGCAAGACGGACGCCTGAGATGAGCATCCCCGAGGCGCTCATCCCGCTCAGCGCGATCCTGCTGCTCTTCATCGGCCTGCCCTGGCTGATCTTCCACTACATCACGAAATGGAAGCAGGCCAAAGGGTTGACCGTGCAGGACGAGGATCTGCTCGACGAACTCCACGATCTCGCGCGCCGGCTCGATGACCGTTTGACCAGCATCGAACGCATCATCGCCGCCGACCGCGAAGACAAGATCACCCCCATTCGCAAAGGACAGTAAGATGGCCTACCGCCGCACTGGTTTCTACCTCGACAAACGCAACGCCAAGTTCATGGGCGTCTGCTCGGGGATTGCCGACTACACCGGTTTCGACGCCCTGTGGGTGCGCGTCGGCCTTGTCCTCGTTACCATCATGGGGGGCGGGCCGTTCACCATCATCGCCTATCTGGTGATCGGCTGGATGGCCAGCGACAAGCCACACGGCGCCTATGTCAACGACGACATCGATCCCGAGGACCGGCAGTTCTGGCAGAAGACCCGCGCGTCCGCCGGCCGCGGCATCCGCGAGGTGCGCAGCAGCTTCCGCGACATCGACCGCCGCCTGCGCGACATCGAGATCGGCTACACCAGCGGCAGCAGCCGCCTGTCGAACGAGATCGAGGCGCTGCGCTCCAAGTGAGCGCAGCCGCCCGGCACCATCAATAGGGAAGACGAACATGGGCGAACTGGCACTTCTGATCCCGATCATGGCATTGGCGATCCCCTTCTATGCCATCTACATGGGCAACAAACGCCGCTCCGAACTGATGCGCTACGAGCATGAAGCCGCCGGCTACGGCAGCATGAACAGCGAGCTCGCCTCGAAGGTCGCCCGCCTCGAGGCCCGCGTCGAAGTGCTGGAGCGCATCGCGACCGACAAATCGGTCCATCTGGCGTCCGAAATCGAAAACCTGCGGAGGTCGGCATGAACTTCCTCGAAGTCATCGGTGGTCCCGCCATCGCCCTCATCGCCATCGCCGGCACCATCGGCTGGGTCGTCACCACCTGGCTCCGCGTCAAGCATGGCTATCCGCTCGAAGGCAGCTGGGGCCAGAAGCTCAAGCCCGACCGGAGCAGCGAGGCGCTCGAACGCATCAAACTGCTCACAGGCGAAAATGCGCGGATCTCCGCCGAACTTGCCGCGGTGAAGGAACGGCTCCAGGTCGTCGAGCGCATTGTCACCGATCGCGGCTTCAGCCTCAGCTACGAAATCGATTCGCTCCGCCACTGAGCGGCAAGCCCGAAACAGGAGAAGGTCATCATGGGTTTCTGGGAAGCAGCCGTCATCATCGTGGCCCTGGTCACCATCGGCAAGGTCATGTCCGGCGGCCGCTGGAACCGCCAGACCCGGCGCTGGGAACGCTACTCGGAACACAACCCCTATGTCCGCCAGGGCGTCGTCTCCAACCCCGACGCGGTGACCAAGGCCGACCTCGCCCGCATCAACGAGCGGCTGGCGACGCTCGAAAAACTGGTCACCGACCCCGCCCGCCGCCTGTCCGACGAAATCGACCAGCTGCGCCGCTAACCCCTCTCCCGCAGGCGGGAAAGGGCAGGGCGGTGGACACGTTCGTCTCCCCTCCCCTTCAGGGGAGGGGCCGGGGGTGGGGCAGTCAAATATGAGACGGTCCGCATGGCCAAACGGCTCCTCCCGCGAGCGAGAGGAGCCGCCCCGTCAGGCCATCACCCGCCTCACCCCGACCCGGCGCCGCATCGCGCCGCCCACCAGCCCGAAGCCCACGATCATCATCGCCCAAGCAGTAGGTTCTGGGACAACGGCGCCGATCGGACGCGGGGCGTAATTGAAGCCGGTGGAGCTTTCGAAGTGGATCGACGGGTCGTCTGATGTGAAGAAGTTATAGGCGGAGTTGTTGGCGAATATCTGCAGGGACGCGCTGGCGTCTGCGAGCCAGGCGCTGTTCGTGAGAGTTGAGGAAAGACCAAGATATTGCGAAAAGCCACGCTGCTCGCCGATATTAAATTCTATTGGTACATTCCACTTGAGATATTGTTCATTTCCCACCGAAAACGTGCTATATCCTGGTGTTATAGCAAGTCGACATAAGGGGTTAAGATTTGAATGGCACCAGCTCACGCCAGGTGCGCCAAAGAAAATCTCTGGATACATGTCCATTTTCTGCGGCACGTCGCGCGGCGGGATCGGCATGCCGAGCGGAGTCGGACTGATGGCGAGGACCTTTGGCACACCGAGAATAACAACAGCGTTTGCGGTGATACGCGTGCCTTCTGCAAGCGTGTCCGAGCGGGCTACGACGTCATAGTTCAATTGTGTGCCGACGGCGTGGATGAAGCGGAAGCCCGATGCTGTCCACCGAGTGGTATAGCCCCGTGTGTCCGATAGCGATTTGATGAAATTGGGGCCGGCATAGGTCCACGCCGAACCGCGATAGAATTGCTCACCGTTCAACCAAGGATCGTGCAGCGTCGATCTGTAGTCGTAGATGGACTCGACGCCGCCGCCAACCGGGACACCCAAACGACTTCTATTGTCCAATGGATAGATCGACGAAGTGCCATGGTAAAAATCGGCGGTGGTGATTGCGATCGCCGGCTGTGGCAAGGTGGCGGCCAGCCCAAGCGCCGCGATCATCGACGTCATCTTGAAGTGCATCTGTCCCTCCTATGTAGTCGGGTGATGTGCCGTGGCACTTTGGTTTGCCTCCGACGCGCGGCGCATCGCCCGTTGGGGGGAAACCTGGCATGATTCGTGTGGGTGTCGGCGTGACGACCGTCACGCTCAATACAAACCTACAACCCCAGCCGCCCCAGCACCTCCGCGGGCGCCGCCGCAATCCGCTCGCTGGCATGGGCGTAACCAATCTCCAGCGCGCGGCCGAACTGCCGCCAGTCCAGGATCGGCAATCCGCCCACTGGTGGTGTCAGCAGCAGGTCGCACGCCCGCGCCGCATTGGCCCGCGTTTCCCGGCTGGTCAGCGTGCCGGAGCGCGCCAGCACCGAGGCGATGCCCGGCGCCTCGCCCCGCCGCCCCAGCCAGCGAAAACCGCTGCCATCCAGCTCCTCCGCGCGGCATTCCAGCGCCAGCTGGCTGCCCACATCCACCCCGATCACCGGCCCGCGCCCCTCGCCCCGCGCATGCAGCACCGGGAAATTGTTCAGCACGGCGCCGTCCACCAGCACCTCGCCCGCCATCGCCACCGGCGGCAACAGCCCGGGGATCGCCAGGCTGGCCCGCACCGCCTGCCACAACAGGCCCTCGCGGTGCAGCCGCTCGCTCGCGTTCGAAAGGTTGGTGGACACGCAAAAATAGGGGTGGGGCAGGGCCTCGATCCGGCGCTCGCCGAACGCCGCCCGCAGCAGCGCGCTCACCTTGCGCCCGCCCGTCAGCGCCAGCAGCGGCAGCGTGTAATCGCTGACCGGGTTCGCCACCACGAAACTGGCATGGAAGCGCGCCTCCGCCTCCTCCTGGCTCCAGCCGGCGGCATAGCCCGCGGCCACGATCGACCCCATCGACACACCGGCGAAGCGGTCGATCACCACGCCCGCCGCCCGCAGCGCCTTCACCACACCCAGATGCGCCAGCCCGCGCGCGCCACCGCCGGACAGCACGATGCCCACCGCGCGATTCACCAGCAGCCGCGCCAGCCGGCCGAGCGCCGCGCCGTCACCCGCCGCCACCGGCAGCGTCACGGACAGCGGCAGCAGGGCCCGCCATCCCGCGGCATCCTCCCCCTCCAGCAGTGCCAGGTCGAACGGCGCCGCCGCGGAGGCCGCCAGCAACGCCCGCAATTCGGGGTGCAGCGGCCGCGCCCGCCCCGCCAGCAACAACACCCGGTCGGCCTGCCGCAACGCCCGTGCCCGCCAGGTCTCGGCCTCCCCGCCGGCGGCATAGAGCGTCACGTCATGCGCTGCCTCCACCGCCGCCAGCGCATCGGGACCGGCGCGGGCGTCACCATCGCTGAGCAGCGCCACCTTCAACCCCAACGCCTGCAACGGCGCCACCAGCCGGCGGGCGAAGTCCAACGCGTCCAGCCCCGGCGTCAGCGCGATCACCGCCAGCGTCCGCGGCGCCGCCAGCCCCTCCTGCCGGGTCGTGCGCGTCACCAGCAGCTGCATCATCCGCCACATCGATTCCGGTGAATCGCGCAGCACCTGCCGCAGCGCCTCCTTCGGCACGTGCAGCAACAGGCTGTCGCGCACCGCGCTGACATGCGCCATGTGCGGCGCGCCGGAAATCATCGACAGTTCGCCGACGCTCTCGCCCGGATTGACGAACCCCAGCGGCCCGCTCTCGCCTGCCCGCACCACCTTCAACCGGCCCGACAGCAACACCCAGACGCCGGCGCTGACCCCGCCCTGCTCGATCAGCCGCGCGCCACCGGGCAGCCCCATGGGCACCGCCACCGCGGCGAGCGCATCCAGCGCGTCAGCCGACAGCCCGGCGAACAGACCCACGTCAGCCAGCACCCCCCGAATCTCCACCGCGCGCCTCCCGCCACCAGTCTATCGCCATTCACGGCGACAACAAATGGCGTAGGAGCAGGCGCTCAGCGACAGCTCAGGCGGGCGGAACTGATCCGGTCGTTCCAGCGATCGCCGACATAATTGTAGTTGCCGGCAAATTCGCGGTTCGCGCCCTGGAAATCGCGATGTTCGTAAACGATGATCGAACAGTCATCGCTGCACGCGATCGATGAAATCGCATCATTGTAACGATCGCTGACATAGGCACGCCTGACTCCCTGCCGCAGGTCGCGTGACCAGCCTTTGAAGCCCGCATGCTCATAGTATCGGCAACCGCTGAAGTTCAGCATCGGGCCGCCGCTGGTGGCGATCGGTGCCTCCTGCGCCCACCCCGGCGAGCCGGCAATCATCGTCATGGCAATGGCACCCCGCACCCACATCCGCATGGCAGCCTCCCTGAAACACGGAGAAGAATTAACACAGCCGCGCCGCGTCGGCCAGATCAAGCCCGCTTGACCCCCGGCATGTCACCCGCCATCGCTGCCCCATGCTTCCCACTTTCCCGCACATCCTGGACGAATGGGACGCCGCGCTCGACTGGGATGACCGTTACGCCCAGCTCATCGCGCTCGGTCGCGCGCTGCCGCCGATGGACCCCGCGCTCAAGACCGATGCCACCCGCGTCCCCGGCTGCTCCGCCAATGTCTGGGTCTATCCGCTGGCGGAGGGTGAGCGGCTGCGCTTCGCCGCCGACAGCGACGCCGCCATCACCAAGGGGATCGTCGCGCTGGTGGTCGCCATGGCCGACGGCAAGACCCCGGCGGAAGTCCTCGCCACCGATTTCGCCGCCACCATCGATCGGCTGGGCCTGCGCCAGCACCTGTCCAGCAACCGCACGCAGGGCCTGCCCAACATGATCGCGCGCGTGCGCGAAGCCGCGACCCGCCTCGCCGCATGAGCTTCGATCCCGCCACCATCGTCGACCGTTTCGTGCGCTACGTGCCGCACCACCGCACGCTCGGCCTGCGCTTCCTCGCCGCCGGCGACGGCTGGGCGGAACTCGAACTGCCCTATGCCCCCCACCTGGTCGCCTATCCCGACACTGGCGTCATCGCCTCGGGCGCGATCTTCAGCCTGATGGATTCGGCCTCCGGCATCAGCGTCATCATGGCGCTGAAACGCTGGGTGCAGCACGCCACGCTGGACCTGCGTGCCGATTATCTCCGCCCGGCCACCCCCGGCGCGACGGTCGTGGGTCGCGCCGAAACCTACAAACTCACCCGCAGCGTCGCCTTCGTCCGCGGCATCGCGCATGATGGCGATCCCGCGCGTCCGGTCGCGCATGTCACCGGCACCTTCATGATGACCGACGCGTGATCCCGCTGCCGCCCTATGCCGCCACCCTCGGCCTGCGCCGCGACGGCGAGACTTTCGTCATGCCCTTCGATCCCGGCCTGATCGGCGCCCCCGAACGGCTGCATGGCGGTTCCATCGCCGGCTTCCTGGAGGTCGCCGCCATCGTCGCGCTGCGTGAACGCCTCGGCGCCGGCGTCGCGATCAAGCCGGTCAATGTCACCGTCGATTATCTCCGCGTCGGGCTGATGCGCGACACCTTCGCCGCGGTGGAGATCACCCGCGCCGGCCGCCGTGTTGCCAACCTGCGCGCCACTGCCTGGCAGGACGGCCGCGACCGCCCCATCGCCACCGCCACCATCAACGCGCTGCTGGAACGGCCTGCCGAACCGCCGTCACCGCCGCCGCCGGCGAATCGCTGAACACCCCGTCCACGCCGGCCTTCAGAAACGCCGCGATCTCGCCCGCCGCATCGCCCCGCGCCGTCGGGTCGTCGCCACGCCGATACGGCAAAGGCAGGAAATAATTCTCCGGCCGCATCGTCCAGGGATGCACCTTCAGCCCTTCCGCATGCGCCATCGGCACCAGGCAGCTCGGCTCGCCCAGCGACCCATCGGCCTTGCGCGGAATCACCCGGTCCTTGAACGGCCCGATGCCGTCGGCATAGCGTGCGATGGCCTTCAGCTCGGCCGGCTCCATCATCGCGTCATAGCTCGCCACCGCCCCGTCCGCCGGCGCGCCCCTGTCACCCACCAGTTGGATGAGCGGCAGGTCGGTCAGCGACCGCAACAGCTTCAGATTGTCCACCTCGAAACTCTGGATGAACACCGGGGCCTTGCGTCCCTTATAGCCATTGCGGTGCAGCTGCTCCACCAGCCGCGCCTCCAGCGGCAGGCCGATGCTCCGGAAATAGCTCGGGTGTTTCGTCTCCGGATAAATGCCGACCACCCGCCCGCTGCGTTTCGCCTCGGCCCGCACCAGATCGATGATCTCCTGCAGGGTCGGCACCTCCAGCTTCCCGTCCCAGACGCGGTTCGCCGGCCGCAGCTGCGGCAGCCGTTCCTTTGCCCGCAGCGTCTTCAGCTCGGCCAGCGTGAAATCCTCGGTGAACCAGCCCGTCACCAACTCGCCGTCGATGGTCTTCGTTGCCTTCCGCCCGGCGAATTCCGGCCGCTCCGCCACATCGGTCGTGCCGGAAATCTCATTCTCGTGCCGCGCCACCAGCACGCCATCCTTCGTCGGCACCAGATCGGGCTCGATGAAATCCGCCCCCTCCCGGATCGCCTCGGCATAGGCCTCCAGCGTATGCTCCGGCCGCTCCGCAGAGGCGCCGCGATGCGCGATCACGATCGGCGGGGCAGGGGGGGCGGCCATGGCGACACCTGACAGCATCAGCAGCGCGAAGACCAGCCATCGTGCCATCAGAACTCCTTCTTGACCGTCACGAACGCCTGCCGCGGTGCTCCCGCCATCAGCGTCTGGTTGTCGCCACTGAAGCCATAGCCGTTCGAACCGATGGTGGACACATAGCGTTTGTCGAACAGATTGGTCACGCTCGCCTGGATCGCGAAGCCGTCGGCGAAACTGCCCGTGCCGTTGATGCGATAGCCGATGCTGGCATCCACCAGCACGCGCCCCGGCACCGACTGGTCGTTGGAATAGGTGAAGTAACGCCGCGACATCCAGTTGGCGCCGGCCCGCGCCTGGAACGCGCCGTCGTCATAGGCGATGTCCAGGTTGCCGATGCTGTCCGGGCTGTCCACCACCCGCTTGCCCCGGATCGCCTGCAACACCGCGCCGGCATCATCCACCACATTGTTGCGATAGGTCGATTCATTATAGGCATAGCTCAGCGTCAGCGTCAGCGGCGGCATGATGCGCCACGTCACCCCGGTCTCCACCCCCAGCGAGCGCACGTTGCCGACATTCGCCAGCACCGGCGGCCGGCCTTCGATCCCTGCGCCCACCGGCGCGATCAGCAGCCGGTCCTTGAAATTGACATAATAGACCGCGACCACGCCACGCACCGCGCCCTCGCCAAAGCGCACGCCGCCTTCCACCGTGTTGGACTTCTCCGGCCGCAGCCGGTTGCGGATCGCGTCGAAACGCAGCTGCGTCGTCGCGAACGGCCCGGACGTCGCCGCCGCCGTGAACGCCCGCTGGTTCGCCGTGAAGTTGGCGAACAGCTCGGTGCCGCCCCCCAGCCGGTACAGCGCCCCCACCTGCGGCAGGAACAGGTCCTCATTCTTGATCCGCCCCAGCGCCAGCGGGCCGGGCGACGGCGCGATCGCGTCCGCGCGCAGTTTCACCGACTGCCCCTTGAACCCCGCCGACAGGGTGAAGTCGTCGGTCACATCCCACTGGTCCTGCACCGAAAACTGCAAGGTGCGGGTGGTATAGGCATTGTACCACTGCGTGAAGAACGGGTTCGACTGATAGGTCAGCGCCGTCGTGTTCGGCGCCGTCAGGCTCGATCCGATGTCATAGAAGCGCCGCGCCTGGTTGAAGTCGTTGTTCTCGTACCACAGCGTCAGCGCCGGCCGGTGCGCCCCGAACTCGCCCGCCAGCGTGCCGATCACCCCCCAGCGCGAGATGTCATATTCGGTCGTCCGGAACGCGATCGGAATCCCGCCGCTCGGTGACACCGCATAGGGCGTGAACCAGGACCCCTGGCCCTTGTTGCTGTGATAATAGCCCTGGACGCTCGCCGTCACCGCCTCGCCCAGCTTCGATTCCACCTTCAGCCCGGTCAGCCAGTCCCGCCGCAGCCCGCCGGCGTCATAATAGGCATCGTCGGCATTGGCGAACGGCGCCGGATACACCGTTCCGAACCCGTTCGGCGCCACGCTCACCCCGGTATAGCCGGTGTTCGCCCCGACATAGGCCACCCGCACCGCCAGCGGCCAGTTGCTGGAGACATTGTCCCAGTCATAGCCCAGCCGCCGGATCATATCGAGCGACAGGTCCTGATAGTCATTCTCCTTCCGGTCGGTGAAGTTCACGAAGGCCGTTACCTTGCCGCTGTCACCGAAACCATAGGTCGCCTTGGCGTTCACCTGGTGGCTGCGCTGCTGCCCGCTGCCCTTCCACTTGCCGGCGTCCAGATAGGCATAGGAAAGCGACGCGCGGAACCCGCCCAGGTCGCCGCTGTCCAGCCGCAGGAAACCGCGGAACGTGTTTTCCGAGCCATAGGTGGCGTTCGCCGCCATGCCGAAATCGGCGCCGGGTTCGCGGCTGATGAACTCGATCGTGCCGCCCAGGTTGCTCGTGCTCGCCGTCCCCAGCGCACCGGCCCCCTGGCTCACCTTCGTCGTCGCGATATTGTCGCTGATGATCGCCCGGCTGATATGCAGCCCGTTGGTGTTGCCATAGGACATGTCGCCCAGCGGCACGCCGTCCAGCGTGAACCCCAGCTGGTTCTGGTTGAACCCGCGCAGCGAGATCCGTGTCGACCATTCATAAACGCCGAACGGGTCGGCCGACTGGAAATTCACCCCCGGCAGCTTCTCGATCGCCTTGAACGCGCTCGATCCCGGCGTCAGCACGGCGATGTCGGCCGCCGTCACCACCGCCTGCTGCCGCACCTCGCCGCGGCCATAGACCACGATTTCCTCGGCATCCGCCGCCGCCGTCACCGCGGGGGAGGGCGCCCCCTGCGCCAGCACCGGCGCCGCCAGCATCGAGGACAACAGCAACGCTGCGCGAAAACCTGCCACCATGACCACACCCCATCAAAGTTGATGCGGTCTTGTGGCGATGCAGCATGAAAGATCGGCGACATCGCGATGACCATCAGATGCCAGAAATGTTACATTTTCAAGCCATAACAATAACTTATGACATATGCACTGTCAGCGCAGGTCAGTCCCGCTTGCCCATCTCCACGATCTTCCGCGCTTCCTCGGCGAATTTCCGGTTGGCCTCCTCGTCGGTGTTGCTCAAGGCCTTGCGCATCGCACCGGCATCATCCGGCACCTCGATGCCCCGCTGCGCCGCCGGCCGCGCCGCGATCGCCGCATGCCAGCGCGACAGGTGCACGAACGGCGCCGATTCCACGCCCGACCAGCTCGCCGTGCGAGTCCAGCACCAGGTCGCCATGTCGGCGATGGAATAATCGCCGGCCAGATACTCATGGTCCGCCAGCTGCCGGTCGAGCACGCCGAACAGCCGCTTCACCTCGCCCTGATAGCGGTCGATCGCCGGCTGGATCTTCTCCGGGAAATAGCGGAAGAACACGTTCGCCTGTCCCATCATCGGCCCCACGCCGCCCATCTGGAACATCAGCCACTGCATCACCCGGCTGCGCCCCTTTGCATCGGTCGGCAGGAACAGGCCCGTCTTCTCCGCCAGGTAAACCAGGATCGCGCCGCTCTCGAACACCGCGAAGCCATCATCCTCGATCGCCGGGATGCGCCCGTTGGGGCAGATTTTCAGGAACCAGTCCTGCTTCTGCTCGCCTTTGGAAAGGTCGATGCGATGCACCTCATAGGGCAGCGCCATTTCCTCCAGCGCCACCGACACCTTGTACCCGTTGGGCGTCGCCGCCGTGTACAGCCTGATCATTCCCACGCATCCTCCAGCACCATCGGCCTGCCCATAAACGGAAAACCGCCCGGTTCCCATCGGAAACCGGGCGGCCTTCGCATCGTCCTGACGAAAGGCTTCAGGCCGCCTTCGCCATCCTTGCCGAGCGGCGGGCCGCGCCGCCCACCATGCCAAAGCCGATGATCATCATCGCCCAGGTGGCCGGCTCGGGAATGTTGCTGGTGATGAAATCCAGATGGTTATAGATGGACACCGCACCCTTCAGCTGGCCGAAACGGTTCTGCGATTCGTCGCTGCGATACCACAGCGCGAAGCTGTGAACCGCCGCCAGCTTGCCGTCCACGAAATAGCCGGCGCCCGAATCACCGCCGCCGCCGATGCCTTCGAAGGCGCCGATGCCGGTGTTGCAATATTTGGCGCTGCTGAACACCGGATCGCTGAAGCCCTCGAAGATGCCGACATTGCACGAGCCGTCGCGGAACGCCGTGCCATTGTCGAAGTCGGAGATCCAGACATTGTCCACCGAGGCCGAACCGAAGGCCCCATTCCAGTAGCCGTTGAAATCGGCATCGCCGAAGCGGAAGTCCCAGCGGTTGCCGGCATAGCGCAGCCGGCCGGTACCCAGGTTGGAGCCGATCGAGCCGCCGGTGTCCGAACGGACGCCATAGCCGGCGATGATATGCTCCACGCCGGTCAGGTCGGTCAGCGACGACAGGCCGATGCGCGGCGCGAAGCCCGGCGCGTCGGTCGCCAGCCGCAGGATGGCGATGTCATTCTCATCGATCACCTCGCCGGTGTAGGCGCTGTTCACCCGGATGCTGCTCACCGCGATACGGGTCGCCGGCGAACCGTTGGCATAGAGCGCCGGATCATCCTGCCCGCCGTAGAAGAACACCGTCGTGGACAGGGGGCGCGCCGCCGTGCCGTCGCTGACGCAATGCGCCGCCGTCACCACGGCATTGTTGTTCACCAGGCTGCCGGAGCAGACGAACGCGCCATCGGCGCCATAATCCATCAGGATGCCGACCGAGCCGCTGTATTGCGGTTTCGGCGGGATGTAGAGCGGGTTGCCACCACCGGCGACCGTCGCCGTGGAGGTCTGGCCGACGATGTCGTTCACCGCCTGCCAATGGCCACCGCTGGCAATGCCGGCAGACGCCGTCGACGCACCCGCCAACAGCACGGCCCCGACCAGGCCCTTCGAAATCTGATATGTCATGCACAATGCTCCCTGTGACCCTTGGGATTTTGCCCGCCGGCAACCTGCCTCAAACGCTGCGTTTTCCGCAAGGGGTTTCATGAAGCATCGTTCACATTTCGTCGCACGCCCCCCGCTTTTCAGGGGTGAAAATGCCCCCACACCGCCTCCGCCGTCGCCCGGTTGATCCCCGGCGCCTTCAACAGATCCTCCAGCGCCGCCGCCTTCACCGCCCGCGCCGTGCCGAAATGCATCAGCAGCGCCTTCTTCCTTGCAGGCCCGATGCCGGGCACCTCGTCCAGCGTGCTCACCCCCAGCGCCTTCGATCGCTTGTCGCGATGCGCCCCGATGGCAAAGCGATGCGCCTCGTCGCGCAGCCGCTGGATGAAGAACAGCAGCGGATCATTGGGGGGCAGGCTGATCTCCCGCCCGTCCGGCAGGTGGAATGTCTCCCGCCCGGCGTTGCGGTCCGGCCCTTTCGCCACGCCGACGATCGGCACATCCTCGATGCCTGCTTCCGCCAGCGCCGCCACCACCGCGCTCACCTGGCCCTTGCCGCCGTCGATCAGCAGCAGGTCGGGCCACTCCCCGGCCTCGCGCCCCGGGTCCTCCGCCTCCAGCCGCGCGAAGCGCCGCCGCAGCATCGCCTTCATCATGCCGAAATCATCACCGGGCGTCACATCCGCCGCCTTCATGTTGAACTTGCGATACTGGCCCTTGCGGAAGCCCTCCGGTCCGGCGACCACCATCGCCCCCAGCGCGTTGGTCCCCATGATATGGCTGTTGTCATAGATTTCGATCCGGCCCGGCGCCTCCTCCAGCCCGAACAGCTCGGCCAGCCCGCGCAGATGCTTCGCCTGCGTGTTGCCCTCCATCAGCCGCCGGTCGAGCGCCTCCACCGCGTTGCGCGCGGCCTGCGCCGTCAGCCGCGTCAGGCTGCCGCGCTGCGGATGCTTCACCGCCACCCGATGCCCGGCGCGGGCGGACAATGCCTCCTCCAGCAGCGCCGCTTCGGGAAGCGCGCGGTCGAGCAGCAGCTGCGCCGGCGGCGCCATCTCCTCATACAGCTGGGCGAGGAAGCTCATCAGCACCTCCTCCTCCGGCACGTCGCTGACATGCGCCGGGAAGAAGGCGCGGTGCCCCCAATTCTGCCCGCCCCGAATGAAGAAGGCCTGGATGCACAGGCAGCCTTCCTTGGCCGCCAGCGCGAACACGTCGGCATCCAGCCGCTCATCCTCGGCATTGATGCCCTGCGTGCCCTGGATGAAGGTCAGCGCCTTCAGCCGGTCACGGTAGACCGCGGCCAGCTCATAATCCCGCGCCTCCGCCGCCGCCTGCATCGCCGCGCCCAGCTTCTTCTGTACCCCCACGCTGCGGCCGCTCAGGAAGGCCTTCGCATCGGCCACCAGCTCGCCATAACCCTCCGGCGTGACCCGCCCGACGCACGGCGCCGAGCAGCGCTTAATCTGGTATAGCAGGCAGGGCCGGTCGCGGTTGGCGAAATAACTGTCGCTGCAACTCCGCAGCAGGAAAATCTTCTGCAACGCGTTCAGCGTCATGTTGACGCTGCCGGCGCTGGCGAACGGCCCGTAATACAGCGCCTTGGCCGCGCGCGCGCCGCGATGCTTGCCGATCCGGGCGAAGTCATGATCCTCCCGCAGCACGATGAAGGGGAAGCTCTTGTCGTCGCGCAGCAGCACATTGTACGGCGGCCGGAAGCGCTTGATCAGCTGCGCCTCCAGCAGCAGCGCCTCCGCCTCGCTGTTGGTGGTCACGATCGTCATGCCGCGCGTCTGCGCCACCATCCGCTGCAACCGGCGCGGCAGCCGGCTCACCTGCGTGTAATTGGTCACCCGCGCCCGCAGCGATTTCGCCTTGCCCACATACAGCACATGGTCGCCGGCATCGACCATGCGATAAACGCCCGGTCCGCGCCCCAGCGTCTTCAGCGTGTTGCGGATCGCCTCCACCCCGCGCTCCAGGTCGGGCACCTCCTTGCCCCGCACCGCGAAGGTGGCGCCTTCCTCCATGAAACGGTCATGGCCATGCGGGTTGTCAGGACGGCTCGCCATTTGTAGATCATCTATGCAGGCGCGGGTCGCGGGGCAAGGCGGGGGCGGCGCTGCCGTCAAAGGGGGGCAGGATGACCGAACGAGAACCACCATTGAACGACGAAATCGCCCAGCTCGCCCGCGAACTCGCCATCACCCCGCCCATCGACGAGGCCAAGGTTGCCCGCGTCAAGGCCGCCATCGCCAGTGGCCAGTACCGCATCGATCCCGATGCCATCGCCGACGCGCTCATCCGCTGGTCAGGGCAAACCGCGCCATCTGCGCCCTGAACCCCTCGGGCGGTTCCGCCGTCACCATGAACGCCGCTTCCCCCAGCAGCGCCGGCACCCCCAACCCGCGCGCGTGCAGCGCCATCCCGCCCACGCCGTCGCCATAGACGGGATCGCCCGCCACCGCGCAGCCTTCGCCCAACAGCCCGGCGTGCACCCGGATCTGGTGCGTCCGGCCCGTCTCCGGCCGGAATTCCACCAGCGCGGCACCGTCGCCCCGCGCCAGCACCCGCCAGCCCGTGCGCGCCGCCTTGCCGTCGCCGCGCACCACCATCCGCCAGCCGCGCGCCGCGCTGGAGATCTTCGCCAGCGCCGCATCCACCACCCCGGCCTCGCCCCCCACCTTGCCCGTCACCACCGCCCAATAGGTTTTTTCCACCCCCCGCGCCGCCCACAGCGCATTGAACGCGATCAGCGCCGCCCGCCGCCGTGCCAGCAACAGGCAGCCGCTGGTATCGCGGTCCAGCCGATGCACCGGCGCCGGCACGAACCGCCCGCCTTCCGCCAGGTCGGGCAGATCATCCTCCAGGCTGTCCGGCGTCCGCGGCCCCGGATGCACCGCCCGCCCCGCCGGCTTGTCGATCACCAGGCAGTTGGCATCGCGATGCAGCACGTGCAGCATCAAAGCCGCCGCACGATCGCATCCGCCAGCCGCTCCGCCGCCCCCTCATCCTCGAACAGGAACAGCTCCGGCTCGATCACCTCCAGCTCCATCAGCAGCGGCGTCGCGCCCACCATGTCCACCCGCGCATAGAGCGGTGCCAGCGGGCAGGCCGCCAGCGCCGCCGCGCCCAGCGCCAGCTCGGCGGGGGAGGGCGCATGCCGCTCCACCACCCCGCCATATTGCACCTGCACGCGATAATCCCCATCCGCGGGCACCTTGCGCACCGCATGTGAAAACACCCCGTCGAAATAGAGGAGCGACACCTCGCCCGCCGCCACGTCGGCCACGAAGGGCTGCACCAGCGCATCGCCGCGCTGCAACAGCGCCGCCAGATGCGCCACCACCGCGGGGTCGTCCCAGCGCCCCAGCATCGCCCCGCGCGCCCCCGCGCCCACCGCCGGCTTCACCACCACCCGCCCCGCGGCATCCCCATCCGCCGCGCGCAGCGCCGCCGCCTCGCCCCGAGCCACCACCCGCGTCGGCACCGCGCCCGCCATCCCCGCCAGATAGCGCTTGTGCACATTCCACTCGACCAGCGCCCAGGGGTTCAGCACCGGCGCCTGCAACCCCCGCCCCCAGGCCATGAAGTCCGTCAGGGCATCGGCATAGTTCCACGGCGATTTCAGCAGGATCAGCGCCGCATCGTCCCACCGCGCGGCGCCATCGTCCCACGCCGCCACCCGGCACGCCACCCCCCGCGCCCGCAGCGCCGCCAGCAACAGCCCCGCCTCGTCATCATCATGCGGCAACACCCGCGCCGTCACCAAAATCACCGTCATGCAACGGCGATAGCGCCGTAGCCGCCCCGGCAAAAGCCCAACGCCGTCCGGCCGGAGAAACCGTGTGAGAAATTGTTCAGGCTGTGGCGGGGCCGAAGGCGAACGAAGGACAGAACGTTGATTGTCGAGCACCGGAGCACAGCGTGCTCAAGGCACGTGAGCACCGGAGCACAGAGAATCGACGTTCGCAGCCCGGCCTGGACGATTTATCGCACGGTTTCTCAGGCCCAGGCCGCCAGCGTCCGGCGCACCTTGTCCAGCGCCGCCTTCTTGATCTGGCACACCCGCGCCGCGCCCACGTCCAGCACCGCGCCGATCTCCTCCAGGTTCATTTCCTCCACGAAATACAGCTGCAGCACCATCGCCTCCCGCTCCGGCAGCTCGGCGATCGCCGCCGCCAGGTCGCGCCGCATCGCGCCATCCGCCAGCATCGCGAAGGCGTCCGGGTCGTCACTCGCGAAATGCATGCTGCTGTCGGAATAGACCTCGTCCAGGCTCGCCCCCTGCGGCGCCACGGTCGCGCTCTCCACCGCCCGCAGCGCGTCCACGCCCAGCCCCATCTCCGCCGCCAGCTCCGCCTCGCCCGGCGCCCGCCCCAGCCGCGCCATCAGCGATTCCCGTGCCGCCACCAGCGCGCGCCGCTTGCGCATCGCCCCGCGGTTCAGCGTCGCCTGCTTGCGCAGAGCGTCCACCATCGCGCCCCGGATCCGCACGGTGGCATAGGTGGCGAAGGCCGCATGCCCCCGGTCCTCGAAATTCCGCGCGGATTCGATCAGCGCGATCATGCCGATCTGCACCAGCTCCTCAACCTCGATCGCGGTCGAAACCCGCCCGTGCACATGCCAGGCGATCTTCCGCACCAGCCCCATATGGTTGCGCACGAGCCGCTCCGGCTCCACGACCGCCAGCCGCTTCGGCCCGTACAGCGCCAGATCCATTCCCAAACGAGCATCCATCACATAGCCCCTGTGATCGTCGCAAGACCCCGGCCTGCACACCCCCTTCCGGTGCGCGCCGCCCCCTTGCCAAAAGGTTACTGGACGGCGCCAGCGAAACTGGCTCCGTTTCGGTTTCAATATTGTATTAAAGTTTCGGAACCTTCACACGTTACTGCGTTGCTGCAATCGATTTCGTCAGCAACCCTGACCTCTTGACGAACCCGCACGAAAGGCCGACCTTCCTCTCATGAACCGCGATCATTTCCTCGCCGACCCGGCCGCCGCCCTCCACGCCACCCTCGGTACCGATCCGTCCGCCGGTCTGGTGCCCATCGTCATCGAACAAAGCTCCCGCGGCGAACGCAGCTTCGACATCTTCTCCCGCCTGCTGCGCGAACGCCTGATCTTCGTGACGGGCCAGGTGGAGGACGGCATGGCCTCCCTCATCGTCGCCCAGCTGCTCTTCCTGGAGGCCGAGAACCCCAAGAAGGACATCTTCATGTACATCAACTCGCCCGGCGGCGTGATCACCGCCGGCATGGCGATCCATGATACCATGAAGTTCATCCGCCCGAAGGTCGGCACCGTCTGCGTCGGCCAGGCCGCCTCGATGGGCAGCTTCCTGCTCGCCGCCGGCGAGCCCGGCATGCGCGCCAGCCTCGCCAACGCCCGCATCATGGTGCACCAGCCCAGCGGCGGCGCCCAGGGCCAGGCCACCGACATCGAGATTCAGGCCCGCGAGATCATCCGCATCCGCGCCCACATGAACAGCCTTTACGCCAAATACACCGGCAAGCCGCTGGAAGTGATCGAAAACGCCATGGAACGCGACAAGTTCATGTCGCCCGACGAAGCCAAGGATTTCGGCCTCATCGACGAAATCTACGAAAAACGCCCCTTCCCCACGGAAAGCGAACTCCGCGCCGCCTAACCCCTCTCCCGCCTGTCCGGAGTCCCCATGACCTTGTTCATGGGGTTGTTTGGGACAGGGCGACTCGAGCCGCAAAGCGGACTCGAGCGGGGTAAGGGCCGCCCATCGCCGAGCCAAGGATGACGAGGGAACATTCAAAAACACCCCTCCCGCGCTGCGAAGCAGACAGCGGGAGGGGCGACTCCGCAAAAGCGGAGCGGGGGTGGGTGCGCAACTGTGCGCAAACCGCGAAGCCAGCTGCCCGGCTCCCCCTTCCCATGTGCACGCGACGCATCTTCCGCAATAAGCGACACGATCTGTCCGGCCCCACCCGATCCTCCCCTGCAAGGGGAGGTGGCGCGAAGCGCCGGAGGGGTGACACCCGCCGCGCCAACGCCCCCACCACCCCGCCCTGTACGAATATTTTTTCCGATGCAATCGGACAAAAATAAGGACACTTTAGAGCTGCCAACCGCTAGCCAATGATGCTACGCCTTACGGAGAGAAAAGGTGTCTCTATTATTTTCAAATACTGCAAGTATTTTCCTCCAAGGCGAGTATTGTCACGAAAGCCTTGTCCTTGCATGCGATGCCAATGACACTCTGGTGATTGGCTGGTTGGAAAGTCGCCCTCGTAGTCAAGATCTTATGATTGCAATGCTCGGACCTAATCAGGAGTTTGATATCTGGAATTTGGGGATGAGTACAAGCGGTATCGCAATTACGCCACTCGGTAATGGCGATTTCGGAGTGGTGCGGACACGTCGACGGTTGGTGGAAGCGTGTGTCTTAAACCACGACCGCACTCTTTCGCCTTTTCGGCCAATTGAGCGCAGCGAGGGCATCGGAGTGTCGGCATTCCCGCTGGCAGATGGTGCGCTAGGCGTGTCTTTAACCAAAAAGCTGATTGTTCACCTACCAAAGGTTGCGCGCACTTACATCACAGCCGTGACCGCCGAGGCTTGGGATGCCGGAGTAGGGGTTCTCGATAACGGCGACATCGTACGCGTCACAACTGGAGAAGCAGACCGGTACATGCATATACCGCGCTACCGCATCGAAGGGCGTCGCTTCGCCTCTGACCTAACGCCGATCAAAGACTTCTCGTTGCTGCTTCCGTCAACGATCCTCGACAACACGCACGTTCGTCCGCACCAACTGATAGTTAGACCGACTACGGACTTGGGATTTCTGGTCGCTTGGACGTTGGACGCACACCGACGCGGCAACCAAATTCAGTTTCAGCGATTTGATCAAGCTTGCCAACCGGAAGGGTCGGTTGTTACTGTGGTACGCTCTGATCTTTCAGAACATGTCACGAGCGCCAGCGTTTCAGAATTGACACCTCAACACCTGCTATTCGGGTTGACGCGAACGCGAGAGCAATTCAGCCGGACTGAATTGATGAGCCATGTCGTTGAAACCGGCACAACGATCATTCTGCAACAGACAGGCTGGTGCCCATGCCCCGTAGGTATTGCCGTAACCGCCAGTCAGGCAGGACGAACCTGGACAGTTCAAATAAATTCAAAGCACCTGGTCATTTTTCGGTCCAACTAGGAATGGACTTGAGGGGCAATCGACTGAAGCGCGGCCTTAATCACCTTGCCCCTTGGTGATTCAGTCTCTATTTGTCTAAGAACAGCCGTTTTGTAGTCGTTGAAGCTTTTAAAACCTAGACTAGTGACGACATGGCTGGGAACTGCTGTAGCCTTGATAGGCAATACCTGAAGTGTAGAAATCATTGGTCCCGCGCTAACTGCGTGGCCAAATTCGGTTTCAGCTTGTTTGCGAAGTGTTATAAGATCAACAGCTGGAACTTGGGTCGCCAAGCCTTTTCTCACATCTCTGACCGAAACCATATTTTTAGCAGCAACATGCTGTGCCATCCAAACTACTCGTCGCGCAATGATGTCGTCTTTTGCCCGGTCTATGATGTTGAATAGCGCGGCTTCGATGGCCGCGATCCGCTCAGGACCGGTCGGGCCGCCGAACCATTCATGCGCTCCATCCGTCATCTGGGCGAGCACGATGGGGTGTAGGAATAGGTTTTCAATTGTGGGGACGGGTAGAGTGTAGATGTTTTCCGCCGCTAGCATTTGCGTCTCATCAGAGCTGCGGCCGTCCCCGTCTATAAGCCCGGCGACCCGCAACCAATGGTAATCCCTATGCTTACTAATCGCTTTCACATGTGAAACTACCGCTTCACAACTTCCGTTGGCGACAATACTCCAATCTGGGTAGAGATGGCCGTACAGTGCTTGGTCTTCGGAGGTCGCCGTACCTTCTACAAGCAATAGCGATTTCCGAGTGCCTAATATAGCAAATTTGAGTGCGTCGGGCACATCGTCTGTATGGGTAAGAACGCTATAATCGTATCGTCGTTGCTCAGGATTTTCTGTGATCAGGTCGGAGTTGCGAAGATGGATGATCGTTTGAGGCTGAAGCCAGCTCAACAGATTGAGGTCATGCGTCGAAAAGATGAAGCCGAGATCGGGTCGCACGCGAACCAGCGCTGACAAAAGCGGACCAGAAATTGCGGGATTAAGGTGACGCTCCGGCTCGTCGATGACGATGAAGCTGTCCTTGGGCCGGATGAGGACAGCGCCTGCCACCAGCAGTGCGGCGCGCTCGCCGTCGGACAAGCGGTCGATGTTATAAGTAGCCTGCCCGCGGCGTGCGCGTAAACCTCCATCTTCCAAACAAAATTGCACGGGTAGGCGCGCCGACGCAAAAGCTGCGTTGATCGCTTTGATCGTCCGCATTTTGTTTCCGAGTACGGATTGGGGAGTGGCGCCCTTCTCCATCTGATCAATCATATCGCTGTTCGTCTGACTGTCCTGGTTCAGCACGCGCCTGACGACCGATTTCAGGTGCTGCTCACCCCAGGGGTGGCGGTAACGAGTGACATTCGAGTTAAGCTGCAATTGGAAATGCTTCAGATTCTGGCCTACCTGATCTACTTCTTCATTTTGGAATTGAATCTGCCGGCTACCGAAAAACGTCTCCACTATCTCTGACTGGCCATTGCCTATGCCGCGGGCAATCTCGCTTAAAAGCGCGGACTTTCCGACGCCGTTTGGGCCAGCAATAACCATTGTCTCTCGAAGTCTGAGGCTTATGTTTTCGATCTCGATCTCTAAGGCGAAAACAGACGAGCCGATCTGAGCCTTGACCTGCTGGCGCGGTGGGCCTAGGGTCAGAGCCTGCGGGTCGCTTGGCGTTTTTCTAACTACACAATTATATTCCACAGATGGTCGCAGTTCGTAAGAAGTAGTTGGCGAGAATAGCATGTTGCAATCTTAACGGCGCGGCGGTCAAGAACAAACGCCTAGCTTATAATTGTAACTCAACGATGGGCTTCGTGTAATCCGCCGGCAGGCCTACAAGCGTAGCGATCGGTCTTCGCGGACAACAAACTTCGACTGTTCGCAACGTCCTATCGCATTCCTAAGATATTGTAAAGTATCTCTTTTTTTCTCTTGAACTTGCGGCTAGGCTATCACTTTTGCGCGAATCTCTCATCCTCTCCATCTTGACAAATCAGAACCATTATGGTATGTACTGACCATGCCTACAAACCACCGCCCTTCCGTCTGCCCCCCGGACGCCGCCAAACAGCGCCGCTGCAACGCCGCAAAGGAAAAGGCCCGCCCAAAAATCGACCCCGGCCTCCCCGAGGCCGCAACCGACATCTATCCCGACCTCGCCGAATGGGAACGCGCCATCGATTGGGCGCCGCGCCATCGCCGGAACGGCTGGGACCGCAAAACCCAGGCCCGCTTCCTGCACAAACTCGCCGGCTGCGGCAGCGTCGCAGAGGCCTGCGCCACCGTCGGCCGGTCCCGCGCCAGCGCCTTCCTGCTCCGCGCCGATCCCCGCGCCAAAGGGTTCGCGCAAGGGTGGGACGCTGCCGTTGCCCTCCAACATTGCCACTTGGTCGACCTTGCCCTGACCCGCGCGGTCCACGGCACCGACCGCCCCATCATGCGCAACGGCACCATCATCGGCCACTGGCGCAAACCCGACAACACCCTGCTCATGAAACTCATCCGGCACACCAACGACCCCGCCGGTCCCGGCGCCACCCCGCGTCCGCCATCCTCGGCAATCGACTGAACAGGCCGCCCGCCTGTTGGAAAAAAGAACAAAAATCGCAAATTCGTCAAGATTTCAATCTTGATACATTCACATAACCTACTGGCAAAACGCCATATTTTCCGCTCATGACGCTCCGATGACGAAAAGACGCGCCCTCCCGGCTTTCATTTGCCCGGCCGCATCGCTAGGTTATACCGGACAAGAGGACCGGAATGACCAAAGTCAGCAGCACCGACGGCAAGAACATCCTGTATTGCAGCTTCTGCGGCAAGAGCCAGCACGAGGTCAAAAAGCTCATCGCCGGCCCCACCGTCTTCATCTGCGATGAATGCGTCGACCTCTGCAACGACATCATCCGGGAGGAAACCAAGGGCGCCCTGGTCAAGACCAAGGACGGCGTCCCCACCCCCCGCGAAATCTGCAAGGTGCTCGACGATTACGTCATCGGCCAGTCGCATGCCAAGCGCGTGCTCTCGGTGGCGGTCCACAACCATTACAAGCGCCTCGCCCACGGCGGCAAGGGTGCCGAGGTCGAGCTCGCCAAGTCCAACATCCTGCTCGTCGGCCCCACCGGCTGCGGCAAGACCCTGCTCGCCCAGACGCTGGCCAAGACCTTCGACGTCCCCTTCACCGTCGCCGACGCGACGACCCTGACCGAGGCCGGCTATGTCGGCGAAGACGTCGAGAACATCATCCTGAAACTGCTGCAGGCCAGCGACTACAATGTCGAACGCGCCCAGCGCGGCATCGTCTACATCGACGAGATCGACAAGATCAGCCGCAAGGCGGACAACCCCTCGATCACCCGCGATGTCTCGGGGGAGGGCGTCCAGCAGGCGCTCCTGAAGATCATGGAAGGCACCACCGCCAGCGTCCCGCCCCAGGGTGGCCGCAAGCATCCGCAGCAGGAGTTCCTGCAGGTCGATACCACCAACATCCTCTTCATCTGCGGCGGCGCCTTCAGCGGCCTCGACCGCATCATCGGCGACCGGCTGCAGGGCAAGTCCATCGGCTTCGGCGCCCATGTCGCCGCGCCCGATGAACGCCGCGTCGGTGACCTGCTGCGCCAGTGCGAGCCCGAGGACCTGCTGAAGTTCGGCCTGATCCCCGAATTCATCGGCCGCCTCCCCGTCATCGCCACGCTGGAGGACCTCGACGAGCCGGCGCTGATCAAGATCCTTACCGAGCCGAAGAATGCGCTGGCCAAGCAATATGCCAGCCTGTTCCAGCTCGAGGGCGTGAAACTGACCTTCGAGGGCGACGCCCTCTCCGCCATCGCCAAGCGCGCCATCGAACGCAAGACCGGCGCCCGCGGGCTTCGTTCCATCATGGAGGCGATCCTGCTCGACACCATGTTCGAACTGCCGGGCACGGACGACATCCAGTCCGTCATCGTCGACGGCGACGTCGTCCACGGCAAGAAACCCCCCGTCCGCATCGCGCCGATCGACAAGGCAGCCTGACGGGACGACACTGGAATTGGGAAAGTGGTGGACGCGGCAAGGATTGAACTTGCGACCCCTGCGATGTCAACACAGTGCTCTACCACTGAGCTACGCGTCCACGGGAGCCGTCCCCTAGCGAAGCATGCCGGGCGATGCAAGCCTCAGCCGGCGGGCGACAGTCGAATGATCCGCCCGGCCGCCTCGTCGGTCAGCACATAGATCAACCCGTCCGGCCCGACCCGCACATCCCGCACCCGGGCATTGATCCCGATCCGCGTCTGGCCGGTGACAACGCCCTGGCCATTCACCACTATTCGCCGCACGTCCTGGCTCAGCAGGCCGCCGGCAAGGATATTGCCGTCCCACCCCTTGAACGCCTGACCCCGATACACCGCCAGTCCCGACGGCGCGATCGCCCGCTGCCACACCAGCGCCGGGTCGGCCATGCCCGGCCGGCTGCGTTCCTTGCTGATCTCCGGTCCCCAATATTCCTTGCTGTGCGTCACCAGCGGCCAGCCATAGTTGCTGCCGGCCTTCAGCAGGTTCAGCTCATCGCCGCCCCGCGCCCCATGCTCCGTGGCCCAGATGAAGCCGGTCCTGTCGTCCCGAACCAGCCCCTGGATGTTGCGGTGACCCAGGGTCCAGACGCGGGCATCGCCGGCCTTGCTGCCGCCCGTCGCCTTGCCATCGGCGGTCAGGCGCAACACCTTCCCGAACAGGGCCGCGGGATTCTGCGCCTGCTTGCGGATGAAGTCATCGCCCAGCCGCACCGGCGGATTGCCGCCATCGCCCACGCTCATCAGCAAGGTGCCATCCGCCATCCAGCTCAACCGGCTGCCGAAATGCTGCCCGCCGCGCTTGGCGGCATTGGACAGCAGCACCGTCACATTACGCAACTGCGTGCCATCCAGCCGTCCCCGCACCAGTTGCGTCTGGTTGGCATCCGGCGTCCCGGCGCTCAGCGTCAGGTAAACGAGCCCGTTGCGGGCGAAATCGGGATGCAGGCTCACATCCATCAGCCCGCCCTGGCCATGCGCCAGAACGGGTGGCAGGCCGGCAATGGGCGTCGGATCGAGCGTTCCGTCGGCACGGATCAGCCGCAGCCGCCCGGGCCGCTCCGTCACCAGCGCCCGGCCATCGGGCAGGAAGGCCAGTGCCCAGGGATGCTCCAGCCCCTGCACCCAGACACTGCGCTGGACGCCGGCCTCGGCATGCGGGTCATCAGGATCGAAATCGCGGCACGCCGCGGGCGCGGCAACGACAAGGGCGAGGGCTGCAATAAGATGTTTCATTGCCGCAATGTGGTTGCGCCGGGGCACCGGTCAACCCCAGGGCGGCACATTTGCACGGCTGGCGTGTTGCAGTAGGGTAGGGACAGGAGATCAGCCATGCGCCTCGACGGACAACGCGAAAGCAGCAACATCGAAGACCGCCGCGGCGAGGGGGGGTTTGGTCTGGGCAGCGGCGACCAGCAACTCGGCGGTTTCGGCGGTCGCGGGGGTGGTGGCGGACTGATCGGCATGCTGCTGCCGCTCATCCTGTCAAAATTCGGCATCGGCGGGGTGGTGGTGCTCGGCATCCTCTACCTGGTGATGGGCGGTCTTGGCGGTGGCGGCGGGCAGGGCGTGCCATCGCCCGTCCAGTCCACGCCGCCGCCGGGGGCACCGGCGGCGGCGTCCCTGACCAGCGGCACGGACCGGTTCGTGGCGCAGGTGCTGGGCAGCACCGAGGACACCTGGAGCACCATCTTTCAGGAGCGCGGCCAGCGCTATCCCGCGCCGAAACTGGTGCTGTTCTCCGGGCGGATCAGTTCGGCCTGCGGCTCCGCCAGCAGCGCCACCGGCCCCTTCTATTGCCCCGGTGACCGCAAGGTCTATCTCGACACCAGCTTCTTCGATGAGCTGGGCCAGCGCTTCGGCGCGCCCGGCGATTTCGCCGCCGCTTACGTGATTGCGCATGAGGTCGGCCACCATATCCAGACGGTGCTGGGCATCAACGAGCAGGTGCGAAAGGCGCAGGCGCGGGCCAGCGAGACGGCCGGCAACGCGCTCCAGGTCAAGATGGAGCTGCAGGCGGATTGCCTCGCCGGCGTCTGGGCCAGCCGCAACCGCAGCCTGCTGGACGAAGGCGATTTCGCCGAAGGCGTGCGCGCCGCAGAAGCCATCGGTGACGACACGCTGCAACGCCAGGCGACCGGCACCGTACGGCCCGACAGCTTCACCCACGGCAGCAGCGAACAGCGTGTCGCCTGGCTGACGCGCGGCTTCCAGTCGGGCAATATGGATAGCTGCGACACCTTCAGCGCCGCCAGGCTGTAACGCTCAGTGCGTGCGGGTCAGTTCCCGCATCGCCTTGTCGAGACCGTCGAGTGTCAGCGGATACATGCGGTTGTTCATGATGCCGCGCATCATCTGCAGTGATTGCCCGTGCGTCCAATGCTGTTCCGGTATCGGGTTCAGCCAGACGGCGCTGTGATAGACATCCAGGATGCGCCGCATCCACACCTCGCCCGATTCCTCATTCCAATGCTCGACGCTGCCGCCCGGATAGTTGATCTCATAGGGGCTCATCGAGGCATCGCCGACGAAGATGATCTTATAGTCGTGGGGAAATTTGTGCATGATCTCGCTGGTCGGGGTGCGTTCGGACCAGCGCCGCTTGTTGTCTTTCCACATCGCCTCATAAACGCAATTGTGAAAGTAAAAGAACTCCATATGCTTGAATTCGGTGCGCGCCGCTGAAAACAGCTCCTCGCACAGCTTGATATAGGGGTCCATGCTGCCGCCGACGTCGAACAGCAGCAGCAGCTTCACGGCGTTGTGCCGTTCCGGGCGCATGACGATGTCGAGATAGGCCTTTTTCGCGGTGCCCTTGATCGTCGCGTCCAGGTCCAGCTCTTCCGCCGCGCCTTCGCGGGCGAAGCGCCGCAGCCGCCGCAGCGCGACCTTGATGTTGCGCGTGCCCAGTTCGCGTTCCGAATCCAGATTCTTGAAATCGCGCTTGTCCCACACCTTGATCGCCCGGCCATGCCGGCCTTCGTCCTGGCCAATGCGGATGCCTTCGGGATTGTACCCATGCGCGCCAAACGGACTGGTGCCGCCGGTGCCGATCCACTTGTTGCCGCCCTGATGCCGCTTTTCCTGCTCTTCCAGGCGCTTCTTCAGCGTCTCCATGATCTCTTCCCAACTGCCGAGGGATTTGATCTTTTCCATTTCCTCTTGGGAAAGATAGAGTTCGGCGACCTTCCGCAGCCACTCTTCCGGAATCTCGGCCGCGCCGGTTTCCAGGGTGGTTTCGATGCCCTTGAAGGTCTTGGCGAACACCTGATCGAAGCGGTCGAGATGCGCTTCGTCCTTCACATAGACGCTGCGTGAGAGGTAGTAGAAGTCATCGATGCGCCGCTCGATGATGTCGGCCTTCAACGCCTCCAGCAGCATCAGATGCTCTTTCAGCGAGACAGGAAGCCGGGCGCTGCGCAGCGCATCGAAGAAATCAAGAAACATGAGGCAGACCCTAGGCTGAAGCGGCCATGGGGAAAACTGGCAAGGCGGGGAGGGCGCTCAGCCTGCTTTCGTCGTATGTGCCAGCTTGATCCGGGTGCTGCCGTCCCTGGCTTCGATCCCCAGCGCCACACTCGTCCTGCCTTTGTTGGCGATGACGACGCGGGCGATCTCGTCATCCGTCGTCGCACTGACCATCGGCGTGATGCCGGCCGCCTTGAAACGACCGTCATAGAAAGCAGCGACCTTTGCCGGCGGGTCGGAGGTGATCATCGTCAGTTCGGTCTTCATCTTGCCGTCCTTGGCTTCGGTCTCCGTCTTGGTGACCGTGGCGCCAGGATAGGCAGGCGCCACTGCCGGCAGGTCGACAGCAACCTTCATGCTTGATTCCGCAGTGTCGCCCGCGATCGCCACCGCGACCGTCTTGCCATTCTCGCTGGCATTGATGCGCAGTCCGTCCTTGGCGTCGACGGTGACGCTGGAATGGCCGGTGTCCGACTTTTCGCAACCGGCAAACAGCAGGAGGGCAGCGAGGGGGAAGAGCAGTTTCATCGACGGTTCCTGTCATTGATAGGAGTGGCGGCCCATCCCCTCAGAGGGCTTTGAAGAGCATGCCGCGTCAGCACCGGGACGGCAAGTCTGTTGAAGGGATCAGGGCATGGGCGAATTTGAAGGCAAGTCGGTGCTCGTGACCGGCGGCAGCCAGGGCATCGGGCTGGCCTGTGCGCGCGCCTTCGCAGCGGCCGGAGCCCGCGTCACCATGACCGGCACGCGCGCCTCCGCCGGTGATTATGAGGAGGATCTGTCCGGCTTTGATTATGTCCGTGCTGATTTTTCAGAGGGCGGCACGGGAGACAGGGTGGCCCAGGCCGCCGGTCCGCTCGACGTGCTGGTGAACAATGCCGGCACCGGGCGGGCGGATGAATATTCGGATGCAGGCTTCCGGGCGGTCATCGACGTCAACCTCAACGCCGTGATGGCGCTCAGCCTTGCCTGCCACCCTGGATTGAAGGCGAAGCGGGGGTGCATCGTCAACATGGGGTCGCTGTCGAGCTTTCTGGCGTTGCGGGAAACGCCGGCCTACACCGCGTCGAAGGCCGGTCTTTTGGGGCTGACCCGCGCGCTTGCCGACAAATGGGCGCCGGACGGCATTCGGGTCAATCTGGTGGCGCCAGGCTTCATCCGCACCCGGATGACCAGCGGCATGCGGGTCGACGCCGGTTATGAAGGACGACTGCTGAAGGCGGTTCCCATGCGGCGCTGGGGCGAGCCCGCAGAAATCGCCGGGCCGGTCATGTTCCTCGCCTCGAGCGCGGCAAGCTACATTACGGGCCAGAGCATCAGCATCGATGGGGGGTTGATGTTGCGATAAGACGCAACGAGACCATTTTCCTCATCAGCGGGTGCTGACCAAGGCATCGCGCGTCGCGGCCTCCACATCATCCACGGCGGCCTTGTTGCCCGCCTCGGTTGTGGCCGTGTCGGCATTCGGTCCGCGCTCTCTGTCGCCGCAAGCGGTCAACAGCAGCAGCATGATGATCCACGGCTTCATCTGTCATGCCTCTCACAAGTCGCGATTGCCCTGTTGCCCGACGCCGGTGTTACATGCCGGCGCAGCCGACGAAAAGGGGATGTGGCGGTGACGGTCTTGTCGAGCAGCTTGTCGCTGGCCTGCGGAACCGTGCTGACCAATCGCATTGCAAAATCGGCCATGACAGAGGGCCTGGCCGATGCGTCCAACCGGGCGACGGCGGACCACGCCAGACTCTATCGTCGCTGGGCCGAGGGGGGTCTTGGCCTGGCGATCACCGGGAATGTGCAGGTCGACCGTGCCCATCTGGAACGGCCGGGCAATGTCGCCATCGCCGGCGCGCAGGATCGGGAGGCACGCGGACGGCTGCGGGACTGGGCGGCAGCCGGCAGCGTGAATGGATGCAGTTTGTGGATGCAGCTCAGCCATGCCGGTCGGCAAACGCCGATCACGGTGAATCCCCGCCCGAAGGCGGCAAGTGCGGTCCCCGTGGCATTGCCGGGCAAGCAGTTCGGCACGCCGGAAGCGCTGACCGGGGCGGAGATCGCCGAACTGGTCGGGCGCTTCGCAACCGCGGCAGCCGAGGCGCGCGAAGCGGGCTTTGCCGGCGTGCAGCTCCATGCGGCGCATGGCTATCTGCTGTCCGGTTTTCTGTCGCCCCTCGCCAATGTCCGCACCGACGAGTGGGGCGGGTCGCTGGAGAACCGCGCGCGTTTCCTGCTGGAGGTCGTTCGCGCCGTACGCTCCGCGACCGGACGGGATTTCGGGGTCGCGGTGAAGCTGAACAGCGCGGATTTCCAACGCGGTGGTTTCGGCATCGAGGAATCCACTCAGGTCGCCCGTTGGCTGGAAGTGGAAGGCATCGATTTCCTGGAAGTCAGCGGTGGGAATTACGAGCAGCCCCGAATGATGGATTCCGATGGCCTGACGCCGGGCGAGGCACGTTCGGCGCGACGGGAGGCATATTTTCTGCAGGAAGCAACGCGACTGAGGGCGGCGGTTGCCACCCCTCTGATGGTGACCGGCGGTTTCCGCAGTGCTGCCGGCATGACGGCGGCGCTCGCTGACCAGGCTTGCGACCTGGTGGGTGTTGCAAGGCCGCTGTGTGTCGATCCTTCCGGCCCCAACCGCCTTTTGGCCGATCCGCAGGCAATGCTGCCGTCCCCGGAGTCGACGCTGCGGCTTGGCCCGGGCTGGCTGTCCGCGCGTTCGCCATTCCCGCTTATCAAGATGCTCAATGGTTTTGGGGTGCAGGCGTGGTTTTGTCTGCAGCTGCTGCGGCTGGCGGCGGGGGAGGCGCCGGATCACTCGTTGCCGGTGTGGCGGGCGCTGGGCCGTTATCAGGCACGGGAGACGGCGATGGCGACGGCGCTGGTTCGCTGAGTTCCTCATCGTCGATCTGGGGCGGGCTTCCGTCGTAGAGTTCGCGTGTCCGCAGTTGCAGCCAGGCGGAGCGGACGGTCGCATATTCGTCGGCACTGCCCCGCAGCAGGCTCCCGCCGCCACTGTCCTCCAGCCGGTTACGGATGTTGACGATGCGGATTCCCAGTTTGAACCAGCGTTCCTGCCGGCTGAGCAAGGCGTTGGCAGCCAGGTCAGACGGATCGGCGAAGAAATCGACTCCAAAGCCGAAGCCGTCACGCACGGTGCTTGGTCCCAGGAAGGGAATGACCAGATAGGGTCCGGAACCCACGCCCCACACCGTGAGCGTCTGGCCGAAATCATGTTTTTCTTCCGGCAGACCCATGTCGGTGGCATGATCCGCCAAACCGCCAACGCCAAGGACAGTGTTGATCAGCAGCCGGTCAAGGGCGCGAAACGCGCTCTTGATCTTGCCCTGTGCGATGGAATTGGCGGCATTGGTGGGCTCGCCGGCGTTGCTGTAGAATCCGCTGATGCCGCGGCGGGCCGCGCCGGGAATGACGGCGCGATAGACTTTGACGACCGGGCGACCGAGAATGCGATCGAATTCGCTGTTGAAGCGATAGATCGAGCGGTTGGTGTTCTCCCACGGATCCGTAGCGGCATAGGTGAGATCGGCGGCTTTGGTGAAGCGGGGGCTTTGGGACGGGGTACTGGCACAGGCGGTCAGCAACATCAGCGGAACAAACAGAAACAGACGCATCGCGAACCTCTTCCCTCCCGCTAAGCCGATGCGCCGGACGATGCAAGCCAAGGACAGGCATGCCGCTTGCATTGACTTGATATAAAGACTTGTTTAAGTCTTGAAACATGCAGCGCGCACTGGATATCCTGTCGGCATTGGCGGATCCCACGCGCCTGAAGATTATGCTGTTGCTTCGTGACATCGAGCTGGCGATGGGCGAGCTGGCGGATATCCTGGGGCAATCGCAGCCGCGCGTGTCCCGCCATGTGCGCATCCTGGCGGAGGCCGGGCTGGTGCGGCGGCAGAAGGAAGGGGCCTGGGTATTTGTTTCCCTGGGCGCCAATGTCGCCTTCGAGCCGCTTTACGCGCTGATCGATGCGCTGCTTGTGGGAAAAGAGACCATCACGGTCGAATTGCAGCGGCTGAGCGCCGTGCGCCAGCTGCGCCAGAAGGCGGCGGACCAGTGGTTTGCCGACAATGCCGCTGAATGGGATCATATGCGGCAGCTTCAGGGTGCCGATACCGAGGTTGATGCGGCGATCCTGGCGGCGGTCAAGGCGGGCAGGGTTGGGCGCTTCCTGGACGTCGGCACCGGCACCGGCCGCATGTTGGAGCGCATCGCGCCGCTGGCGGACAGTTCGATCGGAATCGACCGTTCCCCCGACATGCTGCGCATGGCGCGTGCAACGCTGGATGCCGCCGGCAGCCCGTCGGCGGGCGTGCGGCAGGCGGATATGGGTGCGCTGCCGTTCGAGTCCGGCACCTTTGATACATTGCTGATGAACCACGTGCTGCATTTTGCCGACGATCCCGCGGCCATTATTGCCGAGGCCGCCCGCGTCGTGGCGGCGGGCGGACGATTGCTGGTGGTGGACTTCGCCTCCCACGAGCAGGAGGAACTGCGGACGCGCTTTCGGCACATACGCCTGGGATTCGAAAGCGAGTCCATATTGCGCTGGATGTCCGCGGCCGGCTTGTCGGGCCGGGAGGTGGGCAGCTTTGCCGGCCCGTCGCTCACCGTGAAACTGTGGGAAGGAACAAGATCATGACCTTGTCGCTGGCGGCGATGGGAGAGGCGGCGCGCGCGGTCAACGCGCCGCTGTTTGCCGATGTTCCGGGCGATATCGCCGTGAGTTTCGAGTTCTTCCCGCCCAAGACGGAGGCCATGGCGGCGACGCTGTGGGCCAGCGTGGAAACATTGGCGCCGCTGCGGCCCCGCTTTGTTTCGGTGACCTATGGGGCCGGCGGATCAACCCGCGAACGCACGCACGGGACGGTGGAGCGGATTGCCCGCACCACCGCCATTCCCGTTGCGGCGCACCTGACCTGCGTGAACGCCACCCGCGGGGAGATTGATGCGGTGGCCGATCAATATTGGGAGGCCGGTGTGCGTCATGTGGTGGCGCTGCGCGGTGACCCACCGGGGGGGCAGGCGCGCTTTTCGCCGACCGAGGACGGTTATCGCGACGCCGCCGAGCTGACCGCCGGACTGGTGGCGCGGCATCCCTTCGAGGTGTCGGTCGGCGCCTATCCCGAGGTGCATCCCGAAGCCGCCAACGCGACAAGCGATCTGGCGCATCTGAAGCGCAAGCTGGATGCCGGTGCCACCCGCGCCATCACCCAGTTCTTTTTTGAACCCGAGACATTTTTCCGTTTTCGTGACCGCGCGGCCGCGGCCGGCATCACCGCGGAGCTGACGCCCGGGATCATGCCGGTGGTCAACTATGCCTCTCTGGTGCGGATGGCGGGCATGGTGGGCACCTCGATTCCCGCCTGGCTGGGGCGGTTGTTCGACGGGCTGGATGCGCATCCCGAAGCGCGCCAACTGGTGGCGGCGACGATCGCTGCCGAAATGGTGCGGCGGCTTTATGCCGGGGGGGTGCGGCATTTTCATTTCTACACTTTGAATCGGGCGGAGCTGGCTTTCGCGATCTGTCACCTGTTGGGCGTCCGTGCCGACAGCATTGAAAATCAGGTGGCGGCATGAGCGTCCGGGCACGTTTCGCGGCTGCGCTGGCGGCCGGCATCGTCATAAAGGATGGTCCTTATGGTACCGCCATTCAGGGGTTGGGGCTGGGAGAGGCCGATTACCGTGGCAACCTGTCGGTCAATCATGACCAGAAGGGCAACAACGACATCCTGAACCTGACGCGGCCCGATGACGTGGCCGGGGTCTGCCGGGCCTATATTGAGGCGGGCGCGGTGCTGTTGGCCACCAACACGTTCAACGCCAATGCCATCAGCCAGGCGGACTATGGCCTGGAAAACCGGGTGCGGGACATCAATCTGGCGGCGGCGCGCATCATCCGCGGCGAAGTGGATGCGGCACGCGCCCGCGACGGGGTTGATCGTTTCGTTGCTGGTTCCTTGGGGCCAACGAACAAGACGTTGTCGCTCTCGCCGAAGGTGGAGGATCCCGGCTTTCGCGAGGTGGACTTCGACGGAGTCAAGGCCGTCTATCGCGAGCAGATCGATGCGCTGCTGGACGGCGGCGTGGATTTCATCCTGATCGAAACCGTGTTCGACACGCTGAATGCCAAGGCCGCGGCTTTTGCCGCCGCGGAAGCCGGCGAGGCGCGCGGCGTGGATGTGCCGGTGATGCTGTCGATGACACTGACCGATCTGGCCGGCCGCAATCTCAGCGGGCAGACGGTGGAAGCATTCTGGACCAGTGTCATGCACGCAAAACCGGTGACGGTCGGCTTGAACTGCTCGTTCGGCGCGACCGAATTGCGACCGCATGTGCAGGCCTTGAGCGCGCTCGCCGATGCGCCCTTGATGGTCTATCCCAACGCCGGGCTGCCCAACGCGTTCGGCGACTATGATGAACTTCCGGAAACCACGGCGGCATTGATCCGTGACTGGGCGGAGCAGGGGTTGATCAATGCCATCGGCGGATGTTGCGGCACGACGCCCGCGCACATCGCCGCCATGGCACACGCGGTCCGCGACCTGCCGCCGCGCAAGATACCCGAGGCGGCGCCGCTGTTGCGCCTGTCCGGCCTGGAGGCGTTTGCATTCGCATGAGCACTGCACGGTTCATCAACATCGGCGAACGGACCAATGTGACCGGTTCGGCCCGGTTCAAGAAGCTGATCATGGCCGGCGATTTCACCACCGCGCTGGAGGTCGCGCGGGAGCAGGTGGAGGCCGGCGCGCAGATCATCGACGTCAACATGGACGAAGGGCTTCTGGACAGCGAGGCGGCGATGGTCACCTTTCTGAAGCTGCTGGCTGCCGAGCCTGACATCGCCCGCGTACCGCTGATGATCGACAGCTCGAAATTCCCCATCATCGAAGCCGGGCTGAAATGCGTGGCCGGCAAGGCGGTGGTGAACAGCATCAGCATGAAGGAAGGCGAAGCGGCCTTCCTGGTGCAGGCCCGCACCTGTCGGCGCTATGGCGCGGCCATGGTGGTGATGGCCTTTGACGAGGCCGGCCAGGCCGATACGGCCGCGCGGAAACTGGAAATCTGCGCCCGTGCCTATGACCTGCTGGTGGCGGACGGCACCAATCCCGCGGACATCATCTTCGATCCGAACATCTTCGCGGTGGCGACGGGGATCGAGGAGCATGACCGCTATGCGCTGGATTTCATCGAGGCGTGCCGTGCGATCAAGGCGCGCTGTCCGCACGCGCGCATCTCCGGCGGCCTGTCGAACCTGAGCTTTGCGTTCCGCGGCAATGAGGCCGTGCGGCGCGCCATGCACAGCGTGTTTTTGTACCATGCGATCCCTGCGGGACTGGACATGGCGATCGTGAATGCCGGCCAACTGGATGTCTATGACCTGCTCGACCCGGACCTGCGCGATGCCTGCGAGGATGTCGTGCTGGCGCGCCGGCCGGATGCTACGGACCGGCTGATCGCCTTGTCCGGGCGTTTCAGCAACCAAGGACAGGTGATTGAAAAGGAAGCCGATGCCTGGCGGTCATGGTCCGTCGACAAGAGGCTGGAGCATGCGCTTGTCAAGGGAATCGATGCCTTCGCCGTCGAGGATGCCGAGGAGGCGCGACAGATGTTCGCCCGGCCGATCGAGGTCATCGAAGGCCCGCTGATGGCGGGCATGAATGTGGTGGGCGACCTGTTCGCGACGGGCAAGATGTTCCTGCCGCAGGTGGTGAAGTCGGCGCGGGTGATGAAAAAGGCCGTGGCCCATCTGGTGCCCTATATCGAAGCGGAGAAGGAGGAGGGGGCCAAGGCCAAGGGGCGCATCGTGATGGCCACCGTGAAGGGCGATGTGCACGATATCGGCAAGAATATCGTCGGCGTCGTGCTCCAGTGCAACAACTTCGACGTCATTGACCTGGGCGTGATGGTACCGTGGGCGACGATCCTGGACACGGCGCGTCGGGAAAACGCCGACATGATCGGCCTTTCGGGCCTGATCACGCCATCACTCGACGAAATGGTGACTGTCGCAAGCGAGATGCAGCGGGCGGGCATGACGATGCCGCTGTTGATTGGTGGGGCGACGACCAGCAAGGTCCATACCGCACTGCGCATTGATACCGCCTATGACGGTCCCGTGGTGCATGTGCTTGATGCCAGCCGCGCGGTCGGCGTGGCGTCGACCCTGACGTCGGATACGTTATGTGACGATTATGTGAGTGACACCAAGGCGGAATATGAAACCATTCGCTTGAAGCGCAAAGGCGGGGAGAGCGCCCTGCAGCCCCTGTCCGTCGCCCGGGAGAATGGTTTTCGCATCGATTGGGCGGCGCAACCGCCGGTGCCTCCGCTGCAAACGGGGCGGTTCACTTTCGAGGACTATCCGCTGCAGGCATTGGTGCCGTTCATCGACTGGACGCCATTTTTCCGGGCGTGGGAGTTGCACGGCACCTATCCGGCGATCCTGGACGATGCGGTTGTCGGCGAATCCGCGCGGGCGCTCTGGGCGGATGCGCAGACGATGCTGGAAAAGCTGGTGTCGGAAAAGTGGCTGGTGGCAAAGGGCGTCGCGGCGATCTGGCCGGCGCGTCGCGACGGCGATGACATATTGGTCTATGCGGACGCGAAGCGGGCCGACCCGGTCGCGCGGTTGCCGATGCTTCGGCAACAGGTCGCGAAGCGGGAAGGCCGGGCGAACCTTTGCCTGGCGGACTTTCTTTCGCCCGAAGCGGACTGGCTGGGGGGTTTCGCGGTCACGACCGGCCATGGGATTGACGCCAAGTTGCAGGAATTCTCCGCAAATCACGACGATTACAGCGATATCCTGTTGAAGGCGCTGGCTGATCGGTTGGCAGAGGCCTTTGCCGAGGCATTGCATTTTCGGGTGCGGACCGAGCTATGGGGGTATGAGCCGGACGCAACGCCCGACCATGCGGGCCTGATCCGGGAACAATATCAGGGCATCCGCCCGGCACCAGGCTATCCGGCATGCCCAGACCACAGCTTGAAACCGCTCCTGTTCGACTTGTTGGCGGCCGAAGCGGCGACGGGCATTTCGCTGACGGAAAGCTTTGCCATGTGGCCCACCGCGGCGGTCAGCGGCTTCTATTTCGCCCACCCGCAAGCGGCCTATTTCGGCGTGGCGCGGGTGGGTGAAGACCAATTGCTTGATTATGCCCCACGCCGCGGGGTTGAGCTGGACCAGGCGCGTGCCTGGCTGCGGCCAAATCTGGACTGAACAATCGGGGCTGCCGCTTGCGCGGCAGCCCCGGTTCCTTTCCCGAAAGATCGGCCGCGTTATTGCGGCGGGGTGGTCGGGGGCGTCGTGGTGGCCGGCGGGGTCGGCGCGGTCGCGTCGGGCGCCGGGGTCACCATCGGCTGGCCCGGCGGCGTCGGTGTCGCCGGAACCACGGCCGGATCGGCCGGCGGCGCTGGTGCGGTGGTTTGCGCCGCCTCTGCCGGCGGTGACGTGCCGTCCTTCTTTTTGCCGGGGTCCGCCAAAGCTGGCGAAGCGACGATGAAGACGGCAGCCATGGCGCCGACGACCGTGAAAGTTTTGCGAACAGGCATCAGATACTCCTTGCACGCCCCCTGCTCTTCGGTGTGGTCGCCCGGCCATGACAGGGATGCAAGTGTTCCGCGATGGACGGTGCTGTTGCGGGGGCGGATGGTCCAAACAACCGGATCACGGCATGATCATGGACAAAAACTATAGTGCACTCAGAGGGTTATTGCGAGTCCAGCGCCAGAAGGGGATGGTCGTTGGCGTGCCGAGGAGATGCTGTTGCACGGTGTCGAGTACTGCCCGGGTGACGGTAGGCAGGTCAAGGGCACGACATTCCGAAAGTGTGAACCAGGCGAGCTGATCCAATTCACCGTTGCCGACAGGGGACAGGCTGGTCAGGTTCGCGGCATCGGCGAGGAAGAAGCGCGCATCGAAGCGTTTGTGACGCGCGGGCGGCGTGATCGCTCGGGCGATAAAACGCAGGTCGGCCAGCCGCGGCCGGTGCCCCATGAGAAAATGACGCCATTCGCCGCGTGAGTGAAATGGCGGCGATGGCGTGCCCAGAACGAGACCGGTTTCCTCGAACAACTCGCGGATGGCGGTAAGCGCCAGGGCACGCGCAAAATGTGGCGTTTCGCCGAGATCGGCGATGGTCCGTGGCGAAAGATCGTCAACCAATGGAACGCGATAGTCGGACGGATGGATGCGCCCGCCGGGGAAAACCCATTTGTTCGGCATGAAATCATGCCCGCCGGAGCGGCGGCCCAGCAGGATGCGATGCTTTTCACCATCGCGGCGCACGAGGATCAGCGTGGCGGCATTTTTCGGGCGAACGGCGCGGCTGGCGTTGCCGGCCATGGGGGCAGTGTCGATCATGCGCTGCTTCTGCGCAGGGCGGGGCGGGCGCGGTAGCTGGTGAAATGGCGATGCAGACCGCTGTTGCCGTGATGCTAGGCTGCCGCACAAGGGAGATCGATGTGGCCAGGCGGGGCTGGAGATGGGCGGGCGGAGCGGTAGCGGGGCTGTTGCTGGCGGCAATGCTGTGGGAACCGCTGAGCGTTGCCCAACCGGAGGCCGCGCCGCGCCAATCCTATGATGTGACCATCACACGCGATCGTTATGGCGTACCGCACATCGTCGGGCGTCGCGATGCCGATGTCGGCTATGGACTGGCCTGGGCGCATGCAGAGGATGATTTCACCACCCTGCAGGAGGTGTTTGCCAGCGTGCGGGGGCGCAGTGGCGCGCTGCTCGGGCCGGAGGGGGCGAAGCTGGATGTCGCGCTGGAGCTTACCCGGGCGCGGGCGGTGGCGACGCGTGATTGGCCAAAGCTTCCGGCTGACCTGCGTGCGCTGATCCTGGCCTATGCGCAGGGCCTGAATGACTATGCAGCGCAGCATCCGGCCGAGGTTCGCCTGCGGCAGCTGTTTCCCGTGACCGGCGAGGATGTGGTGGCGGGGTTCGTGCTGCGGTCGCCCTTTTTCTTTGGGTTGGACCGGGTGCTGGCGCCCCTCAGCGAAGGAAGATTGCCGCCGCGCGATGCCGAGCCGGTGAAGCCGGGCGAGAGCAGCACCGATACCCGGCCTGTCGAGATGAAAGGCAGCAATGCCTTTGCCGTCACGGGCCGCCGCAGCGGCGATGGCGTGACGCGACTGATCGTCAATTCGCACCAGCCCTGGACCGGCCCCGTCGCCTGGTGGGAGGTGGTGGTGCATTCGGGGGAGGGCTGGGATTTCGCCGGCGCGTTGTTTCCCGGCGCGCCCTATCCGCTGCTGGGGCATAATCGCACGCTGGGTTGGGCCAATACCGTCAACCGGCCCGATCTGATCGATGTCTATCGCCTGACGGTGAACGGCGCTGGCAGCGCCTATCGCCTCGACGGGCGTTGGGTGGCGTTCGAATCGAAAATGCTTTGGCTTAAGGTGCGGTTCGGACCGTTCGTTCTGCCGGTGCCGCACCGCGTGAAACGAAGCATCCACGGCCCGGCCTTCGAAACACCACAGGGGCAGTTTGCGATACGCTATGCGGGCCAGGGCGAAAGCGGCAATGTCGAACAATATTACCGGCTCAACCGGGCCCGCGATTTCGCCGAATGGCGCGCGGCGATGGCGAAGCAGGGGGTGGTCGCCACGAATTTCGTCTATGCCGATGCCGCCGGGCATATCGCGTTTTTTTACAATGCCAAATTCCCCGACCGTGCGCCTGGCTATGATTGGCGGGGCATCGTGCCGGGCGACACGTCGAAGACGCTGTGGACGCGCTATCGGCCGTTCACCGCCGTGCCGGCCCTGATCGATCCGGTGCCGGGCTGGGTGGCGAACAGCAACAATACGCCTTTTGTGGCGACCGCCGCCGGCAGCAATCTGCGGCGGGCGGACTTTGCGCCGGAACTGGGCATCGAAACCTATATGACCAATCGGGCGTGGCGCTTCGGCGAATTGCTGGCAGACCCCGGCCCGATCGACCGGGATCGGCTGCTTCGCACCAAGTTCGACAAGGGCTACAGTCGCAGCGGGTGGGCTGGCGTTTGGATGGCGAAGTTGCTGGGTGTGGACGCTGCGAGAGATGGCGACATCGCCGCGGCCCAGGCCCTGTTGCGGACCTGGGACTGGACATTGGACGGCATCGGATCAGCGGATTCGCTGGCGGCGCTGCTGATCGGCGAAGGCGTGCGCAAGGTCTATCGTGGCGATCCCCTGCCCGAACCGCGGGCCGCCCTGGTGGATGTTGTCGCCTTTCTAAGAAGCAACTGGCAGCGACTCGACCCGCCCTATGCCGAGTTGGCGCGCGTGCGCCGCGGGAAAAGCGATGTTTCGATCAGCGGTGGCCCGGACGCCCTGCGGGCCTATTACTGGCGGCGCACGCCCGATGGCCGACTGGCGGGGTTCAATGGTGACAGTTTCATCATGCTGGTGGAATGGGATCCGGATGGGCGGGTGCGGTCGCAAAGCGTCCAGCCGTTCGGCAGCGCCATCGAGCGGCCGAAAAGCGTACATTATGCCGACCAGAGCCGGCTTTTCGCCGCCGAGAAGTGGAAGCCGGTGCTGTTCGACGCGCGCGACCTGGCGGCACAGGGCGGAACGCCCTATCGGCCGGGGTAGCATCGCACGCATGCCATGCCTATGAGGACGGGATGACGATCCATCTGCATGAGGGTGATCTGCCCGCCGATATCTTCGCCCCGGGCGCCGCGCTGGCTGTCGATACCGAAACATTGGGGTTGAACCCGCTGCGCGACCGCCTGTGCCTGTTGCAGATTGCCGATGGGCGCGGGGATGAGCATCTGGTGCGCTTTCCGGCAGGCTATGACGCCCCCAACCTGCAGGCGGTGCTGGCCGATCCAGCGCGGTTGAAGCTATATCATTTCGCGCGTTTCGATGTGGCGGTGATCGCCCATTATCTGCATGTGACCGCGGCACCGCTGTTCTGCACCAAGGTGGCGAGCAGGCTGGTGCGCACCTATACCGACCGCCACGGATTGAAGGATCTTGTCCGCGAACTGCTGGCGGTTGATATCAGCAAGGCACAACAAAGCTCTGATTGGGCAGCAGAAACGCTGAGCGAAGCGCAGAAGGACTACGCCGCCTCCGATGTCCGCTACCTGCACCGCATGCACGCCATTCTGGTTGAGCGGCTGGCGCGCGACGGCCGTACCGAGGTGGCACAGGCAATGTTCGATTTCCTGCCCTGGCGCGCCAGGCTCGACCTGATGGGCTGGCCGGATACCGACCTGTTCGCGCACGCCTGATGACGGAGCTTGCGGCCGCGCAACGGAACCGGCGCCGCGTCGCGGCGATGCCCGGCGGCACGCGCGACCGGATGGTTGCCGTCGCCAAGCTGGGCTTCCCGCTGGCGGCCATCTTCGTCTTGGGCCTGCTGCTGGCGCTGCCGCTGTTCAACGCGCAGGAGTTCAGTTTCCTGCTGTCGAAGGACAGCGCGGGGCAGGCGAACGAACGCATGCGGATCGAACAGGCGATGTATCGCGGCGAAACCAGCGACGGCAAACCGTTCGAGATCAGCGCGGCCGACGCGGTGCAAAAGACCAGCGATACGCCGGTGGTGATGCTGAAGACGTTGCGTGCGCGGGTGCAGGACAACGAAGGGCCGGCGACGGTGACGGCGCCGGCGGGGCTCTATGACATGGACAGCGATGTCGTGGAGGTCAGCGGCCCGGTGAAGCTGGACAGTGCAAGCGGTTTCGCGCTCGACAGCGACACGGTACAGGTCAATCTGCGTGGGCGGACGGTCACCACGAAAAAGCCCGTCACCGGTCGCCTGCCGATGGGCACTTTCGCGGCGAACAGCCTGTACGCCGACATCCAGGGCAAACGAGTCGTGCTGGAGGGCAATGCCCGCTTGCGGATCATCCCGGCGCGCGGCAGGGGAGCGGCATGATGAGACTGGTGATGATGCTGTGTGCCATGGCGGCGATGCCGCTGTCCGCGCAGGGGACATCGGCGTTGCGTGGTCATGACAGCAGCGCGCCGATCGATGTCGATGCGCAGCGGATCGAGGTGCTGGATGCCGCCAACCAGGCGATCTTCACCGGCAAGGTACGCGTGCGGCAGGCAAAGATGACGCTGGACGCCAACCGCATCAAGGTCAGCTATACCCGGCCCGCGAACGGCGATCCGGTCATCCGCCGGCTCGATGCCGATGGTGCGGTGCGGCTGGTGACGCCCAGCGAACAGGCGACCGGCAGGTTTGGGATTTACGACGTGGAAAATCGGCTGGTCACACTTGTGGGGGACGTCACGCTGGCGCAGGGGGCGTCGAACCTGCGCGGCAACCGTCTGTCGATCGACCTGCGGTCCGGACGTTCGACGATGGACGGGCAGGGTGGCCGCGTGACCGGTCGCTTTACCGTGGCGCCGCGCAAGACGAACTGAAGCCCCTTTCCAGCAGCCAGGCTTTCACGATCGTAACGGCCTCCGCCAGCTTGTCCGGCTGGAAGGCATAATAATGCGTCGCGCCTTTGATCTCATGCATCACCTTGTCGGTGGCGGCAACCGCGTCGAACAGCCGGTGGGTGTGGCTGGGGGTGCAGGCGTCGTCGGCGCTGTTGCCCACGACCAGTGTTGGGATATGGCAGGCGGCACCACAGCTCAGCCCGTCGGCGCGCGACGTGTCATAGCCCCATTGGCTGAGCCAGGAGCGCAGCGTGGCGTACCGGCCAAGGCCCCCCGGCGAATCGTTGATCAGCCGCGGGTCGCCCAGATAGCATTGGCCGGGCACCCGGTCGTTCGGGTCGATGGTGGGGTCCAGCCAGCGCGGGTCTGCCATCGTGCCGTGGACGATGAAGGCCTGCTCGGCATGGTCGCCGTGGGCGGCCTTCACCGTCGCCAGCTGCGCCTGCGCCCAGGCGGTGATGCGCCGGTTGCGGGCGACCTGCCGCTGCCGGAACTCGGTCACCCATTGGGCAGGGTAGGGCGCGCTTGCCGGCGGCGGGCTGGCGTAAAGGTTCCAGGCCGGATCGCGGACGAGCGGGTTCGCCTCGTCGATGATCGACGGATCCAGCCATTCGGTCAGCGTGCCCGCGCGGCTGATGTGGGCGGCCAGCAGCATCATGCCATCGACGGGGGTCAGCGTGGAGAGATCGACGGGGTCACCCGCCGGCGTGCCGGTGAGACGGACGACTGCCGTTGCCTGCTGCTGATAGAAGAGCGCAAGGCTGCCGCCGCCGCTCCAGCCGCCCAGTATGATGCGCCTGTAACCAAGCGTCTCGCGGGCATAACTCACCCAGTGTCCCAGATCGACCAGCACCTTTTCCATGATCAGGGCATTGTCATTGTTCGGATAGCGCGAGACCGCGGTCAGGCAATGCACCCCGGCGGCGGCAAGCGCGCCCGGCAGCGGCAGATAGTGCATGATGCCCATCGGGTGCATGAAGATGACGAGGGTATCGGACGGCGAGTCGGGCTTGAGATGGTGGGCTTGCAGCCCGACAAGGCCGGCGATGCCGCCATAGGTATCGCGGACGGTCACGGGTTCCTGGAAGACGGTGAGCAGCGGGATGCGGGCAAAACTCATGCAGCAATCCCGAGCGCCTCACGCGCCTTGCGCGCGGTCCAGGCGTTGATCATGGCGCGCGCCTTTCTGGCATCCTCCTCGAGGATCGCGTCGTGCGCCGCCACGCGCGTGGTGATTTCCAGGGGCAGGCCGTTCGGATCATAGAAATAAACAGACTGCACGAAACCATGGTCGATCGGGCCGAAGCAGGGCACGCCTTCCGCGTTCAGCCGGTCGCGCCAGGCGAGCAGCGTCGCCTCGTCTTCCGCTTCGAACGCGACATGGCGGTCGAAGCCATGCACGGGCTTGAACTCCCCGGCGCTTTTGGGCGCATCGAAGAAAGCGATGAAATTGCCGTCCGCCATGCGAAAGAACAGGTGGACGAAGGGGTTGTAGGTTCCGGTTCCCGGTTCATGATCCTCCTGCACCACCGCGGCGAGCGGCAGGCCCAGCCTGTCCTCGTAGAAGGCGCGCGTTTCCTCGGCATCGCGGCAGCGATAGGCGCTGTGGTGGATGCCTTTCAGATTGTCGCCCATGTCTTCTCTCCGTAACCTGCGCCATCGACAGGAGACTTATGCCAACGCCACCAGTGCTGCCGCCAGCCGCCGATAGTGCCAGTCTGGCGTGGCGGCCATTTCTGTTGCTGTGGCTGAAGATCGGCGCGCTTGGCTTTGGCGGTCCGGCCGGCCAGATCGCGCTGATGCACCGCGAGCTGGTGGAGCAGCGCGGCTGGCTGGACGACGCGCGTTTCCTGCGTGCGCTCAACTTCTGCATGTTGCTGCCCGGACCGGAGGCGCAGCAGCTGGCGACCTGGTGTGGCTGGCGGTTGAAAGGAACGCGGGGCGGTCTGGCGGCCGGCCTGCTGTTCGTGCTGCCGGGTGCACTGGTCCTTGCGCTGTTGACGGGTTTGTATCTTTCGGTCGGCAATGTCGCGGGCGTGCGGGCCGCGCTGTTCGGGGTGCAGGCGGTGGTGCTGGCGCTGGTGGCGCTGGCGCTGTCGCGGGTGGCGGCCAAGGCGCTCCGCGACCGGCTGGCTTGGGCGCTGGCGATCATGGCCTTCGTGTTGCTGTTCTTTTTTGCCGTTCCCTTTCCTCTCGTGGTGTTGGCGGCAGGCGTGGCGGGCTGGCTGTTCGGGCCGCGGCTGCCGGCGGAACCCGTTCCGGACCGCGGCAATTGGGGGCGGTCCGCGCGCTCCGCGCTGTTCTGGGCGGGCCTGTGGGCAGCCCCGCTTGCCGGACTCGCGCTGTGGCTGGGCCCTGCCCATGGCATGACCACGCTAGGCCTGTTCTTCGCCAAGATGGCGACGGTCACCTTTGGCGGCGCCTATGCCGCCATGGCCTGGGTGACGCAGGCCGCAGTGGAGACGCACGGCTGGTTGAATGCGCGCGAGATGCTGATCGGCCTGGGTCTTGCGGAGAGCACGCCGGGACCGCTGGTGCTGGTGTTCCAGTTCGTCGGCGGATTGGCGGGGGCGCGGATCGCGGGGCCATGGGATGCCGCGTGGGTGGGCGTGCTGCTGGGCATGGTGCTGGTGCTGTGGGTCACGTTCGTCCCCAGCTTCCTGTGGATTTTCGCCCTGGCGCCGCATCTGGACGGTCTGGCGGCACGGCCCGGGCTGGCGCGTGCACTGTCGGGGATCAGCGCGGCGGTGGTGGGGGTGATGGCCAATCTGGCGCTCTGGTTCGCGCTGCACCTGCTGTTTCACACGGTGGAGGCAGAGCAGTGGGGGCTGCTGCGGCTATGGCGTCCGACCGGCGAATTCGATCCGTCTGCCGCAGGCATCGCACTCATCGCCTGGGCGTTGCTGGGTGCCGCCAAACGACCGATGGGCGTGGTCATCCTGCTGGGCGCGGGGGCGGGATGGGGGCTTTACGCGCTTGGGGTGGCAACGCCGATATAGTTGACGCTGACATCATCGCTGAGGACAAAACCGCGCGCGGGCGTCCAGCTCAGGCCGCGGGTTTCACGCACGACGAGACCCGCGGTCGCCAGTTTCGCGGTCAGCTCCGGCGGGGTCTGGAACTGCCGCCAGCTGTGGCCGCCACGCGGGATCAGCCGGGTGATATATTCGGCGCCGGCGATCAGCACGGCAAAGCTGGCGGCCGTGCGGTTCGGGGTCGAGAAGACCAGCAGCCCGCCCGGTTTCAGCAGGCGGCCGAGCGAGCCGAGGAAATGGTCAAGATCAGTCACATGCTCGACGACTTCGAGCGCGGTGATGAGGTCCATGCTCGCCGGGACGGAGTCCGCCAGATCGGCGATGTCCATCGCGCGATAGTCGATGCTGAGCCCCTGGTCCTGCGCATGCGCGCGGGCAGCATCGATGTTTTCGGGGGCGGCATCGATGCCGACGACATCGGCGCCCATGCGCGCCAACGGCTCGCTGAGCAGCCCGGCGCCGCAGCCGACATCGAGCGCCGCCAGGCCGGCAAGCGGCCGGCGGGCGCGGGCGCCGCCGCCGAAATGACGGATGGCCGCTTCGCGCACATAGCTGAGGCGGACCGGGTTGATCCGGTGAAGCAGGCGGCTGGACCCGTGCGGATTCCACCAGTCGGCCGCCAGCGACCCGAACAGGGCGACGTTCGAGCTATCAGCCGTACTCATAGGAAGCGGCGGATACGGATGGCGCTGTCGGCGGGAGGCGAGGGGGGAAAGCCGGCTTTCAGGCCGGGCGCGAGCGGAAACCAGCCCTCTGGCGTCAGCGCTTCGAGCGGCGCGAAACGGGCCTTGTAGGCCATCCGCGGGCTGTTCTTCACCCAATAGCCCAGATAGACATAGGGCAGGCGCGCCGCAGCGGCGCGACTGATGTGGTCGAGGATCATGAAGCTGCCCAGGCCCGGCATGTCCGGATCGAAGAAGCTGTAAACCATCGACAGGCCGTCGCTCTGCCGGTCGGTGAGGCTGACACCCACCAGCTCGCCGGGGTCATCCGAATCGGTGCCGCGCCGATATTCGACGATCAGCGTATCGACCGTCGTGGCCTCGACCATGTCGGCGAAATCATGCGCATCCATCCGCGCCATGCCGCCTTCCGGGTGACGCGCCCCCAGATAGCGCTGCATCAGCTCATATTGCTCCTGGGTCGCCCAGGGCTCGCAGCCGCTGACGCTGAGCGAGGCGTAGCGGCGCATGACCCGCTGCTGGCTGCGGCTGGGGTTGAAGGCCGCTGTCACCACCCGCACCGCAACGCACGCCTGGCATCCCAGGCAGCTGGGGCGGTAGGCAACGGTCTGGCTGCGACGGAAGCCGATGCGTGCCAGCACTTCGTTGGTGCCGTTGGCCTCCGGGCCGCGCAGTTCGGCGAACACCTTCCGTTCCGTGCGGCCCGGCAAGTAGCTGCAGGGTGATTCGGAAGTGACGAAAAAGCGCGGCGCGCGGTTCTGGATGGTCACAACCGTGCCCCCCCGCCAATCCGCGACCGTTCATTCCCTGCCGGTTGCACGCGACCTCCCGCCCTCTTGCCCCTGATTATCGGCCATGCGCAAAAAAAGGCTAGGGCGAAAATGGGTGATTTATGCTGATGGCGTCATTCCGGCGCAGCTTTCCCGGATGGCGTGCTTCGATGGCGACGCCCTTTACGCCAGCTCGACGCGCCCGACTTCATAGCCGGCGCCACGCAACGCCTCGATCAGGCGCTCCAGATGATCGGGCCCGCGGGTTTCGCACTCGATGTCGGTGATCAGGCCCTTCGCCGGCAGGCTGGTGAAGACGCGCTGGTGCCAGACCTCCAGGATGTTGACCTGCTGCTGGTCGAAGATGCGGGCAACCGCGAACAGCTGGCCGGGGCGGTCCTTCAGCCGGATGCGCAGGCGGGCGAGGCGGCCCGAGCGGGCGAGATCGCGCAGCAGCACATTGGCCAGCAGGCGGGTATCGATATTGCCGCCGCACAACACCAACCCGATGGTGCGGTTGCGGAAGCGGCGCGGCTCCGCGAGCATGGCGGCAAGACCGGCGGCCCCCGCACCCTCCACCACCGTTTTCTCGATCTGGAGCAGCATCGAGACCGCGCGTTCCAGGTCACGCTCGCTGGCAAGCAGTATGTCCTTCACCCGGGCGCGCACCACCTGCGTGGTCAGCACCCCGGGATATTTGACGGCGATGCCTTCGGCCAGCGTGTCGCCGTCGGCGACCAACGGCTCGCCGCGCAGCGTGTTGCGCATCGAAGGGTAGAGTTCGGCCTGCACGCCGAACACCTCGATCTCGGGATTGAGGTGATGGGCAACCGTCGCGCAGCCGGAAATCAGCCCGCCGCCGCCCAGCGGCACCAGCAAGGTGTCGATCTCTGGCGCATCGGCCAGCATTTCCAGCGCGACCGTGCCCTGGCCGGCCATGACCAGCGCATCGTCATAGGGGTGCACGAACACCAGCTTGCGCTTCTCGGCAATCTCATGGGCATGCGCCTGTGATTCCTCCAGCTTCTCGCCATGCAGGACGACATTGGCGTCATGCCCTTCGGTCTGCTGCACCTTGATGGTGGGCGTGTGCCTGGGCATCACGATGGTGGCGGGAATGCCGAGGCGTTTGGCGTGATAGGCAAGGCCCTGGGCATGGTTGCCGGCGGACATGGCGATAACGCCGCGCTTGCGCTCCTCCGGCGACAAGGCCAGCAGGCGGTTGAGCGCACCGCGTTCCTTGTAGGCGGCGGTGAACTGGAGATTTTCGAACTTCAGGAACACCCGCGTGCCCAGCAGCTCGCCGAGCGTCCGCGATTCGAGCGTGGGGGTGCGGATGACATGGCCGGCGATGGCGGCGGCCGCGGCCTCCACATCGGCGAAGCTGATCGGAAGCGCCGGATCGTTGGCGGCGGGTGCGGTGGCCATGGCTGTTCCCTGTCGATTGCGGGAGGGTGCATAACGCAGGCAGCCTGTCGCTGCAAATGCTTGGCACGGTGGCGCGGGCATGCCTATCGTGCGGCATGGCGAAGCTGGGGTTTATCGGGCTGGGGGTGATGGGGGCGCCGATGGCGCGGCATCTGGCAACGGCAGGGCATGGCGTGGCGGTGTTCAACCGGACGCGGGGCAAGGCGGAGGCCTGGGTAGCGGCGCATGGCGGGGCGGTGGCGGCATCGCCGGCGGAAGCGGCGCGGGATGCCGACGTCGTGCTGTGCTGCGTGGGCAATGATTCCGATGTACGGGCGGTGACGCTGGGGGCGGATGGTGCCCTTGGCGTGATGAAGCCGGGCGCGCTGTTCATCGACCACAGCACCGTCAGCGCCGAGATGGCGCGCGAACTGGCGGCGGTGCGGAACGATCTGCTGGTGGTCGACGCGCCGGTATCGGGCGGGCAGGCGGGGGCCGAGGGCGGGACGCTGACCATCATGTGCGGTGGCAGCCAAGAGGCTTTCGCCGCGGCGGAGCCGGTGATGGCGGCCTATGCGCGCCGGATCGGGCATATGGGGCCGGCGGGCAGCGGGCAGCTGGCGAAGATGGTGAACCAGATTGCCATCGCCGGCGTGGTGCAGGGGCTGGCGGAGGCGCTGCACTTTGCCGACCGTGCCGGGCTGGATGCGACAGCCGTTGTGGATGTCATCAGCAAGGGGGCGGCGCAGAGCTGGCAGATGGACAATCGCGCGGCGACGATGATCGAGGGGCGGTTCGATTTCGGCTTTGCGGTGGACTGGATGCGCAAGGATCTGGGGCTGGTGCTGGCGGAGGCACGGCGCAACGGTGCCAGGCTGCCGCTGACCGCGCTGGTCGATCAATTCTATGCCGATGTGCAGGCGATGGGGGGCGGGCGGGATGATACCTCCAGCCTGATACGGAGGCTCTGATGCGGGCGATGGTGATGGCGGCGGTGGCGCTGTTGGCGGGCGCAGCGGAGGCGAAGACGCTGATCGTCAATGCCAACGGCATGACGCTGACCGGTGAGGGCAGGGTGCAGCGCTTTGCCATGATGCTGGTGGGGGATGACGGCAGGGTGCTGGCGACGCTGCCCGAGGGTGCGTCCGAGCCGAAGCTGGAGCGCGGCGATTTCCGGCTGGACGCGAAGGGCCGGACGCTGTGGCCGGGGCTGATCGATGCGCACGGGCATGTCATGTCGCTGGGGTTCGGGGCGTTGCAGCTGGACCTGTCGGACACGCGATCGCTGGCGGAGGCGCAGGCGAAGCTGAAAGCCTATGCCGCCGCCAATCCGGCGTTGAAGGTCATTCGCGGGCGCGGCTGGAACCAGGTCAGCTGGGGCCTGGGGCGGTTTCCGACGGCAGCGGACGCCGACGCCATGGTGGCCGACCGGCCGGTATGGCTGGAGCGGGTCGACGGGCATGCCGGCTGGGCGAACAGCGCGGCGCTGCGGTTGGGGGGCGTGACCGCGGCGACGAAAGCGCCGCCGGGAGGCCGGATCGAGCGCGGTGTGAAGGGCGTGCCGGCGGGTGTGCTGGTGGATGCGGCGATGGGGCTGGTGGAGAAGCAGTTGCCGCCGCCGGGGGCCGGTGAGGCGGAGGCGGCGCTGGCGGCGGCGCTGAAGATCATCGCCTCGGTGGGGCTGACCGGCGTGCATGACATGGGCGTGGATGCGGGGAGCTGGAACCTCTATCGCAACTTCGGCGATGAGGGTCGGCTGACGGCGCGGATCACGGCCTATGCGGCGGGCCTGCAAGCGGTGGAGGCGATCGCGCCGCTGCGGCCGACGCCCTGGCTCTATGACGAGCGGCTGCGGTTGCAGGGGATCAAATTCTATGCCGATGGCGCGCTGGGGTCGCGGGGGGCCTGGCTGAAGGCGCCCTACAGCGACGATCCGAAGAACCGGGGGTTGCAGTTCCTGACGGACACCCGGCTGAAGAACATGCTGAGCCGGGGCAATTTCCTGGGGTATCAGGATGCGACGCACGCCATCGGCGACGCGGCCAATGCCCAGGTGTTGGACGCCTATGCCGAGTTGAAGCCGGTCTATGGCGAGCGGTTCCGCAACCGGATCGAACATGCGCAGGTGGTCGATGTGGCCGACCTGCGGCGTTTTGCCGAACTGGGCGTGGTTGCCAGCGTGCAACCGACGCATGCCACCAGCGACAAGGCGATGGCCGGCGACCGGGTGGGGGAGGGGCGGCTGGCGGGGGCCTATGCCTGGGCATCGCTGCTGCGGAGCGGGGCGAGGCTGGCGCTGGGGAGTGACTTTCCGGTGGAGCCGCCGAACCCCTTCTTCGGACTGCACGCCGCGGTGACGCGGCAGGACCGGGATGGCCAGCCGCCGGAGGGATGGCGCAAGGCGGAGGCGCTGACGCTGGTGCAGGCGCTGCACGGGTTCACGCTGGGGGCCGCCTGGGCCGGGTTGGCGGAGGGCAAGGTGGGGAGCCTGGAGGCGGGGAAATGGGCGGATTTCATCCTGCTGGACCGCGATCCCATGACGATCCCGCCGGCTGAACTGTGGCGGGTGCAGGTGCTGGAGACCTGGGTGGCGGGCAGGCGGGTGTTCGTGAAATGAGCGGTCGGAATCGGGCCTTCATGCAGCTGGAACGCATGACCTTCTTCAGCGACGCGGTGTTCGCTATCGCCATCACGCTGCTGGTGATCGAGATCAAGGTGCCGCATGTCGAGACTTCTGATGGACTGGCGCGGGCGTTGCTGGGGCTGGTGCCGAACTATGTCGGCTTCATCGTCAGCTTCTTTGTCATCGGCCGCTTCTGGATCGGGCATCATCGGGCGATGGGGCAGCTGGTGGCGCTGGACAGCCGGCTGGTCTGGCTGAACCTGCTGCTGCTGTTCACCATCGCTTTCATGCCGTTTCCGACCGCGGTGTTCAGCGACTATACCATCACGCGGGCGGCGGTGGCGCTCTATTGCGGCTGGCTGATGCTGGCGGGTTTGGCGAATGTGCTGCTGATCGGACATGGGTTGAAGTCGGCAGCGTTGCTGGATCCGGAGGCGGACCCGGCGGTGACCGCGGCCCTGCTGCGGGGGCGGTGGCTGCCGCTGCTGATCGGCGTACTGGCGCTGGGGCTGGGGATGTGGCGGCCGCTCTATGCCCTGATCCCGCTGCTCGGCAGCCCGTTGATCCAGTGGGGGTTGCGCCGGCTGTTCAACCGGGCCGGGTCTGCAACGCCAGCCGGCTGAGGCCGGGGGGGAGGCCGGGGGTCAGACGGTCCAGGATGGCGGTGGCGACGGTTTCGGGGGTCTTGAGCGTGGCCGGGTCTTCGCCGGGGTAGGCGCGGGCGCGCATGCTGGTGCGGGTGCCGCCGGGATCGACCAGAAGGACGTGGACGCCCAGCGCCTTCATCTCCTCGGCATAGACCCCGGCCATGTTTTCCAGCGCGGCCTTCGAGGCGGCATAGGCGCCCCAATAGGGGGCGGCGCGGGTGGCGACGCTGCTGCTGACCATGACGAGCTGGGCGTGGCCGCCCGCGGGAGCGGCGCGGCGGAGCAGGGGATCGAAGGCGCGGATCAGGCGGAAGCTGGCGGTGACGTTGAGGGCGAAGACGCGCTCGAACTCCTTGGGGTCGGCGTGGGCCAGCGGGGTGAGGGTGCCGAGCGTGGCGGCGTTGATGACGAGACGGTCGAGTTTGGGCCAGCGGGCGGCGACGGCGGTGGCGAGACGGTCGATGCCGTCGAAGTCGGTGAGGTCAAGGGGCGCGATGGTGGCCTGACCGCCGGCGGCGTGGATGGCATCATCGGTTTCGATGAGGCCGGCTTCGGTACGGGCGGTGAGGACGACATGGTCGCCCCGAGTCGCCAGCGCCTGGGCGAGGGCGGCGCCGATGCCGCGGGAGGCGCCGGTGACGAGGGAGAGCATCTGTTCGGGGGAGGTCATTGGATTATGCTTTGTTTTGATGGGCTTGCGGCCGTGTTTCACCATTGAAATCTTGACAGATTTTCAATTTTCGTTCGTTTTTCCATCATCTAGGGCGATGGTTGGGCGCGCGCAAGCAGCATGATCGAACAATGATACCGATATGGTTATCACAAAACGGGTTGGATCGCAAGGACAATCTTTCACCGGTCGGTGCGGATGCCGGCGCGGTCCAGGGCGGCGCGGGCGAAGGCCAGCCGGTCGAGGGCCTCGGCGTGGAGGGCGGGAGTGGCGGCGACGAGGCCGGGGAGGGTGGGCGTTGCCTGGTTGAAGGCGAAGGGCGCACCCGTCCGGTCGGTGATGGTGCCGCCGGCCTCCTGCAATATCAGGCTGGCGGCGGCGACGTCCCATTCGTTGGTGGTGCGGCCGTCGAACAGGGCATCGGCGTCTCCGCCGGCGACGAGGGCGATGCGCAGCGCGATGCTGTTGGGTTTGGCGACGGCGACGGCATCCCAGGGTTCGGGCCAGAGGCGGCTGGTGATGAGCTGCGGATCGACGGGGAGGCGCATGGCGGCGGGGTTCCTGCGGCCGGAGACGGTGATGGGCTGGTCGTTCAGCGTGGCGCCGTGGCCGGCCCGGGCGGTGTAGAGGCGTTGCTGGGCGGGGGCGTAGAGGAAGGCCATGGTGGGGGCGCCGTGTTCCACGAGGGCGAGGCTGATGGCCCATCCGGGGCGGCGGCGGGCGTAATCGCGGGTGCCGTCGATGGGATCGACGACCCAGAGGCGGGTGGCGGCGAGGCGGTTCGGGGAGGCGGCGGATTCCTCGGAGAGCCAGCCGATGTCCTGTTGGGGGAGGCGGGCGCGGAGAAGGTGATCGACGGCGAGGTCGGCGCTGGTGCAAGGGTTGCCGGGCGATTTGTCCCAGGAGTCGAAGCCGTCGCTTGCCATGCGGAGGGCGAGGTCGCCGGCGGTGGTGACGGCGTGGAGGGCGGTGGTGAAGAGGTTGTGGGGGGTGGGCATTGCGGGGGTAGAAGGCAGATTTGGGGGGTGGGGGCAAGTGGGGTGGGTGGCACGAAGTGGGTGAGGTGGCATGTCAAGGGGGCGGGATGCTAGGCGCGATTACCTTGCCCAAAGACGAAATTTTGAGATACAAGGCGCCATGCTGGTTGAAATCATTATTGGGGCGATTGGCGAGTCTGCGCTGGGCTACGCCGGCCAAAAGAGTGTCGATCTTTTCAAATCGGGTAGTGCCAAAAAAGAAATTGCGGAAATTGGATCAAGATCAATTGAAGCAGGTGTTTTAAGGGCACCGGCATTAGCTGCTGATTTGCGGTCAGTGAGTTTTGTAAACGGTGTATTTGTTCCAATTCTGCAAACCATGATTATTGATCCATCAAAGCTACCTGACCCAGATGGATTGGCAAGCGAATTTGTTGCAATGTTCGTTGAGCGCTTTGCCGGTGGAGACAGTGCTGACGACACGCTTAAGCAGATTTTTCAAACGGAGCCGGCCGAGCTTAAAGATGCATTTGCCGCAATGATTCGCGAGCTTCGATCTCAATTCTACCAATCGAAGCACTGGCGGGAAGTGGGTCATTTTTCGGCAATCGAAAATACGCTCAAAAACACGGACACAATTATCGAAATTTTGCACCGGCAACAAAGGGCAAGCGATGCTGATGCTGTCGATGTTGAGGATGCACGAAAAGACGCGAAAGCCGGGTCAGATGAGCTGCGCAGTTGGCCGAGAGACATTAAGGGGCGCGAGCTTCTGAGACCTGAATTGGAGCGTTTGAAAAACCGGATTGCCAGCGAACGCAGCGGTTCGACGCTGCTCATTGGCGAAGCTGGATCAGGAAAGTCCGCTTTGCTGTCGAAACTTACCGACGAGCTGGAAGCTGGCGACTTCATCGTTTTTGGCATCAAGGCTGACACGTTGCCGCCAACCGTTGCCACATTCGACGACGTAGGCCGTGCATTGGGAATGGTCGGACCGTTGGCGGATGAACTTCATGCGTTGGCCCGCGTGCAGCCGGTGGTGTTAATTATCGACCAGCTCGATGCGGTAAGCGATGTGATGGATCGCTCGTCTGATCGCATGAAGGTGCTGCTGCGACTTGTCCGGAATGTCCGGGATCGGTCCCTTCCGGTTCACGTAATTGTTTCGTCACGGCCATTTGAAGCGTCACATGACGCACGTTTTCAGCAACTACGGGCTGAAGAAATCATTCTCAGTCTTCCATCGGTGGAGAATGTTCTGACATTCTTGACCCTCCTTGGGATCGACGGCGACAAAATCACGGTGCAACTCCGGGAAACCCTACGCCGCCCGTTTGCTCTCAAGCTGTTTGTGGACTTGGTGTCGCGGGGCATCGGCGTAGATGACGTGGCAAGCGGTGAGTTGCTGAATATGTGGCTGGCAACTGCTGATCTGGGGAATGACCAGAGCCGCCAAGCCGTGCTTCGATTGATGGAAAAGCTCGTCAATGAGATGATGCAAACAGAGACATTGTGGCGACCGCTGGATGCCTTCGTTGCAGAACACAAAGATGCACTCGCAATTGCAGAAGCGGCGGGGTTACTTGTCCGCAACGGTCTAAAGGTGGGGTTCAGTCATCAATCATGGCTTGACGATTTTCAGGCCAAAAGTTTCAAAACAGGGACCGATCTTGCCAAATATGCATGGCAGAACCAGGATAGCCTCTTTGTTCGCGGCACTTTGCTTCGGGCTTTGCAGCGCCTCCGGCACGTCGATGAAATATCTTATGGACGGGCCGTTTCTGCCCTTCTTTGGCAAACCAAAACTCGGCGTCACGTGAAGCATCTGATCGTAGACGTCATTGCGACCGTTCGTCTCCCGACCTTGCAAGAAGGCGCGTGGGTGGAAGCATTGATACAGAGCGATCCGATCCTTGCTAATCGTGCCCTAGGAAAACTAGCGGATCATTGGCTTGAATGGCGATCCCTGCTTGGCAAGTGCCTTGGCATTTTGATGACAAGCGATGAGTTTCATTGGACCGCGATACGGCTGCTGGCAGGCGAGGCACGGCTAGATGCAGATAGCGTCGTTAAGCTCATCGGACAGCATTGGGATCAGCCAGAAAAGGACGGTCTAGTTTTTCGTGTTGTCGAGCAATCTGGCATCATAAGTGATGCGGTCGAAAACTTGGTCAAAACCATATTGGGCCGAACGAAAATTGAAGAGTATGCAATATCGCACTTTGTGTCGGCTCTCCGAGGAGATGGCCGATTTCGTGAAGCCGCTAGAATTGTGTCCCTATGGTTCAGCGCTCTTGAAACTGACCGCCGCCAAAATCCCTCACTGCATAACGTGCAGAAGCTAGCTGACGCAGCTCCCAGGGAGTTTGCAGAAGAGTTACTGGACGCTTTTATTGTTTACGCCGCTAAAGATGTCGGTGCTTTCAACGAAGGTTATAAGCGGTATCCGAAATCTCAATCGCTTTCTTGGGATTGGGATTTTGATCGAGAGAGAGACAACGTTCTTGAGGCGTTTCGGGATGCGGTCAATGGCTTCGCACAAATTCAGCCTGATGTAGCGCGACCTTATCTCTCTGCTTTAGCTAAAATTGAGATTGAACAAGCGCAAGAAATTGTTGCCCATGCCTATATCGCTAGTGCCGAAGCGCTGGCAGCGGATGCCGCTAAATTCCTTTTGGCCGATGAGCGCAGGCTCTGTCTTGGAGATGCACATGTCCAGTTGGAGCCGGGGATGTCATCAATAGAAAGCGGGTTGACGTCACAAGAGCTAATAGAGGTAATTGCACCTCATCTGCCGGATCGGGATGTCGAGAAAATTCGAGATAGGATCGAACAATGGAGCCTATACGGTCCCGAATTTAACGAAGGCGACGAACCTTCCCTTCGCCTTAAGCGGCTAAAATGGGCTGATGAAAACCGCATCGAGCTCTTGAAAAGGTTGCCGGACAGGTTTCTGTCGTCACAACGGAAGCGGCAAGTTGCCGAACGTCGCGCTTCGCGTAAATGGCCAGTTTCTCGAAAGCGAGGTGGAATGATGGCCTCGTTTGTGGGGTCGCCGATGGCACATACCGCGATGCTGAAAGCCCGCGATGACGACATCTTCAAGATGTTGGATGAAATCAACGATACCAGCGAAGGCCGTTCCCGACGTCGGCCAATCTCGATGGATGGCGGTGTGGTAGAGCTATCACGCGCTTTTGCCGAGTTTGGAAAAGAGCAACCACAGCGGGCGATTGTTATGGCCAGGACGAAATTCGTTGCGGGTCGGCATGAGCACGCCGCCGCCGAACTGGTTCATAAGCTGACCGAAGGTGAGGATTACGCCGCTGATGAGCTTCTGGCGTTGATCCATGAACTTTCGGATCGTGGCTTTTCGTCTGATACATGGAAGACATTTGCCTCATGGTCACTCGCACGAATTGCAGGAAAGATCTCCGGTCTACCCGACAATTCGATTGCGATGATGAAGGGGTGGCTGGAAAACGATCCGGCAAAAATTGCAAAAGATATAGAGGATCGGCTGGACCTTGAAGCCCGAAATGAGGAGCGGAACAAGCGCGAGCGGGAAATGCCTCAGCCCTTCCTGTTTCACGCCCATGGATTGCATGGAATGCGGATCGTGCCGCAAGACAACTTTTCGATCCTAGATGCCATATTCAAAGGCCTGATCGCGCGCGAAGAACGAGATTATGAGCAGTGGATTTCGATCCTTGAGGAGCAGGCGAAAAAGGATGAAGACCCCCACATTTGGTCATTCCTGTTATGTTGGCAATCCGACTGGCTTTACTGGGCTGATCGTGACCGCGTGCAGGCGCTTATCCGCGCTTTGTGGGACAAGGACAGACGCATTTTCCAAAGCGTGGAACTTGTAGGAGTGCTTTGGAAAAATCGCCCGATTTTCCCTGATCATGTTTTGATCGAAATCATCACGGCGTGGTTTGAAACGGGAGAGGAGCCGTTCGTACAAGCGGCTGCGGAATATACGCAGGCGATGGTATTAGTTCATCCAGATAACCCGATAGCATTGAAACTAAGAGCACATTTGACCGAAGAAGCATCTTGGAAATTGACCGGTCAGCTCTTCACCGCCGCGTCAGCTTGGCGGGATGGGGACACTGTGCTTAGGCCATTAGCACACCAAGTCTTAATGAAATTCGCACCCAATGCGACAGGTGAGCAGGCCCATGCGCTTTCATCTGCTGTAGACAAACGAGACACGCTTTCCGCTGATGATTTAACGCGTGAGTTGGTGAACGCCGTAGCTGAAAACCAAGAGCTACTGGCAGCATCATTGACCGGCAGGTTCGCCGATGGGCTGCAATCTCTATTGCTGTATCCCGGCTTCGATGAGCCGGTGATGCACGTTACGGAGCGGATGGCCGAACTGATCGTCGACAAAAAGGGTGGTCAGCATCGCGGCTTTATCGACAAGGATTTTGTGCAGGTTTCCATCGCCCTCCAACGCAACGACGGGCCGCTTAGAGCAAGAGCTATGGACGTATATGAAAAGCTCTTGGATGCAGGCGCATATGGAGCAGAAGAAGCTGCAAAGGAAGTAATTCGAAATTAAATCTATCATTGTCTGAGCTATAATAATTTCATGTGATGAAGATATATACATGCTATTTTGACTAATAATTTGAAGGTCATTAATCATGATTTACTAATTTTCGAACTGCGAAGTTCAGTAGTGGTTGGAAAGCGCAAACGGGGCGTCAGTTGCCCGCCAGGGTCATGCCGTCGATGCGGGTTGTGGGGGCGTTGATGGCGTGGCGGATGGTGAGGTCGTTGGCGGGGGTGAGGGCGCGGAACATGGCGCGGAGGTTGCCGGCGATGGTGACCTCGTTCACGGGGCGGGTGAGTTCGCCGTTTTCGATGAGGAAGCCGCCGGCGCCGCGGCTGTAGTCTCCGGTGAGGCCGTTGACGCCCATGCCAATGAGTTCCGTGACATAGAGGCCGAGCTTGATGTCCGCCATGAGGCTGGCGGGGGTTTCGCTGCCGGCGCCCAGGAAGAGGTTGGTGACACCGGCCGACGGGGGCCCGCTGATGCCGCGGCTGGCGTGGCCGGTGGGGGCGCGGCCAAGCTGGCGGGCGGACGCGCTGTCGATCAGGTAGCTGGTGAGGATGCCGTTTTCGATGATGGTGGTGGGGGCGGTGGGCAGGCCCTCCCCATCGAAGGCGCGGCTGGCGAGGCCGCGGCGCCAGTGCGGGTCATCGAGGATGCGAACGTTCGTGGCGAAGACCTGGGTGCCCTCCGCATCGAGCAGGAAGCTGGTCTTGCGGGCGATGGCGCTGCCGGTGATGGCGCCGATCAGGTGGCCGAGCAGCGAGCCGGCGACGCGGGGATCGAAGACCACGGGCATGGCGGCGCTGTCGAGCTTGATCGGCGCCAGGCGGGCGATGGCCCTGGTGCCGGCGCGGGTGCCGATGGTTTCGGGGGATTCGAGGTCCGCGAAATGCCGCGTGCTGTGCCAGTCATAATCGCGTTGCATGCCCGCGCCCTCGCCGGCGATGACGCTGGCGGAGAGCGAGAAGCTGCTGCCGCGCCGGCCGCCGGTGAAGCCGTGGCTGGTGGCCAGCGCCATCACCGCCTCTCCGGCAGCGGCGCTGGCGCCTTCGGAGTTGGTGACGCCGGGGATGGCGCGGGCGGCGTCCTCGCACGCCAGCGCCAGGGTCTTCAGGCGGTCGGCGGAGATTAGGGTGGGGTCGAAGGTGTCGAGGTCGGGGAAGGGCGGTTGCGCCAGGCGGTCGACGGGGGCGAGGCCGGCGAAGGCGTCCTCTGGCGCCTCGCGGGCCGTGGCGAGGGCGCGTTCGGCGGCGGTTTCGAGGGCGCGAGGGGAGAGATCGGAGGTGGAGACCTGGGCGGAGCGGTTGCCGACGAAGATTCTGAGGCCGACTTCTTCGCCTTCGGAGCGGCCGATGTCCTCGAGCGCGCCCATGCGCACGCCGATGCCGGTGGAGGCGTCGGCGACGTAGAGGGCATCTGCCGCGTCCGCGCCGAGGCGGCGGGCGTGGGCGAGGGCGAGGGCGAGGCGGTCCTGCGCGTTTTCGGGGGAGAGCATGGGGTGGGCTTAGAAGCTGGCGACCGCCAACGCCAGAAAAAGCAGCAGGCCGGCGCGGGCGTTGGATTTGAAGAGGGTGAGGGCGGTGCGGCTGTCCGGTGCGCGGGCTTTGTGGGCCTGCCAGGCGAGGTGGAGTGCCGCGGGGAGGAGGGCGGCGAGGACGAGGGGGTCGGGGCGGAGGTGGTATAGGGTGGCGGCCATCAGCAGGATGGTGGCGGTGTAGAAGAGGACGATGCCGCGCTGGAGGTTGGGGCCCAGCGCCCGGGCGGAGGATTTGATGCCGGCGAGCGCGTCGTCCTCGAGGTCCTGCACGGCGTAGAGGCTGTCATACCCCAGGGTCCAAAAGAGGGTGGCGGCGTAGAGCATGAGCATGGGGAGGGGGTCGGCGAGGGTGGGGTTGGTGGCGGCCCAGGCGACGGGGACGCCCCAGTTGAAGGTGAGGCCGAGCCAGGCCTGCGGCCACCAGGTAAGGCGCTTCATGAAGGGGTAGGCGGCGACAAGGGCGAGGCTGCCCAGCGCGATGATCTGCGCGGGGCGAGGGAGTTGGAGCAGGACGAGGAGGCCGATCAGGCTGAGCGCGATGAGGAAGGCCCAGGCGCTGGTGACGGAGATGGCGCCGCTGGCGAGGGGGCGGGCGGCAGTGCGGGCGACCCGGGCGTCGAGGCGTCGGTCGATGATGTCGTTATAGACGCAGCCGGCGGCGCGCATGGCGGCGGCGCCGAGGAGGAACCAGGGGAGGAGGAGCCAGAGCGCGGGGTTGCCGCCGAGGGTCCAGCCCATGGCGCAGGGCCAGAACAGGAGGGCGATGCCGACGGGGCGGTCGAGGCGGGCGAGGCGGGCGTAATTCTGGGCCGTGCGGGGAAGGTGGTCGATCCAGCCGGGGCGGGCGTCGGGGGTCATGGGGGAGGGTTTGGCGGGGGATGGGGGGTTTGTGAAGGGGGGGGCGCTCCCTCCGTCACTCGCTGCGCTCGTGCGACCTCCCCCGCAGGCGAGGGAGGGACTGGCGCGGTTTGTGACGGGGGCGTGGGGGCGCTGGCGTGACGGCCCTCACCCCGCTCGCGCTGTCGCGCGAGTCGCCCTCTCCCGCAAGCGGGAGAGGGGTCAGGCGGCGACGTTGAGGGGGATGATTTCGCCGCTGAGGTAGAGTTGGCGGGCCTTGGTGCGGCTGAGCTTGCCGGACGAGGTGCGGGGCAGGGTGCGGGGCGGCACAAGTTCCACCACGCAGTTCATGCCAGTGAGGCTGCGGACCTTGGCGCGGATCGAATCCCTGAGGCGGGCGCGCTCGGCGTCGTCGGTGGTGCGGCACTGGACGAGGACGGCGGGCGCTTCCTCGCCGCTGCTGGTGGTGAGGCTGAAGGCGGCGATGTCGCCGGCCTTGAAGCCCTCCAGCTGCTCGATCGCCCATTCGATGTCCTGCGGCCAGTGGTTCTTGCCATTGAGGATGATCATGTCCTTGGCGCGGCCGACGATGTGGATGCGGCCGTTCACCAGATAGCCCATGTCACCGGTGTCGAGCCAGCCATCGGGCGAGAGGCAGGCGGCGGTGGCGGCGGGGTCCCTGAAGTAGCCGGCCATGACGCCGAGGCCGTGGACGAAGACGCGGCCGATGGCGCGGTCGGGCAGGGGTTCGCCATTGTCGCCGCGGATCTGCATGGTGAGGCCGGGGAGCGCGACGCCGCAATCGACGATGGCGCGGTAGCGGACGGGGCGGGAGGGATCGGTGGGCGCCTCCGCGATGCCGGTGGCGACCCCCGTTCCGGCGAGGCGGCGTTCGTCGACCAGGTCGCAGACGATGCCCTCGCCGGGCGGGACCATGGAGACGGCGAGCGTTGCCTCGGCAAGGCCATAGCTTGGGACGAAGGCACTGGCCTGGAAGCCGGCGGGGGCGAAGGCATCGACGAAGGCCTGGCAGACATCGGGGCGGATCATGTCCGCGCCGTTGCCGGCGACGCGCCAGCGGCTGAGGTCGAAGCGGCCGGCGGGCTGGGTCTGCGTGCTGATGCGGCGCGCGCAGATGTCGTAGCCGAAGGTGGGGGAGTAGCTGAGCGTGGTGCCGGGGTTGCGGCTGATGAGAGTGAGCCAGGACAGCGGCCGGCGGGCGAAATCGTCGGTCGCCATATAGTCGGCGGACATGATCGAGGCGATGGGGGACATGACACCGCCGACGAGGCCCATGTCATGATACCAGGGCAGCCAGCTGATGACGCGGTCGCCGGGACGGATGCGGACGCCGACGGCATGACCGTAGAGGTTGGCCATCAGCGCGCGGTGGGTGACGGCGACGCCGTGCGGGAAGCGCGTGCTGCCGCTGCTGTATTGCAGATAGGCGATGGCATCGGCGTTGGCGGTGGGAAGCGCGATGTCGGGCGCGGGGAGGGCGGCGAAGGCCTGCCAGCCGAGGGGTTCGCAGCCTGCGGGCGCGGCATCGGCCACCATGTCGAACAGCCCCTCGGGACAGAGCACCAGGGCGGCGCCGGAGCTTTCGAGCTGGATGCGGAGCTGGCCGACATAGGCGTCGCGGCCGCCGAAGCTGGTGGGCAGCGGCAGCGGCACGGGGAGCGCGCCGGCGTAGATCGCGCCGAAGAAGGCGGCGACGAAATCGGGGCCGGTCTCGGCGATGAGGGCGACGCGCATCGGGCTGCCGTCGGCATCGACGGGAATGCCGCGCAGCAGCAGCCGGCGGGCGTGGGCGCGGGCGTCGGCAACCAGCTCGGCGAAGGGATAGGCGCGGACCAAGTCGGCGCGGGCATTGTAGAAGTTGAAGCCGGTGGCCGCGGTGGCGGCATAGTCCAGCGCGTCGGTCAACGTATCGAACCGGTTGGCGGGCACCGGGATGCCGGGAAGGAGCGGGGTGGGCTGTTGATCGGGTTGCGACACCATGGGGTCCCTGAACGGTTGACTCTGTTTGGCGGACCCTTGGCATGAGCCGGCGCCGCGTTCAAAAGACGGCCCGACTATGGCAACAAAAGGGCAACGGTTGAGGGGGGAGGGTGGGTGGGTGGCTGAAATCTGGGGCTGACGGGTTTCAACGAGGTTTCGGACGTTAGACAGAGCCACCAATCTGCTTGAAAACCGACGTATACTCAACGAAGATAGCGAAATATGTTCGAAAGCGAAGCTGACTTTATCCGGGCCGACTGGCCACTTTTATGTGGTGGAGCCATAAACCTATTTTGGAGCCCCGTCGTCCTCGCTCGTGCCCAGCAGGCTTTAGTAGCACTAGGTTATGAGGTCGCGGAGGTTTCATGCGGCTCTCAACCGCCATCTTTTGAGGTACAAATTTCGCGGGCTTTGAAGTGGCTAGAGCAGTTTGGGTATGAGCCTTGGAGTGGCAATCTTAACGCCTTGAACGATGCTTTGCAGCATTATCCTTTTGGTCCTTCCCGCCGGGCCGCGCTAGTGTTTACTGGGTTTCACCACTTAGTCGGCAGCGATCCAAATCTGGCTCGCGTCATTCTGGATATCATCGAGTGTTCTGCTCGCGACCATCTGCTGGAATCAAAGCTGCTAATTGCTTTGGTTCAGACTGACGATCCCCATTTTTCATGCTCGGATATCGGCTGTCGCGCCGCAAAATGGAACGACGCAGAGTTGATTAACACCAATCGTGGATTGTAATCTAAGTTGCCAGGCGTGGCATGAGCCTAAGCTGGGACATTCTCGTCAGTTTCACGCGACTGACGACTGATGGTGTGCAGTGAGCTCCCCCCGACAAATCGGGCGCTGACTGTCGGGTGGTCTGCCACTTGATGTTTTTCGGGCTGGGCGCGGCCGGCGCGGGGTGGTTGCGGCGTGGGGGGAAGGGTTTTAGGACGGGGCATGGCTGCTGACGATCGGTCTCATCGCCGCCCCAGGGACTTGCCGCCGCTGGACGAGGCGGGGGTGCGGGCGTTGGCGCTGCGCTATGTCGAGCGATACGCGACCAGTGAGGCGAAGCTGGTGCGGTTTCTGCGGACGAAGCTGCGGCTGCGGGGCTGGGCGGGGGACGGCGAGCCTGACCTGGCGGCGCTGGCGGCGCGCCTGGCGGATTTGGGCTATGTCAGTGACAGGAGTTTTGCCGGGGCGCGGGCGCGGGGCATGGCGGCGCGCGGGCTGGGGGCGCGGCGGGTGGGCGCGGGGTTGCGGGCGGACGGCATCGGCGAGGAGGCGACGCAGGAGGCGCTGGCGGAGGTGGACGGGGTGGCGGCGGCGATGCGGTTTGCGGCGCGCAAGCGGCTGGGGCCGTGGGGGGCGCCGCAGGAGCGCAAGGGCCAGGAGAAGCAACTGGCGGCGATGCTGCGGGCGGGGCACGGCATGGCGCTGTCGCGGGCAATCCTGCGGGCGGAGACGATCGAGGCGGCGGAGGCAGTGGAAGATAGTTAACCAGTGTAAAAAGCCTGCACCGATCGGTTGACGCCAACGTCAGGCGCGATACAGGGAAAACTGTAAACAAATCCTACAGGGGTTGTTCGATGATGATTCGGGCTTTTGCGGTTCTGATGGCGCCGGTTGCAATGGTCGTGGCGGCAATGCCGGCGCAGGCGGCGGTGACGTTGAGCTATAGCGGCAACAATGATGCCGCGTTCGAGCTGGGTGGCGGCTATCTGGCGGTGACGCGCGGGTTGCCGACGGTGAACAACAATGCGCTGGTGCCGACCGAGCGCGCGGTGGGCCAGGTGCGGATCGGCGGCAACAGCTACACCCGCGGGCTGCATGTGCCGAACGCCAGCAGCGGCGAGCCGGTGCCGGTGGGAACGGGCGTGGTGAACGCGCTGACCAACTATGCGCCGCTGGGCGGCGGATCGACCCTGCCCTGGGTCAACGGCAGCCCGGTGGAGTTCAGCATCGTGCGCACCGGGACGACGGTGACCTACTCGCTGGGCGTCGGCCCGGGCGCGACGACCTGGAGCTCGACGAAGGGCTATTATGGCGACATCAATGCCTTCGTGCTGCGGGCGCGCAGCGGGACGAATGGCGGAATCGCGCTGAGCGACCTGAGCTACAGCGACCTGATGACGACCAACCAGGCGCTGGCGAGCCTGAGCGCCACCAATGCGACCGCGATCAACCTGTATGAGGGCGTGGTCGGCGATTTCCGGCTGGCCGGCAAGGCGACGCTGAGCTGGACCGGGCAGCGGCCGAACGGGTCGAACATCGCGGCGCAGATCAAGCTGATCGAGATGCCGGTAAGCGCGATTCCCGAGCCGGCGACCTGGGCGATGATGATCATCGGCTTTGGCGCGGTGGGCGTGTCGCTGCGGCGCAAGGGCGCGCGCGCGACGGCGTGATCCTGATTGGAGGGCCGGTTGGCCTGTAGGGCGGCGGGGGTGACCTCGCCGCCCTTTTCCTATGCCAGGGCCCTGACCTGGGTGGCGAAGGGTTGCAGCATGGCCTGCATCGCCTCGCGCAGCGCCGGGTCGGTGGTGGCGAGCGTGCCGCCGGGGAAGGGCGGTTGCGGCGCATATTCGGCTTGCAGCATCAGCGCCTGGGCATAGGCCTGCCCGCGCAGCTCGCCGACGATGGCCAGGGCGAAATCGAGGCCGGCGGAGACGCCGGCGCCGGTGGTGACCGGGCCATCGTGGACGACGCGCTCGGCGACGGGGATGGCGCCGAAGCGGGCGAGTTCGGACAAGCCGGCCCAGTGGCAGGTGGCGCGGCGCCCCTTCAGCAGGCCGGCCTTCGCCAGCACCAGCGAGCCGGTGCAGACGCTGGTCATCCGCGTGCCGCGCGCGGCGAGCTTCTGCAGCCAGGCGAGCGCGGCCGGATTCTTCATGGTGGCGAGCGTGCCGATGGTGCCGCCGGGGACGAAGGCGAGGTCGAGCGCTTCGGGGGCGTCCGCGAGCGTCACCGTGGGCTGGATGGCGAGGCCGAGGTCCGACACGACCGGGGCCAGCGTCGGCTCGGTGGTGACGAGATGCACCTTTGCGCCCATCATGCAGGCGAAGAAATAATGCGGGCCGACGAGGTCGAGCGCGGTGAAGCCGGGGTAGAGCAGCATCGCCAGCTGTTCCTTGCCATGCATCTTCAGGCCGGGGATGGCCATCAGCCGGGCGTGGGCATCGGCGCCCATATGCTCGGTGGGGTTGACGGGCGGGTTGGCGGCGCTGGCGCGGGCCGACGCGAGCAGCGGCAGCAGGGCGGCGAGGCCGGCGAAAGCACGGCGGTCGAGACTGTGCATCAGTAGGTCACTCCGATCGTGAGGGTGGCGGTGCGGGGGTCGCCGGGGCGGAGCACCGCCTGGCCGAGATATTGATAGGGGATGAAATAACGGTGGTCGAAGAGGTTCTCGACCGAGGCGGCGAGGCGGACCCGGCCGACCTGGTAGCTGGCCTGGGCATCGACGACCGCCCAACTGTCGCCGCGCAGGCGGTTGGGCAGCGTGATCTCGGCGGCGGAGGCGGCGGTGAGGCCGGCGCCGATACCGAGGCCCTGGAGCGGGCCGTCGAGGAGGCGGTAGCGCGCGGCGATCCGTCCGCTGTGTTCGGGGACGCGCGGCAGGCGATTGCCGACGGGGATGCTGGTATCGCGGCTGACCGTGGCGCGGGTGAAGGCGTAGCTGGCGAGCAGCGAGACGGCGGGGGTGGGTTCCCAGATCAGGTCGGCCTCGACCCCGCGGCTGCGCTGTTCGCCCGACTGCACCTGGGTGAAGGGGTTGAGCGGGTCGGCCGTGGGGACGTTGCGGCGGGTGATGCGGAATCCGGCGAGAGTGCCCGACAGGCCGAGGTCGGGGCGGGCGAGCTTGACGCCAGCCTCCACGCTGTCGCTGGTTTCGGGCACCGGCGGCGTGCTGCCGGCATAGAAGAGGGTGAGGCGGGAGCCCTGGGCCCAGCCGGCGAACAGGTTGACGCCCGGCGTGAGCGCGAGGGTGGCGCCGAGCCGCGGATCCCAGCGGTTCCAGCGGCGGTTGGTGCCGGCGCCGCCGGTGATTTCACGCAGGCCGAGGGACGAGGTGCGCAGCGCGGCGAGCAGGTTCAGCGGGCCGACCGCGATCTGGTTCTGCAGGTAGAGCGCGTCGGTCAGGTAGCGGTTGGTGACGGGCCGTGTGGCCGGCGGGGCGCCATAGGCGATGTCCGACCGGGGGTCGGCATAATCGATGCTGCCGAGCGGCGCGAAGCCGATGGCGCCGCGATAGTGGGTGCTGTCATGGGTGACGCCGGCGAGCAGGGTGTGGGTGAGGGTGCCGGTGGTGAAGCGCGCGGTCAGGCTGGCATCGACGGTGCTTTCGTCGACGGCGACGGGCAGCCGCCCCTTGAACAGGAAGGCCCGGGTGCCGGTGAGGGGGAAGACGGCGAGGAAGGGGAAGGTCGCCTGTTCATCGAAGCGGCTTTCGTAGCGGCGCGCCTGCACGGTGGCGCTGAGCGCGTCGGTGAAGCGGTGGCTCAGCACGGCATCGAGCGTCATGTTGCGGATGGTGGTGCGGGGGGCATCGGTGGCGCCGGAGAAGCGGAAATCGGCGACCTGGGGCAGGCGGGCGATTTCGGCGGGGAGGCCGGCATATTCGAGCTGCGCGACGCGGCTGAAGGCGCCGCGGAGGATCAGGTCGGTGCGGTCGCCGATCGCCACGCGGGCGGAGGGGTTGAGGCTGTAGCGGTCGATGGTGACGGCGTCGATGGGGTCGCCGTTGCGGGTGTATTCGCCGAGCAGGCGGAAGCCCGCGTCGGGCGTGCCCCAGTTGAGGTCGCCGCGGCCCTGCCACAGGCCGAAGCTGCCGCCGCGCAGCTCGGCGCGGGCCTTCAGGCCGGCCTCTGGCGTGCGCGAGACGAGGTTGATGAGGCCGCCCAAGGGCGCGCCGGTGCCGCCACCGAACAGGACGGAGGTGGGGCCCTTGGCGACCTCGATGCGCTCGACCGCCCAGAGCGAGGAGGGGTCGATGACGGCGGTGTCGCCATAGCCGATGAGGCCGTCGGTGAAGATCTCCGCCTCGAACCCGCGGATGAGGGGGTTGGCCAGCACGGCTTCGGAGGGGAGCGCCGGGATGGCGCCGGAGATGTTGCGCAGCGCGTCCGCGAGGGTCGAACGGTCCTGCTCTCGCAGCAGCCGGTCGGTGAGGACCTGGACCGATTGCGGCGTGTCGAGGAGCGGGACGGGACTGCGCAGCACGGCGGCGTCGGTGGCGGTGTAACCGGGGGCGGGACGGGCGGTGACGATGATCTCGGGCGTCCAGCTGTCGGGTTCGGTGGCGTGCGCGGGGGACATGAGCAGGGCGGAGAGGCCCGCGATGGCGGGACGGGAAAGACGGGACATGGCTTTTCTCGATGCAACAGGGGTCGGCGACCGGGCGAGGCCGGGCCGGGGATTTGGCGGTAGCGCATGACCGGCGGGAGGCCGGGTCAGGCGTGCGCGGGAGGGCCTGTTGCCGGGGGTTGCCGGGTGGCGGGGCTTGGCGTGGCTGAGGGCGTCGCGATGGCGACGGGATCGGCCGGCGCGTCGATGCGGACGGGGACCGGGAGCGACGGCAGGGGCGGCGGGGCGGCGTGGGCGGTGAGCGCGAAGGTGCAGGGGGCGCTGTTTGCCGGTTTCGCCGGGGTGGGGTGGTCGGCGCCGTCGGGCAGCGGCTTGAAGCCGTCGGCGGTGCAGATGACGAGGCCGGGGAGGCCGGCGGCGCGGGCGGGCATCCAGCCCTGTGGCACCAAAGCCGCCACCATCAGCGCCAGGGCGGCGATGAACGCGGCAAGGGCCTGGTGCCGGGGGTGGGCGGTCATGCGGGGGGCAATAGCGGGCGCCGGGCGCGCTGTCATGTGAGGCAGGGTTGTCAGCGGGGAGGCGCGATGTCGCGGCCGAAGTTGACGGTGTCGGCGTCCTGCCCGGCGTCGATGATCGCCTTGCGGATGGCGCGGCTGGCGGCGAAGCGGTGATGCAGCGTGTCGGCGTCGCCCCAGCGGATGGCGCGTTGCAGGGCGGTGAGGTCCTCGGTGAAGCGTTGCAGGATCTCCAGCACGGCGTCCTTGTTGGTCAGGAAGACGTCGCGCCACATGGTGGGGTCCGACGCGGCGATGCGGGTGAAGTCGCGGAAGCCGCCGGCGCTGTATTTGATGACTTCGGACTGGGTCACGCCCTCGAGGTCGCTCGCGGTGCCGACGATCGAATAGGCGATGAGGTGGGGGAGGTGGCTGGTGACGGCGAGCACCAGGTCATGATGTTTCGCGTCCATGATCTCGACGCGGGCGCCGAGGCGGGTCCAGAAATCGGTGAGCCGGGCGAGCGCGGTGGGGTCCGTACCCTCGGGCGGGGTGAGGATGCACCAGCGGTTGTGGAACAGGCTGGCGAAACCGGCGTCAGGCCCGGATTTTTCGGTGCCGGCGACGGGGTGGGCGGGGATGAGGTGGACGCCCGGCGGCATCAGGGAGGCGAGGGCCTCGGTAACGGCGGCCTTGGCGCTGCCGACGTCGCTGACCACCGCGCCGGGGGCGAGGTCGGCGGCGATTGTCACGCCCACGGCGGCGAAGGCGCCGAGCGGCACGGCGAGGATGACGAGGTCGGCGTCGATCACGGCGGTGGCAGCGTTGTCGGCGACGTCGTCGGCGAGGTCGAGATCGAGGACGCGCGAGCGGACGGCGGGGTCGGCATCCGTGACCGTCAGGCGGACGGTCGGGAGCTGGGCGCGGATGGCGCGGGCAAGCGAGGAGCCGATGAGGCCCATGCCGATGATGGCGACGCGCGAGAAGGCGAGCATCAGGCGGCCGCGAGGTCGCGCAGCGCCGCGATGACGCCGCGGGTTTCGGGTTCGGTGCCGATGCTGATGCGCACGGCATGGGGCAGGCCCTGGCCGGGGAGGTGGCGGGTGATGAAGCCGCGCGCCATCAGCCCGGCGTGGATGGCAGGGGCGGCGAGCGGGCCCTGTGTGGGGCAGGCCATCAGGACGAAGTTGGCGACCGATGGGATGGCGGTGAGGCCATGGTTGCCGAGGCCTTCGATGGCGGAGACCAGTTCGGCGCGGAGGCGGTTGTTCTCGGCGCGGCAGGTGGCGACGAACGCCTGGTCGGCGAGCGCGGCGGTGGCGGCGGCAATGGCGCTGTTGCTGACGCTGAAGGGGGCGCGCACCTTGGCGATATTGTCGATGATGGCCTTGGGGCCGGTGGCCCAGCCGACGCGGGCACCGCCAAGGCCGTAGATTTTCGAGAAGGTGCGGGTGGCGACGACGTTCGCTGCGGTGGTGGCGAGCGCCAGCGCGCCGTCCGGGTCAGGCGCGTCGAGATATTCGGCATAGGCCTGGTCGAGCACCAGCACGATGTCAGGACGCAGCCCCGCGTGCAGGCGCGCGACGTCGGACGCGGGGATCATGGTGCCGGTGGGGTTGTTGGGGTTGGCGAGGAAAACGACGCGCGTATCCGGCCGGATGGTGGCGAGCAGCGCATCGACGTCCGCGGTGTAGTTCGTGTCCGGCGCGGCGATGGGCTCGGCGCCGGCGCGACGGGCGGCGATGGGATAGACCATGAAGCCGTGGCGGACATAGACGACGCTGTCACCCGGCGCGCAGTAGAGCGAGGGGATGAGTTGCAGGATCTCGTCCGAGCCGGTGCCGCAGACGATGCGGTCGGGATCGAGGTTGTGGAGGGTGGCGAGGGCTTCGCGCAGAATGGTGGCGCTGCCTTCGGGGTAGCGGTGGGCGGCGGCTGCGGCCTCTCGCATGGCGTCGAGCGCGCGGGGCGAGGCCCCCCAGGGGTTTTCGTTGCTGGAGAGCTTGACCGGGTGGGCGTGGCCGGGGGCCTTGGCGGAGCCGGCGACATAGGGGGCGAGCTGGTCGATCCAGGGGTTGACGGTGGGGAGGCTGTTCATGGCCGGGGGGCATAGAGGGGGCGGGCGGGGGGGGCAAGGGTTGGGGGAATGGTGCTGTGTGGCAACGCCCCCACCCTGGCCCTCCCCACTCTCCGTTCGCTGTGCTCACGTGGGGGGAGGGGAATGCTTGCGTGGGGGGGAGGGGGGGGTTAACGCGGGCGGCATGGCGAGCGTGGCGATCAGGGTGGAGGGCGATCTGCGGGTGACCCTGCCGGGGCCGCTGCGGCTGGACTGCGGCGTGGTGCTGGAGGGGGTGGAGATCGCCTATACCGCGCTGGGGACGCTGAATGCGGCGCGGGACAATGCGGTGCTGGTGTGCCATGCGCTGACCGGCGACCAGCATGTGGCGAGCCCGCATCCGCTGACCGGCAAGCCGGGGTGGTGGACGCGGATGGTGGGCGCGGGAAAGCCGATCGATCCGGCGCGGCATTTCGTGATCTGCGCCAATATCCTGGGCGGCTGCATGGGGACGACGGGGCCATCGAGCCTGAACCCCGCGACCGGGCGGGTGTGGGGGCTGGAGTTCCCGGTGATCACCATCGCGGACATGGTGCGGACGCAGGCGGCGCTGCTGGATGTGCTGGGGATCGAGGTGCTGCGCGCGGTGGTGGGCGGATCGATGGGGGGGATGCAGGCGCTGGTGTGGGCGACGGCGCACCCAAAGCGGGTGCGGAGCGCGGTGGTGATCGCGAGCGCGGCGCGGCATTCGGCGCAGAACATCGCCTTCCATGAGGTGGGGCGGCAGGCGATCATGGCGGACCCCCGGTGGCGGGGCGGGCGCTATGCCGAGGCGGGCGTGACGCCGGCGGCGGGGCTGGCGGTGGCGCGGATGGCGGCGCACATCACCTATCTGTCGGAGCCGGGGTTGCAGGCGAAGTTCGGCCGGCGCCTGCAGGCGCGCGAGGCGGTGAGTTTCGGCTTCGACGCGGATTTCCAGGTGGAAAGCTATCTGCGGCACCAGGGGATGAGCTTCGTCGAACGGTTCGATGCCAACAGCTATCTCTACATCACGCGGGCGATGGATTATTTCGATCTGGGCATGCCGCTGGCGGATGCGTTCCGGGGCGTCGCCACGCGCTTCTGCGTGGTGAGTTTCGACAGTGACTGGCTGTATCCGACCAGCGAGAGCCGGCGGATCGCGCAGGCACTGGTGGCGGCGGGTTGCCATGCCAGTTTCGTGGAGCTGTCGAGCCCGTTCGGGCATGATGCCTTCCTGCTGGAGGCGCCGGAACTGAACCGCGTGGTCGACGGCTTCCTGCGGGCGGGCGAATGCTGAAGCCCGGGCTTGCTGCGATTGCTGCGGTGATTCCACACGGAGCGAGCGTGCTGGACGTGGGCTGTGGCGACGGGGCGCTGCTCGCCTGGCTGCGTGACCATAAGGGCGTCGATGGGCGGGGGGTGGAGATCGATCCCGTGCGGGTGGCAAGCGCGGTGGCGCGCGGGCTGAGCGTGATCCAGGCCGATGCCGAGGCGGAGCTGGCGGATTGGCCGGCGGGATCGGTCGACTATGCCATCCTGTCGGAAACCTTGCAGGCGATGCAGGCGCCGCATCGGGTGCTGGAACAGCTGCTGCGGATCGGTGCCCGCGCGGTGGTGGCGTTTCCGAACTTCGGCCATTGGCGGGCGCGGTTGCACCTGTTGCTGAAGGGCCGGATGCCGGTGACGAAGAGCCTGCCGGTGAGCTGGTATGAGACCGACAATATCCATTTCTGCACGGTGGATGATTTCCGCGACCTGGTGCGGACGATGGGCCTGGCCGTGGAGGCCGAGGCGCATCTGTCGGATGGCCGGCGGGTGCCGGCGGCATCGGCCAACTGGCGGGCGGATACGGCGTTGTTCGTATTGCGGCGGGGATAGGGGGTGGGGTGTTGGGGGCAAGACCCCCTCCCGCTCGCTGACGCGAGTCGCCTCCCCCGCAAGCGGGGGAGGGACTTAGTGGGGTGGGGCGGCGGTGTTAGGGTGACGGCGGGGAGGGTGGTGGATACCCACCCCCACCGCGCTGTCGCGCAAGTCGCCGCTGGCGCTTTGCGCCGTCTTCGACTCCCCGCTCTCCGCTGCGCGGGGCGGGAGGGGTGTGTTCGGGTCAGGCTTTGGCGGTGGCGAGTTTGGCCATGACTTGTTTGTGCAGCCAGATGTTCATGCTGGCGCTGTCATTCTTGTCCCCGGTGTAGCCGAGGTCGTCGGCGAGCTCTTTGCGCGCGGCGAGCGAGCTGTCCATGTCGACGAGCTTCATCAGGTCGACGATGGATTCGCGCCAGTTGGAGGGCTGGCCGGATTTTTCGGCGAGATAGGCGAGCGTCGCCTCGACATCGACGGGTTGCGGTTGCGGCGCGGAGGCCACGATGGGCGCCGCGGGGGCGGCGGGCGGCGCGGCGGGAGCGGGGGCCCGCTTCGCGTCGGGGTGGCCGAAAATCTTGTCTTTGAGCGTGGTGAACAGGCCCATGATGCCATTCCTTTCTCGTTAGAACGCCGAGCGCATGACAGCCTTGCACGACAGGCGCGTGACGGCAAGCGTTCAGGCGGCGGCGCGGAAGCCCAGCGGCAGGCCGGCGTCGGGGGTGAAGCCGTAGAGGGATTCGCCGGGAAGGGCGGCGCTGAGGATGGCGCGGCAGGCGATCAGCCGGTTGAGGTCGATGCCGGTCCTGAGGCCCATCGCCTCCAGCATGAACACCAGATCCTCGGTGACGATGTTGCCGCTGGCGCCCGGCGCAAAGGGGCAGCCGCCGAGGCCGCCGAGCGAGGCATCGAAGGTGGTGATGCCGACGTCCAGCCCGGCGAGGACGTTGGCGAGGCCGAGACCGCGGGTGTTGTGGAGGTGGAGGCCGGTCATGTGGTCGGCACCGATGGCAGCGTGCACGGCACGGACCAGGCGTTTCACCTGCGCGGGATTGGCATAGCCGGTCGTGTCGGAAAGCCCGACCTCGTCGCAGCCGAGGGCCATGAGTTTTTCGGCGAGCGCGACGACGGTCGATTCGGGGACTTCACCTTCGAGGGTGCAACCGAAGGCGGTGCTGACGGCGCCCTCGAAGGTCGGGCGCCGGTCGGCGGGCAGCGCGCGGATCAGGTCGACGATCCGGGCGACTTCGTCGAACACCTGGGCGTGGGTGCGGCGCAGGTTCTTCAGGCTGTGGGTTTCGCTGGCGGACAGCGGCAGGGTGATCTTGTGCGCGCCGGCGGCCAGCGCGGCCTCGGCGCCCTTGGCATTGGGGACGAGGACGGCGACATGGAGCGCCGGGTGGGTGCGGGCGTGGGCAACGACGTCGGCCGTGTCGGCGAGTTGCGGCAGGATGTGGGCGGGGACGAAGCTGCCGACCTCGATCTCGCGGATGCCGGCGGCGACGGCGGCGTCGATCCAGGCCTTCTTGGCGGCCAGCGGCAGGGTGGGGGCGATGGATTGCAGGCCGTCGCGCGGGCCGACCTCGCTCACCAGGACATCGATTCCATCCATCAGCCGGTCGGTCATCGGGCGCGCCTTGCAGGGGACAAGTTGTCCGGACATATGGCGACGAACGATGAAAGGGACAAGCGATGGATGACGCGCCGCTGAGGGGACTGAAGGTGGTGGAGTTCACCCATATGGTGATGGGGCCGGCGGTGGGGGCGGTGCTGGCGGACCTGGGTGCCGAGGTGGTGAAGGTGGAGCCGATGGGCGGCGACGCGACACGGCGGCTGCTGGGGAGCGGCGCCGGCTATTTCCCGATGTACAACCGGGGGAAGAAGAGCATCTGCCTGAACCTGAAATCGGCGGACGGGTTGGGGGTGGCGCGGGACCTGGCGGCGGGTGCCGATGTGCTGGTGGAGAATTTCCGGCCGGGGGCGCTGGACCGGCTGGGGCTGGGGTATGAGGCGCTCGCCGCGCTCAATCCGCGGCTGATTTACTGCACGGAGAAGGGCTTTTTGCCGGGGCCTTATGAGGAGCGTACCGCGCTGGACGAGGTGGCGCAGATGATGGGGGGCCTTGCCTATATGACCGGGCCGCCGGGGCGGCCGCTGCGCGCCGGGGCGAGCGTGATCGACGTGGCGGGCGGCATGTTCGGGGTGATCGGCGTGCTGGCGGCGCTGGAACGGCGGCACCGGACGGGGAAGGGCGGCAAGGTGGCCAGCAGCCTGTTCGAGACCACCGTCTATCTGGTGGGCCAGCATATGGCGCAGAAGGCGGTGACGGGGGTGGCCGCGGCGCCGATGCCGGCGCGGGTGAGCGCCTGGGCGATCTATGACGTGTTCGAGACCGCGGATGACGACGCGGTGTTCGTGGGGGTGGTGACGGACGCGCTGTGGGAGAAGTTCTGCGCGCTGTTCGATCTGCCCGAACTGTGGGCGAACGACGCCTGGCGGGCGAACAACGCGCGGGTGCGGGCGCGCGACGCGATCATGCCGGTGGTGCGGGCGCGGTTGAAGATGTTCACCAAGGCCGAGTTGATCGCGCGTCTGGACGGCAGCGGGCTGCCGTTCGCGCCGATCGGCCGGCCGGAGGAGTTGTTCGAGGACCCGCACCTGCTGGCAAGCGGCGGGTTGCGCGCGGTGGAGCTGCCCGATGGCACGCCGACGCTGCTGCCGGTGATCCCGGTGGAAGTGGACGGCGTGCGGGCGGCGGGCGCGCAGACGCTGACGATGCCGGGGCAGGACACACGGGCGCTGCTGGCCGGGCTGGGGCGCGGTGAAGCGGAGGTGGCTGCGCTGTTTGCGGCGGGGGCGGTGGGTTAGGCCATCATTGCGAGAATGCCGCTGATGCCGCTCCAGATCGCGGCGACGAGGGCGACGACGACAGGCAACATCGAAATGCCGAAGCCGGCGCTGCGGCTGGCGGGGTCGCGGTAATAGGCGCGGGCGTAGATGATGCGGCCGACGCCGTAGGTGAGCGCGAGAAGGGCGGTGATGAGGTCGCCGAGGACGGGGGCAGCGAGGAACAGCAGGGGAAGGAGGAGCACGAGGGTTTCGAGCGTATTCATCTGGACGCGGTAGCGCTTGTCGAATTCGGGGTGGCCGCTGCTGGCGGGGGCCTTCACATCATGTTGGGCGCGTGCCTTGCCGACCTGCATCGAGGTCCAGAAATAGACCAGCAGCACGAAGACGATGGCGAGCGTGGTGTGCGGAAAATCGGTCATTGTGCAGTCCCCCGGTGATTTGAGTCTGACTTTGAACGGTGGAGGCGGCTGCGGTCAAGCGCCGTCGCACCGAGGAGGGTTGACGGGCGCATCGATTTATACATAATAACGGTTATGCCAAAACGAGTCGATCCGGATGAACGCCGTGCCCGCATTGCCGATGCGGCGATTGAATCCATTGCCGCCGATGGTCTGGACGGCACGAAACTCGCACGCATTTCGCGGCGGGCAGGCGTGACCACGGGCGCATTGACGCATTATTTCGAGGACAAGGACGCCGTGCTGCTGGCCGCGCTGGAGGCGGTGTGCGAGCGCTTGATGGCGAAAGCGGCGGAGGTGGATGCACGGCCGGCGATCGAGCAGCTGGCCGACGCGCTGCCGGTCGATGAACAGTCGGCCAAGGAATGGCGGGTGTGGATCGCCTTCTGGGGGCGGGCGGCGTTCGTGCCAGCATTGGCGCGGGTGCACCGGGACTATTACCGCCGGATCGAGGCGGCGCTGGCGGCGAAGATCGGTGGTGAGAATGCAGCGGACATCGCGGCGGCGATCATGGCGGCGGTGGATGGGATCGGCAGCCGCGCCACGCTGGAGCCCGAGCTTTGGCCGCCGGCGCGCCAACGGGCGCTGCTGACGCTGATGCTGAAACCCCTGCTGGAAGGAAAGGCTATCCATGACCCGACCGAGTTTGACACATCTATCGCCTGACGCGACGCCGGCCGACATCGTCGCCGTGCTGCGGGCGGACGGCGCGCTGATCATCGACGATGCGATGGCGCCGCGGATGCTGCACCGGCTGCGCGACGAGATCATGCCCTATGTCCGCGCCACGCCGGTGGGGATGGATGATTTCACCGGCCGGCGGACGACGCGCACCGGTGCGCTGGCGGCGCGCTCCGCCGCCTGCCGGGAGCTGATCCTGGACCCGCGGCTGACCGGGGCGTGCGAGGCCTTCCTGTTGCCGTTCGCGGATCGTTATCAGCTGCATCTGACGCAGCTGATCAGGATCATGGACGGGCAGGGGGTGCAGCCGCTGCATCGGGATCGGTTGGCCTGGGGTGGCTGGCTGCGGCCGGATATCGAGCCGCAGCTGAACACGATTTGGGCGGTGACGGACTTTACCGAAGCCAATGGCGCGACACGGGTGGTGCCGGGGTCGAACCGCTGGGAGGAGACGCGGGTGCCGGATGAGTCCGAGATCGGCTTTGCCGAGATGCGCGCGGGATCGGTGCTGGTCTATTCCGGGTCGGTGATCCACGGCGGAGGGGCGAATGTCTCCGGCGCGGATCGGTGCGGGTTGAACATCACCTATTGCCTGGGCTGGTTGCGGCAGGAGGAGAACCAGTATCTCGCCTGCCCGCCCGAAGTGGCCAAGGATTTCGCGCCGGAGCTGCGCGACCTGCTGGGCTATGCCATGGGCAGCTATGCGCTGGGCTATTTCACGCCCCCGCTGCCGCCAGGCGAGGGACCGGAAGTGGTGCCGCCCGAATGGCTGTTCAGCGGACGCGCGGAGGCCTGGGGTGATGGGCTGTATGACCGGGTGGCGGCGCGGGCGGCCGAAGGTGCGATGTGACGCTGCGCGCCGCTGAGCGCGCGACGTGACGCTGCGCGCCGCTGAGCGCGCGACGTGACGCTGCGCGCCGCTGAGCGCGCGACGTGACGCTGCGCGCCGCTGAGCGCGCGACGTGACGCTGCGCGCCGCTGAGCGCGCGACGTGACGCTGCGCGCCGCTGAGCGCGCGACGTGACGCTGCGCGCCGCTGAGCGCGCGACGTGACGCTGCGCGCCGCTGAGCGCGCGACGTGAGAACGGGCGGCCGCAAGCGACCGCCCGTTCACCCGTGAAACGCCGTTTCAGAAGGTCAGGCGGGCACCGCCGGTGATCGTGTGGAGCTGGCGATCACCGATCAGGTCGGCGTTCCAGTCCACCACGAAGGACAACGGGCTGGTCGGGCCGCTGACCGTGAAGCCGGCGCCGAAGGTGCCATAGTCGCGGTCCAGCGGCGTGGTAACATAGGCGAGGTTGCCGTTGGGGACGCCGCCGAAACCATAGTTGATGGTACGCGCGCCATCCTCTTTCCATTCCCGCCGCCAGGCACCGCGCACTTCCGGGCGGACGGTGGCGGTGCCGACCTCGAACGCGCCACCCAGGCGCAGGCCGACGTTCGACAGCACCGACTTGTAGCGTTCCTCGCCGAAGGTGAAGGCGCCGAAATTCTGGCCTTCGCTGAAGCCGCGGAACTTCGTGTCGGTATAGCGCAGGCCGGCCGAGGGTTCGACTTCGACGCCGGCGAAGTTGAAGCTGAGGCCGACGGCGCCGCCCGCCACCCAGGTGCGGCTGCGGGTGCGCGCCTGGTAGGCGGTGTCGAAATTGCCGAAGCCCACGCGGCGTTTCAGGTTGATCGTGCCTTCGCCATAGCTGCCGTAGAGGTCGACATAGGCCGGCCCGACGCCGAAGGTGCCATAGCCGCCGGCGAACCAATTGTCGAAATGGCTGTTTTCGGCATTGGGCGACAGGCGGGCATCGATGCGGCTGTAGCCGCCGCTGACGCCGATCAGCGATTTTTCGCCGAAGCGCAGGTCCATGCCGCCGATCACGCTGCTTTCGCCATAGCTGACACCGGGACGGTCGCCGGCGGCGCGATATTTGCCGGTGCCGCCGCGCGCCACCAGGAAGCTGCCGAACTTGCGCTCGCCGGGCGCCGCGACACCCGCCGTGCCTTCGACGCCGGTGCCGCCGGCGCGATAGTCCCGCAGGTAGCGGAGCGTGGTGAACTGCTGGAACTCCGCCGTGCGCATGCTGAGGTCGGGCAGCAGGGAGTAGCCGCCGGGCGTGAACTGGTTGAGCGCGGCCTGGCGTTCGGCGTCATTGGGCAGGGCATCGAAGGCATTGTAGAAATTGGTCGTTTCCACGGACGGCACGCCGATGAAACCATCGATGGCGTTGGCGACCGCCACCTGGTTGCCCGAGGCGGCGAACGAGGCCGTCGGTGCCGCGCTGAACGACAGGCCGGTATAGCCGGTATTGCCGACGAGCGCGCCGACCAGGGTTGCCTGCCCGGTGGACAGGTTGACGCTGTAAAGCGAGGTGACGCCGGTGGTGGGATCGGTGAGCGTCGCTAGGGCCTGACCCTGCGCGGAGATGTCGAAGCCGACGCGGTCGCTGGTGTTGACGCCGAGCGCGCCGACGGTGGTCAGCGTGCCGATGTTGGGGGAGACCGGCGCGCCGAGCAGGCTGCCCTGGATGGCCAGCGAGCCCCGGCCGCTGTCGATGACATAGAGCGTGGTCTGTGTCGCGCCCACGACATTGTTGGTGTAGGCGGCGCCAGTGACGCGGGGAAGCACGCCGGCGGCGACATCACCCACCGCATAGGCGACATTGGTGTCGAGGCCGGCGACCAGGCCGGTGTTGGGATCGAGCCGCAGGTTGGCGCCGTTGTTGGTGACGACGCGGAGGCGGTCCACCACAGGATTGAAATCATAGCCGGCGGCGGTGGCGCCGGGTGGCAGCGTGATCGGCGCGCCGATGCGGACGGCGGTGCCGGTGTTGGCGTTGATCGCGTACAGCTGACCACTGGCGCCGGTGGAATAGAAGGTGCGCGGCGCGGCCGGGCGGGCATCGAGGCCGAGCAGCACGTCGCCGGCGGCGAGGCCGGTGATCGCCTGGCTGCGCAGCGCGGTGCCGGGCGTGCCGGCCTGGACGGTGACCAGCGTGTTGCCCGCGCCGATGGTGGCGACGGCCTGGGCGTGAAGGCTGGAGGGAAGGGCGGAGCCGGCGAGCAGGGCGGCGAAAGCAAGGGATTTACGCAACATGAAACACTCCATCCGTGATTGGGACGGCGGGTGAACGCGGCGGCCGGGGCGGGGTTGCGCGGCACGGTGTGGATTGGTGCCGCGATTGTTGCCATTCGGCCACAGGACGCCCACGTTGACCGTGGCGGTGCAGGGGCGCAGAATTGGGCTGGCGAGGGAGGACGGCATGGCGGCGATAGACCCGGCGTTCGGCGAGAAGTTCCTGCGGAGCGTGGGCGATTTCTACGCGCATGGCGTGCACCTGCTGTTCAACGAGTGGTGGGAAACGGCGCCGCAGGCCGCCATCGATGCCTATGTAACAGCGATCGAGGACCATCCCGACCATGGCCCGCTCGCGCGGGCGGGGTTCATGGCGGAACCGTTCAGCCTGGGCCTGGTGGCGGATTGCGCGGTCGGCACGCTGGGGGCGGCGTGGCGGGAGCATATGGTGGCGAACGGCCTGGCCGAGCATCTGGCAGTGGGTTATGCGGCGCTGACCGATGAGTTTGCCGCCAGTGGCAAGCTGTCACGGATGCCGGCGGTGATCCGGTACAAGGTGCTGCGCGGGTATCAGACGCACGACCTGCACCATGTGCTGACCGGCTATACCACGCATCCGCTGCACGAGCTGGCGTTGCAGGCGTTCCAGCTGGCGCAGATGGACTATCCCTATGCGGCGATGACGCTGTCCGTGGTGATGGGGCATGCGACGCTGGTGGATCCGGCGCTGATCCAGCCGGCGATGGACGCAATCACCGATGGTTGGGCGTTCGGGCGGCGGGCGCGGTCGATCCAGTTCATCGATTTCGAGCGGCGCATCGATGAACCGCTGGCGGCGCTGCGGGCCGAATATGGCCTGGAGCGCGAAGCGCCGTTCGTGCCGCTGATGCCGAAGGCGCCGGCGCTAGTGGCGCAGGAACTGGTGGTGCAGGAACGGATGCGGGCGGCCTGAAGCCTCAGTCGAACAGTTCTTCGAGGAAGCTCTTCTTGCGCTTGCCGTAATAGGGTTTGCCATAGCCCTGATTGTAGCCGGGCTGGCCATAGCCCTGCGCCGGGTAGGCTGGCGCGCCCCAGGGGGCGGCGGGCGGCGGCGTTTGCGGCGCGGGTTGCGGGGCCGGTTGGGCGGCAGGCGATGGTGCACCCGGATTGGCGCGCTCGATGATCTTGTCGAGCTCTCCACGGTCGAGCCAGACGCCGCGGCAGGTGGGGCAATAGTCGATCTCGATACCCTGACGCTCGCTCATGGTAAGCGTCGCGCCATCGACGGGGCAGGTCATCGGGCCGGGCATGAATATGTCTCCGTTGAAATGTGGATGGGAGATGGGGGCAGGGGCGGGCGTTGGCAAGATGCGTCAGTGCCGGCTTTCGCCGAGTGCGTGCAGGCGGGCGACCTGCATGGGGCAGAGGCTGCCGTCGCCGCGGGGGCCGACATTCAAGAGGAGGTTGCCGCCGCTGGCGACGATGCGTCGGTAAAGGGCGACGAGGGAGTTGGGGGCAAGCAGGTCGGTTTCCGGCTCGTTGGCGTTGTAGCCGAAGGAAAAGCCGATGCCGCGCGTGGCCTCCCATGGCTTTTCGAGGGGTTGCAGGTCTGCCGCATATTCGGGCGTGATGACGTCATAATGGGGCGGTGGCGGCGGGCGATGCTGGGCGAGATAGCGACCGAATTCGCGCATTCGGATCGCCTGTTGTTCGGGCGGCGCAGTCAGCAGCTCACGCGCACCCAGCCAGCGGTCGTTGACAAGGCCATCGGGGTTGCCGTTGTAGAAATCGGCCATAAGGGCAAAGGACGATTGTTCGACCGGGTAACCGACATCGTTCCACAGATAATCGGGGCGGACATGGGCGATGAGTTCGCGATAGTGGGCGGCGACGTAACTGTCATAGGCGTGGCTGTGCGGCATGGATCGCAGCATGTCGCGGGCATTGTCCACGCGGGCGGGGTTGAAGGTCCAATCGAGGCCGCCGGAATAATAGATTCCGAAACGCATGTTTTCGGCGCGGACGGCGGCGGCGAGTTTGCCGACGACGTCGGTCTGGCAGTGCCAGCCTGGGCGATGCGGGTTGGGCACTGCCGTGGGCCACAGCGGATATCCGTCATGATGTTTGGTGACGAGGATGACATAGCGCGCGCCGGATGCGGCGAAGGTGCGCGCCCAGGCGGTATAGTCTGCATTGGCGGCAGCGGTTTCGAAGGCCGGGGTGAAGTCGGCATAGGGCGCGTCGCCAAAATGGGTGCGATGGTAGGCGGCGGTTTCCGACCCCGGAAACTGCATCGTGTTGGCATACCATTCGGCATAGGGGTTGAAGGCGTTGGCATCCGGCGCGGCTGGGTTGGGATTGGGGCCGCGCGGGGCAAAGGCCGGAACGGAGTAGAGGCCCCAGTGGACGAAGATGCCGAGCTTGGCCTGTTGGAACCAGGCAGGGAGGGGGTGATGATTGAGACTGGCGGGGACAGGCAGGTAGCGCGGGTGGCCGGCGGCGAGGTCGTGGTGGGCGGGCATCGGCGGCCTAGCCGGATTTGGCTGGCGGGGCGGGGATGTAGAGTTCGCCACCGGCTTCGCGGAAACGGGCGGACATGTCGGCCATGCCGATTTCGGCATCGGGCACCGCGGCGGCGATGAAGGCGGTCGCCTCCTGATTCTGCTTGGACGCGAAGTTCCGCACTTCCTGGGTGATTTTCATGCTGCAGAATTTGGGGCCGCACATGCTGCAGAAGTGGGCGGTCTTGGCGCCCTCCGCAGGCAGCGTGGCGTCGTGGTATTTGAGGGCGGTTTCGGGGTCCAGGCTGAGGTGGAACTGGTCGCGCCAGCGGAACTCGAAGCGGGCGCGGCTGAGGGCGTCGTCGCGCAGTTGGGCGGCGGGGTGGCCTTTCGCAAGGTCCGCGGCGTGGGCGGCGAGCTTGTAGGTGATGACGCCGACCTTCACATCGTCCCGGTCGGGGAGGCCGAGGTGCTCCTTTGGCGTGACGTAGCAGAGCATGGCGCAGCCGAACCAGCCGATCATGGCGGCGCCGATGCCGCTGGTGATATGGTCGTAGCCGGGGGCGATGTCGGTGGTGAGCGGCCCGAGCGTGTAGAAGGGCGCCTCGCCGCAGGCCTCCAGCTGCTTCGTCATGTTGACCTGGATCTTGTGCATGGGGACATGGCCCGGCCCCTCGATCATCACCTGGCAGTCGCGGGCCCAGGCGCGCTTGGTCAGCTCGCCCAAGGTGTAGAGTTCGGCGAACTGTGCCTCGTCGTTGGCGTCGGCGATCGAGCCGGGGCGGAGGCCGTCGCCGAGCGAGAAGCTGACGTCATAGGCGCGCATGATGTCGCAGATGTCGTCGAAATGTTCGTAGAGAAAACTCTCGCGGTGGTGGCTGAGGCACCATTTCGCCATGATGGAGCCGCCGCGGCTGACGATGCCGGTGACGCGCTTCGCCGTCATCGGGATATAGGGCAGGCGGACGCCGGCGTGGATGGTGAAATAATCGACGCCCTGTTCGGCCTGTTCGATGAGCGTGTCGCGGAAGATGTCCCAGCTGAGATCCTCGGCGATGCCGCCGACCTTTTCCAGCGCCTGGTAAATGGGGACGGTGCCGATGGGAACGGGCGAATTGCGGATGATCCATTCGCGGGTGTCGTGGATGTTCTTGCCGGTGGACAGGTCCATGACGGTGTCGGCGCCCCAGCGGGTGGCCCAGACCATCTTGTCGACTTCCTCCGCGATGGAAGAGGCGACGGCGCTGTTGCCGATATTGGCGTTGATCTTCACCAGGAAATTGCGGCCGATGGCCATGGGTTCCAGTTCGGGGTGGTTGATGTTGGCGGGGATGATGGCGCGGCCGCGGGCAACCTCATCCCGCACGAACTCGGGGGTGACGAAATCGGGGATGCTGGCGCCGAAACTTTCGCCGTCGCGACGTGCGGCCTCGTGCATGGCCGTGCGACCGAGATTCTCGCGGATGGCGACATATTCCATTTCGGGCGTGATGATGCCGCGGCGGGCGTAGGCGATCTGGGTGACGGCATCGGACTTGGCCCGCAGCGGTCGCATGTTGGGGGTGGGGAAGGGGGTGGTTTCGCGCTTGCTGAACCTTGTCAGCCCGTTATCTTCAGGCTTGATCTGGCGGCCATCATAGGCTTCGACGTCGCCGCGGCCTTCGATCCAGCTTTGACGGATGCGCTGCAAGCCACTGGAAATATTGATGTGCACGGCGGGATCGCTGTACGGCCCGCTGCTGTCATAGACGGGAAGTGGCGGTTCGCCGGAGGTCGGCTCCAGGTCGATTTCGCGCATGGCGACGCGGATTTCGGGGTGCAGCACGCCGGGCCGGTGCACCTTGCGGCTGGAAGGCAGCGGGCCGGTGGTGACCGGCAGTTCGATGTGGCTGGGACTGTATGCCATGCGCTTCACTCCAAAAATGCCGGAGGGAGCGGCCTGTTCCTCCCTCCGCCGGTTCTAACCGGATCAGGTGTCTGAGCGTTGGGGCGAACCCCTCTCGGTCCCGCATCAGGCACGGGACACCGCTGGAACAGCACAAGCCTTGCGCGCGGGCGGTGGCGCTGTCAATCAACCGCCATGCTGGTGGGCCATGAAAATGCGGTGGAGACGTTCGTGGAGGGCGGCCGGGGCGGCCGGCTGCACCATGCCTGGCTGCTGGCCGGGCCGGTGGGGGTGGGCAAGCGGACTTTTGCCGATGCCGCGGCGCGCTGGCTGCTGGCGGGCATGCCCGATGATTTTGCCGTGGACGACGAGCATCAGGCCGCACGGCTGCTGGCGGCGGGGTCGCACATGGATTTCCGCGTGCTGGAACGATTGGTGGATGAGAAGGGCAAGCGGAAAGCCGGCATCGTCATCGATCAGGTGCGGGAGCTGGGGCCGGTGTTGCAGGGGACGCCGGTGCTGGGGGACTGGCGTGTCATCATCATCGACAGCATCGATGACTTGAACCCCAATGCCTGCAATGCCTTGCTGAAGGTGCTTGAGGAGCCGGCGAAGGCAACCGTGTTTCTGTTGGTGAGCCATTCGCCGGCGCGGTTGCTGCCGACGGTGCGCTCGCGCTGTCGGCTGGTGCGCTTTTCACCCCTGCCGGACGCAGCTGTCGAGCGGGTGCTGGCACGCCATGACCCGACGCTGGACGATGCCGCGCGCGCGGCGATCGTGGCAGTGGCGGGGGGCGCGCCGGGGGCGGCGCTGGCCTGGGCGGGATTGGACCTGGCGGCGCTGAATGCCGCGATCGAACGGCTGGCGGGGCAGGGGGGCGGTGCCGTTGCCTTCGCCCGAGGGTTTGGGGCGGCGACCGCGATGGCACGGTTCGAGGCCCTGTGCCGGCTGGTGCCGGCGCGGATCGCGGCGGCCGTGCGCGACTGGCCCAGCCCGCGCAACCTGCGGCTGTATGAGGAGGCAGCGGCGCTCGCGGGAAGCGCGGTGGCGATGCAGATGGAGCGCGGCCAGGTGGCGCTCGCGCTGGCGGCGTTGTTGGGGAAGATTGAGACACGACATGCGAAAGTGGCCTGAACATCATGGGTGAAAAAGATTATTTCATCACCACAGCGATCAGCTATCCCAATGGACGGCCGCACATCGGCCATGCCTATGAGGCGATCGCGACCGATTTCCTGGCCCGGTTTCGCCGGCTGGACGGCGAGCGGGTCTATTTCATGACCGGTACCGACGAACATGGCCTGAAGATCGCGCAGGCGGCGCGCGCCGCCGGGCAGGAGCCCAAGACCTATGTCGATGGCATGGTGGGGCATTTTCAGGCAATGATCGACCGGTTGGACGTGTCCCCCGACCGCTTCATCCGCACCACGGATGCCGATCACAAGGCCTGCGTGCGGGAATTCTGGCGACGAATGGCGGCAAAGGGGGATGTCTATCTGGGTCGTTACGAAGGCTGGTACAGCGTCCGCGACGAAGCCTATTATGACGCCGAGGAGTTGAACGAGGCCGACGACGGGACCAAGCTGGCGCCGACGGGCACCGCGGTCGAATGGACGGTGGAGGAAAGCTGGTTCTTTCGCCTGTCGGCCTATCAGCAGCCGTTGCTCGACCTCTATGCCGCGAACCCGGAATGGGTGCAGCCGGCGAGCCGGATGAACGAGATGCGCGCCTTTGTTGAGCGCGGCCTGCAGGATCTGAGCGTCAGCCGGACGAGCTTCGACTGGGGCGTGCCGGTGCCCGACTCGCCCGGCCACGTCATGTATGTGTGGTTGGATGCGCTGGTGAACTATCTGACCGCGAGCGGCTGGCCGGCGGCGGGCTGGGAGACGCGCTGGCCCGCCGACCTGCATGTGGTGGGAAAGGACGTGGTGCGCTTCCATGCCATCTATTGGCCGGCGTTCCTGATGTCCGCCGGCCTGCCATTGCCGAAGGCGATCTTCGGCCATGGCTTTGTGCTCAACCGCGGCGAGAAGATGTCGAAATCATTGGGGAATGTGGTGGAGCCGTTCAGCCTGTCGGAGCTGTTCGGGGTGGATCCGCTGCGCTATTTCCTGCTGCGGGCGATCCCGTTCGGGCAGGATGGCGAATGGAGCCATGAGGCCATTGCGCGGCGGATCAATGCCGATCTGGCGAACGACCTGGGCAATTTGGCGCAGCGGACGCTCAGCATGATCGCAAAGAATTGCGACGGCCGCGTGCCGCCGGATGGCCCGGCGACGGATGCCGACCGGGCGCTGCTGACGAGTGTGGCCGGGCTGCGCGCCGAAACCCGTGCGGCCGTGGAGCGGGTGGCGATTCATGCGGCGCTGGATGCGGTGTGGGCGAAGGTGGCGGAGACCAATGCCTATTTGAACGAGATGGTGCCGTGGACGTTGCGCAAGAGCGATCCGGCGCGGGCAGATGTGGTGCTCTATCACGCGGCGGAGGCGGTGCGGCAGATTGCCTTGTTCGTGCAGCCGGCGATGCCGGCGAGCGCGGCGAAGCTGCTGGATCAGTTGGGCGTGGCGGTGGACGCGCGGGGGTTCGATGCAGCGCACAGCGCGTTGCGCCCCGGCGATCCGCTGCCGCCGCCCGAGGGGGTGTTTCCGCGGTGGGTGGCGTCGGCGGATTGAAGGTCAGAAGTCGAACCGAGCCTTGGCGTAGAGGTAGCGGCCGTTGATGCCGATGGGGGAGAGGATGTCGTAGGCGAGGTTGCCGGCGCCATTGATGTCGTCGATGCTGGGGGCGGGGTAATTGTCGAACAGGTTGTTGACGCCGACCGCCAGGCTCAATGCCGGGAGAATTTTCACCGCGACCTCGCCATCGACCTGCCATTCGGCGCCGAAATCTTGGCGGGGGGTGAAGCCGCCGCCGAAATCGAACTGCCGGGTGATGCCGCCGTAGCGGGTGCCGCGCCAGCTGCTGCTCCAGCGGTCGTTGGACCAGTTGACACCCAGGATCAGCTTGTTGCGCGGGGCGGCGGTGGTCAGCGTGTTGCGCTCCTCCAGGCCGATCAGGCCGCCGGAGATGCCGTTGGCGGCGAGCTGCGGCGGCGGCGGCGCGACGCGGCGGATGCTGTTCTTGGCATAGCTGTAGGCGGCGGACAGGTCCCATTTGCCTTCGAACTCGAAGGCGTAGCCGGCGACGATCTCATAACCTTCGGTCTTGAGGTCGACGGCGTTGGTAAAGAAGTTGATCGCGTCGAAGGTGCCGAGGCCGAGCGCCGTGCGCTGCGCCGGGGTGAGACCGGAGAGGTCGAAGCGTTCGGAAAGGGTGATGCGGTTGTCGATCAGGATGCGGAAGGCATCGACCGACAGGCGGAAACCGCCGGCGTTGGCGGTGAGGCCGCCCGAAAGGTTGAAGCTTTTTTCCGGGTCGAGCGGTTTGGCGCCGAGCGCCCGCGCCGCCGCGCTGTCCACCGGCAGGGTGGAGACGCGCCGCAGCTGTCCCCCGGCACCGAAGGTCAGGCTGGTGGAGGAGGCGCCGAGCTGGGCCAGCGCCGGTGCCTTGAAGCTGTTCGAGACGGAGCCACGCACCGCGAAGCCCGGTGCGAATTCCCATCGCGCGGCGCCCTTGCCGGCGACGCTGGTGCCGGCATCGTTGTAATGTTCGACGCGGCCGGCGACGTTCAGGAACAGCGTCTGCACCGGCTCCAGCGATAGGTCCACATAGCCGCCGACGACATCGCGGTTCAGGCTGCGGGCGTCGTCGGGTGTCAGGCCGGGGCCGGCCTGGGCGCCTGGTTGCAGGCCGAGTGAAGCGGGATCGGCGAGCGGCCCGACGGCGTAGGAGGCCGGGTCCCCGGCGGTCGATTTCCAGCTGTGGCGGCGATATTCCGCGCCGAACGCCACGGTCATCGGCCCGGCCATGCCGACATCGAACTCGCGGTTGGCGTCCAGGTTGACCAGGAACTGGTTGGAGCGCGCCTTCGACAGCAGGAAGGCGTTGGGGCTTTGGCTCCCCAGCGAATAGTTGATGCTGTCGGTCAGGCGATAGGTCAGCCAGTTGCTGCCGAAGCTGAGGCTGCCGTCCAGTGCCCAGCCGCCGGCCTCGCCCTTCACGCCCGCGGTCAGCGACAGGTCGCTGTTGCGGATGTTGGATTTGGGGCGGAAGCCATTGAGGCCGTCCGGCAGGTTGGGTGGCAGATAGTCATTGCCGTTGCCATCCACGATTACCGGCCAGCGGAAGAAGTTGGCGCCGATGGCTTTCCTGGTATGGCCGATGCCGAAGGCGTAGAAGGTGGCGTCGCCCAGCGGCAGTTCGCTGTTGAACCACAGGTGCCCGCCCTCGACACGCGGGTCGCCGACCTTGAACAGCCGCTGCCCGAAGAAGGGGAAGTTGCGCGGATCGGAATAGCTGCCGTTGGTCAGGAAATTGCCGCCCTGGTCGAAACCGGCGCGGTTGGTGCCCTGCTGGAACAGATAGTCGCCGCCCACGCTGATGAAGCCGCCGTTGGCCAGCGTGGTGCCGAACTTGCCCTCCACCAGCGCGGTCTGGCCGTCCTCGATCTGCTCGCCGATGACGCCGGGCTTGGTGACATTCAGGCCATAGGTGACGCCAATGCTGCCGCCGTCCTTCACCCGGTCGAGCTGGATGTTGATCACGCCGGCGATCGCGTCGCTGCCATATTGCGCGCCGGCGCCATCGCGCAGGATCTCGATGCGTCCGATGGCATTCAGCGGCAGGGTGTTGAAATCGACGGGTGCGGTGCCGCGGCCGACCTTGGTATCCAGGTTGGGGGTGGCGGTGGTGTGATAGCGTTTGCCGTTCACCAGCACCAGCGTCTGGTCCGGCGACAGGCCGCGCAGCTGCGCCGCGCGAACCGTATCGCCGGCGCCGCTGTTCGACTGGCGCGGAAAGTTGAAGCTGGGCGTCAGGTTCTGCAGCGCCTGCGCCACCTCGCCGCTGCTGCCGGCCTGCGTGAGGGCGGCGCTGCTCAGCACGTCAACCGGCACAGGGCTGTCTAGCACGGTGCGGTCGCGGGCGCGGGTGCCCGTCACGATGATGGTGTCGGCCTCCTCGACCGCCGCCTGCGGGGCTTGCGCCAGCGCCGGCGCCGCCACGCCAAGGCTGCTGACAGTCACCAACATTGCCGCTACACGAACGCTCGACATGGCAGACCCCTTCACAAAACCGTCATTGTTGCAGCGCGGCATAAAGCCGTCGCTCCGGCGTGGGAACCTGCTTTTTTTGCAGCCCGGCAAAGTTTCGCTTGTCCGGTCCTGAACCGCGCGGCACGCTGAGTGTCTGGCAGGCGGCCGCGGTTGCCGTCGGGATGGTCATCGGTGCCGGCATCTTCAAGACGAGCGCCAATGTCGCCGGGCTGGTGCCGGACGAGCGCTGGATCCTCGCGCTGTGGGGAGTAGGCGGCCTGTTGGCGCTTGCCGGGGCGCTCTGTTACGCGGAGCTGTCCGCCGCCTTCGCGCACAAGGGCGGTGACTATTGGTTTCTGCGCCAGGCCTATGGCCGCAGCGTCGCCTTCCTGTTCGCCTGGTCGCGCTTCGCCGTGATCTTCACGGCGTCCACCGCGCTGCTGGCGTTCGTGCTGGCCGACTATGTCGGTTCGGTGCTGCCGCTGGGGGACGCGGGGAAGGCGGCTGTTGCCGCCGGCGCGGTGCTGCTGCTGTCCTTCCTGAATCTGCGCGGCGTGCGGGTGGGGGCGAACACGCAGCTGGGACTGGTGGTGCTGGACATCGCGGCCCTGCTGCTGCTGGGCCTGGCGGCGGTGCTGACGGTGGCCGCCGGCACGCCGGCGGTAGTGCCGGGGATTGCGACACCCCCGGGCCTGTCGGCGCTGGGTGGTGCGGTGGTGTTCATCATGCTTGCCTATGGCGGCTGGAATGACGCCGCTACCCTGTCCAGCGAGTTGAAGGGCGGGCCGCGCCGCATGGTGCCGGCGCTCGCGGGCGGCATGGCGATGGTGACCGGGCTCTATCTGCTCGCGAACTGGGGCTATCTGAAGGTGCTGGGCGTGTCAGGGCTCGCCGCCAGCGCCGCGCCGGCGGCGGAAACCGCGGGACGGTTCTTCGGGCCGGTTGGCGAACTGGCGATGGTGGGGCTGGTGTCCGCCACGGCGCTGGCCGTGATGAACGCCCTGATCATCGTTGGCGGGCGGACGCTTTATGCCGCCGCCTGCGACCAGCCGCTGCTGGCGAAGCTCGCCGCCTGGGACGAGGCGAAGGGCGTGCCGCGTGCCGCCATCTATGTGCAGACGGTAATGGCGCTGCTGCTGATCGGCTGGGGCAGCCTGAACGGGCGCGGCTTCGCGCAGATGGTGGAGTTTCTGTCGCCGGTGTTCTGGCTGTTCCTGACGCTGTCCGCTGTTGCCCATATCGTGCTTCGTGTGCGGCAACCCGATGTGCCGCGGCCGTTCCGCACACCGCTCTACCCCCTGTTGCCGCTGCTCTTCGCCGGTTCCAGCGCAGGCATCCTGTTGTCCAGCCTGCTTTATGTCGGCATCCGAGGCGTGACGATCAGCTTTGGGGTGCTGTCGCTGGGCCTGCTGTTCCTGGCTGTCGCGAAACTTTCACAACCGCGGCCTTGAATATTGCGAGAATGACACAATTTGACAGGCATGAAAGGAATTTCCCCATGCTCAAATCCCTCCTGACCCGTATCGGCATCGGCGGCGCCAAGCTGGACGCCGTGCTCAACCAGGCCAGCGTGCGCCCCGGCGAGCGCCTGACCGGCACCCTGAACATCACGGCAGGGGAGGGCGGCAAGTCCGCCAGCCACGCGGAAGTGAAGCTGATGACGCGGGTGGAGCGAGACGATCATCTGGTGAACGCAACCATTGCCAGCGTGCGCATCCCCGGCCCGATCGCGCTCGACCGCAACCACAGCCTGCCGTTCGCCATCGACGTGCCGGCGCATACCCCGATCACCAGCTATGGCGGCCGCAGCATCGTGTGGGTGGCAAGCGAACTGGACGTGCCGATGGCGCTCGACCCCAGCGACATCGACCGGCTGGAAGTGACGCCTTCGCCCGAACAGGCGAATGTGATCGCCGCGATGGAGGCACTGGGCTTCCGCCTGTGGAAAACCGATGTCGAGGCGCGATCGGCCTGGTTCGGCCGGCCGTTCGTGCAGGAATTCGAGTTCAAGCCCGTGCAATGGGGCGGCCGCTTCGACGAGATCGAGCTGGTGTTCGAGGGCCTGGCGCCGGGCCGCGCCGACCTGCTGGTGCAGCTGGACCGCGCGGCGCGCGGGCTTGGTGGCATGCTGCGGGAGATGAGCGGCACCGACGAAAGCTGGCACCGCATCCGCGTGAATGCCGAAAGCCGTGACCGGGCGATGGCCGACCTGCGCGGCCTGCTGGTGCCGGTCGCCTAACCGAAAAATCCTAAAACGGCGTCCTGCCGGTTTCCCGACCCGGCTCTTCAGCGATGAAGGGCCGGGTCTCGTCATGCTCGGCCGCCACGCGGCGGGCGCTGCGGCGGGGCAGGGTACGGGACAGGATCAGCAGGCCGGCGAGCGCGGCGGCCAGCGAGCCCATATAGACGCCGAGCTTCACCGGCGTCGCCAGCGCCGGATCGGCGAACGCCAGCTTGCCGATGAACAGGCTCATGGTGAAGCCGATGCCCGCCATCGCGCCCAGGCCGATGATGTGGATGGGTTTTCCGGGCAGCGGCGCCCCGATCAGTCGCGCGGTCAGCAGGGTCACCAGGGTGATGCCGATGGGCTTGCCCAATGCCAGCCCGGCCGCGATGCCCAGTGCCACGGGGTGGCCGAGCGCCGCGCCGAAACCGCCGGTCAGCGAAGCGCCCGCCGAGGCCAGCGCGAACACCGGCATCACCAGGAACAGCACATAGGCGCGCAACCCGTGCTCGGCGGCATGCAGCGGCGCGCCGCCATCCCGGTCCCGCAGGGGAATCGCGACCGCGGTCAGCACGCCCGCCATTGTCGGGTTCACGCCGCTGTTCTGCACCGCCACCCACAGCGGCAGGGCGAGCAGCAGGTAGAGGCCGAGCCGCCCCGATTGCATCCGGTTGAGACCGAGCATCAGGGCAAAAACGCCCCCCGCAACCGTCAGCCAATCCCAGTGCAGCGCGCCGCTGTAGGCGAAGGCGACGATCAGGATCGCCCCCAGATCATCGATGATCGCCACCGCGAGAAGAAAGGCCTTCAGCGCCGCCGGCACCCTGCTGCCGAGAAGCGCCAGCACACCGAGCGCGAAGGCGATGTCGGTGGCGGCCGGGATGGCCCAGCCATGGGCATAGGGCGCGCCGGCGACAACCACGAAAATCAGCGCCGGCACCGCCATGCCGCCGACCGCGGCGGCGAAGGGCAGGGCGGCGGCGCGCCGGTCCGCCAGCGCCCCTTCCAGCAGCTCCCGCTTCAGCTCCAGCCCCGCGAACAGGAAAAACACGGCCATCAGCGCATTTTTCACCCATTCCGCCAGCGTCATGCGGATCGCGGCGGCGCCGAAACCGACAAACGCCTCGGTCTTCAACAGCGCCGCATAGCCTTCCGCCCAAGGCGAATTGGCGATGACCATCGCCGCCGCCGCCGACAGCAGCAGCACGATGCCGGGGATTGCCTCGGCAGGCAGGCGGAGGAAGCGTTGCGGCATGATGCCATCGATAGCGGGCGATGCCGCGAAAGCCTATCCCCGTGGCCGTCCGTGCGGCTAAAGCAGCGGGATGCTGATCGATTCCCATTGCCACCTCAATTATCCCGGGCTGGTCGAGGACGCGCCCGGCGTGCTGGCGCGTGCACGGGAGGCGGGCGTGCAGGCGATGATCTCGATCGCGACCAAGCGTCATGAATGGGAGGCGGTGATCGCCGGCGCCGATGCCAACCCCGATGTCTATGCCACGGTCGGCATCCACCCGCACGAGGCCGACAGCCACCCTGACATCGACGCCGCCCGCCTGACGGAGGCGGCGGCACATCCGCGTGTGATCGGCATCGGCGAGACCGGCCTCGACTATTATTATGACAAGTCCGACCGGGCGCGGCAGCAGGCGAGCTTTCGCGCCCATATCGCCGCGGCGCGCGCGACCGGCCTGCCGCTGATCGTCCATACCCGCGACGCCGAGGCTGACACCGCTGCCATCCTGGCCGACGAAATGGGGCAGGGGACCTTCACCGGTGTGATCCACTGCTTTACCGCCAGCGCCGACTTTGCCGCCAAGGCGCTGGCACTGGGCTTCTACATTTCCCTTTCCGGGATCTTGACTTTCAAGAATGCCAGGGATTTGCAAGGCATTGCGAAGACCCTGCCGCAGGACCGGTTGCTGGTGGAAACCGACGCGCCCTTCCTTGCGCCCGTCCCCGTGCGCGGGAAGGTCTGCGAACCCGCGCATGTCCTGCACACCGCGCGTTTCCTGGCCGATCTGCGCGGCCAGGCCATTGATGAACTGGTCGCGGCAACCGGTGCCAACACCCTGCGCCTGTTCGGGAAAATGGCCGCGTGAAGGTCACCATGCTGGGCAGCGGAACGTCATCCGGCGTGCCCCGCCTGGGGCCGGACTGGGGGGCCTGCGACCCGGCGAACCCCAGGAACCGGCGCCGCCGCGTGTCGATCCTGGTGGAAACGCCGCGGGTGCGCGTGCTGGTCGATACCGGTCCCGACCTGCGCGAGCAGCTGCTCGATGCCGGTGTCACCCATCTGGATGCCGTGTTGTTCACGCATGACCATGCCGACCATTGCCATGGGATCGACGACCTTCGCGCCATCTTCCATGCCATGCGCCGGCCGGTCGATTGCTGGATGCACCCGGCGACCGCGCGCCGCATCACCAGCCGCTTCCGCTATGTGTTCGAGGGGAGGGAGGGTTATCCGGCGACCTGCGTGGCGCATGAACTGCCAGGGGAACTGATGCTGGGCGACCTTGGCATCCGCTGGTTTCCGCAGCGGCATGGGCCGATCCACAGCACCGGGTTTCGCTTCGACTGGCGCGGGCACGCCGTTGCTTATTCAACGGATACCAATGGCCTGGATGAGCCCGTGTTTGCATTGCTTGAAGGTCTGGACCTGTGGATTGTCGATGCGTTGCGCCGCGAGCCGCATCCGACCCACGCGCATGTCGGACAAACGCTCGGCTGGATCGAGCGTGCCAAACCGGACGCTGCATGGCTGACGCATATGGACCAGTCGATGGATCACGACACGCTGCTGGCTGAACTTCCTGTCGGCGTGACGCCGGGCTATGACGGTCGCGTGTGGGAGGTTTCGCATGCTTGAATCGCTGATCTTCCTGTTGATGGCGCTGGCGCTCATGCTCTGGTGGAACAAGGGGCTCTTCGCGCGCCTGGGTGCCGGCGGGACGCTGCGGCTGCTGCTGATCTGGGGCTGCATCTTTGTCGCCGGCGTTCTGCTGGTGCAATTGATCGGCGTGCCGGAACGCTGGCAGCAACCGGGTGACCGTGCGCCGCAGAGCGCAAGGCTGTCGCCGTGACGATATCGTCTCTTAACATAATATAGATTATCAGATTGACTGAGCGATGACCACAGCTTCCGCCCTTGTCGCTGTCGAACGCCTGGTTGCCATCATGGCACGCCTGCGTTCCCCTGGCGGCTGCGAATGGGATCGGGCACAGGATTTCGCCTCGATCGCGCCCTATACGATCGAGGAAGCCTATGAGGTGGCCGACGCCATCACCCGCGGTGACATGGCCGAGCTGTGCGACGAACTCGGCGACTTGCTGCTGCAAGTGGTGTTCCATGCCCGCATGGCCGAGGAGGCAGGCGCCTTCACCCTCGCCGACGTCGCCGACGCCATCTGCGCCAAGATGGAACGCCGCCATCCGCACATCGTCGGCGCCGCCAGCAACAATCCGGATGCCGACACCGTCAGGGCAACCTGGGAAAGCATCAAGGCCGCGGAAAAACCCCGGGACAGCGTGCTGGATGGCGTGGCAAGCGCCCTGCCCGCCCTGATGCGCGCCCAGAAAATTTCCGCCCGCGCCGCGCGAACGGGTTTCGATTGGCCGGATGCCGCAGGCGCATTGGCAAAGGTTCACGAGGAAATCGAAGAGCTTGAGACTGCAACTTCAAACAGCGCGCGCGCCGAGGAAGCCGGCGACCTGCTGTTCGCCGCGGTTAACTATCTGCGCAAGCTGGATATCGACGCCGAAACCGCCCTGCGCGATGCCACGGCGAAATTCGAACGCCGCTTCCGCGCCATCGAGGCCACGCCCGGCTTCGCAACCCTGCCGCTCGACGCACAGGAAGCACTTTGGCAGGCCGCAAAGGCACGGCTCAGCGGGCGTGGGTCAAAGTCCGGCTGACCCGCGGCACCCCGAGCACGAGGCCGAGGCCCGGCACCCTTTCCGCCATCCGCCACGCCAGTGCGGCGCCGACAGCGGTCAACAGCACCAGCAATGCAAACTCGGCCGCCACCGGCAGTGCTGCCGGCCGGAGCTGCCAGGCGATGATGATGATCAGGGTCTGGTGGACGATGTAGGCGGGAAAGACCGCGCGGGTCAGGGGTTCACGCCAAGGATGGTCATGGTTCCAGAAGCGCCAGGCGAAACCGAGCAGGCCGGTGATCGCACTCCATTCCTGCACCGCACGGCCGGCACGGGCAATGGCGAGCGCAGCGCCGCCGATATCATCAGGCAACGCCCAGATCGCCGCCCAGATCGCAACTGACAGGGTAAGCAGAAACGCCCACAACCGTGACAGCCGGTCGAACAGCGCGGTGTCGCGCGCGGCCAGAAAGCCCAGCCATAGGCCGCGTGACCATAGACATCATCGAACAGCGCATGGGTTTCGCCGAACGCGGGCTTCAGTACGACACGGGTAAACACCAGCCATGGCAGGGGCAGCAACAGGAACAAGGCCGGGCGGGTGACAAAGGCAAGGCGGGCGGCAAATGTCGGCATCAGCCGAAGCATGGCCGCAAGCAGCAGCGTATAGACCAGCAGATAGGCGACGAACCAGAGATGGTTCCATGTGGGGGTGACGAGGCATTGCCCTGCCCTGCACCAATCGCCGCTGCCGGTGACATAGCGCCACCAGAAATCCTGCGTGGCCGCTGGGCCGGCGAGGTCCAGCAGTTGATAATAGGTCTGCGGCGGCACCACGACCAGCATGCCGAAGAACAGGGGCCAGAACAGGCGGTGGAAGCGCCGCACCATCAGTTGTGCCGGCGCCAGGCGATCGGCCATGAACCGGGTCGCAATGCCGGAAATGACGAACAGCAGGCCCAGACGCCAAGGGTTCACCAGCAGCATGAGCGGCTCGGCGGCCGTGCTGGCAGCAGGGCTTTTGATGTGCCAATCCCACGTCACATAATACATGCCACAATGGTAAAGAATTAGTAGCGCGAAGGCGCCGATTCGCAGCCAATCCATGGCATAATATCGCTGGCGGTCGTGTCGCATGGCATCCTCCGTGCAGGCAGCAGATCATGCGTTTGACTTTTGTGGCCAATGATATTCCACTGAAGGCGGCCATGGTGGGACAAGCGGGGACTCGACGTGACAAACGGGGGCGACCTGGTGACGAACGGGGACCGGCCTTACAAGGCCGTGCTGACGATCGGTGTGGCGCTGATTCTGTTCGTCGCTGTCTCGATCAGCTCGATGTGGACGGAAATCGCGCGGGGAGAGATGGCCGGTCCCCTCTGGATGCATGCCACCTGGGAGATCAGCAGCCTGATCGCAATGCTGCCGCTGCTGCTGCCGGCGGCGCGCATCGCGTGCCGCATCGAGCCCTGGCCCCTGGCTCGCCGCATCGCCGCCCATGTCGTGCTCAGCATCGCTTTCAGCCTGCTGCACAGTGGCGGCATGGTGCTGATCCGGAAGGCGGTACACAGCTGGATGGACAGCGACTATCGCTTCCTTGAGGACGGTGCGCTGCTGGTGTTCTTCTATGAATGGCGCAAGGATGCACTCGTCTATGCCGCGCTGGTCGTGCTGCTCGGCTGGCTGCGCGCGCGTGCCCCGGTGCGGGAAGCGCCGGCGCGGCTGGCCTTTGCCGTCGGCGGCGTCACCCACCTGATCGGGCCGCATGAAATCCGCCTTGTGAAGGCCGCCGGTAACTATTGTGAGCTGATCCTGGACGGGCGCACGCTTCTGGTACGCTCAACGCTGGGCGCCATGCTGGCCCGGCTTGCGCCGTTCGGTTTCCGGCGGGTGCATCGCGGCGTGCTGATCCACCCGTCGCGCATCCGTGCGCTTGCCGCCACGGCCTCCGGCGATACCCGTGCCACGCTTGACGATGGCGATATGCTGCTGATCAGCCGCCGCTATCCGTTGCCGCGGTGACATATGCCGGTAAAGTGAGCATGCAAAAGTGCTGCATGCTTCGCTCCGCACCTTTCGTCGCCCCGGTTGCCGCCATGGTCGCGCTGCTCACCGGTTCCCCCGCTGCCGCCTGGAGCGGCATGGGCCACCGCGTTTCGGGCATGATCGCCGAACGCTATCTGGATTCGCGGGCCCGCGCGGGCGTGAAGGCCATCCTGGGCGTTGAAAGCGCCGCCGAGGCTTCGACCTGGGCCGATTTCATGCGTTCCGACCCATCCGAATTCTGGCAGAAGACCGCCAGCCCCTGGCATTATGTCACCGTGCCGGACGGCAAGACCTACGCCGAGGTCGGTGCCCCTCCCGAAGGCGATTCGGTCACTGCGCTGCAACGGTTCAGCGCCACCGTGCGCGACCGCAACGCCCCCCTCGCCGACCGGCAACTGGCGCTGCGATTCATCATCCACATCGTGGGAGACCTGCACCAGCCGCTGCATGTCGGCAACGGGCGCGACCGCGGCGGCAACGACGTGCGCGTGGAATTCTTCCGCAAACCCACCAACCTGCACGCGGTGTGGGACGATGACCTGGTGGAGAATGAGGGCCTGAGCTTCAGCGAAAAGGCGAAATGGCTCAGCGAGAAGATCACGCCGGCGCAGGCGAAGGCATGGCAAACCGCCGACCCGCTGGTCTGGATCGCCGAAAGCCAGGCACTGCGCGACGCCACCTACCCGCCGCCGATGCCGAACGCCGCGCCGGGCACCGTGCCCAACCTGCGCTTCGACTATGTCTTCCAGCACCAGGGCACGGTCAACCTGCGTCTCAGCCAGGCCGGTGTGCGCATAGCCGCCTATCTCAACCAGCTCTTCGCGCGCTGAAGGCAGCCTCAGGCCGCGATCGTCTTGAACTTGGCGTAAAGCGCATCGCTCAACCGCACGTCCAGCGTCAGCATCCCCTCATCCTCACCCTCCCCCACCACCTGGCCGTGGCGGTGCAGCCAGGCGCGGCGCAGGCCATCCGCGGGATGGAGTTCGATGTGGCGGATGCGCGCCAGCCCGCCCAGCGCCCGCGCCAGCGTCGCCCGCAGCGCGTCCACGCCCTCCCCTGTCACCGCGCTGATGCCCGCCGCATCGTCACGCGTCGCCAACCGGGCGTCCAGCGCCGCCCGCGCCTCCGCATCCAGCAGATCGATCTTGTTCAGCACCTCGAACAGCGGTGCCGTCGCCGCCCCGCCAGTCACGCCCAAATCCGCCAATACGCCCATCACGTCCGCCGCCTGCGCATCGCTGTCGGGATGGGCGATGTCGCGCACATGCACGATCAGGTCGGCCTCGATCACTTCCTCCAGCGTGGCGCGGAACGCCGCCACCAGCTGCGTCGGCAGGTCGCTGACAAAGCCCACCGTGTCCGACAGGATGACCTTGTCCACGCCGGGCAGGCTGATCGCACGCATCGTCGGATCGAGCGTCGCGAACAACAGGTCCTCCGCCATCACGTCCGCGCCGGTCAACCGGTTGAACAGGGTGGATTTTCCGGCGTTGGTGTACCCCACCAGCGCCACCACCGGCCAGGGCGCCTTTTGCCGCCGCTTGCGGTGCAGCGTGCGGGTGCGCGTCACTGCCGCCAGCTCGCGCTTCAATCCTGAAATGCGGTCGCGCAGCAGGCGGCGGTCGGTCTCGATCTGCGATTCGCCCGGTCCGCCCAGAAAGCCGAAACCGCCGCGCTGCCGCTCCAGGTGGGTCCAGGCGCGCACCAGCCGCCCGGCCTGATATTCCAGATGCGCAAGCTCCACCTGAAGGCGGCCCTCGTTGGTCGCCGCGCGGTTGCCGAAAATCTCCAGGATCAGCCCCGTCCGGTCGATGACCTTGGCCCCCAGCGCCTTTTCCAGATTCTTCTGCTGCACGGGCGTGACACTGGCGTCCACCACGACCACCTCGGCCTCGGTCGCCGCCACGCTCGCCGCCACCCGTTCCACCTGTCCGGGGCCGATCAACGTTGCCGGCACCGGTTTCCTCAGCTTGATGACGCTGGCGTCACGCACGTCCAGCCGGATCGCTGCGGCCAGCCCCACCGCCTCGGCCAGGCGCGCCTCCGCATCGCGCGCATCGGGCGCCCCGCGGTCGACATGCACCACCAGCGCGGGGGAGCCGAAGCTTACCCCGCGTTCCGGGTCGAACCCCTTCGCTGAAACCAGCTCGACTATTCGCCGTCATCCTTCTCGGCATCGAACAGCTGCAACGGTCCGGCCGGCATCACGGTGGAAATCGCGTGCTTGTACACCAACTGCGAATGTCCATCGCGGCGCAGCAGCACCGAGAAATTGTCGAACCAGGTAATCACACCCTGCAACTTCACGCCGTTTACCAGGAACATCGTCACCGGCGTCTTCTGCTTGCGGACGGCATTCAGGAACACATCCTGAAGATTGTTGGCCTTGTCAGCCATGGCGGTCAGCCTTTCATTCTTGGCCGGCGACTTGGGCCGGCACCCGCGCCGTTGCCCGACGTCGGCACATGGCAGACGCAACCGGGGTCACGCTGCAATGCGGCATCAACGTAGCGATTGCTGGCGGATTCTCAAGCGTCCAACTCATCGCCGTCGCGGTCGCCTTCCGAAAGCCCCAGCGCCTTCAGCTTGCGGTGCAGTGCCGAGCGTTCCATGCCGATGAAGGCGGCCGTGCGGCTGATGTTGCCGGAAAAGCGCCGGATCTGCACCTTCAGATATTCGCGCTCGAACGCTTCGCGCGCCTCCCTGAGCGGCGTGCCCATGATCGATTTCGCCGCCTTGTCCGGCAGCAGCGCCGCCGGCTCCGCCGTCACCTCGGCGGGCAGCATGTCCAGCTCGATGCGCTCCACCCGCGCGGTCGGCGCCAGGATCAGCGTGCGTTCGATCACATTGCGCAACTGCCGCACATTGCCCGGCCAGCCATAGGCCTGCAACGCCGCCAGCGCGTCGTCGCTGATCCCCGGAGTCGCCACACGCCGCTCGGCCGACAGCCGCGCCACGAAATATTCCACCAGCCGGCCGATATCCTCCCGCCGTTCGGACAGCGGCGGCAGACGCACCGGCACCACGTTCAACCGGTAATACAGGTCCTCACGGAACCGCCCGTCGGCGATCTCCCGCGTTAGGTCGCGCGCCGAGGCGCTGACCACGCGCACATCCACCCGGATGTTGCGCGTGCCGCCCACCCGCTGGAAACTCTGGTCGGTCAGCACGCGCAGGATTTTCGCCTGGGTGGTCAGCGGCATGTCGGCCACTTCGTCGATGAACAGCGTGCCGCCATCGGCCTGCTCGAACAGGCCGGCGCGAAGCAGCGCACTGCCCTCCTCCCGCCCGAACAGTTCCTCCTCCACCCGCTCCGGCGTCATCCGCGCGGCGGCCACCACCACGAACGGCCGCGTCGCCCGCGACGACCATTGGTGCAGCAGTCTGGCCGCCACCTCCTTGCCGCTGCCCGCCGGGCCACTGATCAGCACGCGGCTGCCCGTTGCCCCCACCCGCTTGATCGTCGCGCGCACCGCGTTGATTGCCTGGCTGGTGCCGGTCAGCTCATCCTCCAGCCCCGCCAGCACCCGCAACTCGCTGTTTTCCCGCCGCAACCGCTCGGTCTCGGTCGCCCGCGCCACCGCCAGCAGCAGCTGGTCCGCCTGGAACGGCTTCTCGATGAAGTCATAGGCACCGCGCTTGATCGCCGCCACCGCCGTGTCCAGGTTGCCGTGGCCCGAAATGATCAGCACCGGCAGGCTGGGATCGGTCGCCTTGATGCTGTCCAGCAGCTCCAGCCCATCCAGCTTCGATCCCTGCAACCAGATGTCCAGGATCACCAGCGCCGGGCGCCGCTCCGCCAGCGCCGCCAGCGTGCCGTCGCTGTCGGCGGCGGTGCGCGGGCGGTAGCCCTCATCCTCCAGCACCCCGGCGATCAGGCTGCGGATGTCGGCCTCGTCATCAACGACCAATATGTCGAGCGGCATCAGGCATCGGCTCCTGCGGTTTGCGGGGTGTGGGGCACGACCGGCGAGTGCAGGTCGAACTGCATGCGCGCGATGGCCCCACCTTCGGGGCGGTTCAGCAGGGTCAGCTGCCCGCCATGATCCTCGACGATGCGCTTGACGATGGCCAGGCCCAGCCCGGTCCCCCGCGCGCGCGTCGTGACATAGGGTTCGGTGATGCGATCATGCAGCTCGGCGGGAATGCCGGGCCCATTGTCGCGCACCTCGATGCACAGCTGCGCCCGGTCGCCGCTGACATGTACGCTTACCATGCCGCGCTCTTCCGCCGTGGTGCCAATGGATTCGGTGGCGTTCTTCACCAGATTGGCCAGCGCCTGACCAATCTGCCGGCGGTCGCAAACAAAGGGCGGCAGGGGCTCATCCACTTCCAGCCAGAAGCGCACATGCGGCGCTGCCACCTCCGCCAGGAACAGCGTCTGCCGCGCGATCTCGCCCACCGATTCCTCGCGGAACTGCGGCCGCGGCGCGCGTGCGAAGCTGCTGAACTCATCCACCATCCGCCTGAGGTCGCCCACCTGCCGCACGATGGTGTCGGTCAGCCCGGCAAAGGTTTCCGGATCCTCCACGATCTGCCGGCCATAGCGCCGCTGCAACCGCTCGGCCGACAGCTGGATGGGCGTCAGCGGGTTTTTGATCTCGTGCGCGATCCGCCGCGCCACGTCGCTCCACGCCGCCCGCCGCTGGTCCGCCAGCTGCTGCGAAATGTCGTCGAAGGTCAGGATATAGTTCTGCGCGCTGCCGACATTGCCGGTCAGCCGCACCGCCAGTGTCTGCGTCTCGCTGCCGCGCGCGATCACCACCTCGCCCGCCGCCAGCCCGGCGCTGTGCGCGGTATCCAGCATGCCCGCCAGCTCGGGCACCGCGTCGGCCAGCGGCGCGCCCACCAGCGTCGCCACATCCTTCTGCAGCAGCGTCGCCGCGCTCTGGTTCGCCAGCCGGATAATGCCTTCATGATCGATCGAAAGCACCCCCGCCGACACGCCTGCCAGCACCGCCTCGATAAAGCGCCGCCGGTTGTCCGACTGCGTGTTCGCTCCCACCAGCGCATTCTGCTGCGCCTTGATCTGCCCGGTCATGCGATTGAACGCGCGCGCCAGCACGCCGATCTCGTCGTTCATGCCCTTCACCGGCACCCGCACCTCGAAATCGCCGGCCCCTACCCGCTCGGCCGCCTGCGCCAGCCGGCCGATCGGCGCCACCAGCCGGTTCGCCAGCCACAGCGCGAACCAGATCGACGCCGCGACGATCAGCAGCGAGACCACGATCAGCACGAGCGCGAAACGCCACTGCAAGGCCCGGCTGCGCTCGGTCAGCGCCTTATAGTCGGACAGCGCCGTCTGCGTCCGCGCCACCTGCTCCAGCACGCGCGGCTCCACCCGCCGGCTGACATAGACATAGACCGGCGCGGTCGGATCCAGCCGCACCACCGCCTCCACCCGGTCGCGCGCCGAAGCAACGACCTGCGCCTCCCCCACCCGCGCGCCCGACAGGTCGAGCGCCCGCATCCGTGCCTCGAACGGCTGCATGTCCAGGGATACCTGCGCGATTAGCTCCAGCCGCGTCGGCGTGGCGCGGAACACCGCCGCCTCGGAGAGGTTGCGCGCCGCCACCTGGAAGGCCAGCCCGTCGCGGAAGCTCGCCGACCCCACCCCATAGTCCACAGCATAGCCGCGCACGTCGCGGCCCAGCGCGATGATGTCGTCCAGGATGCGGCTCTTGTTCTCCTCGACATAGGCCTGCGCCACGCGATCGGCGTTATCCAGCACGGTCTTGGCACGGTCGGAAAACCAGAACTGCACCCCGAACTGGAACAGCAGCGCGGCGAACACCACCACCAGGATCGTCGGCACCGCCGCCATGCTGGCGAACAGCGCCACCAAGCGCACATGCAGCTGCGCGCCGGCGATGCCCTGCCGCCGGTTGCTCACCAGGATCGCCACCCGGCGCGCGATCAGCACCAACAGCGCGATCAACGGCACCAGGTTGGCCAGCAGCAGCGCGGCGATCAGCGGCGGATCGAACCCCACCGCCGGCGCGCGCTTGCCGGTCAGCACGGCATAGCTGGCAATCCCCATCAACAGCGCCAGCAGCGCCAGCCCCAGCTCCAGCCGCGGATAGAAATCACCCGCATTGGCCCAGCGCGCCACCCGCCGCCGCCACTGCCGCCACACCACCGCGCGCCGCCGCGCGGGCGTCGTCTCACGCGAGGGAACGACCGAAGCCATGGCAGTGAACTAGCAGAGAACCGTGGCGAAAGAAACACAGTCCGTGGCCTCAAGGCAACGGAAGGCCGCGGCTCAGCCGCCGCGCGCCGGCTCCACGCCGCGCTCGGTCAGCAGCTTGCGCAGCGTGTTGCGGTTCACCCCCAGCAGTTTGGCCGCCTTCAACTGGTTGCCGCGGGTCAGCGCCAGCGCGGTTGCCAGCAGCGGCCGCTCGAACTCCGCCAGCAGCCGATCGTACAGCCCGTCCGGCGGCAGGGACGGCCCGATGTTGGCCGCCAGCCACCCCTCCACCACCTCGGCCAGGCTGCCACCGCGCGCCGGCGTCGCCACCGGTGCGCCGCCATCCTGCGCCAGCCACATCGCCGCGACGCCCGCGGTGATCACCTCATCACGCGCCAGCGCCGCCAGCCGCCGCATGGCATTTTCCAGCTCCCGAACATTCCCAGGCCAGGGTTGCGCCGCCAGCCAGGCAAGCGCATCGGGCGCCAGATGCTTGCGCGGCAGGCCTTCCGCCACCGCCCGGTCCAGGAAATGCCGTGCCAGCTCGCCGATGTCATCGCCCCGCGCGCGCAGCGGTGGCAGGCGCACGGGCACCACATTCAACCGGTAATAAAGGTCCTCGCGGAACTGCCCGGCATCGATCAGCCGCCCCAGATCCTTGTGCGTCGCCGCCACGATCCGCACATCGGCCTTCAGCGTCCGCGTGCCGCCGACGGTGGTGAACTCGCCCGATTGCAACACCCGCAGCAGGCGAGTCTGCGCGTCCATCGGCATGTCGCCGATCTCGTCCAGGAACAGCGTGCCGCCCTGGGCCTGTTCGAATTTGCCGCTTGCCCGCGCCGCCGCGCCGGTAAAGGCGCCGCGCTCGTGACCGAAAAGCTCGGATTCGATCAGCTCGCGCGGGATCGCCGCCATGTTCAGCGCCACGAACGGCCCGGTGCGCCGCGCGCCCAGATCGTGCAGCGCGCGCGCCACCAGCTCCTTCCCCGTGCCGCTCTCCCCCAACACCATCACCGTCAGGTCGGTGGGCACCACCCGCGCCATCGTGCGATAGACATCCTGCATCGCGGCGCTGCGCCCGATCATCGGCAGCCGCTCCGCCGTCGCCTGCGCTTCGACCGGCCGCTCCGCCCGGCTGCCCGCGACCGCGGCGGCCACCGCGCGCGTCAGCTCATCCAGGTCGAACGGCTTGGGCAGATAATCGAACGCCCCCTGCTCGGTCGCCCGCACCGCGGTCGAGAGCGTATTCTCCGCGCTCATCACGATCACCGGCAGCCCGGGGCGCTTCGCATGGATCAGGGGAATCATGTCCAGCCCGTTGGCGTCGGGCAGAATCACGTCGCTGACGACCGCGTCGCCCACACCCTCCTCGATCAGCTTCCACAACCCCGCCGCGCTGTCGGTCGTCCGCACCGCATGGCCGGCGCGCAGCAGCGCCTGCCGCACCACCGTGCGGATGGCGGCGTCATCGTCGCACACGATCACCACGCTGTCGTTCACGCTTGCCCTTTCCCCACCGGCAGCAGCACCCGGAACAACGTCCGGCTGCCGCGCCGTTCAAACTCCACCACCCCGCCATGGTCGCCCGCGACCTTCGCCACCAGCGCCAGCCCCAGCCCGGAACCGCCGCGTTTCGAACTGACGAACGGATCGAACATATGGTCCGCCACCGCCGGCGGCGGCCCGGCCCCCTGGTCGATCACGCACACCTCCAACGGCAGGGAGATCCGCTCCTTCCCTCCCGGCGCCGCCACCCGCAGGCCATGGCGATAGGCCGTCGTGATCTCGATTTCGCCATTTTTCGGTGAGGCTTCCGCGGCATTCTTCAGCAGGTTCAGGAACAGCTGCACCAAGGCATCGCGGCTGCCCAGCACCGGCGGCAAGGAGGGATCATAGCGTTCGCGGATGCTCAGGCCGCGCGCGAACCCCGTCTCCGCCAGCTTGCGCACATGAGAAAGGATGGCGTGGATATTCTCCGGCTGCGGCCGCCGCGGGCGGGTGTCGGTGAAGCCCTCCATCCGGTCGATCAGTGTCGCCACCCGGTCCACCTCGCTCACGATCAGTCCGGTCAGCTCGCGCGTTTCGGCGTCTGCGCCATGATTCAGCAGTTGCGCCGCGCCCCGGATGCCCGACAGCGGATTCTTGATCTCGTGCGCCAGCATCGCCGCCACGCCCACCGCCGAGCGTGCCGCCCCCGCCTGGCCCATCTGCCGGTCGACCATCGCCGTCACCGCGCGCGGCTGCAACGCCAAGGTCAACCAGCCCGGCGCATCGGGCACCGCCCCCACCATCACGTCCGCGCGGGAACGGCGGCCGCCGATGAACACCACATCCAGGTCATAGGCGGCGATGCCACTCCCGCCGGCGCGGGCCTCCGCCAGCACCGAGCGCAACGGGCTGTCCGGCGGAAGCTGCGCATCCCAGCCCCGCTCCGCCAGCTGCCCCTGGGAGGCGTTCAGGAAGGTTTCGGCCGCGGTGTTGGCCAGCGCCACCTGGCCGTCGGGGTCGAGCAGCAGCGTCGGGATGGGCAGCGCATTCCAGATGTCGAGCGGCAGCGGCAGGCTCATGCCGCGATGGCCAAGGCCGCGCCCCCATCCATGACGCGGGCATAGAAATCACGCAGCATGGCAAGCACCATCGCGGGATCGCCCACGAAGTTCACCTTGTTGCGGAATTCCGCCGATCCCGGCAGGCCCTTGGTGTACCAGCCCAGATGCTTGCGTGCCAGATTGACCCCGGTGTCCCTGCCGTAGAGTTCGAGCATCAACCCATAATGCTCGACAATCAGGGCATATTGCGCCGCCAGCGCCGGCGCCGGCCGCCTTTCGCCGCGCGCCAGCCAGGCCATGGCCTGCCCCAGCAGCCAGGGTTTGCCATAGGCACCCCGCCCGATCATCACGGCGTCCGCACCGGACTGCTCGAGCGCCACATCGACATCGTCCAGCGTGCAGATGTCGCCATTCACCACCACCGGCAGGCGCACGGCCTCCTTCACCCGCCGCACGAACGCCCAGTCCGCGCTGCCCGAATAGAGCTGATTCCGCGTCCGGCCATGCACCGTGATCATCCGCACGCCCAGATCCTCGGCAATGCGCGCCAGCTCGGGTGCGTTCAGGCTGTCATGGCACCAGCCCATCCGCATCTTCAGCGTCACCGGGCAATCCACCGCTTTCACCGTTGCATCAATCAGCTGTGCCGCCAGTTTAAGATCCCGCATCAGGTGCGAGCCGGCCTGCCCGTTGACGATTTTCTTCACCGGGCAGCCCATGTTGATGTCGATGATCGCCGCGCCCCTGTCGCGGTTCAGCTTCGCGGCCTCCGCCATCACCCGCGGCTCGCACCCCGCCAACTGCATCGAGACCGGCGCCTCGCACGGGTCCCAGGCCGCCTTGTGCAGCGACTGCCGGGTTTCGCGCACCATGGCTTCGGAGGCGATCATCTCGGTCACGGTCAGCCCGGCGCCGAACCGCTTCACCAGTGTCCGGAACGGCCGGTCGGTGACGCCCGTCATCGGCGCCAGGATCACCGGCTCGTCGATGGTCACAGGCCCGATGTGAATGGGTTTCAGGCGCGTCATGGTCCCTGCTCAAAAATCAGGCACGGCCCGTATCGCAATCGCCGCTTTTCGGCAAGCAGCCTGCCCGCTATTCCCCGCGCATGCACACCGCCGCCCTGATTGTCGCCGCCGGTCGCGGCACCCGCGCCGGGGGGGCCTTGCCGAAACAATATCAGCCGCTCGCCGGCGCTCCGGTCATCGCCCATGCGCTCGCCGCCTTCGCCCGGCACGCGCGTGTCAGCCACCTCCACGCCGTCATCGCGCCCGAGGACGAAGCGCTGTTCTTGAACGCGGCGAACGGCTTCAATGTCACGCACTCCCCCGGCGGTGCCACCCGGCAGGACAGCGTCCGCCTCGGCCTCGCCGCCCTGCCCGCCCACATCACCCATGTGCTGATCCATGACGCCGCCCGCCCCTTCGTGCCCGCCGACATGATCGACCGCATCCTCGACGCCCTTGAAACCCACCCCGCTGCCCTACCCGTCCTCCCCATCGTCGACAGCCTGCGCACCGGTGACACGCTGATGACCGGCGAAATCCCGCGCGATACGCTCTGGCGCGCCCAGACGCCCCAGGGCTTCGAGCTTGCCGCCATCCGCGCCGCACACGCCGCGGCTGCGCCCGGCCATACCGACGACGCCGCCATTGCCCACGCCGCCGGGCTTGCGGTCGCGCTCGTTCCGGGCGACGAGCACGCCATGAAACTCACCCACGCCGCCGATTTCGCCCGCGCCGCCGCCCTGCTTCCCACGCGCACCACCTCCGGCACTGGTTTTGACGTCCACCGTTTCGGCCGTGGCGACCATGTCTGGCTGTGCGGCGTGCGCGTGCCGCACAGCGCCGGCGTCATCGGCCACAGCGATGCCGACGTCGCGCTCCACGCGCTGACCGACGCCATCCTGGGCGCCATCGGCGACGGCGACATCGGCACCCATTTCCCGCCATCCGACCCGCAGTGGAAAGGCGCCTCCTCCGACCGTTTCCTCGCCCATGCCGCCGGCCTGGTGTCCGCCCGCGGCGGCGTCATCGACCATGTCGACCTGACGATCATCGCCGAGGCACCCAAGGTGGGGCCGCACCGTGCCGCGTTCACCGCCCGCCTCGCCGAAATCCTCGCCGCCCACGCCCCGCTCATCAGCGTCAAGGCCACCACGACCGAGAGGCTCGGCTTCACCGGTCGCGGCGAAGGCATCGCCGCCCAGGCCATCGCCACTGTCACCCTGCCACGATATTCGCTATAGCCGCGCCCCATGACCGACCCCGAAATCGCCGCGCTGGCGCAGCGCGTCATCGCTGAAAACCGTGCCGCCGGCCGCTGCCTCGCCACCGTCGAAAGCTGCACCGGCGGCATGGTCGCCGCCGCGCTGACCGATGTTCCGGGCAGCAGCGAGGTGTTCGAGCGCGGCTTCGTCACCTATTCCAACGACGCCAAGGTCCAGTCCGTCGGCGTCTCCCGCGACATCATCGACAGCCTCGGCGCGGTCAGCGAGGCCACCGTCTGGGCCATGGCGCAGGGCGGCATCCGCCACAGCAACGCCGACGTCGCCGTCGCCATCAGCGGCATCGCCGGGCCGGGGGGCGGCAGCGAGAAGAAGCCCGTTGGCATGGTCGTCTTCGCCCGTGCCATCCGCGGCCTCGATGGCCCGGCGGTCGCCGATGTCCGCCAGTTCGGCGACCTCGGCCGCGCCGAAATCCGCCGTCAGGCAACGCTCGTGGCGCTTGAACTGCTGCTGCCGTAAAGCGCCACCGCGCGCGCCTCGAAACTCGCCACCATGCGCTTCAATGCCTCGTGGAAGAATGCCCCGGCAAGCCGCTCGAACAGCTTGCTTTTGAACTCAAACGCCACATCGAAACTCAACCGGCAGCCGCCGTCATCACCTGCCTCGAACCGCCAGTCGTTGCGCAGGAACTTCAGCGGGCCGTTGATATACTCTACCCGAATGGCGCTCTTGGGTTCCAGTGCCACGCGGCTGGTGAACGTCTCCCGCAGCTGCCGGAACCCCACCGACATGTCCGCCAGCATCACCGCGCCGTCGTTGGACCGGATACGGGTCGCCGCGACCCAGGGCAGGAACTCCGGATAGCGTTTCACGTCCGCCACCAGGTCGAACAGCTGCTCGGGAGTCCATGGCAGCGTCCGCGTCTCGCTATGCCGTGGCAAGGCCGGCCTTCTCCAGCTGCGCCCGCCGCGCCGCCTGCATCTTCGCGAAATCCGCGCCGGCATGGTAACTGCTGCGCGTCAGCGGGCTGGCCGCCACCAGCAGGAACCCTTTCGCCCGCGCGATCGCCGCATAGCTGGCAAAGGTCTTCGGCTCGACGAACGCCACCACCTTCGCGTGGCGCGGCGTCGGTTGCAGATACTGGCCGACAGTCAGGAAATCGATGCCGGCCGATCGCATGTCGTCCATCACCTGGTGCAGCTCCTGGCGCTCCTCGCCCAGCCCCACCATCACGCCGGACTTGGTGAAAATCCCCGCGTCCAGCCCTTTCACCGTCTCCAGCAGCCGCAGCGAATGATAGTATCGCGCACCCGGCCGGATCGTCGGATACAGCCGTGGCACCGTCTCCAGATTATGGTTGTACACGTCCGGCCCCGCAGCGACGATCGCCTTCACGGCGTCCATCGACTTGTTGCGGAAATCCGGGGTCAATATCTCGATGGTCGTCTTTGGCGCGCGCTTGCGCAATTCCTCGATCACCCGCACGAACTGCCGCGCGCCACCGTCGAGAAGGTCGTCTCGGTCGACGCTGGTGATGACGATATGCTCCAGCCCCAGCTCGCCGGCGGCCTCCGCCACATGCACCGGCTCCAGCACGTCCACCGGCCCCGGCATGCCCGTCTTCACATTGCAAAAGGCACAGGCGCGGGTGCAGGTATCGCCCAGGATCATCACGGTCGCATGCTTCTGCGTCCAGCATTCGCCGATATTGGGGCAGGCCGCTTCCTCGCACACGGTATTCAGGTTCAGCCGACGCATCAGCTTGCGCGTCTCGGCGAATGCCGGCGATGTCGGCGCCCGCACCCGCAACCAGTCGGGCTTTCGCGTGCGGATCAGGGGAAGCGTCTCGTTCATCCCCGCCATCTATGCCCTGCCCCGCCAATGCGCAATGCGACCAAGCCACACCCCTCTCGCGCAGCGTAGCGGACAGCGGGAGGGGTGGGTGGAACAGGCTCAAATCCCCCGAAAGGTCGCGAAATCCTCCACCGGTGCCCGCCGCGTCCGGAACTGGTTCGCCGGATCGTCCATGTCCGCATAGCCAATCGACATGCCGGTGAACAGCATCCGCTCCGGCGGGGTGCCCAGGAAATCACCGATGGTCTTGGGATAGATCGCCCAGCATTCCTGCGGGCAACTGTCCAGTCCCTCCTCCCGCAGCAGCAGCATCACCGATTGCAGATACATGCCCAGGTCGCTCCACTGCGGCGGCCCCATGCGGCGATCCACCGTGCAGAACAGCGCCAGCGGCGCGCCGAAAAACTGGAAATTGCGCGCGAACCACATCATCCGTGCCATCTTGTTCTCGCGCGGAATCCCCAGCGCGCCATACAGGTCCTCCCCCACCTGATAGCGATAGCTCTTGTACGGCTCGGCCAGCTCCCTGGGATAGATGTCATATTCCGTCGGCTCACCCGTCGGCTGCTCCGGCACCCGCTTCGCCATGATCGCCTTCAGCGCATCCAGGTCGGCGCCCCCCACCACATCGATATGCCAGGGCTGAAGGTTCCCGCCCGAGGGCGCCCGCGCCGCCGTCTCCAGCACGCGGCGGATCACCGCCCCCTCCACGGGCCGGTCCAGAAACCCCCGCACCGACCGCCGCGTGTTCAGCGCCTCGCTCACATTCATTTCAGTTCCCCGGGTTGTTACCGCACCTGCGATTGCATAGGTTGCCACCATGCTGTCCAGCCTCCCAAATCTGCTGACACTCTCGCGCATCCTCGCGGTGCCGCTGCTCGTGCTGCTGATGTGGGATGCCGGCTGGCTCGGCTACCTGCTTGCCTTCATCCTGTTCACCATCGCCGGCATCACCGATTATTTCGACGGCTGGCTCGCCCGCTCGAACGGCACGGTCAGCAAGCTGGGCGTGTTCCTTGACCCCATCGCCGACAAGATCATGGTCGCCGCCATCATCGTCATGCTGATCCACAACGGCATGATCCACGGCATCCACATGCTCGCCGGCCTGATCATCCTGCTGCGTGAAATCACCATCTCCGGCCTGCGCGAGTTCCTGGCGACCGCCCGCGTCAGCGTGCCGGTCTCGGCGCTCGCCAAATGGAAAACCACCTTTCAGATGGTGTCGCTGGGCGCGCTCATCCTCGCCGGCTCCACCGAAAGCTGGTGGCCGGCGCTGCCCGCGCTGCAGGTCGGCCTCATCAGCCTGTGGGCCGCGGCGCTGCTGACGCTGGTGACGGGCTGGGATTATCTGCGCGTCGGCCTGAAACACATGACCGAGGAGGCGCCATGATCCGCCTCCTCTACTTCGCCTGGGTGCGCGAACGCATCGGGCTGGAGCAGGAAGACCTGCCGCTCGCCGAACCCACGCGGCTCGGCGCGCTGTTGGCAACCCTTGCCACCCGCACCCCTGGCCACGCCGCCGCGCTCGCCGAACCGGAAAAACTGCGCTTCGCCGTCAACCAGGATTTCGCGGACGCTGAAACCTTCCTCCACCCCGGCGACGAACTCGCCCTCTTCCCCCCCGTCACCGGCGGATGATCACAATCCGCGTCCAGCCGGGCCCCTTCGACCTCGCTACGGAAACCACCGCACTCACCGCCGGCCGCACCGACATCGGTGCCATCGTCAGCTTCACCGGCCTGGTGCGCGATCACCCCCTCACCCTCGAACACTACCCCGCCATGACCGAAAAGGCGCTCCACCGCATCGCCAATGAAGCCACCGCCCGCTGGCCGCTCCACGGCCTCACCATCATCCACCGCTTCGGGCCCCTGCTCCCCGCCGACCCCATCGTCCTGGTGCTGACCGCCAGCGCCCACCGCGCCGCCGCCTTCGAAAGCGCGATGTTCCTGATGGACTGGCTGAAAACCTGCGCACCCTTCTGGAAAAAATCCCCCGAAGGCTGGGTAGAGGCGAAAACCGACGATGACGCCGCTGCGCAACGCTGGCACTCTCCCCTCCCCTTCAGGGGAGGGGCAGGGGGTGGGGAAATCATGTCATAGCGAACCATGCTCATCCTCCACGGCTACGAAATCTCGCCCTATTCGGACAAGGTCCGCCGCGCCCTGCGCCTGAAAGGTCTCGCCTTCCAGACCAATGAGATCATCGTCTCCAAGGCCGGCAAGGCAAAACACATCAGCCCGACCGGCAAATTTCCCGTGCTGGACACGCCGGAGGGCCGCATTGTCGATTCTTCCGACATTCTGCGCTGGCTCGACCGCGCCCACCCCGTTCCGCCACTGCGCCCGGACAATGCCCGCGATGCCGCGCTTGCCGACATCCTGGAGGACTGGGCCGACGAGAGCCTCTATTTCTACGACCTCAGCATGCGCACCTGGCCGCACAACCGGGAATGGTTCCTGAAAGACCTGCTGCACCACGAACCCGCCGGCCTGATGCGCACGATCCTCACCCGCGCCATCCCCGGCGCACTGAGCAAAGTGGCCCGCACGCAGGGCCTGGGCCGCAAGAGTGAAAAGACCATCGTCGCCGACCTGACCGTGCTTTACGATGCGCTCTCTGCACTGCTCACCGACAATGACTGGCTCGCCGGGCCACGGTTGAGCCACGCCGACCTCGCCGTCCGCGTCATGCTCAACGTCCTCGACCGCACCCGCGAAGGCCGCTCCCTGCGCAACGCCCGCCCCGCCCTAGACGCGTGGTGCACCCGAGTCGACATAGCCGCCCCACCCAAAGGCATCAGCGCCTGATTCTCCTCTCGCTGGAGGGGGAGTCGAAGACGGCGCGCAGCGCCAGCGGACTCGAGCGAGGTGAGGGTGGTTGACGGTGATACCAGACCCCACCCACCTTGCCCCTGTCCCCATCCTTCCCTAAAATGTGGATGGAAAAGGACGCGCCTCCATGAACACCATGACCCTCAACGTCCGCATCAGTGGCCCGCTCAGCGCCCACGTCGCCGATGCCGTCGGCGAGGATGGCCTGTTCGAGAATGTCAGCGAATATGTCCGCCATCTGATCCGAAAGGATCGCGAAGCAACAGAAGCCGAGCGTTTCGCGCTGCTAAAGGCCGAACTGCAACAAGCCTTCGCAATCCCGCAGGATCAATATCGTGAGTCCTCACGCGAAAGTATCATGGCGCGCTTCAAATGAAGTTGTGGCGCCTGTCGCCAGCCGCCGAGGCGCGGCTCGACGACATCGCCGCTTACACAGAATCGGTCTGGGGCCGCCAGCAGGCGATCGACTATTTCGACAAGCTCGTTACAGGCTTCGAAGCCATTGCCGCCGGCACAGTCGTACGACATCCTATTCCGGCCTCATTCGGCGTTGGCGGCTATCGCTATCGTGTCGGTCAGCACATCATCTATTGGCAAATGCTCGATGATGGCGTCGTCGGCATCGTCACCATCCTGCACGTTCGCACGCACCAGATCGAACGGTTTCGCGCCGATTTCGCGCTCGACTGACTCCTACCCCGGATAGCGCTCGAACATCGGCAGCCCATGCGCTTCCGCCATCCACGGCAGCTGCTCCGCCGTCTGAACATGCGCTTCTGGCGCGAAAGCCGCGGCATCGTCCATCGTCACCAGCTGCACATCGACGATCCCCGGCAGGAACTCCGCGTTGCGATAGAACAGCCCCGTGCCACAGGTGCCGCAGAACTTCCGCATCGTCTGGCCCGACGAATTATGCACCACTGGCCGGCCTTGCAGCACCGTCAGCTCCTCTTCCGCAAATGCCGCCCACGCCACCACCGGCGCCCCCGCGCTGCGTCGGCAATCCTCGCAATGGCAGAAAGACACCCGCTGCGGCGCCACCGCCACTCGATACCGCACCGCCCCGCACCGACACCCGCCTTCATGGGTCATGGCCCTGCCCCTCCAATGAATTTGCTGGAGTATACCACCTCGAAAACCGATGTCATCGCGTCCGCCACGCCCTCAGCAGCAGCACAGCATAGCAGCCGATGGCATAGCTCGCCGCGAAAATGGCAAAGCTTAACACGGCTGCGGCACTGAGGTTGCCGTTCAGCCATGCGCTGAGGCCAACCGAACTGACTGCAACGCCCGCCAGTACGACCATTGTTGCGCGGACCAGACCGCGAGCGCTCCACGGAGTCAGAGCGGCAGAAGCCAGGCTGAGCGTTGGAATCGCGAAGGGAAGTCCGAACCACCAGCCAAAAATGATGAAGAGGAAGGGCAAACCATTTGGTGTCCAACGGGCCGCGGGTCCAACGATCGGCCCATCAAGGGCGTTGGCAACCGCGATAGCGACACCGAACAGGATGGGCACCACCGCAATGCCAATCACCGAACAGGCGATAGCGCGACCGACATGCTCCTCCCAGTGCCGCGGCCCGGCCATTACGCCACCAATACCACCTTCCCCGTTGCCTTCCGGTCCATCAGCCAGCGTATCCCCGCCGCGCCATCACGCAGCCCGAACGTCTTGCTGATATGCGGCTTCAGCTTGCCCTCCTGATACCAGCCCAGCAGCTCCCGCATGTTCGCCGCATGCACGTCCGGCTCATGCCCGGTGAACGCCCCCCAGAACACCCCCACGATGCTCGCCCCCTTGATCAGCGCCAGGTTCAGCGGCAGCTTCGGAATCTCCCCCGCGGCAAACCCCACCACCAGGTACCGCCCGTTCCAGGCGATCGAGCGGAACGCCGGCTCCGCGAACCGATCCCCCACCGGATCATAAATTACATCGGCGCCCTTCCCCCCGGTCAGCGCCTTCACCCGCTCCTTCAGATCCTCGGTGGCGTAGTTGATCACCTCGTCAGCGCCCGCCGCCCGGCACACCGCCAGCTTTTCGTCGGTGGAGGCCGCCGCGATCACCCGCGCGCCCATCAGCTTGCCCAGCTCCACCGCGGTCAGCCCCACGCCGCCCGCCGCGCCCAGCACCAGCAGCGTCTCACCCGGCTGCAACCGCGCCCGCTGCTTCAGCGCATGGTGGCTGGTGCCATAGGTCATGGTGAACCCCGCGCCCTCGTCGAACGGCATCGTGTCCGCCATCGGAATTACCATCGCCGCCGGCACCAGGATCTTCTCCCGCATGCCGCCATTGCCCACCATCGCGATCACCCGGTCGCCAGGCTTCACCGTGGAGACCCCCTCCCCCACCGCCTCGACGATGCCGGAAACCTCACCCCCCGGGCTGAACGGCAACGGCGGCTTGAACTGATAGAGGTTCTGGATGATCAGCACGTCCGGGAAGTTCAGCCCCACCGCCTTCACCGCGATCTTCACCTGGCCCTTGCTGACCTCCGGCTCGTCCACATCCGCCCAGACCAGCTTTTCCGGCGGGCCATGTTCCACGCAAAGAATGGCTTTCATCACAGTCCCTCAATGATTAACCCCATCACCATAACGCGCGGAGGGTCCGGGGCAAATGACACAAATCGCAGTGCTGGGGGCCGGCCTGATTGGCATCTACCTCGGCGGAAGGCTCGCCGCCGGCGGTGCGGACGTCATCCTCATCGGACGGCCCCGCCTGCTCGATCCGCTCGCCGACGGCCTGCGCCTGTCCGCGCTCGATGGCTTCGACCGGACCATCCCCGCCCCCGCCCGCACCGCCGACCCCACCGCGCTCGCCGGCGCCGACCTCATCCTTCTCACCACCAAATCGCAGCACAGCGAAGCCGCCGCCGCCGACGTCGCCGCCCATGCCCGGCCGGGCACGCCCGTCCTCAGCTTCCAGAACGGCGTCAGCAACGCCGACCGCCTGCGGCCCCTGCTGCCCGCCAACCCCGTTATCGCCGGCATGGTACCGTACAATGTCGCGGCGCGCGGCCCGGCGCACTACCATCAGGGCACCGGAGGCAGCCTCGCCGCCGACCGCGCCGCGGTGCCTTTCGCGCCATTGTTCCAGGCGGCCGGCCTGGCCTTCGCATGTTCGGACAACATGCCCGGCGTCATGTGGGGCAAGCTGCTCGTCAACCTCAACAACGCCATCAACGCGCTCTCCGGCATTCCGCTCGCGCACCAGCTGATCCAGCGCGACTACCGCCGCGCCTGGGCGCTCTGCGTCGCGGAGGGGCTGCGGCTCCTCAAACCCACCGGCATCACGCTGGTCGATCCCCTCCCCCTGCCGCTCAAACACATGCCCCTCATCATGAGCCTGCCCAACCCGCTCTACCGCCGGGTGGTCAGTCGCGCGGGGAAAGGCGGCGCCCGCGTCGATCCCCACGCCCGCAGCAGCATGGCCGACGACCTTGCCCAGGGTCGCGCTACCGAAGTCGACTGGATCAACGGCGAACTGCTCCGCCTCGCCGCCAGCCAGGGCCGCACCGCCCCCATCAACGCCCGCGTCATCAAGCTGGTCCGCGCGGCCGAAGCGGGCGCCGCGCCATGGCCAGCGACCGCACTTTACAAGGAACTGAAATCCGCGCGCTAAACCCCTCCCCCGCGCGCGGGGGAGGCGACTCGCGGAACGCGAACAGGAGGGGGTCTCGCCGCCCCGCGTCCCCCCTTACCCCACCGCCGGCTCCAGCAGCCGCAATGTCCCCGCATCCGCGTCCATCTCCGCCCGCACACCGATGGGCAGGCTGAACTGGTTCGCCACATGCCCCACCATCAGCCCCTCGAATACCGGCACGCCCAGTTCCGCCAGGTGCCGCTGCAACACCTCGGTCAACGTGAAATTCCCCAGGCCGGCGCCCTGGCTGATGCATCGTGTGCACTTGCCGAACACCACGCCGGCAACCTTGCCCAGCACCCCGCCCAGCGCCAGCTGCGTCATCATGCGGTCGATGCGATATTCCGCCTCCTCCACATCCTCCAGAAACAGGATGGCGCCGGTAAAATCCGGCAACCAGGGAGTCCCCATCAACGCCGTCAACACGGTCAGATTGCCCCCCAGCAACCGGCCGCTCGCCCGCCCGCCGCGCAGCGTGCGGGTTCGCCCGGCATCCTGCACCAGCCGGTCATCGTCCCCCGCCGGATTGCGGTACAGCGGCGTGCCGCCCTCGAACGCCACCGCGCGAAACGAATCCCAGCTCAGCTTGCCCCAATCGCCGCCGGCATTCGGCCCATGGATGGTGCTGAACCCCGCGCGCGCCGCAAAGCCCATGTGCAACGCCGTCACATCGCTGAACCCCACCAGCAATTTCGGATTTCTGGCAATCAGCCCCCAGTCCAGCAGCGGCAGGATCCGCGCGCAACCCCAGCCGCCGCGCACCGCGAACACCGCCTTGACCACCGGATCGGCATACATCGCGTTTACATCCGCCGCCCGCGCCGCATCACTCCCCGCCAGATAGCCATCGCGCGACAGCACAGAGGGTCCGACCTTCGGCACCAACCCCATCGCCGCGACCGTCTCCGTCACCAGCGCCAGGTCGAACGCGTCGCCGATCAACCCCGCGGGCGCCACCAGCCCCACCATGTCGCCGCGCCGCAGCCGGGGCGGCAACCGCTGCGGCAAGGCCTTGGCCACCGCCGGCATCATCGCCCCCACCGCCAGCCCCGCCATCGCCATCCGCCGGTCGAACCTCATGCGACGTCTCCATTCAACGCCCGCGCGAACAGCCGATACTCCTCCGCCCGCGGGCTGCCCGGCCGCCACACCAGGGCAATCTCCCGCACCGCGTTCGCCGAGGCGAGCGGCCGCGTCTCCACCCGGGTGCCGTTCAATATCCCGGCATCCACCGCCATCTGGGGCAACAATGTCATGCCGATACGGTTGTCCACCATCTGCACCAGCGTGTGCAGGCTGGTTCCCAGCACCGTGGCATCCGGCCGCAGCGTCGCCCGGTTGCACGCCGCCAGCGCATGATCCTTCAGGCAATGCCCCTCCTCCAGCAGCAGCAGCCGCTCGCCGTCCAGGCTCGCCGGCTCCACCGCGGGCGGTGCGTCCGGCATGTCCTCGGGATGAAAGGCCAGCAGGATGCGATCCTCGAACAGCGGTGCCGCCGCCACGTCGCCGCAGGCATAGGGCAGCGCCAGCAGCACACAATCAAGCTGCCCGCGGTTCAGCGCCTCGCACGCCGCGCCCGATTGTTCCTCCCGCAGATACAGTTTCAGTTCCGGCCATTCCCGCCGCAACCGCGGCAGCAATCGCGGCAGCAGGAACGGCGCGATGGTCGGGATCACCCCCAGCCGCAGCCCGCCCGACAGCGGCTTGCCCGCCGCGCGCGTCAGCTCGGTCAGCGCATCCGCCTCGCGCAGCGTCGCATAGGCCCGCTCGACCACCGCCTCACCCAGCGGCGTGAAGCGCACTACCCGCCGGTTGCGTTCCACCAGCACCACCCCCAGCAGCGTCTCCAGCTCGCGCAAGCCGGCGGACAGGGTCGATTGCGTCACGAAACAGGCGTCCGCCGCCCGACCGAAATGCCCGTGCCGGTGCAACGCGGTCAGATACTGCAACTGCTTCAGCGTCGGCAGATAGACGTTCATGCCCGCCGTCTTATCGCCCCAGTCGATAACCGCCAGCAATTTTCTGCGTTGGACGCACCGTGGCGCCTGTCATAGGGCCGCCACCACACCCATCTATGGCCAACCCATCATCAAAGGAGCACCCATGCTGACCATCGGCGACAAATTCCCCGCGCTCAAACTGTCCGTCCAGCAGGGCATCGCGGCCCTTCCCGGCGGCGAGACCATCGACCTCGCCAACGACTATCCCGGCAAGTGGAAGGTCATCTTCTTCTGGCCGAAGGATTTCACCTTCATCTGCCCGACCGAGATCATCGCCTATGGCGAACTGGCGAACGACTTCGCCGATCGCGACGCGGTGCTGATCGGCGCCTCGACCGATACCGATTTCGTCCACTTCGCCTGGCGCAAGAGCGATGAGCGGCTGGCCAAGGCCGATTTCCCCTGGATTGCCGACAACAAGCTCGAACTCTCGACCGCGCTCGGCATCCTGGAAAAGGACGCCGGCGTCGCCCTGCGCGCAACCTTCATCGTCGACCCGAACAACATCATCCAGCATGTCACGGTGAACGGCCTCAACCAGGGCCGCAACCCGGCGGAAACGCTGCGCAACCTCGATGCGCTGCAAACCGACGAACTCTGCCCCTGCAACTGGAAGGCCGGCGACGAGGTGCTGAAACCCGCCGCCTGAGGCCAAGCGGGCTGCCAACAGCGTCGCTGTTTGCAGACTCCGCGCAGTGCCGGCCGGCGTGCGCGGCGGACATTCCGCCGCGCACGTCCGACGCGTCGGCTTTGCCGACGGCCTTTATCATTCTTTCACTCTTCTGGCAGACTCGGCAGCTTTGCCGCCGGCTGCTTTGCGAAGGAACCGCCATGTCCATGATCGACCTCGCCCGCGCCCTTCCCGATTATGCCAAGGACCTGCGCCTCAACATCCAGTCGCTGCTCAACGAAACGATCCTCAGCGACCAGCAGAAATATGGCACCCTGCTGGCCAGCGCGATCGCCGGCGGCCATTTGCCCACCATCGCGGCGGCGGAGGCCGAGGCCACCGCGAAACTGACGCCCGAGGCGTTAAACGCCGCCCGCGCGGCGGCCGCCATCATGGCCATGAACAACATCTACTACCGCTTCGGCCATCTCGCCTCGAACAAGGAGTATGAGAAGCTTCCCGCCCGCCTGCGCATGAACATCATCGGTGCGCCGGGCATCGAAAAAGCCGATTTCGAACTCTACAGCCTTGCCGTCAGCGCCATCAACGGCTGCGGCCTGTGCATCGACGCGCATGAAAAAGTGCTTCAGCAGCACGGCGTCAAGGTGGAGGTGGTTCAGGCCGCCGTGCGGCTCGCCAGCGTCACCGTCGCGATCGCCCATACACTGCGCGCGATCGCCTGATGTGAAAAAGGGGCGGAGCCGTGGCCCCGCCCCTTTCCGTCTCCACCCAAGGCTTCAGATCAGCGGATCGCGCCGCGTCGTTCCAAAGGACCCCGCGGTCTGCCCCATCGTCCCGGCACTGCCCATGCCGCCGGTCCCAGGGCTGGCATTGGCGGTATTGCCCGGGATCCCGGTATCGCCGGCACCCCGCAGCGTCTCCGAACCATAGCCGCGCGAGCCATAGCCGGTCCGCGGGTAATCGGCATAATAGTCGTCCACCCGGGAGGTGAGGTCATCATCATCCCAGTCACCGATCTCGTCGCGGCTGTAGTTGGGGGCATCCTTCAGGTTGGCGGCCGCCTGTCCCACATTATAGCCACCCAGATTGGTGTCATAGGTCAGCACGTCCCACGGCAGCGGATGGTAACGCTCGCCGATCCCCAGAAAGCCGCCGAAGCTCATCACCGCATAGGCGACCTCGCCGCTTTCCTTGTCGATCATCAGGCTGTCGATGCTGCCGATCTTGTCGCCGCTGCTGTCGTAAACCGCCGTGCCCTGCACCTTGTCCGCGCTGATCAGGCTGTTGGGCGCGTGGTCACGTTCCAGCGTGTCATAACTGCTCGCCATTGTCGGTTCCTTTGCTCGGGGCTGCCGGCACCATGCCGGCCTCCTGACGCCTGCAACCCGCCCGCACGCGCCGCGTTCCCCCGGCGTGCAGGCAATTTGCAACCGTTCATCGCGGGGTGTACAGACCGGCCACTGACGAAAGCCATCCCATGCGCCTGATTGCCTATCTCGACAGCATCCGCGCCCGCGACCCCGCGCCGCGCAGCCGGTGGGAGGTGCTGACCTATCCCGGCGTCACGGCCATCGCCTTCCACAAGGTCGCGCACCGCCTCTATCGTGCCCGGCTGTTCCTGCTTGCCCGCATCGTCAACCATGTCGCGCGCGCGCTGACCGCCATCGACATCCACCCCGGCGCCACCATCGGCCACAACCTGTTCATCGACCACGGCTTCGTGGTGATCGGCGAAACCGCCGAAATCGGCCACAATGTCACCATCTATCAGGGCGCCACGCTGGGCGGCACCAATCCGATGAACGGCATCGGCGGCAAGCGTCACCCGACCGTGGGCGACAATGTCGTCATCTCGCTCGGTGCCGCCGTGCTCGGCCCCATCATGGTCGGCAACAATGCCCGCATCGGCGCCAACGCCGTTGTGACAAAGGATGTGCCCGAGGGGGCGACCATGATCGGCATTCCCGCCAAGCCCATCCCCGTGCCCGCCGAGGAGAAGCAGGCCCCGTTCAAACCCTATGGCACGCCGTGCAGCGAGAAGTTCGACCCGGTCACGCAGCGCTATGAGGTGCTGAAGTGCGAATTGGAGGCCCTGCGCGCCCGGCTCGACGCCTTCGAGCGCGAGGAGCGTGCGCGCCGCAGCGGCGAAGCGGCCTGAGCGTGTCGGTCACGCCGCTGTTTCCGCCACCCTTTCCGATATCACCCGGTCAAGTCGTCTTCGACCGCACGGAAATGGATCGCATCATGGGCCTCTATGGTCGCATGGTCGCCGCCGGCCACTGGCGGGACTATGCGCTGGACTTCGGCCAGGAAGCAGCGGTGTTCAGCGCCTTTCCCCGCGCCAGCGACCGTCCCGAAGCCCAGGTGGTGAAACGCCCGGCGCTGCGCCGCGCCCAAGGCCAGTGGGCCCTGATCGGAGAGGCCGGCGCGGTGCTGAAACGCGGTCACGACCTCGCCGGCGTGCTGGCGCCGCTGGAACGCCGGCTGATGAAACTGGTCGAGACCTGAGGCTGCACCGGCAGCGTTTTTTGTCGGATTTCTTTACAGACCGGATGGGTTCCGGTTTTTCGTTGGGCATTCATTTAGTTGATTCTTAAAGATTAATTTTCAGCACTGAAGATGGCATGTTTTTTGCTACGCAATAGCTGACATAAAACAGGGAGCAAACCATGATTCGTTTTCTTGCCGCCGCACTGATCGCCAGCGCTGCCCTCACCGGGGCGAACGCGATTACCGTTTACAGCACGCCCTCGGGCGCCACACCCAGCAACTTCAACGGCTTCGAAGGGATGGGGGCGCAGTTCACCTTTACCGGTCCGTACAGCGAAGACGGCATCACCGCCGAGTATATCGGCTCCGGCTCGATCTGGACGACCAGCCAGGCCGCGGAAGGCCTCTACAGCTGGTATCCCAACGGCGGCGGCAACGGTTATACCCAGCTCAGCTTCGCGCCCAGCACCGGCATGGAAGTGCTGGTCGGCAGTGGCTGGTTTGGTGGCGCACCGCTGCTCGCCTATGAAATCCTCAGCGGCGGCAACGTGATTGCCACCGGCGCCGGCATCGCCGTTCCCAGCTATCAGACCGGCTTCGTCACCTTCGGCGTCACCGGCGGCACCTTCGATACCGTCCGCCTCAAGGTCACCACCGACGGTGCCTTGCGGTTCGATCCCAACAGCTACGAAGCTGGCGCCTTCGATGCCGTGCAATTGTTCGGTGTTGTGCCAGAACCGGCCACCTGGGCCATGCTGATCGCCGGTTTCGGCCTGGTGGGCTTCGCCGCTCGCCGGCGCAGCCGCGCCGTCGCTGCCTGAACTGCGTCGCCGGCAGCGCTTCTGCCAGCGATCCTAATTGTGGAAAGGCCGCGCTCCTGCGCGGCCTTTTTCATACATAGGTAGCCAACACGGCCGCCCTTCGAATTGTATCATCTGTTAACCCTCTTTTACACTCAACAGGCACAACGCCTGCTATTAAACCATCCATGTCGAGCGGGTCGGACCTCTCGTCATCGCGCGGCACGGCCTCCACCGCGCCGCGATCAACAGGGTCAGAGAGGGTTCTTCATGCGTGTTCTGCTTCTTGCCACCGCGGCACTTGCCGCCGCGTCGTCCGCCAATGCGGTCAATCTCGTCCAGAATGGCGGTTTCGAACTGACCGCGCCGGGCACGCCGGTGCAGGGCTTCGAAATCGGCCCGCGCCATTCCTATCCCAACGGCGTCCTCAACTGGACCACACAGGACAGCGCCACCGCCGGCGGCAGCATCGGCGTGTTCAACGTGCTGTTCAACAGCTCCACTGCCACCACCGTCAGCCCGGACACCCGCTACACCAGCAGCGAGACGCAGACGCTTTCCAGCGCCAACTATGGCGGGCCCAGCCCCGATGGCGGCAATTTCATGGCGCTCGATGGAGACATTTTCGCCAACGGCCCGCTGTTGCAGACCATCAGCGGCCTGACGCCGGGCAAAAAATACAATTTGAAATTCTACTGGGCCGCCACCCAGTTCCAGAACCGCGTCGGTGACACCACCGAGCGGCTGGATGTCAGCTTCGGCGGCCAGACCCGGTCGACCGCCACGGTCGGCGGCCCGACCCATTATTTCGCCGGCTGGTTCACCGAAAACATGCAATTCACCGCGATCAACAGCAGCGAAGTGCTCAGCTTCCTGTCGATCGGCACGCCCGATGGCCTGCCGCCGGTCGCGCTGCTCGACGGTGTCAGCCTGACCGCCGCGGTGCCCGAACCCGCCACCTGGGCGATGCTGATCGCCGGCTTCGGCCTCGTCGGCATGGCCGCGCGTCGCCGCGGCCGCGCCAGCTTTGCCGCCAGCAACTGAGCCATCGGGGGGCAGCGGCATGCGATCGACCATCCTGCTGCTGCCCCTGCTGCTGCTCGCCACCCCAACGCAGGCGGTCACCGTCATGCGCCTGCCGCCGCCCACCGAGACGGTGCAACCGGCACCCGCCGCGAAACCCGTGGAACGCCCACGCCAACCCGGCCTTGCTGACCGCCTGCGCGCCCTCCTCAAACGCCCCTGATCAGCGCCTGCGCACCAGCATGAAGCCGTCCCAGCCCTTCATGCCAACCGTTTGGATCGCCGTCGCGTCCAGCCGCGCATCCGCCGCTACCACGTCATAGGCCGCGAACGTCCCGCGCACATTGTCGTCCTGCGCCGCCGGGTCGCTGATCGCCAGCCGCCGCACCGCATTGTCCACCACCATCAGCCCGCCCGGCCGCAACAGGTCCGCGCACGCCGCGACATAGGCCGGATAGGACGCCTTGTCGGCATCGACAAAGGCGAAATCGAACGGCCCCGCCAGCGTCGCCAACGTCGACCGCGCCGGCCCCTCCAGCACCGTCACCCGTGCCGCCAGGCCTGCCACCGCCAGATTTTCCCGTGCCACCGCGGCATGATGCGGCTCCAGTTCCAGCGTCGTCACATGCCCGTCCGCGCCCGCGCCCCGCGCCAGGAAGATGGTGCTCACCCCGCCCAGCGTGCCCACCTCCAGCACCCGCCTCGCACCCACCGCCGCCACCAGCAGCTCCAGCATCCGCCCCTGCAGGCGCGAGACATCGATCGCCGGCAGCCCCCGCGCCTTGTTGTTGGCGAGCGCCGCGGCAACCGCCACATCCTGTCGCAACAGGCGCTCCTCGATCAGCCTGTCGATCGCATCCCATTCCTCCGCCATGCTCACCGCCTCCAGCTGTTCGCCCGTTCGCCGCGCGCCGCACAGCGCGCCGTTTCCAGCACCCGCGCGGCCCGCGTCTCAGGCCGCTTCGCCTGCGCGATCCACTCCAGGATGGCACGCCGCGCCGATGGCGGAAAGGCCGCGAAAGCCGCCGCTGAACCGGCATGCGCCGCGAACGCCGCCACCAGGTCATCGGGCGGCAGCAGCGCGGTGGCAGTGTCCAGCCGCTCCCAGCTGCCGTCCGCCTTCGCCGCCGACACCGCCGCCAGCCCCGGCGCCGCCATCAGCCCCGCCTCGATCAGCGCCGCCACCCGCGCCTTGTTCACGCCGGACCAGCCGCTCCCGCGCTTCCGCGGGCTCATCAGCAGCATCGAGCGCGCCTCATCCAGCTTCGCCGGCCGACTGTCGACCCAGCCGAAACACAACGCCTCGTCCCGCAGCGTGGCATAGGGCACATGCCCCGCATGCCCCTTCTTGAAACTCACCAGCCAGATGCTGCCGCGCCGGCCGTGATTCGCTTCCAGCCATTCGCGCCACGCGGCGCGGCTTGTCACCGTCACCCGTTCGCGCTCAGGCGGCAAGCCGTCCCATCCGGGCCAGCACGGTCTCCGCCTCGCTCAGCGTCCGCGCCACGATCTCCGCGCAGGGCAGCACCTCGGTGATGCCACCCCCGCCCTGCCCCGCCGCCAGGCATTGCGTCTCGGGGTTCACATCGTCCACCACGCCGGCGATCGGCCCCAGCAGATTGTTCTGCGCCGAATGCATCACCTGCATGGCGAACGGCATCGCCTCCTTGGTCGCCCACTCATCGGTCGTGCGGTTGCGGATGGCGCGCAGCGTCTTGCCGGTGAAGCCCTTGGAAATCACCGTGTCGCTCTCGCTCATGCCCACGATGGCGTCTTTGTAGGGCTGGCCGGCATGGGCCTCGGTGGAGGCGATGAAGCGCGTCCCCATCCACACGCCCTGGCACCCCATGGCGAGCGCCGCCGCCAGTCCGCGGCCATCGAACAGCCCCCCGGCCGCGATCACCGGAATGCGCACGGCATCCACCACCTGCGGCCACAGTGCGATGCTGGCGACGCTGCCGGTGTGCCCGCCGCCCTCCGTCCCTTGCGCGATCACCACATCACAACCGGCTTGCTCGGCTTTCCGCGCATGCTCGACCTTGCCCACCATGGACATCACCACCACGCCCGCGGCGCGCAGCTGGTCGATGATCGCCACCGGCACGCCCAGCCCGGCGATGAAGGCCTTCGCCCCCTCCTCGATGATCACATCCACGCTTGCCGTCAGGCTTTCGGGCTGCGCCGTCAGCAGGTCGACCCCGAACGGCTTGTCGGTCAGGTCCTTCACCCGCCGCATCTGCTCGCGGATGCCGCGCGGGGAAACGCCCGCCATCCCCAGCGAGCCGAAGCCGCCGGCATTGCTGACGGCCGCGCACACCTCGGCATAGGAAACCCCGCCCATCCCGGCCAGCAGGATCGGATGCTCCACCCCCAGCAGGTCGCAGATCGGCGTGCGGATCATCTCACGCCGCCTTCTTGATGCTGTTGCCATAGAAGGTCTCGCCCCGCGCCGCCATGTCGCGCAGCAGCTGCGGCGGGCTGAAACGCTCGCCATGCGCCTGCGCCAGCCGGTCGAGCGTTGCCACCACGTTGGCCAGCCCCACGGTGTCCATGTGGCTGAACGGCCCGCCGGTGAAGGGCGCGAAGCCCCAGCCGAAGATGGCGCCCAGGTCGCCGTCCTGCGGCGTCTCCAGCACGCCTTCGGCAAAACAGCGCGCGCATTCCACCAGCTGGCGATAGAGCAGCCGCTCCTTCACCTCCGCCGGCGCCGGGTCCACGCCCGTCACGCCCACCATGGCGCGAAGGTCGGGCCACAGATGCTTCGGCGATCCGTCCTCGGGATAGGCATAGAAGCCTTTGCCGTTCTTCCGGCCATAGCGGCCCAGCTCGTTCATCTTCGCGATCACGCCCTCGGCCGCGCTCGGTTTCCAGGCGTCGCCCAGGTCGGCCTTCGTCTGCTGCGCCACCTTGTAGGACAGGTCGAGCCCGACCTCGTCGTTCACCGCCAGCGCGCCCACGGGCATCCCCATCTGCTTGCCGCAATTCTCGATGAGCGCCGGCGTCACGCCTTCGGCTAGCAGGCTCAACCCCTCCTGCACATAGGTGCCGAAGCAACGGCTGGTGTAGAAGCCGCGGCTGTCGTTCACCACGATCGGCGTCTTGCGGATCTGCGCCACATAATCCAGCGCCTTCGCAATCGCTTCCGGCCCGGTCTTCTTGCCCACGATGATCTCCACCAGCGGCATCTTCTCCACCGGCGAGAAGAAATGGATGCCGATGAAATTCTCCGGCTTTGACCACGCTTCCGCCAGGCCGGTGATCGGCAGGGTCGAGGTGTTGGAGCCGAAGATCACATCCGCCCCCACCACCGCCTCGGTCGCCTTCGTCACGCCCGCCTTGATGTCGCGCGTCTCGAACACCGCCTCGATGATCAGGTCGCAACCCTTCAGATCGGCGTAGTCCGCCGTCGGATGGATGCGCCCTAAAATCTCCGCCGCCTTCGCAGGGTCGGTCCGCTTCTTCGCCAGCCGGTCCGCGGTATATTGCTTGCCCTTTTCCGCGGCCGCCAGGTCGCGATCCAGCAGCACCACCTCGATCCCCGCCTGCGCGCTCACCATGGCGATGCCCGCGCCCATCAGACCCGCACCCAGCATCCCCACCTTGGCGGTCTTCGCCGGCGCGACATTGGCCGGCCGCCGCGCGCCCTTCTCCGCTGCCTGCTTGCTCACGAACAGGCTGCGGATCATGTTCCCTGCCTGCGGGTCGGCCACCACTTTGGCGAAATATTTGCTCTCCAGCTTCAGCGCGGTGTCGATGGGCAGCTGCGCGCCCTCGTAAACCACGCTCATGATCGCCTTGATCTGGTTCATGTTTCCATTGGACTGCTTGTTCGCCATCGCATTGCCGGCGATGAAGGTCTGCGCGAACGCCGGGTTCATCGCCCCGGCCCCGCCCGGGAACTTGAACTCCTTCTTGTCCCAGGGCGCCACCGCCTTCGGGTTCGCCAACACCCAGGCCTTGGCCCGCTCGACGATCTCGCCCGCCGGCGCCACCTCATTCACCACGCCAAAGCCCAGCGCTTCCTGCGGGCTCATGTTCTTGCCCTGCAACAGATACATCAGGGCCGGCTGCACCCCCATCAGCCGCGGCAGCCGCTGCGTGCCCCCGGCACCCGGGAACAAGCCCACCAGCACCTCGGGCAGCCCCAGCGTGATCTTCGGATTGTCCGCGCACACCCGATAATGGCAGGCGAGCGCAATCTCCAGCCCGCCCCCCAGCGCCAGGCCGTTCAAGGCCACCGCCACCGGCTTGCCGCAGGTCTCCAGTGCCCGCAGCGTGCCGTTGAGCGCCCACACGCCTTCATAAATCAAGGCCATGCGGGACTTGCCTGAACCCGCACCCGAACCGCCACCGGCAAAATTCATGCCCTTCAGGTCCGCACCCGCGACAAAGCCCGACGCCTTGCCGCTGGTGATGACCGCGCCCTTCACCGTGTCGTCCGTCCGGATGCGCTCGGTCACCGCGATCAGGTCGGCGCCCAGCGCCTCGTTGATCACGTTCATCGACAGCCCCGGGCAGTCGATGGTCAGCAGCAGCACGCCATCGGGGTCCAGCTCCTGGCGAATGGCAGTCGTCTCGGTCATAAATTTCCCTTTCAGCCTCCCCTCCCGCTCGCGGGAGGGGCCGGGGGTGGGGCCGTCGTTTCGACCCCGGTCATCAACTCAAATGCGCTCAATCACCGCGGCGGTGCCCATCCCGGCCCCCACGCACAGTGTCACCAGCGCGGTCTGCTTGCCCGTACGCTCCAGCTCGTCGAGCACGGTGCCCAGGATCATCCCCCCGGTCGCGCCCAGCGGATGCCCCATGGCGATCGCCCCGCCATTCACGTTCATCTTCTCATGCGGGATGTTCAGGTGCTTCATCATCCGCAGGACAACACTGGCAAAAGCCTCGTTCAATTCGAACAGGTCGATATCCGCGACCGTCATGCCCAGCCTGTCGAACAGCTTCTGCGTCACCAGCGCCGGCCCCGTCAGCATGATCGCCGGCTCGGAACCGATGCTCGCCATGCCCCTGATCCGGGCACGCGGCTTGATGCCATATTTCGCGCCCATGTCGGCATTGCCGATCAGCACCGCGCTCGCGCCATCCACAATGCCGCTCGAATTGCCGGCATGATGGACATGGTTGATCCGCTCCACCTGCGGATATTTCATCAGCGCGATGGCATCGAACCCCGGCATCTGCTCGCCCATCATGGCAAAGCTTGGCCCCAGGCTGGCGAGCGACTGCATGTCGGTTGTCGGCCGCATGAACTCGTCATGCGCCAGAACCACTTCGCCGATCACATCCTTCACCGGCACGATCGAATTGGCAAAACGCTTTTCTTCCCAGGCCCTTGCCGCCCGGCGCTGCGACTCCACCGCATAGGCGTCCACATCGTCCCGGCTGAACCCGTCCAGCGTCGCGATCAGGTCGGCGCCGATTCCCTGCGGCACGAAGTAGCTTTTGAACGCCACGGCCGGGTCCATCGGCCAAGCGCCACCATCACTGCCCATCGGCACGCGAGACATGCTCTCCACGCCACCACCAATGGCGAACATCGCCTCGCCGGCGATCACCTTCGCCGCCGCGATGTTCACGGCCTCCAGCCCGCTCGCACAGAAGCGGTTCACCTGCACCCCCGCCGTCGTCTCGGCATAGTCGGCGTTCAGCACGGCGATCCGCGCGATGTCGCTCCCCTGCTCCCCCACCGGCGCCACACATCCCAGGATCACATCGTCCACGTCCGCCGTGTCGATACCCGTCCGGTCGCGGATCGCCTGCAATGTCTGCGTCGCCAGCTGGATCGGCGTGATCTCGTGCAGGGACCCGTCCTTCCGGCCCTTGCCTCGCGGTGTCCGCACGGCATCGTAAATCAGGGCTTCAGCCATCACTCTTCTCCCAAAATCGCGCTTTACCTATACGTAAAGCAAAAAGCCGCAAGCTGCGTTTAGTGTCAGAAAGCGTCGACCGGCATCGCCATCAGCGTGTCGGACCCGGCCCGGATCTTCGCCGCCAGCGCCGGCGCCTCCGGCAACGCCCGCTCGAAATAATGCTTCGCCGTCAGCAGTTTCGCCCGATACCAGCCGGCGTCGCCTGCGCCTGCGTCCAGCTCCTCATGCGCCGCCTTCGCCATCTGCAACCACAGCATGCCGAACACCACCAGCGCCATCAGGTCCAGATAGGCCGTCGCTCCCGCGCCGGCATGGTTCGGGTTCGCCAGCGCATTCTGCATCAGCCACAACGTGCTGCCCTGCAGCTCGTTCACCGTCGCTTCCAGCGCCGCGCCCATGTCCACCGTCCGCTCGTCCTGCATCGCGTCGGCGATCACGCCCGCCACCAGTGCCAGGAACGCCCGCATCCCGCGGCCGCCATTCTGCGCCAGCTTGCGCCCCACCAGGTCCATCGCCTGCACGCCGTTCGCGCCCTCATAGATCATGTTGATCCGGGCATCGCGCACGAACTGGCTCATGCCCCATTCCTCGACATAGCCATGCCCGCCGAACACCTGCTGGCAGTTGGTGGCATGGGCATAGCCCTTGTCGGTCAGATGCGCCTTGATCACGGGGGTCAGCAGGCTGATGATGTCGTCCGCCGCCTGCCGCTCCTCCTCGGTCGCGGCCTTGTGCACCAGGTCGGCCTGCATCGTGCCCCACAGCGTCAGCGCCCGCGCGCCCTCGTTGAACGCCTTGGCATCCAGCAGCATGCGCCGCACATCGGGGTGCACCATGATGCTGTCCGCCTTCGCCGCCGGGTTCGCCGGCCCGGTCAGCGCCCGGCCCTGGATGCGCTCCTTGGCATAGGCAACCGCGTTCTGATAGGCGATCTCGCTCTGCGCCAGCCCCTGCTGGCCCACGCCCAGCCGCGCGATGTTCATCATGATGAACATCGCCTTCAGCCCCTTCATCTCCTCGCCCACCAGCCAGCCGGTCGCGCCATCATAGTTCATCACGCAGGTCGCGTTCGCCCGGATGCCCATCTTGTGCTCCAAAGACCCGCATTGCAGCCTATTGCGCGCGCCCAGGCTGCCGTCCTCGTTCACCAGATATTTGGGCACAATGAACAGGCTGATGCCCTTCACAGTGTCCGGCGCATCCGGAGTCTTCGCCAGCACCAGATGGATGATGTTGTCCGCCAGGTCATGCTCGCCGCTGGAGATGAAAATCTTCGTGCCCGTGATGGCATAGCTGCCGTCGCCGTTCGGCACCGCCCGCGTCCGCAACAGGCCAAGGTCCGTGCCGCAATGCGGCTCGGTCAGGTTCATCGTCCCGGTCCACTCGCCGCTGGTCATCTTCGGCAGATACATCGCCTTCTGCGCCTCGCTGCCGGCCACCTCGATCGCCGCCGCGGCCCCGTGCGTCAGGCCGGGATACATGCTGAACGCCTGGTTGGCGCTGGTCAGATATTCGATGAAGGCGGTGCCCACCACCGCCGGCAGCCCCTGCCCGCCCCATTGCGGATCGGCCGACAGCGTCATCCAGCCGGCCTCCACCAGCGCCTTGTACGCCTCCTTGAACCCGTCGGGCGTCGTCACGCTGCCGTCGGCATGCCGCGTGCAGCCCTGCTGGTCGCCGATCTGGTTGGTCGGATGCACCACCCCCTCCGCGAACTTCGCTCCCTCCTCCAGGATCTGCTGCACCAGGTCGGGGGTTGCTTCCGCGAACCCCGGCAGGTTGGCGTGGCGCTCCAGCCCCACCAGATGCTTCATCACGAACAGCGTATCCTTCAGCGGCGCCTTGTAGCTCGCGGGCATGGTCAATCTCCCAATTGGGTTTCGATGTTGCCGACAAAATTCGAAAGTTCGGCGATGGTCATGTCGATATCGGCGCGCTGCGCCTCCAGCGCGGCGATCCGCTCCCGGCACTTCGCGATCGCGGCACGAAGCTGCGGCTCCCGCGCCTTGCCCGGCCGATAGAGGTCGAGCAGCTCATGGATCTCCGCCAGCGAGAACCCCACATTGCGACCGCGCAAAATCCAGGCCAGCCGCGCCCGGTCACCCCGGCTGTACAGCCGCTGCGTCCCCCGGCGCGCCGGCTTGATCAGCCCCTCGCCCTCATAGAAACGGATGGTGCGCGGCGTCACCGAAAACTCCGACGCCAGGTCGGAAATGGTGAACACCTCCTTCACCCGCGGCGCGACGGTCAATGCATCTCCCATGCCGTCAATCTAGTCGCACCTTACGTGCGCGTCAACTTCGCCGCGGCCCTCCTTCGTCCGGGCCTCAACGCTTCGTCGCTTTCGGCGCACCGCCCGCCAGCGTCTCCCCGAAATAATCCCCCGCCATCCAGCGCGTTCGCACCGGCGCATCCGCCAGCGCCCGCACCACCTGCCAGTTCACCTCGGCGAACTTCGCCGCCGCCCCCCAATCGATCGGCCGGTTCAGGTCATCGCTCGGCTGGTGATAATGCGTCTTCAGGAAATCGGCCCAGGCCGCCGCTCCCCCATTGGCGAACCCGGTGGCAAAGAACACCGACGGCACGCCCTTCTCGACAAAGGCATAATGGTCGGACCGGGTGAACAGCCCCTGCTCCGGCATCGGATCGGGCGACAGCACCAACCCCGCCGCCCGCGCCGCGCCTGCGATCAGCGGCCCCATCGTCGACCGCTCGGCCCCGAACGCCACCACGTCGGTGAAGGGATAGAGCAGCAGCGGCATGTCCAGATTGACCACCGCGGCGATGCCGCCGATCGGCACCGTCGGGTTCGCCGCGAAATAACGCGCGCCCAGCAGGCCGCGCTCCTCCGCCGTCACCGCCAGGAACAGCAGCGTCCGCTTGGGTGCCTCACCGCTGTCGCGGAACGCCCGCGCCACCTCCAGCATCGTCGCGATCCCCGCGGCATTGTCCAGCGCGCCGTTGTAGATGCCGTCGGGCTTCTTCCCCGCCCGCACGTCGATATGATCAAGATGCGCGCTCAACACCACCACCTCGTCGCGCAGCACCGGATCGCTCCCGGCAATCATCCCCACCACATTGGGGCTGTCCAGCCGCGTGAACCGGCTCTGCCGTTCCACCACTGCCCGGGTCTTCAGCGCAAAGCCCTTCGGCCGTCCGCCAACCCGGTCCGCTTCCGCCAGCACCGCCGCCAGCGGGCGCGGGGCGCCGGCGAACAGGGCCTCCGCCGCCACCGGGCTCACCAATGCGCCCACGCGGATTCTCGGCGCCATCTCATAGGGCCGGCCATCGGCCTGCACCCAACCAAAGCGCGGGCTGGCGGCGGTATCCACCAGCACCGCCCACGGCCGCACCGCCTGCCCTTCCAATGTGTTCACCGTGATGACGCCCACGGCGCCGCGCGCCATCGCCATCCTGCCCTTGGTCGCCCCCAGATGCGCCGCGATCTCGCTCTGCATGCCCTTGGGCGTGCCCGACAGCAGCACCACGATCTTGCCGCGCACGTCCAGCCCGCGATAATCGTCCAGCTTCATCGCCCGGTCCACCAGCCCGAACCCCGCGAACACCAGCGGCGCCGCCACCCGCTGCTCCGCCTCCACCAACGAGGGCGGCACGATCGCCTCGCTGCCGTTCGCCCAGCGCCTCGCGCCGTCCGGCCCCTCCACCGTCAGGCTCGATCCCGCCGGCCCCAGCCGCGCCACCAGCAGCGGCACCGGCTGGAACCAGCCCCGCTTGCCGTCCACCATCGCCCCGCCCGGCCGCAGCCCCAGCCCCGCCATCTGCGTAGCCACATAGGCGGCGGCGATCGCATGCCCCCGCGCGCCGGTATCGCGCCCCTCCAGCAGATCGTCCGCCAGAAAGCTGACATGCGCCTTGAACGCCTCCGGCGCGAACCGCGGCTCCGCCGCCGTCACAGCACTCCCCAGCAGCAACAGCGCCGCCACCACAGCCACCCGCATCATCTCAACCTCCCACCCACGCCGCCACCGCGACCGCCAGGGCACTCGCCACCCCCGTCGCCGCCGTTCCCCACAGCATGTCGATCACCGCCAGCCGCACCGTCCACACCCTTACCGTCACCAGGTTGGTCAGGTCATAGGTGGCATAGGCCACCAGCCCGAACGCCGCTCCCATCATGCCGGCGCCCTGCCAGTCCCCCAGCTGCGGACGCATCACGAACAGCGCCACCCCCGCCACATAGAGCGCATAGAAAACCGCCGCCGCGCCCATCCGGTACGGCCGCGCCATGATCGGCCCCAGCACCGGCTCGTACAACCGCTTCACCTGGGTGTTCAGCCACACGGCATCGAACAACCCGAACAGCAGCGCGAACGCCGCCACCGCCAACAACAGCTCCCCCATCAAACCCCCTTCGCCAGCGCGCGCATTGCGCCATTCTCATGCACGAACACGCCCGGCGCCGGCCCGGCCTGCCGCAGCAGCGCGACGATGGCATCCGCCAGCACCGCGGCGGGCAATGCACCATATTTTTCCAACGGCCCCTGCATCAGCGGGTTCAACCACGGCGCGACCGCCTGCGCCAGCCGTTCCCCCGGCCGCCGCTCGGCCCGCGGCCCCAGCAGCAGCCCCGGCCGCATCACATCCAGCCGCGCAAACCCCAGCGCGGCAACCGCCCGCTCCACCTCCCCCTTCACCCGCAGATAGAAGCCACCACCCCCCGCCCCGACCGAGGACACGAGCACGAACCGCCCCGCCCCCGCGGCTCGTGCCGCCCGCGCAAAGTTCAACACCGCCGTCTCGTCCACCGCCCGGAACGCCGCATCGCTGCCGGCCTTCGCCATCGTCGTCCCCAGCGCGCACACCGCAACTGCCAGCGCCGGCAGCTCAGGCACCACGCGCGTCAGGTCGACGACGATATCATCCCCCTCCCGCCGCCCCACCCGCAGCAGCTGCGGCAGGCGCGCCGCCACCAGCCCACCCGTCAGTCCCGAGGCCCCCGCCAGCGCGATCACGCCGGCACCAGCCCGTCACCATCCAGCCGCCGATAGAAACAGCTCGCCGCCCCGGTATGGCAGGCCGGCCCCTCCGGCGCGGCGATCAGCTGCACCGCGTCCTGGTCGCAGTCCACCCGTATCTCCCGCACGCGCAGGAAATGCCCGCTCGTCTCCCCCTTCACCCACAGTCGCTGCCGGCTGCGCGACCAGAAGGTGGCCAACCCCGTCTCCCGCGTTGCCGCGATCGCCGCCGCATCCATGTGCGCCACCATCAGCAGCGCACCCGTCCCGGCATGGGTCACCACCGCCGTCACCAGGCCGTTCGCGTCGAATTTCGGGTTGAATGGCTCCATATGACGTCTCTGTTACAAAAAAGCCGGGCGACAAAAGCCCGCGCCACGCCTATCTACGCTCCAACCATTCCAAAAAGCGAGCCTGCGATGCACCAGTCAACCGAGGGGTTCACCACCCACCCGTATGACGATGATCATCTCCACGAGGAATGCGGCGTCTTCGGCGTGTTCGGCGCCGCCCAGGCCTCCGCCATGGCCGCCCTCGGCCTGCACGCACTGCAACATCGCGGGCAGGAGGCCGCCGGCATCACCAGCTTCGACGGGCGCGAGTTCCACACCCACCGCGCCATGGGGCATGTGGCGGGCAATTTTGACCGGCCGGAGGTGATCGACGCGCTCCCCGGCCAGATCGCGCTCGGCCACAACCGCTACTCCACCACCGGCGAAACCGCGCTGCGCAACGTCCAGCCGCTCTACGCCGAACTCGCCAGCGGCGGCTTCGCCGTCGCCCACAACGGCAACCTCTCCAACGCCAGCCGCCTCCGCCGCGACCTCATCCGCCGCGGCAGCATCTTCCAGAGCACGTCGGACACCGAGACCATCATCCACCTGGTCGCCACCTCCAACTACCGCACGCTGCTCGACAAGTTCATCGACGCGCTGAAACAGGTGGAAGGCGCCTACAGTCTCATCGCCCTCACCCGCGAAGGGATGCTCGCCGTCCGCGACCCATTGGGCGTCCGCCCCCTGGTGCTGGGGAAACTCAACGAGGCCTGGATTCTCGCCTCCGAAACCGTCGCGCTCGATGTCGTCGGCGCCCAGTTCGTCCGCAGCCTCGACCCCGGCGAGCTCATCGTCATTACCGACAAGGGCCTGGTCAGCCATCGCCCCTTCGAACCGCAGCGTCCCCGCCCCTGCATCTTCGAGCAGGTCTATTTCTCCCGCCCCGACAGTTTCGACCATGGCGTCTCGGTCTATCAGACCCGCAAACGCATCGGCGCCGAGCTCGCCACCGAAGCCCCCGTCGAGGCCGACATGGTCGTCCCCGTCCCCGATTCGGGCACGCCGGCGGCCATCGGCTATGCCCAGGCCAGCGGCATCCCCTTCGAGCTCGGCATCATCCGCAGCCATTATGTCGGCCGCACCTTCATCCAGCCCGGCGACCAGATCCGCCACCTCGGCGTCAAGCTGAAACACAACGCCAACCGCGCCATGATCCAGGGCCAGCGCCTGGTCCTCATCGACGACAGCGTCGTGCGCGGCACCACCAGCGTCAAGATCGTGCAGATGCTGCGCGAAGCCGGCGCCCGCGAGGTCCACCTCCGCGTCGCCTCCCCCCCCACCCGCCACAGCTGCTTCTATGGCGTCGACACGCCGGAACGCTCGAAACTGCTCGCCGCGCAGATGACCATCGCCGAGATGCAGGATTATATCGGCGTCGACAGCCTCGCCTTCATCTCGATCGACGGGCTTTATCGTGCCACCGGCGAACCCGGCCGCAGCGCCAACGCCCCGCAATATTGCGACGCCTGCTTCACCGGCGACTACCCCACCCGCCTCACCGACCAGGAAGACGCCGACCTCCCCGACCAGCTCAGCCTCCTTGCCGAAAGAGTCGCCTGACACCCCTCCTGCCCGGCAAAGCCGAGAGCGGGAGGGGCGACTCGCCACAGGCGAGCGGGGGTGGGTGCCGCACCATTCCCGCCTATAACCCCACCCCCTCCACCACAGCCGCCGCCACTCGATCCATCGCCGCCACCACCGCCCCCCCCGTCAATGGCAAGCCCGTATCGCTCGCCACCCCCAGCGCCGGCTCCAGCATCAGCGTCGCCAGGCACGGCACGCCCAGCTCGGCTTCCAGCCCCGCCGTATCGCCGCCCCCGAACGGGTAAACCACCGCATCGCCCGCGCGCATCCCCGCCATATTCTCGATGAACCCCAGCACCGGCACCCCCAGTTGCCGGTACAGCGCCACCGCCCGCTTCGCATCCGCCAGCGCCATTGCCTGCGGCGTCGTCACCACCAGCACCCCATGCGGCTTCAGCTTCTGCGCCAGCGCCAGCGCGATATCGCCCGTCCCCGGCGGCAGGTCCACCACCAGCACATCCAGCAGCCCCCAGTCGGCGCTCTCCGCCATCTGCACCATGGCCCCCGCCGCCATCGGCCCGCGCCAGGCCACGGCCCGGTCCGGATCCGCCATCACCCCCATGCCCAGCATCACCACGCCATGTGCATGGATCGGCACCAGCCGTTTCTCCGCCGTCGCCCGCGCCCGCTCGCGCACCCCCAGCAGCATCTGCACGCTCGGCCCGTGGATGTCGGCGTCCAGCACCCCCACCTTCTGGCCACCGCGTGCCAGCGCCAGCGCCAGGTTGACCGCGATCGTCGATTTGCCCACGCCGCCCTTGCCGCTGCCCACCCCGATGATCCGCCGCACGCCGGGGATCACGCTGGGGGACCCCGCCTCCCCCCCCGGCGTCATATCGCCGCGCTCGCTTGTCCGGATCACCCGCACGCTGCTCACGCCCGGTACCGTGCGCAGCGCCACCTCCACCGCCGCCGCCAGTCGTTCAGCCGCCGCCCGGCCCAGCCCGTCCACCGCCAGCACCAGCCCTGCGGCCCCATCGCGCAGCGTCAATCCCGCCACACGCCCCGTCGCCAGCACGTCACCCGTCCCCGCCGGATCGGCCACCGCCGCCAGCGCGGCCTCCATCGCTTCCCGGCCCATCACCCCATCCTTTTCGCAGCGGAAAACCGCCCTCGCATATTCCCGAAGACCCCCCTATATCCGCCACACCAACCGCGACAAGTTCGGGAACCCTGAATGCCCTGGCAGAACAACGAGGACGGCAAGAAGAAAAACCCCTGGGGCGCCAACGGCGGCAGTTCCGGCGGGGATGGCCCGAAAACCCCGTGGGGCGGCGGTAACAAGCCCGCCGATTTCGACGATTTCATCCGCCGCAGCCAGGAAAAGCTGCGCGGCCTCGGCTCGGGCTCCGGCGGCGGCGGCAACCGCGGCGGTGGTGGCGCGCCGGCGCTTCCCAACCTGCCCTGGGGCCTGATCGCCGGCGGCGCCATCCTCGCTGTCATCGCCTTTACCTCCGCCTATCAGGTCGGCGCCGGCGAACGCGCCGTCATCACCCGCTTCGGCCAGTTCAGCAGCGTCCAGGGCCCCGGCTTCCACTTCAAGCTGCCTGCCCCCATCGACCAAGTGGAAAAGGTCAAGTTCGAGGACATCCGCACGATGGACATCGGCACCGGGGAAGGCGACGCCGAGAATCTGATGCTCACCGGTGACCAGAACATCATCGACATCGCCTATTCCGTCCGCTGGCGCATCAAGAACGCCGAACAGTTCGTGTTCGAGCTGAAGGAGCAGGAACAAACCATTCAGGAAGTTGCCGAAAGCGCCATGCGTGCTGAGATCGGCCGTTCCAGCCTGAATGCCGCCATTGGTCCCCAGCGTGCCCAGATCGCCGAACAGGTCCGCGAGCGCATGCAGGAGCTGCTGGACAGCTACCGCGCCGGCGTCATGGTCCAGGGTGTCGACATCAAGCAGGCCGACCCGCCCGCCGCCGTCGACGAAGCCTTCAAGGATGTCAGCGCCGCCCAGCAGGACGCGCAGCAGTTCATGAACCAGGCCCGCGCCTATGCCCAGCAGATCCGCGCCCGCGCCACCGGTGAAGCCGCCGCCTTCGACGCCGTCTATACCCAGTATCGCCTGGCACCGGAGGTGACCCGCAAGCGCATGTATCTGGAAACCATGGAATCCGTGCTCAGCAAGGTCGACAAGACCGTGGTCGAAGCCGGCAATGTCCAGACCTACCTGCCGCTGCCCGAGGTCCGCCGCCGGCAACAGGCCAACGCCACCCCGCCCGCAGAACCAGCCCGTCCCGGAGCCCGGCCATGACCCTCGCCCGCAACCTCTGGCTCGTCGCCGGCGGCCTCGTCCTCCTGCTCATCCTCGCCTCGCTGATGGTGGTGCGCGTCAACGAGACGCAGCAGGCGATCATCCTCCAGCTTGGCCGGCCGGTCTCGACCGTCAACACCTATTCGCCGAACGAGCGCTTCGGCGAAACCGGCGCCGGCCTGGTGCTGAAGCTTCCCTTCATCCAGAATGTCATCATGGTCGACAAGCGCGTGCTCGACCTCGACATGCCGCAGCAGACGGTGCTCTCCACCGACCAGTTGCGGCTTGTCGTCGACGCCTTCGCCCGCTTCCGCATCGTCGATCCGCTGCGCATGTACCAGACCGTCCGCACCGAGGATCGCGTCGCCGAGGAACTGGCCCGCATCCTGTCCTCGCGCCTCCGCAACGAACTCGGCCGCCAGCCCTTTGCCGCCATGCTTTCGCCCGAACGCGGCGAGCTGATGGAGGATATCCAGCGGAGCGTGAACCGGACCGCGCGCAACTATGGCGCCGAGATCGTGGATGTCCGCATCAAGCGCGCCGACCTCCCCACCGGCACGCCCCTGGAAGCCGCCTATGAACGCATGCGCACCGCCCGCCAGCAGGAGGCGCTGACCATCCGCGCCCAGGGCGCCAAGGATGCGCAGATCATCCGCGCCAATGCGGACGCGGAAGCCGCAAAAATCTATGCCGACAGCTTCGGCAAGGATCCGGAATTCTACGCCTTCTATCGCGCCATGCAGGCCTATCGGCAGACCTTCGCGGATGGCAACGCCGCGGTCGTGCTGTCGCCCGGCAACGAGTTCCTGCGCGAATTCGAAGGCCGTCGCACACGCTGAACGCGAATGAACGTCGGGCAACCCCGTCATTCACAGCGCGTTCAAGCGTGGCAGGCTTTCGCTGACCCGCCCACCAACGGAGAGTCTGACACGTGACCAGCCTGAAAGCCGCCCTGCTCCTCACCGCCGCACTCGCCGGCGCCCCCGTGCTTTCCCAGGCCGCGCCGCAAAACCCGCCCGGCGCCCCCGCCGCTGCCCCGCCGCTCGGCGCGCCCTCCAGCTTCGCCGACCTCACCACGCGGCTGCAGCCCGCGGTCGTCAACATCAGCACCACGCAGAAGGTGGAGGTGGGCCGCCTCCCCCGCTTCGGCGCACCGGGTACCACCAACCCGCTGGAGGAGCTGTTCCGCCGCTTCCAGGAACAGCAGGGCGATGACGGCCAACCCGTCACGCGGGAGGCGACCTCGCTCGGCTCCGGCTTCATCATCTCGGCCGATGGCTATGTCGTCACCAACAACCACGTCATCTCCGGCCGCGACGGCCAGAATCTCGTTGACACCATCACCGTCACGCTCGCCGACCGCCGCGAATATGTGGCGAAGGTCATCGGCCGAGACAGCCTCTCCGACCTCGCCCTCCTCAAGATCGACGGCAAGGACCTGCCCTTCGTCCGCTTCGGCAACAGCATGGGCACCCGCGTCGGCGACTGGGCGATCGCCATCGGCAACCCCTTCGGTCTCGGCGGCACCGTCACCGCCGGCATCGTCTCGGCACTGCACCGCAACATTACCGGCGGCGGCGCCTATGACCGCTACATCCAGACCGACGCCAGCATCAACCAGGGCAACAGCGGCGGTCCGCTGTTCGACCTCAACGGCAATGTCATCGGCATCAACACCGCCATCTTCTCGCCCACCGGCGGCAACGTCGGCCTCGGCTTCGCCATCCCCGCCGAACTCGCCAAACCCGTGATCGACCAGCTGCAACGCGGCGGCAAGGTGCGGCGCGGCTATCTCGGCGTGCAGATCCAGCCGCTTTCCGCCGACATCGCCTCCTCCCTGGGCCTGCCCAAGGACCGTGGCGAGATCGTCGCCGGCGTCGAGCCCAAGGGCCCCGCCAGCCTCGCCGGCGTCCGGGAGGGCGACGTCATCGTCAAGGTCGGCGGCAGCGACGTCACCATCGACAACACGCTGTCCTTCATCGTCGCCAACACCCCCATCGGCACGAAGGTGCCGGTCGAGCTGATCCGCGACGGCAAGCGCCAGACGATCACCGCCACCATCGCCGAACGCCCGTCGGACGCCGTCCTCCTCGGCCAGGCAACGCCGGAGGCCGACGACGACAGCGACACCACCAAACCCAGCCCCGGTGCGGAGGCCGCCCGCCAGTCGCTCGGCATTACCCTCCAGGCGCTGACCCCTGATATCCGCCAGCAGCTCCGCCTGCCCGACACCGTGCGCGGCGTGGTCATCGCCCGCGTCAACCCCGCCTCGGACGCCGCCGCCGAGGGGCTGCAACGCGGCGACATCATCCTCTCCATCGGCCAGCGCCCCACCACCACGCCCGCCGAAGCGGCCGCGGCCGTCGACGCCGCCCGCAAAGCCGGCCGCGACACCGTCCTCCTCCGCGTCCAACGCGGCACCAACCCGGCAAGATTCGTCGGCATCAAGCTCATGGGCCGCTGACACACCCCTCCCGCCCGGCGAGCCGAAGGCGACCGACGGTCAACCCGAGATCGGGGAGCCAAAGACGACGCGAAGCGTCAGCGGTGACTCGCATCAGCCGAGCGGAAGGCAACGCCACACCCCTCCTGCCCCGCGAAGCGGAGAGCGGGAGGGGCGACTCGCGCTTTAGCGCGGCGGGGGTGGGTGCATCTAACCACCCTCAACGCCGCGAAGCAGGACCCCCCAAGTCCCTCCCCCGCTTGCTGGGGAGAGGTGTCGGCGCAGCCGACGGAGGGGGCTCTCCCCAGCCCCAATCAATAACCCGCCGGAAACCCCTCCGGCACACCCTTCGGACATAGCGCCCTCAGTTCCGCCGACTTCCGCGCCAGCGCAATGAACCGCTCCTTCTGTGCAGGCGTCACGCTGCTTGCAGCCATGAACCCGATATCCGCCCACTCGCTTTCCGCCGTCCGACCCGAACAATCCGCCGAGGGCTTCAACAACCCCAGCGCCTTCACCGCCCGCGCTTCATCCCCCATCGCGATCAGATCGAGGATCAATCCGACCGCTTCGCGCCCCGACTCATCATAAACGCGCATCTTTGCAGTCAAAGCCTCAGCTTCTGCCGTCTCCCCCTGCCCCGTCTGCCACATTCGCTGCAATTCGGCTTTCATCGCCGCCACACTGCCTGGCCCGGACGCCGGCGGCGGCTGCCGCATCGCGCGCACCAGTTCGATCGCCCGATCCGGCTCGCCATCCAGCAGCGCAATCGACGGCCCGGCCAGCCAAGGGTCCATGCTCGCCCTGACCCGCGCGCTGGCCATCGGCAGCGATTGCCTCAGCGCCGCCAACGCGATCCGCGCCTGCGGCCGCGCCCGATTCATGCTCAGCGCCACCGCCAGCCCGTAAATCTCCACCTGCGTATCCCGCGGCGGCAACACCTTCGCCACAGCCATCATCACCTCAAAGGAAGGATAGTCCGGCGAGACGATCCCCGGCAGATCATCGATCCGCGTGCAATCCCGCGCCTCCCGCTCCCGTTTCACCAGCGCCGCCTCCGCCACCCCCTCCGGCGGCCCCAGCATCATGAGCGCAACGCAAAGAGCGTTCCGCTGCATTCTTTCCGTCAGGATGTTCTGAAACCATTTGTTGATCGACGCGTCGCCAAAATCGACCGGAGCAGCCTGCTGGCGTTCCTCCGGCACCCGTTGACACCCCGCCGCCAACAGCGCCAGCATCACCCAAACCACCCATCTCTGCATGCCTCCACTCTACCGCAATCCCTCCACCTCCGTCCACGCCGCCGGGCCTTCCTTCCCAGCGGAGGACGTCTCCGCGTCCGTGAGACCAATGACAAAGCATGCCCCTCCCCCGCTGGCGGGGGAGGTGTCAGCCGCATGCTGACGGAGGGGCCACCCCTCCCTAAAAGGATCTGCGCACCAACGCCGGAAGCCGTCCGTCCGCGCCACCCTCATGAAATCACTGACATAAATCCCCTGTAAAACCCGCAGAGCGCAAAAGGGCATCCCGTCGAAAGGAATGCCAATGCGCCGCACACCCCTCCTTCTCCTGCTGGCCCTCAGCGCCCCCGCCCTGGCGGCGTCGCTCGATCCCGTGCGTCTCATCGCCGATCTCAAGCAAGGCAAAACCGCCATCATTGATCAACCTACCCCCGCTCAGATTGCGGTAATCCGCACGGGCATCGCATCCGGCAGCGCGGACTGGCTGACCTTCGCCGCCGTCGCCCATCCGCTGACGGGCAATTCGTCCGTCGCCGAGGATATCCTTAGCGGCCTGTCGCGGGCCATCCTCCGCAACCCCGCGGGTGTCCTCCGGTTGCTGCAAGGCGACCGCGCCCTGCCGCTGGCGATGGTCTGCATCGATCCGGCGATCGAGCCATCGGCAACCGAAGACCGGCGTTTTCGCGACTCAGCCGCCAGGGCCCTGCGCTCGGTCAAAGCGCCCAACCTCGCCGCAACCCGTGACGCCTGCCTCGCCGCGCTGACCGGCAAACCTGCCCCGGACAATCCCCGCTGATCCCACCCCTTTCCCGCCCCATCCCCATCCGCTAACCCTCTTCCACCAAGCGAGAGGGAAGCAGCATGGGCGACAGCATCTTCATCGGCAAAGGCGAGCAGAACCCGCAGAACCTCGTCCTGAAACGCGGCAACCGCCATGGCCTGATCGCCGGCGCCACCGGCACCGGCAAGACTGTCACTTTGCAATCCCTGGCCGAGGGCTTCAGCCGCGCCGGCACCGCCGTCTTCATGGCGGACGTGAAGGGCGACCTCGCCGGCATGGCCATGCCCGGCTCCCCCACCGACAAAGCCCATCCGATCGTCACCGCCCGCGCCGCCGAGATCGGCCTCACCGATTTCGCCTATGCCGACAACCCCGTCGTCTTCTGGGACCTGTTCGGCGAGCAGGGCCACCCCATCCGCGCCACCATCTCCGAAATGGGCCCGCTCCTCCTCGCGCGCCTGATGGGCCTCAACGAAACCCAGGAAGGCGTCCTCACCGTTGCCTTCCGCTTCGCGGACGACCAGAACCTCCTCCTCCTCGACCTCAAAGACCTTCAGAGCATGCTCACCCACTGCGCTGAAAATGCAGGCGAACTGTCGAAGAAATATGGCAACATCACCACGGCTACCGTCGGCACCATCCAGCGCCAGTTGCTGCAACTCGAATCGCAGGGCGGCGCCCATTTCTTCGCCGAACCCGCGCTCGACATCGCCGACCTGATCGCCGTCGACGACCAGGGCCGAGGCCAGGTCAACATCCTCGCGGCGGACAAGCTCATGGCCTCCCCACGCCTCTACGCCACCTTCCTGCTCTGGCTGCTCTCCGAACTGTTCGAGACCCTCCCCGAAATCGGCGACCCCGACAAACCGAAACTTGTCTTCTTCTTCGACGAAGCGCATCTGCTGTTCGATGAAGCTCCCAAAGCCCTCATCGACAAGATCGAACAGGTCGTCCGCCTCATCCGCTCCAAGGGCTGCGGTGTCTATTTCATCACCCAGAACCCCATCGACGTGCCGGAGGACGTCGCCGCCCAGCTGGGCAACCGCGTCCAGCACGCGCTGCGCGCCTTCACGCCCCGTGATGCGAAAGCCGTCGCCAGCGCCGCCCAGACCTTCCGCGCCAACCCCAACGTCGATGTCGCGAAGGCCATCACCGAGCTGAAAACCGGCGAAGCCCTCGTCAGCCTGCTCCAGACCGATGGCTCCCCCTCCCCCGTCGAACGCACCCTTATCCGCCCGCCCTGCAGCCGCCTCGGGCCGCTCGCCCCCAACGAGCGCAAGATCATCCTCACTACCAGCCCCGTCGCCGGCAAATATGAAACCACGGTGGACCGCGAATCCGCCTACGAGGTGCTCGCCGCCAAGGCCGACGCCGCCGCCCAGGCGAAGGCCGCCGCCGACGCGGCAGACGCCGCCCGGAAACAGGCCGAAGCCGCCGCGAAAGCCCAAGCCGCCGCCGAAAAAACCGCCGCCGCCCAGGCCCGCGCAGAGGCCCGCGCCCCCGCCAGCACCACCGAAAAGATGATCCAGTCCGCGGCACGCTCCGCCGCCAGCAGCATCGGCCGCCAGCTCGCCGGCTCGCTGGGCAAACAACTCGTCCGCGGCCTCCTCGGCAGCCTCTTCAAACGCTAACCCACCCCTCCCCTTCAGGGGAGGGGCGACTCGCGCAGCGAGCGGGGTGAGGGTGGGGCCGCGCAAGCACACTACTCTCACCTCCACCCCATCCGCACGGTCCTGAACATCAAAGCACAGCAAATCGACGTTCGCAGCCCGGCCTGGACGATTTATCGAACAGTCACCGGCACCCCGCCACGCCGGCTCCCCCATCCGCCACCGCATTGCCGCATACCGCGCTGCCTTCCGCGCGGATCACCACCTTGAACCGCGCCCCATCCGCCCGCGCCAGCGTGTTGCCGCTGATCCGGCAATCCACGCACCCCGGCATGGTGATGCCGTGCGGCGTGCTCACCCGGATCACGTTGCGCTCGATTACCACATTGGTCGGCGGCGGATCGTTGCGCGGGCCGAAATTGCCGATCCCCTGCACCGGGCCGCTGATGCTGTTCCCTGTAAAGACATAGTTGCTGCCACCGCCCCAGGTCTGGATCGCGTCCGGATGGTCGCCATCGGTCCAGGCCCCACCCGCCGCCACGCAGTCCCGCCGCGACATCCCCGGCGTCACCTGGCCCGGCAGCGCGCACTGTGTCGGGTTGGGCCGGAAATCCGCGAACACGCTGTCGCGCACCGTCACATCGCTACTCGCCACGATGTTCATCCCGTCGGACCGCAGCCCGGAAAAGCGCGCATTGGCAAAGGCGATCCGCCGCGACCGGTCCACCACCGCGCCGCGCATCGCGTCTGTCATCCGCACCCCGTCGAACGAGATGTCGCGGCTGTCGCGCACCAGCAGCGCATAGCCCGCCGGTCCCTTCGCGCCCACGCCGCCCGGCGCCGACAGGCTGCCCCCCAGCCAGCGCACCCCGCCCGACCGCACCAGGCTCAACCCCCGCACCTCCGCGCCGCGCGCATCGATCGTCACAGGCGCCGCTTTGATCACGTCGGTAATGGCAATACCGCCGCACGGCCCGCGCAGCACCAGCGTCTCCCCCGCCCCCGCCGCCGCCAGCGCCGCCACCACCGTTGCACAGGTCACGATCATGTCATCACCTTTCCCCGCCGCGCTGCCAGCTTGGCGCGCGCCAAGCTGAACCGGCTCTGACCGTCCGCGCTACCGCGTCAGCCCATAGCCTTCGAACCGCTCCTTCACCTTCGGATCGCGCTTGATCGCCGCCGCCGCATCGGCATCGGATTTCGCCCGCTCGCCCTTCCGGGCCCACGCCACCGCCCGGCCATAGAGTGATTCCGCCTGATCGGGCTCCTGCGCCAGCGCCTTGCCATAGTCGGCAATCGCCTCGTCCAGCCGGCCCAGCCGCAGCAGCACCATCCCCCGGCTGTCCAGGAACCCCGCGATTCCCGGCGCCAGCTTCAGCGCCCGGTCGCATTCCTCCAGCGCCATGGCCAGCGCCACACCCGCAGTGGCCTTCTCCCAGCACAGATTGTTCAACTCGGTCGCGTCGGTCGTCTTCGCCGAGACCGCGGCGAAATCCTTCGTCGCCCGCGCCATGTCCCCCTTCTTCGCCAGCAGCAGCCCTCTGACTGTCAGCAGCCCCCGGTCGTCCGGAGAGGTCTTCAATGCCGCATCCAGCGTCGCCAGCGCGCCCGGTATGTCACCAGCGTCCGCCTGCGTTTCGGCCTTTGCCGCCAGTGCCGACGTGTAGCCAGGATTCAGCTTCAGCGCCGCGTCCAGATCGGCGAGCTTCCGCGCTTTTTCCGAGGGCAACCACCGCGCGCTCCGCGCCAGATAGAAATAAGGGTCGGGCCTGATTGCAATGGCCCGGTCGAACGCTTTCATTGCCTCCTCCCGCCGGTCGAACGCCGCCAGGATGCTGCCCGCCACCGCATGGGCATAGGCGTCCTCGGGATTGGCCGCCATCAGCGCGGTCGCCTCCGCGATCGCCGCCTCGGTCTTGCCCTGCCGGCGCAGGATATTTGCCCGCAGCAGATAGAGATCGGACCAGCGCGGCGACAGCTTGATCGCTTGAGCGGCATCGGACAGCGCCGCATCAGTCTTCCCCAACGCCTGCTGGGCATAGGCCCGCCGTCCCAGGGCAAAGGAGTTGTTCGGCTTTAGCTCAAGCGCACGGCTATAGGCCGCGACCGCGTCGGCTGGCTTGCCCTCAAAATCCGCCATCACCCCGCGCGCGTGGAAGATACGGGGAACATCGGGTTTCAACGCCGCCGCCGCGTCCAGATCCTTGCGCGCGCCGGCAAAATCCCGCTTCCAGACCTTTGCCAGCCCCCGTGCCGCCAGCACCTCAGCGCTGTTCGGCTGCATCGTGACGGCACGCTCGAAATCGGCCAGCGCATCGTCGAACCGTTCGGCATCAAGCAGGCTGCCGCCCCGTTCCAGCAGCGCCTCCACCGTCGTCGGCTGCTCGGCCATCGCCAGCTTCAGTTCGGCGTCCGTCAACCGATAACTGTTCGGCCGCCGCAGATAGAGCGTCTCCTTCGCCAGCGCCCGCAGCCTCTCCTCCGCCGCGGGCGCCTCAGCCGCCGGAAACTCCGGCGCGATGGTCCGCTCGCTGCGCACCACCGTGAAGGTGCTGCCCTCCATAAAGGCCGTCCGTCGATACTCCCGCCCAGCAACCGTTTCGGAAATATCGTTTTTCCCGTCCGCCTTCATCGCAGGGAACCCCGGCGGCAGCAGGATCGTCTGCGTCAGCTGCTCATAAACCGGATAGCCCACCGCGAACGGCGCATCCCTGTCCGGCCCCGGCTCGCGCCTGAAATCCGCCTTGTACCCCACCCCCGTCCCGTCGGTCTCATACCATCCGGAACTCCAGTCCATCCGCGCCAGCCCCTCCATCCGCAGCCGATGCTCGCCGGTCGCCGCGTCGAATGACTGGCTCATCGATTTCACCTCGATGAAATCATAGCTCCGCTTCCAGTAATCGCGCATCCATTGGTCGCGGGCCGCCTCGGTCACCGCGGCAAAGCCCAGCTTGGCGCCTATCGCATCGTCGCCGCGGGTCAGCACCTCGATGGTCGTCGGTGCCGGCACCGCCAGCCCGGCGCGCGCGTCCATGCGGATCGTCGTCACCTCGTCCGGCACCGTCAGCGGCGGCGGCACCATCCGCACCAACGTCGCCCCGCGCTCCACCAGCGGCAGCCCCCAGCGGAAATAGGGCACCCGCAGCCGCGCCAGGCTGCCGTCGCCCTGCCGCGTACCGTCCATCCAATAGCTTCTGTCGCCGATGGTCGCCCGCACCAGCACATGGTTGAACAGCCCGATCATCGGCAGCCGCGCATCGATGCCGTCCCCCGTCGCCACATTCACCGCCACCGGCTCCGCCGTGATCCCCAGCGCCTGCAACAGCCCGATCAGCAACACCGTCTTGCCCTTGCAATCACCATAGCGGCGCGACCAGGTCACCTCCGCATCGGCAGGCACCAGCCCGCCCTGCCCCATCGCCAGCGCCACATAGCGGATGCGATCCTGCACCAGCGCCAGCGCCGCTTCCGCGCGCTTCACGGGATCGGGGGACAGCTGCCGGATGCGCTCCACCTCCTTCATCAGCGCGCCATCCGCCGGCAGCGCCGCCGCCTTGCGGTACAGCGGCGCCAGCAAGGCCGCCGGTTCCGCCCAGCTGGCGAAATCCGTCAACTCGATCTGCCGGCCATAACGATAGCGCAGCGGCGCGCCTTTCGGTGGCTGCTCCGGCATCAGCCCGTCGAGCGTCAGCGCCACCACCGTCCGGCCGTTCGCCGTTGCCGGCTTCAGCGGCGGCAGCGCGCCGTCCTGCCGCAACCGCACCTTCAACGCCGCCGGCCATTGCGCGCGGAAATGCGCCCGGCCGACCGGCAGGCCGTTCCAGTCCGCCACGACCGCCTCCACCCGCCCGCCCAGCACCGGGTCGCTCGACACGACCGTCGCCGCCAGCTCCAGCACATCCCCCACCTGCAACCCCTCGGGCTGGATGTTGGCAGTCAGCACGCCGTCCAGCACGGCATTCTCCAGATTCTGCTCGCGCCGGATCACCGTGAAGCGCTGATCCGCCAGCACGTCGATCACCTTGTCACCCCGGCGGATCACCAGCCGATGCACGGTCAGCACATCGGTCTCCGGTCGCCACGGCAGGGAGATATTGCCCGCCGCCAGCCCCTGCGGCGTGTTGATCCGCATGGCCAGCCCGGTATGGCTGCTGACCTTGCCACGCTCCAGCAACAGCTGGCGGTCGGCCAGCAACAACTCGATCGGCGCGGCGCGCTGCTTCTCGTCCGATGCCGGCACCACCACCGGCACCACCCAGGCCGGCGCCGGCGCGATCTGCACCTGCTCCGCCGCCCGCGCCTGCTGTCCGCAAGCCAGCGCCACCGCCACCAGCCCCAGCCCCGTCCGCATCCCCAACTCCATCCGAACCGGCTCCCGGCGCGAAACACCCGCGCCCGGCGAAGCTTAAATCCCCTTGCCGCGATGACAAGCAACTATCGTCAATGGCCGTGCCCGGTGGCGACGCATTTCAGGGGCGCTATGTCCGCTGCACCAGACGCTCCGCCTCCCGCAATTCCACGCTCACCAGCTGGCTCACCCCCGCCTCCGCCATCGTCACCCCGAACAGCCGGTGCATCCGGCTCATCGTCACGGCATTATGCGTCACGATCAGGAACCGCGTCTCCGTCAGCCCCGCCATATGGTCCAGCAGGTTGCAGAAGCGTTCCACATTGGCATCGTCCAGCGGCGCATCCACCTCGTCCAGCACGCAGATCGGCGCCGGGTTGGTCAGGAACAGAGCGAAGATCAGCGCGCATGCCGTCAACGCCTGCTCCCCACCCGACAGCAGGGTCAGAGACTGCAACTTCTTCCCCGGCGGCTGCGCCATGATCTCCAGCCCCGCCTCCAGCACATCGTCCGATTCGCTCAGGCGCAGCTCCGCCGCCCCGCCGCCGAACAGCGTCACGAACAGGTCACGGAAATGGCCGTCCACCGCCCGAAACGCCTCCAGCAACCGCACCCGCCCCTCGCGGTTCAGATTGCCGATGCTGCCGCGCAACCGCGCGATCGCCGTCTCCAGCTCGCCGCTCTCCTGCTTCTGGACCGCCAGCCCGGCCTCGATCTCCCCCAGCTCCTTGTCGGCCAGCAGGTTGACCGCCCCCAGCCGCTCCCGCTCCGCCACCATCCCGTCCAGCCGCGCCGCCAGCCCTTCCACCTCGACCGTCTCCCGCGCGAACCCCAGCGCCTCGGGCAGCGCCCGCGGCGCGATCCCGAACGTCGCCACCACCTGCGCATGCAGCGCCTGGATGCCTTCCCGCGCATGCGCCACCCGCGCCGCCATCGTCGCCCGCGCCTCCCGCGCATCCGCCACCGCGCCATTCGCCGCCCGCGCCGCCCGGTCCACCTCCGCCAGCGACAGCTCCGCCGCCAGCACCGCGTCGCCCGCCTGCCCGCGCGCTTCCTCCGCCGCGCCCAGCTCCTGTTCCAGCAGCCCCAGCCGCGCGCCCATCGCCGCCGGCTCGCTCACCAGCCGCGCCCGCTCCTCGCCCAGGCCCGCCACCCGCCGCCGCAACGCCTCCAGCGCCCCCGCCGCCGCCGCATCACGTCCCTGCCACTCGGTGATCTCGCGCCCCAGGCTGGCCATCCTGGCGCGCGCCTCCGCCAGGCTGCGCTCCACCCCCGCCGCCTCCGCCCGCGCCGCCGCCAGCGCCGCCCGCGCCCGTTCCGCCCGCCCGCGGGCCTCCGCCACCGCGCCCGCCGCCGCGCTGGCATCGGGCAGGTCCGCCAGCGCCGCCCCCGCCGCCACCGCTTCCGCCCGCGCCGCCTCGCCCTCGGCGCCCAGCCGCGCGATGCTGGCGCTCATCGCCTCCACGCGCGCCGCCGCCTGCGCCGCCGCCGCCCGCAGCCCCGCCAGCCGCCCGGCGATCTGCTCCCGCCCGCGCTCGGCTTCCGCCCGCGCCGCGCGGCCCTTCGCCTCCGCCGATGCCGCCGCGCTTTCGGCGCCCTTCTGCACCGCCAGCTCGGCCTCCACCTCCGCCACCCGCGCCTTCGCCGGCGCCACCGCCGCCTTCAGCTCCGCCAGCCGGTTCGCCTGCCGCAACGATTCCGCGACCGCACCCTGGGCACCCCCCGGTGGCGCGAAGAAGCCGTCCCAGCGCCACAGCGCCCCCTCGCGGTTCACCAGCCGCTGCCCCGGCAGCAGGCCCGCGAGCAATGCCGCCTCCGGCACCCCGTCCACCACCCCCACCTGCCGCAACCGCCGCGCCAGTTCCACCGGCGCCTCGACCATCGCCGCCAGCGCCCGCACGCCGGCCGGCAAGGCGGGATCGCCCTCTCCCGCCGCCCCCAGCCAGCGCCGCACCGGCTTCTCGCCCGCCGCACCCGCGCCGACCTCGGCATTGACATCCTCGCCCAGCGACGCCGCCAGCGCCGCCTCGAACCCCGCCGCCACCGACAGCGCCACCCGGCCCTTCACCTTCCCCGCCGCGCCCGCCGCCAGCCGCTCCAGCGCCGCCAGCTCCGCGCTCAGCCCGGCCAGCTCGCTGCGCGCCGCGGTCAGCGCCCGCTCCACCGTCTCCCGCGCCCCCGCCGCCGCCCGCCGTTCCGCCTCCGCCGCCGCGATCGCCTCGGCCGCCTCGGCCGCCACCCCGGCCAGCCGCTCCACCTCGGCCTCCGCCGCCGCGATCGCCGCCACCGACTCCTGCGCCGCCCGGCTCGCCAGCGCCGCGTCCCGTTCCCGCGTCAGCCGGGCCAACTCGGCACCCACACGCTCCGCCCGACCCTTCGCCGCCTCGGCCCCGGCGCGCGCGCTGCGTGCCTCCGCCAGCAGCGCGGCATGCGCCTCCACCGCGCTCGCCAGCCCGCGCTCGGCCTCGGTGCTCGCCACCGCCGCCGCTTCCGCCGCCGCCATCCCCGGCCCGCGTGCCGCCTCGGCCTCCGCCGCCGCTCGCTCCGCCATCTCCCGCTCACCCGCCAGCCGCGCCTGCGTCGCCGCCGAATCCGCCGCCCGCCCGCGCTCCCGCTCGGTCTCCGCCTGCGCCGCCGCCAGCGCCGCATCCAGGTCGGCCAGCCGCTGCACCGCCGCCGCGCGTTCCGCCAGCAGGGTGGCCCGCGCCGTCGTCAACCGCTGCACCGCCGCCGCCCGCTCCGCCTCCACAGCCCGCAGCCCGGGCATCGCCGCCGCCGCATTGGCCTGCTCCGCGCTCAAGCGTGCCGCCGCGCGCGTCAGCTCGTTCAGCGTTGCCTCCGCCGCATCCTGCGCCGCCTCCGCCGCCCGCACCTCCTCCTGCGCCGCCGCCCAGCGCGCGTGCAGCAAGCGGGCCTCCGCCGCGCGAATGGCCTCGCTCAGCTCGCGATATTTCGCCGCCGCCCGTGCCTGCCGCCGCAGGCTCGCCGCCTGCGCCTCGCTTGCCGCCATCACATCGGCCAGCCGCGCCAGGTTGGCCTCGGCCGCGCGCAGGCGGATCTCCGCCTCCCGCCGCCGCACATGCAGGCCGGAAATGCCCGCCGCCTCCTCCAGCAGCGCCCGCCGCTCCACCGGCTTTGCCGCGATGATCGCCGCCACCCGCCCCTGGCTCACCAGCGCCGGCGAGTGCGCCCCCGTCGCCGCGTCGGCGAACAACAGCTGCACGGCCTTCGCCCGCGCCTCCCGCCCGTTGATGCGATAGGCGCTGCCCATCTCCCGCTCGATCCGCCGGCTCACCTCCAGCACATCGTCGGCGTTGAACTGGGCCGCGGCCCTGCGGCTGCGGTTGTCGATGGTCAGCGTCACATCGGCGAAATCGCGCGCCGGCCGCCGCGCCGTGCCAGCGAAGATCACATCGTCCATGCCGCCGCCGCGCATGGATTTGGGCGAGCTTTCGCCCATCACCCAGCGCAGCGCCTCCAGCAGGTTGGACTTGCCGCAGCCGTTCGGCCCCACCACCCCGGTCAGCCCGTCGCGGATCAACAGCTCGGTCGGCTCGACGAAGCTCTTGAACCCGCTCAGCCGCAGCCGGTCAAAGCGCACCTATTTCAGGGCTTCCATGATCTTGGGTTCCAGCGTCGCCCAGTTGAACACCCCGTCGGCGCGCGTGCCGTTGATGATGAAGGTCGGCGTCGCCGAGATGTTGAACTGTTCCTGCCCCGCCTGCGCCGCCGCCTGCAGGCGCTGGAACGCGCCCTGGTCGGCCAGGCACTGGTCAAACTTCGCCTTCGTCACGCCGCGTACCTTCGCCCAGGCATCGAACTGCCCCGCCGCGGCATAGGCCGACAGCTG